>DASUFE010000080.1:0-30450 GCA_036274675.1 Gammaproteobacteria bacterium
GGTTGGTAAAGACATCCGAGGTCCTGCCGACCTCGATCAAATGCCCCAGATGGAAATACGCGGTGCGCTGGGATACGCGCGCCGCCTGCTGCATGGAGTGCGTGACGATGGCAATCGTGAAGTTCTCGCACAGCTCGGCGATCAGTTCCTCGATTTTGGCGGTGGCGATCGGATCGAGCGCCGAACAGGGCTCGTCCATCAGGATCACTTCGGGGCCGACGGCGATAGTGCGGGCGATGCACAGGCGCTGCTGCTGTCCGCCGGAAAGACTAGTGCCGGGGGCGTCCAGGCGGTCCTTGACCTCGTTCCACAGTCCGGCCCGTTCCAGGCTGGTGATGACAATCTCATCCAGTTCCGCCCTGTTCGAGGCCAGACCATGTATACGCGGCCCATAGGCGACGTTGTCGAATATGGATTTCGGAAAAGGGTTCGGCTTCTGAAATACCATGCCGATGCGCGCGCGCAGCGGCACCACGTCGAGTTTCCGGTCGTAGATGTTCTGGCCGTCAAGCGTGATATTCCCGGTGACGCGGCAACTCTCGATGGTATCGTTCATGCGGTTGAGACAACGCAGAAAGGTTGACTTGCCGCAACCGGAAGGGCCGATCATCGCGATAACCTCGTTCGAACCTATATCAAGGCTGACGTCGATGATCGCGTGCTTTGTCCCATAAAAAACATCCACATTGCGCGCGGACATGCGCGGGTTCGGCGATGTGATATTGCCGACCGTGGGGCCGAATTCCTGCTCCTGCTCCAGGGCCGCGCTGTTGCGGGTTTCCAGTTGCCGTTCCACGGTATCCAATACGCCCTCGCCACTGACCGAAAGATTGCGCATATGCTTAAACCTTGACTTTGTTAATCCTAACGAACAATCCGCTAAAAATATACCGGCCGCATTCATGAACGCGATACCTCATATAGCGGCTACCAGCGGCGCTCGAATTTGCGGCGCAGAATCACGGCCAGCAGGTTCATGACGACCAGGAATACCAGCAAAACAATTATGGCCGCCGATGTCAGCTCCGTGAAACCACGTTCCGGGCTGTCCGCCCACAAAAAGATCTGGACCGGCAATACGGTCGCAGGATCCGCAAATCCCCGCGGGACGTCGACAATGAATGCGACCATGCCGATCATAAGCAAGGGCGCGGTCTCGCCTAGGGCGCGGGCCATACCGATAATCGTGCCGGTGAGCATGCCGGGCAGCGCCAGCGGCAACACATGATGCAATACGGTCTGCATTTTCGAAGCGCCGACACCCAGCGCCGCCTGCCGGATCGAAGGCGGCACCGCCTTGATCGCGGACCGGCTGGCAATGATGATGGTGGGCAGTGTCATCAACGTCAGCACCAGGCCGCCGACCAGCGGCGCCGAGCGTGGCAGGCTGAAGAAATTGATAAACACCGCCAGCCCCAGCAAACCGAACACGATCGAGGGCACGGCCGCCAGATTGTTGATATTGACTTCGATGATGTCGGTCCACCGGTTGCGAGGCGCGTACTCCTCCAGATAAATCGCGGCCGCGACCCCGATGGGAAATGACAACAGGAGGGTCACCAGCAAGGTATAAAACGAGCCGACCAGCGCGCCGCGTATTCCGGCGAGCTCAGGTTCGCGTGAATCACCGGCGTTCAGCAGGTTCCAGTTAAACCCCGTCTTCACGGCGCCCTCCGCTTCCAGACGCGCCAGCCAGGTCAACTGGAGGTCGTTGATGCGCCGCGCTGCTTCCGGCAATTCGCGCTCGCGGTCGGTTTTATAAAGCGCGTCAACGTCGTTATCGGCGTACAGCCATACAGATTGCTTTGTATTCAACAGCTCGTGCCGGCTCTGCAACATATCACCCAGCTGATATTCGGCGCCGCTGCTGATCAGGGAGTAAAGCCGCCGCTTTTCGCGGCGGTCCCGCACCTCCGGGAACCTGGACTGCAGCGCCTGCCGGATGAGGCCGTTATAATCGGCCAACCTGCGTTGCGCTTCATCTTTAATATCGGTTATCTCCAGCACTGCGGGGTCGAACGCGATATCCAGCCTGATATAGGTTTTCTTGAAGGCAGGCAGGCCTGCGCTGAGTATGGTGAGCAACAGGAAAGCCAGAAACACGATCGCAACCAGGACCGAAGCCATTCCATAGAGACGGAACAGTCGCTCGGCGCGGTAACGCTTTTTCAGGCTGCGTTCGACCAGTTCCGCCATACCGCGTTTGGCTTGAACGTTTATATCGCTATTCATATTGTTCTCTGTATTTGCGCACTACATGCAGGGCGATCACATTCAAGATTAAAGTCGCCACGAACAGCACCAGGCCCAGCGCGAAGGCCGCCAGCGTTTTGGCGCTGTCGAATTCCTGGTCCCCGACCAGCAGTGTAACGATTTGCACCGTTACCGTGGTAACCGCTTCCAGCGGATTCGCGGTCAGATTGGCCGCAAGGCCCGCCGCCAGCACCACGATCATGGTTTCGCCGATCGCGCGCGAGGCCGCCAGCAGTATGCCGCCCACTATCCCGGGCAGCGCCGCGGGTATAACGACTTGCTTGATGGCCTCGGACCTGGTGGAGCCGAGCGCATAGGAACCGTCGCGCAGGGACTGCGGCACAGCGTTAATAAAGTCATCGGACAGCGATGAAACGAAAGGTATGATCATGATACCCATTACCAGGCCGGCCACAAGCGCGCTCTCGGACGCGACTTCAAGACCGAGATGCGCACCGGCGGCGCGCACCAGCGGCGCCAGTGTCAGGGCGGCGAATACTCCATAGACGACGGTCGGAATGCCGGCCAACACTTCCAGCAGAGGCTTGGCGACCGCACGCACTCGCCGCGCGGCGTATTCAGACAGATAGATCGCGGACATCAAGCCGATCGGCACCGCCACCAGCATGGCGATAGCGGAAATCAGCAGCGTGCCGGCGAACAGCGGCACCGCGCCAAAGGCGCCCGGGGATCCCTGCGGACTCCAGTGCAGACCGAACAGGAATTCCGTAAGCGGCACCAATTCGAAGAACCGTATGGATTCGAACAGCACCGACAGCACGATACCGACGGTTGTAACGATGGCCAGAGCCGAACTCAGGATCAGAAGGATCTTGACGATGCTTTCCACGTGATTGCGGGCGAGCATTTGGGTGCTGATGCGGCGCCAGACCACGGCCGTCCCCAGCATCGCCAGCACGGTCGCGATCACCACCAGGGCGGCCCGACTGACGCTCCGCAGATGCAGATAATGATCGGCCGCGGCGCGCAAAGCGGGCGTCTCCAAACCGGAGACGATATTGCCGACAGCCAGGTTCTTGATGTCATTTATTACCAGCGTCAGTTCGGCCGGGTTCAACACGGCCTGCTCGGGCGGTAGCGCGGCAACAAGCAGGCGGGTAATGACAGACTCCTGGAATGCCGTCCATAGCAGCACAACGACCAGCGCCGGCAGCAGGCACCACAACGCGGCCAGCATGCCGTAATGCACGGGCAGTGAATTCAATGCCCGCCGCCCGCCGGCGCCCGCGACCAGCAGCGAGCGCCTGATGCCCAGATAATAGGCTACCAGGCTAAGTCCGGTCAGAAGCAGCAACAGCGTAGAGGTGGACATAATTATTCCGGCCTCTTCCAATACTGAAACCCGTTTTCATTCATTATCGGCACCTCACTCGGCACCCGGCCGGAAGTTCTGCAATGCCTTGACATCGGCGACGATGCGCTGATATTCATCTGCGGCCAGTGGTATCAAGCCTTTCTCCGCCAGATAGCCTTCCTCGCCCATGGCGCGCTTGCTCGTAAACTCCTGCACGAACTCGAGGATGCCCGGCATTCTGCCGATATGCGCCTTCTTGACATAGAAGTACAGCGGACGCGATATGGGATAGCTGCCCTCGGCGATATTCTCGAAGGTCGGCGCCTTGCCGTTTATTAAGGCGCCCTGCACCTTGTCCAGGTTCTGGTCAAGAAAACTGAAACCGAATACGCCCAGCGCGTCGGGGTTGGCCAGGAGTTTTTGCACGATCAAATTGTCATTCTCGGTCGCTTCGATGTACGCGCCGTCTTCACGGATGGTACGACACTTCTTCTCAAAGCCCTTCTCATCCGTCTTCTTCATGTTCTTGATCCAGGCGAACTGTGAGCAGCCGCCCTCGACCGCCAGTTCGTTGAAGGCATCGCGCGTACCGGAAGACGGCGGCGGTCCCAGCACTTCAATCCCGGTCCGCGACAATTTTGGATTCACCTGATTCCAGGTTTTATAGGGGTTGGGCACAAAAGTATTACCGCCGCCCGGGTCCGGCACTTCCTTCGCCAGGGCAAGGTAAATGTCCTTCAGGCTCAGTTCTACAGGTTCCGCCGTCTTTGAATTCGACAGCACGATACCGTCATAACCGATCCGTACTTCCAAAATTTCCGTAACGCCGTGCTGTTTGCAGATATCGAATTCGCCACTCTTCATGCGGCGCGATGCATTTGCGATATCGGGATGCTGAACGCCGACGCCCTGACAGAACAGTTTGATGCCGCCGCCCGTGCCGGTGGCTTCGATCTTGGGAGTCTTGAATTTGGTGGTTTTACCGAATCTTTCGGCGACCACCGTAGTAAAGGGATAAACGGTGGAAGAACCCACGATATTGATCTGATCCCTTCCCTGGGCGGCCAATGCCGGATCGCCGCCGATAAGCGCCGCCAGAGCGGCAAGAATCAGTTTCACGATAGCCTCCAATCAGTGGTTCGCGGCGGCAGCCGCGGTGGAGCGAATCATAGGAGGCTTTTATGAATAAATTATGACAACAGGCGAATAATCGCCTTTTCAGTCAGGCCCTGGCCCGTTTTCGCAGCACCGCCCGACCGGCGGGAAAGCGGCAGATAAAGCGGGAACCCTGGCCCGGCGTACTCTCGATCTCGAACGCGCCCGCATGCCTCATCATTATATGCTTGACGATAGCCAGCCCCAGACCGCTGCCCCCCGCTTCCCGCGAACGGCCGGTATCGACGCGGTAAAACCGCTCGGTCAGGCGCGGCACGTGCTCAGGGGCGATACCGGGACCGTTATCATTCACCTGAAGCACCGGTTCGCCGTCCCGGTTCAAATACCACTGGATTTCCACGCGGGTGCCGCGCGGGGTATGGCGCAGGGCATTATGCAGCAAATTCGTGAAGACACTGTTCAGTTCGTAGGCCACGCCGCGCAAGGCGAGCTCATGATCCAGCCGCAGCTCGACGCTATGGCCCGACTCCGCCGCCAGATGCGAGATTTCATGCGCCAGCGTGGTCAAGAGTTTCGATACCGGCACCTCGGTTTCCTCCAGTGCGCCGAGATTGCTTTCCAGGCGCGACAGGTGCAACAGATCCTCGACGATGTGCTGCATGCGGCGCGACTGCTGCTGTATGGAGCCGAGCGCCAGGCGGTATTCCTCGCCGAGATTCGCGTCATCGAGCATGGACTCCAGATAGCCCGACATCACCGTCAGCGGGGTACGCAGTTCGTGTGACACAT
Organism: Gammaproteobacteria bacterium; assembly: GCA_036274675.1. Classification (GTDB taxonomy): domain Bacteria; phylum Pseudomonadota; class Gammaproteobacteria; order HTCC5015; family HTCC5015; genus DASUFE01. Next base: position 5,474 of record DASUFE010000080.1, read on the forward strand.
TGGCCACGAAATCGCGCCGCATCGCCTGCACCCGCGTGAAACTGCTGATATCCCGCGCGCTCAATATTCTCTGGCCTTCGCCGAAGGGAATGATACGGATACTAAGCTCGATCCTGTCGCTGACGGGCGAAGTAATGTTCAACGGTTCCTCATATTGGCCGGAACGCAAATAGGTGTGAAATTCCGGGTTACGAATCAGATTATCGATGCGCTGCCCGATATCGCTCAAAAAGCGTATGCCCAGCAATTCTTCCGCAACCTTGTTCGACCACTCGATTTCATCATTTGCGCGCAGTATCACAGTGCCGTCGGGCAGCGCCGTTGCCAGCTGCTCGAAGCGGGTCAACAACCCTTCCATGCGCTGCTTGCGCTTCTGGTGACGCCTTTGTATGCCATACACATACCGGACGAGCAGATCCCACGCTCCCGACATGTCGGGAGCGAGATTCAGCGGCGCGCCGGTGCGCAGCCATTTCTCGAGCTGCAGTAATTGGAACAGGTGCCAGAACAGATAAGCCCAGCTGAAGGCAAGAAAGCTCCGCCACCAGTAGCCGGTCGCCCATCCCGCCAGCGCGGCCCCCGCGAGAACAAGAAGTAGACGCTGTAATTCGGCCTTCCAGGGATTCGACATAACTTCCTTCGATTGGATTATCGAGCCGAGAACCGGTAACCCGATCCTCTGACGGTCTGGATCAGGTTATCGAGATTATACGGCTTCAGCAGTTTGCGCAGGCGCAGTACGTGCACGTCGACGGTACGATCCTCGACATAGGCGTTGCGGCCCCAGATATGATCGAGCAGTTGCGCGCGGCTAAATACACGATCCTGGTGACTCATGAAGAATTGTAACAGGCGGAACTCGGTGGGACCCATGGGAATTTCGCGGTCGCCCGCCAGCACCCGGTGCGAAGCGCTGTCCAGATGCAGTGCGCCCACCTGCATGACCTGTTCCTGCTGCCCGTCTTCGCCCCGCCGCAGCACGGCGCGTATGCGCGCCACGAGTTCCTTGGAGGAAAAGGGCTTGGTCATGTAATCGTCGGCGCCGGCATCGAGCCCCTGCACCTTGTCATCCTCTTCGCTGCGAGCGGTCAGCATGATGATCGGTATGCCGCCGGTCAGCTCGTCGCGCTTGAAACGGCGGACCAGTTCGACCCCGCTGACATCGGGCAGCATCCAGTCCATTAGAATAATATCGGGCAGTTGCCGTCCGATCTGTTGCTGCGCTTCGCGCCCCGTCGCCGCCTCGGACAGCTCATAGCCCGCGCGACGCATTACAAAACCGACCATCTCACGAATGGCCGCCTCATCTTCCACGATCAATATGCGTTTTGTACTCATCACATCAACCGCTGCTCCACGCATCCTGTTTTATGCAAAGCCTGAAGGGCAGCGTGGATTGTATAAATCCCTTATGACAGTTTTGTTACAGCCGATTATACATGTCCGCAACAGAGGAAGCGGGCGGGATTCCGGCGGGCGCCGGCTTTACAGAAACCCGTGTTTTGCAAACTCCGGGGGGAACAGGGGCTTGGCGTAATAAAAACCCTGAAACAAATGGCAACCGTGCTGGATCAGCCAATCGATCTGCTCCCGGCTGTCCACCCCCTCGGCCAGCACCTCGATCTCGAGCTTGTCGGCCAGAGTTATCATCGAGGCGACGATCGCGCGATCCGAAGCGTCGGCCAGAAGGTTCTTGATGAAGATGCGGTCTATTTTAAGACGATCGACCGGAAGATATTTGAGGTAACCCAGGGAGCTGAAGCCGGTTCCGAAATCGTCCAGCGAGAGGGTGACGCCGAGTTTTTTCAGATCGTTCAGAATCTGGATATTTTTGTCAGTATTCTTCATCAGCAGGTTCTCGGTGATTTCGAGGTCCAGCTGCTCGCCCTTGAGCCCGCTCTCGGCAAGCGCCCTTTCCACCCATTCGATCAGGTTCTTCTGGCCGAACTGGCGGGCGTCGAGGTTCACCGACACGGAGGACCCGGGCGGCACCAGGCCCGCATCAAGCCAGCGCCGCCATTGCATGCACGCGGTATGCAGGATCCATTCATTGACGGCGAAAATCTGGTTGGACTCCAACAGAATGGGCAGGAAGGAATTCGGCATCAAGAGGTCGAGTTGAGGATGCTGCCAGCGCAACAGGGCCTCGCCCCCGATCAGGCTGTTGCCTCCCTGGTCGATCTGCGGCTGGTAGGCCAGTACGAACTCCTGGTTCTGCAAGGCGTCCTTCAAGCCCTTCTCCAGGAAAATACGGCGCTTCGAGGCATTGCGCATGGCGTCCGTAAAATATTTGAAATCATTCCGCCCCTCGGCCTTCACCTGGTACATCGCGATATCGGAGTATTTCATCAGCTGCGCGGCATCCACGTTCTGCAGTCCCTGGCCCTGCTGTACGGAAATACCGACACTGGCGGTGACATGCATTTCATATTCACCCACCACGAACACTTTCGACAGTTCTTCGATTATTTTCTCCGCGATATAGGAAACTACCTCATCGCTTTGCAGGCTTTCCAGTATGACGATGAACTCATCGCCCCCCAGGCGCGCTACCGTATCGTCTTCGCGTACGCAATTCTGCAGACGTACGGCCGCCTGTTTCAGCACCGCGTCGCCCATCTCATGGCCGAAGGTATCGTTGATGGATTTGAAATGATCCAAATCGACGAACAGCAAGGCGACCGCGGTATTCTGCCGGCGCGCGCGCGCCAGCGCGTGCTCCAGCCGATCCTTGCACAGGGTGCGATTGGCAAGCCCCGTCAATGCATCATGGTTTGACAGATGGGTCAGGCGCGCTTCCATGCGCTTGCGGTCGATCGCATAACGGATGGCGCGCAGCACCGCGCTGGAATTCAACTGGTCCTTGGCAAGATACTCCTGGGCGCCGTACTCAATGGCCTTCAGCATCAGCTCAGTATCCTCATTGCCCGACAGGATGATGACGGGCTTGTCCGGCACCACGGAATTAACAATCTTTACCAGGCTGAGGCCATAGCCGTCGGGCAGGCTCAGATCCAGAAATACGAGGTCGCACTCCTGTTTACCCAATACATCCAGGGCTTCCTTGATAGTCGGCACATGGGTGTAATCAATCCGGTAGACAGGGTTTCTTTTAAGAACCGTATTGATATACCGCATATCGAGCAAATCGTCCTCGATATGCAGCACACGCAACTGCCGCTCGGCGGTTATCTGTTCCATCCTGTCGTTAACTTCCATTGCAACCATAGCAAGACCTGCATCCAAGCCGGGCCATTCCTCCTGGAACTGGCTAGCGGCTGTTTAAATGAATCCTTTAGGTCTTAATACCTATCCCTCGACATCAGTCTCCGAAGTATTTAAACCCGTTACGGCCGCCGGTTTTTACGCCGTACATGGCCTTGTCCGAGTACCGGATGATGTTTTCCAGATCCACCGCCTCCAGGCCGTCATATAAATAGATTCCGATGCTGGCAGTGATATAGACCTCGTTGGAATTCAGCAAAAAGGCCTCCGCCAGGCTCTTCAGAATCTTGCGCGCGATCGCGGTCACGACCTCCTTCCCGCGGATACCTTCCAGCAGCACGGCAAACTCGTCGCCGCCCATCCGGGCCACGGTATCGTCATGACGCACGCACTGGTGCAGGCGCTTGGCCACCTGCTGCAGCAGCAGATCACCCGTCGAGTGGCCGAAGGTGTCGTTGACGATCTTGAAATAATCGAGGTCAATGAACATCAGCGCCGCCATGGTGTTGTGCTGGCGGCAGCGCACGGCGGCGCGCCGCAGGCGGGTCTTCAAGGCATGCCGGTTCGGAATGCGCGTCAGCTCGTCGTGCTCCGACAAATAGGCGAGTTCGAGTTCGCGCTGCTTGTGGTCTATCGCGTAGCGGATCGACCGCATCAGGATATTGCTGTTGAGTTCGTCCTTGACCAGGTATTCCTGCGCCCCGTATTGCACGGCTTTCAAGGTAAGGTCCATGTCATCGACACCGGACAGAATCACGATGGGTTTTTCCGGCGCGATCTCCTTGACAGCCTTGATCAGCTCAAGGCCGAAGCCGTCCGGCAGGCGCATGTCGAGCAGGATAATGTCATAATCCTGGTGTTTGAGCGAAGCGAGCGCGGTGTTGATCGAGGGCGCATGATCGCAGTCGACGCTATAGACCGGGATGGCGCTCAATATTTTCCGCACCATGCGCGTGTCGATCATATCGTCCTCCACGTGCAGGATGCGCAAAGATTGCGGCGCGGACACCGGACTATGCCTCCTATCCTGAGTCATTCTCGTTCCCTCCACCCGGAGAGCCGGGTTAAACAGGATATCCTTGAGAGCCTTATACTCGCGACTGAAGAAATGGATTATAGTCGAGTCGGTTCCCGCAGGCCGGCCGCTGATTAAGACTATGGCAAAAACCCAAGCTTTGGGCAGTACTCGTGCGGGAATTGTGATTATTTTCACTTTTATGTTAAAACGGCTCGGGTAATGACCCGAAATCGATTCAGGTAAAACATCTAGCAACCATTTTTGATGACTATTCGTTCCCCCGTTGATGAAATTGCCATGGAAGTGCAGCGCGCGCTGCACGAGGATATCGGCACGGGCGATCTTACGGCAGAACTCATACCCGGTGTGCTTAACGCCACGGCCAAAATTCTGTGCCGTGAAGAGGCCGTGCTGTGCGGCCGCCCCTGGGTCGAAGCTGCATTCGGCCAGGTGGATCGCGCCATCCGTCTGGCCTGGCACGCAGAGGACGGCGCCCGACTGCATGCCGGTATGGTTGTCTGTGAAATCCACGGTCCCGCGCGCGGCATCGTCACCGCGGAACGTACCGCGCTGAATTTCCTGCAGGTCTTAAGCGGCACCGCGACGCACGCGCGACGCTACGCGGATGCCGTAAGCGGACTTCCCGTAAAACTGCTGGACACCCGCAAGACCCTGCCCGGCCTGCGGGCCGCGCAAAAATACGCCGTGCGCTGCGGCGGCTGTGAGAATCACCGGCAGGGCCTGTTCGACGCCATGCTGATCAAGGAAAACCATATCGCCGCCGCGGGCGGATTGACCCCGGCCGTGGAACGGGCGCGCGCCCTGCACGCGGACAAGCTGCTGGAGGTGGAGGTCGAGAACCTGGAGCAGCTGCGCGAAGCGCTGGCGCTCAAGCCCGACCGTATCCTGCTCGACAATTTCAATATCGACGATCTGCAGCAGGCGGCGCGGATTGCCGGACGCGCTGTTCCCCTCGAAGCCTCGGGCAATATCACGCTGGAAAATATCCGCTCCGTCGCCGCCACCGGAATCGACTACATATCCCTCGGCAGCCTGACCAAGCATGTGCGGGCAGTGGACTATTCCTTATTGTTTAAAAGATAAGAACGCAACGTTGCCAAGGCTTTTATATTTCTTGTATCGCCACAAAATCGCCTGGAGCGATTTTGAACTGCTGAAGAGCAGACCCGAAGGGGTCTTGGGATGAAACTGAAGTAAAGTTGCCAAGTATCCCGGTTCGAGGAGACCGGGCATGGATAGCCCGAGTAACGCGCAAAGAAAACGATTCCTGGGAAATCAATGCTGGATAATTTTCTCTGATTTGCGCCTTTGCGTGAAAGAAACTCTATCAAGCCCTGGCAACACAGCGTGCTTTTTATCTTAAGGTTTTAGCAAGTAAACAAGCCGTGCGCATTGCGGCTGTAAAGTATCCCATCGCTCCGGTATTTCCAGCCTGGCTATAGTCGCTGTAGCCATCGAACTGTCCTGCGGCAGGCTTTCGGGTGTCGCCAGAAACCTCAACAGGCCCTGCAATCCGGGATTATGTCCGACCAGCAACAGGCTTTCACATTCCACAGGGAGTTCGTACAGGAACGCCAGCAAATCGCCCGGACTGGCCAGATACAACTCCGGACGCTGCACAATGTCCCGCTCCGCATATCCGATAAAAGGAGAGATGGCGCGGGCGGTCTGCATGGCGCGCCGCGCCGTGGAGCTGTATATTCTCTGCACGCGCTCGCCCCTGGAGCGCAGACCATCACCGATAAAATCAATCGATTTCAAACCGCGTTCGGTCAGGGTGCGCTCAATATCCGCGCCGGCCCCCTCCGGCCCGGCCTCGGCATGGCGCAATAAAAACAGATAACGGTTCAAGAAAAATTCCTCTCGCAGAGAACGCAGGGTTTATGAATAAAAATCAAGAGATTTCTCTCACGGAGGCGCGGAGAACACAGAGGCAAAAACCCTTCTTTATGAATATTTAAAAAGCTTTGATATCCAGCCAAAAGCGATATTAAAAAACCTTCTGGCACCTCTATTTCTTTTTACTAAGGCCTCGCCATCAATAAACAAAATCATTTGATCCTCAGAATTTTTCATGGAAGCGGTGAGTTTTGGAAGGCAGAATCCATAAATATCTGGTTTTCCGCTTAGTTCTGCAGACCTTCTAAGGATCTGGGCAGCCTTTTCATAAATTTCTTTAAATTTAGTGCGCGCGATCTCTTTAAGCAGGTCAACATCTGTTTGGGTAACAATCACCGACTCATTAAATATCCATGAAAAATGAGCATTTAATAAATTCCGAAGTCTTTGAAAGGCCGTGTCACATATATCCAGAGTTTTTTGCATAGTCTCACCGGATTTAAGCTTTCCTTTAGAAGCATTCGCCCTATACATCTCTTCGACTTGCGAATCCAGTTCCGCATGGATCCTTACAAGCTCGACTTCCACCTTTCCAGTAGCAACTTTAACTAAACTCATTTGTTATCCCCCGCGCTCTCCGTGCCTCCGTGAGAGAAATATATTCTTTTTTTTGACAGCTTGGCGAGAAAGAAATAAAAACCGCAGGCAAGTCGCGTCTAAGACAGATGACCCATCCGGCCGCTCTGGTAATCGGCGACAGCCTGTTGGATTTCCTGCTGCGTGTTCATGACAAAGGGCCCCATACCCGCGATGGGTTCGTTAATGGGCTCGCCGCTCAACAGCAGCGCGGTGGCTCCCTCCGTGCTGTCGAGCCGCAGCTCGTTACCTTCCCGCTCGAACAGCGCAACCTCGGCCGGCCCGATGGATTCCGAGCCGTTGATGCGGATACTGCCGCGCAGCGCCACCAGCAGGGTGGTATGACCGGAGGGGACGCCCAGATCGACGGGCACCTTAGCGGCCAGACGCAAATCCCAGACATTGATCGGAGTAAAGGTGTCGGCGGGCCCTCTGGCTTCGGCAAACTCGCCCGCGATCACTCTCAAGCTGCCGCCGCCGGACAAACCGACTTTCGGTATACGGTCGTTCACAATAGCCTGATAGCGCGGCGGCGACATCTTATCCTTCGCTGGCAGATTCACCCACAACTGCACCATCTCGAACAGACCGCCCTTGCCGGCAAACTGGCGGCCGTGGAACTCCTCGTGCACCAGGCCCGAGGCGGCGGTCATCCACTGCACATCGCCGGGGCCGATCCGGCCGCCGCCGCCCGAGGAATCGCGGTGCTCGACCTCGCCGTGATAGACGATGGTCACAGTCTCGAAACCGCGATGCGGATGCTCGCCCACCCCAAGACGCTGTTGTGTCGGCGGAAACTCACGCGGACCCGCGTAATCGAGCATCAGGAATGGGCTCAATTCACGTCCTAACTCGGAATAAAAGAAGAGAGTGCGCACCGGAAAACCATCGCCCACCCAATGACCGCCGGCGCTGCGTAAAACGGTACGCACCTGCTTGGGCGTTTTTTCGCTGTTTATCGGCTTATCCATTGCTTATTCTCCAGTGACATCGCGCCTTTCTTTCACGGGGCACTACCACGGAAACTCCGCGATCAACTCGACCTCGCTCGTGAACGAGGGCAAATACAGCGTCCACCCGCACCCGGGTTGCCATCGGAAAATCCGCGCCATAAAACTGCTTCCGGATTTCCTTGTGGCGAATACCGGCATTCCCAGCTTTGCGTCTTGCGAGAAAAGAATTATTAAAGCCGCGGCAGTGTTCGCTTATTCCAGAAGACTGCGCAGCATCCAGGCGGTTTTTTCATGCACCGCCAGCCGGTCTGCAAGCAGGCTGTCAGTCGAATCATCGTCGGCTTCCTGTACAACCGGCAGTGCATCGCGTATCGCCCTGGAAATGGTCTCATGGTCCGCCGTCAACTCGGCGATCATTTCAACGGCGGGCGGCACGCCTTCAGGCTCCTTGATCCGGGTCAGTTTCTGGAATTCCCGGTAGGTGCCCGGGGACGGCGCCCCCAGTGTACGGATGCGCTCGGCAATGACATCCACGGCCGTAGCGAGTTCGGTGTACTGCTCTTCGAACAGCAGATGGAGATCGCGGAACATGGGACCCGTGACATTCCAGTGGAAATTATGGGTCTTGAGATAGAGGGTATAACTGTCCGCCAGTAACCGGCCCAGCTTTTCGATTATCGCCTTGCGCGTATTGGCGTCGATGCCGATATCGATGGTCTGAACCTGCCTGTCCATGGTTTGAACTTTCTGTTGCGCCATATATGTCTCCTTGTCGCGGTATCGCTTGAGCGTCATGTGCGGATTATTGGCGTGTTGGACAGGAATGCAAAATTGATTGTTCGCATTGCGCCGATATATTTCCTGTATCGGGATAAATACGCAAACAGACGAAAGGAATCAGGAAGCGGATTTGTAAGTATCGAGATTCACCATCTGCAGGTATTGCGGCAGTTCATCGGCGGGCACCGGTTCGCTGAAATAGAAACCCTGCACGATATCGCAACCTTGGGCCACCAGGAATTTCCGCTGCAGATCGGTATCGACGCATTCGGCGACGATCTGCAGGCCGAGGCCGTGAGCGAGCGAGATCGCCGAAGCGACGATACCCCGGCTTTTCTCCGAGCTGGATATCTTACGTATGAAGGAGCCGTCGAGTTTGAGCAGATCGATCGGAAAATCCTGCAGATAGCTGAGTGAGGAATAGCCCGTACCGAAATCGTCGATCGCGATCGCCACGCCCAGATCCTTCAGTTTCTGCAGGGTTTCGATGATTTGTTCGGCCCGATCCAGGAATACGTCCTCGGTAATTTCGAGCTGCAGGCAGCCCGCGCCAATCTTGTATTCGAGTATGCATTTCTCCACGTGCTGGATGAAATCCACCATCAAGAGGTCGGTGGCCGAAATGTTGACCGCCACCTTCTGCGGATGCACGTCGCCGGCCAACCATTCCGCGTACTGGCGGCACACCGTCGTCAACGCCCATTTGCTGAGCTGGTTGATGATGCCCATTTCCACGGCGATGGGTACGAACTCCGCCGGATAGATTTCGCCGATGTCCGGGTTATTCCAGCGCATCAGCGCCTCGAAACCGCACACTTTGTTGTCGGAAAGGCGTATCTGCGGCTGGTAGACCATGTACAGTTCGTTGTTGGCAATGGCGTTGCGGAGCCGGCTTTCCAGCATCAGTCGCTGTTCGCTGCGGTCGATGGAAGGATCGTAGAACAGGTAGGAATTCATGCCATTGGACTTGCTGCGGTACATGCTGATGTCGGCGCGCTTGAGCAACCCGGCCGCGTCCTCCGCGTTGTCGGGATGCAGGCTGATGCCGACGCTGGCCGTGACATGGAGATGATGGTTCTTCAGTTCGAAGGGATGGGAGAATTCGACCATGATCTTGCGGGCCAGCAGCTCAGCGTCCTCCGGGCCGCTGATATTGCCCAGCAGGATCACGAATTCATCGCCGCCGAGACGCGCCAGACAGTCGATGTTACGCAGCGTGGCCGACAGCCTCAAACCCACCTGCTGCAGCAGCTCGTCGCCCACATGGTGGCCGAGCGAATCGTTGATAATCTTGAAACGGTCGATGTCGATCAGCAACAGCGCGGTCTTGAGTCCGTTGCGGCGGCTGTCCTCCATGACCTCGGAGAGTTTCTCCATCAGCAAGTGCCGGTTGGGCAACTTGGTCAGCGTGTCGTAATTAGCCCGGTGGTGCAGCTGCTTGGTGCGCAGCTCGACCAGGCTTTCGAGTTTCTCGCCGTGGCGGCGCAACTCCGTGTTCTGGTTTTCAATGGTCGCGAGCATATTGTTGAAGCCGCCGATCAGCACGCCGATCTCGTCGCGGCGGTTGATATGCATGCGTTCGCCGTAATTCTTGGTGCGGCTGATCCTCTCGACCAGCGCGGCCAGCCTGCCGATCGGCTCGACCAGAAGCCGCTGCGACATATTGCTCATCACCCAGGCGACGATGATTCCGAACATGAATACGGCCGCCGCTATGGCGGCGTAACGGCTCATGGTGCTGCGCAGGCTTTCCAGGTCGTACTCAATATACAGCAGGCCCCGGACACGATTGTCGTATTCCACGGGCTGCAGGGCGAAAGCGCGTTCGGATTCGAAGAAAATGCCCCGTTCCGCTGTTGCAAGTTCCTCCGCGGGAACCTGCTGGGTTTCATACCCGGGTTTGACATAACGCGCGAACACGCGGCTGTCGCTGTCGTAGAGCACAGCCTGCACGATGTGCTCATCCGCCGACGCCATCGTCAGCATGTGCCGGATGGACTCACCGTCCCCGCTTGCGAGCAAGGGCGCGCTGGCGGCGCCCAGCAAGGCGGCATTGGTGGCCAGGCTCTTGCCGATCTGATTCTTGAGCGCCAGGTAATCGTTAATGAAGAACGCGGCCGTGGCAACCGATAACACGACGGAGCTGATTCCCAGAACGATCAGCATCTGGCGATGCTTGAGGTTAAGGTATTCCGCCAGCTTATCGATTTTCATCTTCCCTCCATTCCCCTGCGTTGTCCGGCCGGGTCAGCCATTACCCGGCCGGTTCCACGGAACCACAACTTAACAGGATAGACCGTCTATAGCCATTTTCATGCCAGTCGTCAGGTTGCGCCCCACACCCTGGAAAACATGGGTTTTCCGCTTTTTGCTCAGTGTATTACGGGGATCGATTGTCAAAAAAGCGTCAAAGCTGTCGAACTCTGCACATATACAATGTTTTTAGACGCTATAATGCGCCCGCATTGCGGGGTTTATGTGAATCCATCTCACCCGCGTGCGTTGTACGCGGTAAGACAGGCGAAATGAGATGCGCCGGGCAGAGCGCGGCGTAAAACAGTTTGAACATAAACGGCATTGCGGAGCCTTTAGTCAACGTACCGAAAGCGCAGTAATTTTGAGACAGGTTCATGATTTCGGAAACGCAAAAACGGGCAATACTGATCACCGGGTGCTCCTCGGGGATCGGTCATGCAGTGGCGGTCGGCCTGCAGCAGCGCGGCTATCGTGTCTTCGCGACCGCCCGCAAGCCCGCGGACGTGGCGCGTCTCGGGTCCCTCGGCCTGGAAAGCCTGCCCCTGGACCTGACCGATTCCGCATCGATCCGCGCCGCGATTGAGACCGTGCTCGACCGAACCGGCGGCAGGTTGTACGGCCTGTTCAACAACGGCGGCTACGGCCAGCCGGGCGCGGTGGAGGATCTGTCGCGGCAGGCGGTGCGCGAGCAGTTCGAAACCAACCTCTTCGGCTGGATGGAACTCACCAACCTGGTACTGCCGGTGATGCGTCGCCAGGGTGAGGGGCGCATCATTCAGAACAGTTCGATCCTGGGTTTTATCGCGCTGAAATATCGTGGAGCTTACAATGCCAGCAAATTCGCGGTGGAAGGCTGGAGTGATACGCTGCGTCTTGAGCTGTGGGGTTCGAATATTTTCGTGTCGCTGGTGGAACCGGGTCCCATCGAAAGCCGCTTCCGCCCCAACGCCTATGAGAAATTCAAAAAACATATCAACGCCTCCGCCAGCATTCACCGCGAAACCTACGCGCGCATGGAACAGCGGTTCCAGACCGAAGGCCCGGTACAACCCTTCACCCTGCCGCCGCAAGCTGTACTGAAAAAAGTGATTCATGCGCTGGAAAGCAGCAAGCCGCGCGCGCGCTATCCGGTAACCTTCCCTTCGCATCTCTTCGCCTGGCTGAAACGTATACTTCCGGCGGCATGGCTCGACCGGTTATTAGTAAAAATCTAACAACGTTAACCAATCAAGAATTCAGGAGTCAGCAGCCTGCGGAACGGAAAAAGCGCTATTCTTCAGTCTTCTTAACTTCTGAATTCAGTCTCCTGGCTTCGTTCAAAACTAAAATCTGTGACCCTGATGAATCAGGTAGACTTGCAAAATATGTCGTCGAATTCATCCTTCTTCGCCACCTGCCCCAAGGGCCTTGAAACACTGCTGTTACAGGAGCTGCAAAGCCTGGGTGCGGGCGATACCCGCGAGACCCGCGCCGGCGTCGCCTTCACGGGTTCTCTCGAAACCGCGTACCGCGCCTGCCTGTGGTCGCGCCTGGCCAGCCGCATTCTGTTGCCCTTGAAGGAATTTACGATCGCAGGCGCGGACGACCTGTACGCGGGCTCGGCCAGCATTGACTGGGACGAGCACCTCGCGGCGGAGGGCACACTGGCGGTCGATTGCAGCGCCAGCGGCTCCGTGATCACGCATTCACATTACGCCGCACTCAAGGTCAAAGACGCTATCGTCGACCGGCTGCGTGAGCGCCACGGCGTTCGGCCTTCGGTTGATACGGAAAATCCCGGTGTGCGAATCAACGTTTACATACACAACGAGCGCGCGGTGCTCAGTCTCGATCTCTCCGGCGAATCCCTGCATCGCCGCGGCTACCGTACCGAAGCGGGCGAAGCCCCGCTAAAGGAAAACCTGGCCGCCGCCATTCTGCTGCGCGCCGATTGGCTGCGGATCGCAAAGGATGGCGGCACGCTGGTCGACCTGATGTGCGGCTCCGGCACATTGCCGGTCGAGGCCGCGTTGATGGCCGCCGACATCGCTCCCGGTCTGACGCGAAAAACTTTCGGCTTTCTCAAATGGCGCGGGCATGCCGCCCAGCCATGGGAACGCTTGCTCGATGAAGCGCGGGCTCGCCGCGCGGCGGGCCTGGAAAAATTGCCGCTTATTCGCGGTTACGACCAGGACAGTCAGATCATAGGGACAGCCCGCGCCAATATACGCAATGCGGGTCTGGAAAAATACATTCGCGTTGATAAACGCGAGCTCGCGGCATGCGAGCCCGAACCCGCGCAGAGCGGATTGATCATCGTCAATCCGCCGTATGGCGAACGCCTGGGCACGAGCTCGGAACTGCCCGCGCTCTACGCCGAACTCGGCAAGCAACTGCTGCGCTGCTTCAAGAGCTGGCAGGCCGCGGTGTTTACCGGCAATCCGGATCTTGCCAAACACATGAAAATACGGGCACGGCGCTACCACACCCTGTGGAATGGCGCACTCGAATGCCGGCTGTTGCATTTCGATATCCATGAATCGCAGATACTGCATCCTTATGTTCCTAAACCGATGGAACGCAGCCCCGGCATGGAAATGTTCGAGAATCGCCTGCATAAAAATCTTAAACATCTGGGACGCTGGGCGCGCAGACAAGGTATCACCTGTTACCGGCTGTACGATGCGGATCTGCCCGATTACAACCTTGCGGTTGACGTATACGAAAGCGGCCAGAAGGAAAACATACAACGCTTTGTGCACGCGCAGGAATATCAGGCTCCGGATACTATTGATGAAGCCAAGGCGCAGACGCGCTGGCGTGAAGCGCTGGACGCGATTCCGCGGCTGCTCGAAATCCCGCCGCAGCAGCTGTTTCGCAAGCAGCGTCGTCAACAGAAGGACGGCGCCCAGTATGAAAAGCAGGCGGATACCGGAATTTTTCACGAAGTGCGGGAAGGTCCGGCGCGCTTCCTGGTCAATTTCAGCGACTATCTGGACACCGGCCTGTTCCTGGACCACCGCAGCACGCGCGCATTGATCGGAGAACTGGCCGAAGATAAACATTTCCTTAATCTGTTCGGCTATACCGGCACGGCCACGGTCCACGCCGCCCTCGGCGGGGCCCTCAGCACCACCACGGTCGATATGTCCAGGACTTATCTGGACTGGGCGCAGCGCAACCTCGAATTGAACGGGCTGAAATGGAAACAGTATGAACTGATACAAGCCGACGTTCTGGAATGGCTAAAACGTCCACATAAGGCTCGCTACGGCCTGATCTTTCTCGACCCGCCGACCTTCTCGCGCTCCAAGCGCATGGAAGACACGCTGGATATCCAACGCGATCACGTACAACTGATAAAGGACACTGCGGCGCTGCTCGACAGCGGCGGAGTGCTGATCTTCTCCACCAACCTGCGCAAATTCAAGCTGGAGCGGGAATCCCTGGATGGATTCGAGATTACGGATATCAGCAAGCAGACCCTGCCGGAGGATTTTAAGAGCAACCCCAAAATCCACCAGTGCTTCAGAATCAAGAAAAAAGATCTCTCGCCAAGGCGCAAAGACGCGAAGGCTAAAGGGGATGTGAATAAAATAACCCCAGGACACCAGAAATCCCCAGCCGTGAAAAAAACTCAGAATAAGCCTAAACGAAAAACTTTAAGCCTTAAAAAATAGACCCGAAAAATCTTTATGCTTGGAGACTTTGCGGCCTGGCGAGAGAATTTTTCAGAATTCTTGAAGGAAGCGGTCGGTTCTGGGCAGGTAGTAATTGTCGTAGTTGAGCGATATCACGACGCCTCCCGAGCGGCCGACGATTTCGCGGCGCGGGACGAAACCGATAAACCGCGAGTCCGCGCTGTTATCGCGGTTGTCGCCCAGCACCAGGTAGTGCCCGGCCGGGACGGTGACGGGCCCGAAATTCGCCGCCCTTCCGGAGGAACCGTAAACCTGCATCCGGTGGCTGAAGCCCGAGATTTGCTCCTGTGCCTGCAGAGCGCCGTCCACCTCCTGTATTCCGGAATAGCGTGCCGACTCACCGTTGATATACAGCCGGTTGTTTTTCAGCTCCACGATATCGCCCGGCACCCCGATCACCCGCTTGACCAGACGCTCGTCCGCGGCATCCGAATCGAACACGACAATATCGCCGCGCTCGGGGTCTGCAATCCTGTAAAGCGAGATCAGGGTGAAAGGAAAGCGCAGGTCGTAAGCCATCTTGTTTACCCAGATGCGGTCGCCTTCCAGGATAGTGGGCTTCATCGATCCGGTTGGCACCACGTTCCAGTCGGCGCAACTGCTTCTGAATATCAGCATCAGGAAAATAAACAGAACAAAGCCCCTGTTCTCCTTAAAAAACGCCAGCATGCTTTTCATTTCCGCTCCTGCTCTCTGTTCGACGAGCCAAGTATATGGCCACGTGTTTCGTGTTGTCCATTGTCGCGGCCGGCCGGCGGTACAATCCCGAAATCCACCAGTGCCTCAAGATCAAGAAAAAAGAACTCTCGTGTAGGAACAAAATCACAGGAGATACAAATAAGAAATCAAAAAGGCCCGCCACGGCCAGTCAAAAATAAAACCAACTTCGACACTAAAAAAATAGCCCGGATTTTTTCAACTCAAAAATTGAAACTTATACAGGAATTGATCCTCGACGTTCTCCGCGTCACCAGGAGAATGGAATTCCCGGGAAAAGCGCCGGACTGGGCGGCTTGATTACAGGGACGCCTTGTATTTTTCCACCGCGGCGTTGACCTGAGCGTCCCAGCAATTGAACGGGGGGGCATTCAGCAAATCTTTCAGCCGTACAAGCTCCAGGAGGCAATAGGAAGCGGCCTGGTGATCCGCTCCCAAAACCTGGGAGCGCAGGACTGTATAGAGCAACTTGCCCCGACTGACTAATTGCGCCACCTGGCTGCTTTCGGCTCCCGGCCTGCGCGCGTCTTCGACGAGTTTAGCGCTAATGGGGCAGGCGCTGATAAACGCCTTGATGGCGGCGAGCCTGGCTTCGCCGGAGGTATATTTAAGAATCCCCTGCAGCAGGAACCCGATGCCGCTGAGTACCCGCTCGCGGGCATCGCTGGAAATATGCGGGGTCCTGCCGATCAGCTTCTGTGCCTCCAGTATGGTTTCCACCGGATTGGCCCCGATGCTCTTTATCGTCTCGGCCACCCATCCTTCGGCCGGCCATGCCGACGGTTCTTTAAACTCCTTGTGCACCGCCAGCATCAAATCGTGAGCCTTGCGCCTCAGGCCGAAAGCTTCGAGCACGGCCATTGCGGCTTCTTCCTCGAACAGCGCTCCTTCGATATCCCGGGCCAGGATGACGGAGGCGTTTTCGGTTTTGGCAAGCTTGGCTATTGCCTGCAAGACAAAATTCAGGCTTGCCCCGAAAGCCTGATTTTTTCCAACCTTCCTTTCACGGAATTTCCAGAATAATTTAACCAGCTCGGGTATCGCCTTGCCGTAGCCGAACTGGACATAGGCATTGAGTACGGCGCTGAACACAGCCAGGCCGCGTTCAGCACCGGCTTCATCGGCCAGTTTATACAGAGACGCCAGATCGATAAGCCGCAACACCAACAGCAATTCGATCGCATGAGAGATGCGGCCGTCGACATTACCCTTGGCCACCGCCAGGATTTCGGGGGTGAGCTTCTGCAGTTCGGGGCTGCGTTTCCAGTCGGAATCGAGCCTGGCGAGAACGGGGATAATATCCTTCAATGGGATCGGGGGATCGCCAATATAACTCTTGAGCTTTACCCAGGTCCGGATGACGGGCACCAAGGGTTCTTTGGAACCATAACCGGCCAGGGCTTCGCTAATCGTGCGAAACACGCCCACATGTAAATCGGGTGAAAGCGCCTGCAGCAAGTATGGGTATACGCGCTCGGAGGGTGTTTCAGCCAGCTCCAGAAGAGCGGCCGCTTTCTCCTTTTCATTCTTCGCCTGGGTGAGTCGCTTGATGCGCAACCCTTCTTTGAAATTTTCTATGAGCGACATGTGAAACCCCAGTCAGCCGGACTGCTTCCAAATATCAGCGTTAGGAAAATAACCAGAACAAAGCCCCTCTGTTCGCTTTAAGGAACGCCGGAACCGTTTTCATGACCAGCCTCGCGCTCGTGTGAGCAAGAGTATAGAACCACCGCATCCGCGCTGTCCATCTCGCGGATGTGCCGCGCCCACGCCATCGATCAATATCCTCAAATGGCAAGGCTTTTCACCCGCCGCTTGCTTTTTGGTATCATGGTGTTATAGTTATGTATAACACTAAGGCACAGCGGGAGCTGTCTCAGGAAATCCATGGATCCGAACTGGAACGACCAGCAACCCATTTACCGGCAGCTCCGGGACCGGATCGTGGCCATGATCCTCGACGGCTCGCTCAAGGAAGGAGACCCGGTGCCTTCGGTACGACAGGTGGCCGCGGAATATCAGCTGAATCCTCTGACCGTGCTCAAAGGTTACCAGGCGCTGGTGGATGAGGGCCTGGTGGAAAAGCGCCGCGGACTGGGCATGTTCGTGCTGCCTGGCGCGCGTAAAAAACTGATGACCAACGAACGCGAACAGTTTCTGCGCGGGGAATGGCCCCGGATTCTGGAGCGCATCGAACGCCTGGGCCTGGACATACCGACCCTGCTCAAGGAGCGGGGTCGCAAGAAAACGGGAGACAAGAAGTGACTACTCTTATCAAGGCACGCGGTTTGCGCAAGTATTACGGCACAACGGCCGCGCTGGACAACGTGGATTTCGATATAGAACCGGGACAGATCGTCGGGCTGATCGGCCCGAACGGCGCCGGCAAAACGACCGCGCTCAAGGCCATCCTGGGTCTGACGCCCTTCGAAGGCGAGCTGGAAGTCCTGGGCCTGGACCCGCGCCGCCGCCGGCACGAGCTGATGCAGCATGTCTGCTTTATCGCCGATGTCGCCACCCTGCCGCGCTGGCTGCGCGTAGCGGACACGCTGGACTTCATGGCGGGCGTGCACCCGCGCTTCAATCGCGAAAAGGCGGAGACTTTTTTGAAACGAACGGAGATCCGACCGGGAAAACGCATCAAGCAATTATCCAAGGGCATGGTGACGCAGTTACATCTGGCGCTGACGATGGCGATCGACGCCCGCCTGCTGGTGCTGGACGAGCCGACCCTGGGCCTGGATATCCTGTACCGCAAGGCCTTCTACGAAGCGCTGCTCAACGACTACTTTGACGAGCAACGCACCATCCTCGTAACAACGCACCAGGTGGAAGAAATCGAGAAGATCCTCACCCACCTGATGTTTATCAATCACGGCAGGCTGGTGTTGAACGAATCCATGGAGCAGGTGGCGGAAAACTACGCGGAAGTCATGGTGCGGGCGGAGCATGTCGAAACGGCGCGGGCCCTGCTACCGCTACGGGAACGGGACGTGTTCGGTAAAAAGCTGATGTTATTCGGCGGAGTGGCGCGCGAGAAACTGCAGGGGCTCGGCGAGCTGCACACGCCGGGAGTGGCGGATCTGTTCGAGGCGAAACTGAAAGGAGGCCGGCCATGAAAGGCTTTTACTGGCTGTTGAAACGCGAGATCTGGGAACACCGCAGTTTCGTGATCGTGCCGCTGCTGATGGCGGGCGTTGCGCTCCTTTTCATGCTGGCGGGCGTAACGCAAGGCTTGAGCCATCAGGATGGCATGGAACATGTCAGGGAACACTTCCGGATACCCGATGTCTCGCCAGAAAACCGTTATCTGGCCGTGCGAGTGGCAATCATGACCACCGCCATGCCGCTCAATTTCGTGATGCTGATCCTGATCGCGGTCTATCTGCTGGATGCTTTATACGGGGAGCGCCGCGACCGCAGTATCCTGTTCTGGAAATCGTTGCCTGTCTCCGATACTTCCGTTGTGCTGTCGAAGCTGGCCACGGCCACGCTGGCGGCGCCATTGATCACTCTCACCGTGACCGCCGCGGCGCAACTCATTGCCCTGGTCATGGCCAGCATCGCCTTCCTGGCGCTTGGCCTGACGGGCTGGGGCTGGATCTGGAATCCCTTGGGATGGTTGTCGGGCTGGGCTATGCTGGGTTACGGCTACATACTGCTGTGGGCGGTAATGTTGCCGTACCTGGCCTGGCTTTTACTGGCATCCGCCTGGGCGCGCCGCGCGCCTTTTCTGTGGGCGGCGGTGCCACCCATAGCCTTGATGATTTTTGAGAAATGGTTCCTGGGCAGCAGCCATCTGGCCCGATTGATATTCGGCCATGTGCACGACCTGCTGCCACGGACATTCAGTCTGCCGAGACCCGATCTGCTGAAAATCATTCCAAACCAGCAGACGGGGCTTCAACCCGGCCTCGAATTCTTCGCACAACCTGAAATCTGGGGCGGCATTTTCGTCGCGGTTTTGTTTATCGCCGCCGCCGTCTGG
Source organism: Gammaproteobacteria bacterium (assembly GCA_036274675.1). Taxonomy (GTDB): domain Bacteria; phylum Pseudomonadota; class Gammaproteobacteria; order HTCC5015; family HTCC5015; genus DASUFE01. Next base: position 24,587 of record DASUFE010000080.1, read on the forward strand.
CTGCGCCGCTACCGCGACGAGACATAGGGAGCGCAGACAATGACAGCTTCACCTATTCTGATCCTGCATATTGCCGCAGGAGTCAGCGGGATACTCTCCGGCGCAGCGGCCATGATTTTCCGCAAGGGCTCCGGCCCTCATAAGACGGCCGGCAAAATATTTGTAATATCGATGCTGACCATGGCCGCAGCCGCCTCGGTGCTGGGATATTTGAGACAGGAGTGGTACCAGGTTGTGAGCGGGATCTCGGCGATGTATGTCGTCACAACGGCTTGGATAACCCTGCGCCGGAAAGAGGGCCAGACCGGCCGTTTCGAAATCGTCGCGTTTGTGACGGCTATGGCAACTGCCGCCGGCAATGGAGCCCTTGGCTTGGCGGCGGCGAACAGCGACTCGGGCCTGATCCATGGGTTCCCTCCCGGCTTTTATTATTTTTTCGCGGGGTTGATGGCTGCATTCGCCGCCGGAGACCTCAGGCTGATTCTGCGCGGCGGCATTGCCGGCAAACAACGCATGGCGCGCCATATCTGGCGCGCGTGCTATGCGATGTTTCTTGCCACGGGCTCCTTATTCCTCGGACAGATGAAAGTATTTCCGGGGTCTATCCGGGAGTCGAACATTCTTTTCGTGCCGGCATTTCTGCCGCTCGTGTTGATGATTTACTGGCTGCTGCGCGTCGGGCTCACGAATCGATACAGGAAAGCGCCGGCTGCTCCTGCAATGAACAGCGCCGCCCTGTAAGAAAAATCAAACGCCAGGGAGAAAAACATGACTATCTCTCCATTTTTGATTTTCCACATCGCCGCGGGAGCCATCGTATTACTTTCCGGCGCGGCAGCGATGATTTTCCGCAAGGGCTCAGGCCGGCATCGGACCTCCGGCAACGTATTTTTTGTTTTCATGTTGCTCACATCCGCGAGCGCTACCTGTCTGGCGCTGTTACACCCGATGAGACTTGCCGTGCTTAACGGGATACTGGCGTTCTATCTGGTTGTAACGGCGTGGCTAACCGTCCGGCGCAACCCGGGAGCAACCGGCCTTCTCGAAAAAGGCGGTCTGCTGGCGGCGCTGGCGCTTGCCGCCGGGTTTTTCCTTTCCGGCATGGAAGCGGCGCATAGCGAAACCGGACTGAAAGACGGTTTTACCGCCCTTCCCTACTGCATATTCGGGACCGTGGCCTTGCTGTGCGCCGCATTGGACTTGCGCCTGATTTTACAGGGCGGCGTTGCCGGAGCCCAACGCCTTGCACGCCATCTCTGGCGCATGTGTTTTGCAATGTGGATGGCCACAACCACCTTCTTCCTCGGGCAGGAAAAAATTTTTCCCGAGTGGGTGCGTGAAACGGGAATTTTTTACGCGCCGGTCATATTGGTAATCGTATTCACGGCCTACTGGCTGATTCGCGTGCTGTTTGCAGACAACCGGCGATCCTACGGTAAAGAGAGGCCGGTATGACAAACGGCGGCATCAATAGCTTGAGCCATGTAATCACCGGAGCAGCGGCCGGCGGCTTAAGGTTGAATTCCATTGCAAACACCGTTTTAAAAACAGCGGCCGGCCTCTGGTTTTTGGTTGCCGTTACCGGTCAATGGGTATTTGTGGCTTTCATAGTTTCCTTCTACGGCGGCGCCGCGCTCAGAGGCGATTTTGAAGCATGGAACAAGCTCGCCGCGCAAAATGGAATAGGCGATAAGATACCTCACGGCTATGTTGCCGGCGATATCGCGGGCAACCTGATCCTGGGAATGCATCTTTTACTGGCGGCCAGCGTAATTTTCGGCTTGCCTCTACAGCTTATACCTCAAATCCGGACTCTCGCTCCGGCATTCCATCGCTGGAACGGACGGTTGATCCTGGTTGCCGCTTTCGCAATCGTCAGCGCGGGGCTCTATTTGATCCTTAGCCGTGGCAGCGTCTCCGGCCCGTATTTCAAAGCCGGCAATATCATTAATGCCGTCCTGATCATAGCTAGCGGAGTCATGACCTTGCGCTATGCGCTTGCCCGCCGGATGGAGACGCATCGCCGCTGGGCACTGCGCCTGTTCGTGCTGGTAAACGCAGTCTGGTTCCTGCGGGTCGGATTCTTCCTGTGGATGATGATCAATCAAGGCCCCGTCGGCCACAACAATGACTTCACGGGTTCATTCGATATCTTCGCGGCCTTCGCCCACGTACTATTGCCACTCGCCGTTCTGGAAATATATCTGCTCACAAAAGACCGGGCCGGCGCGTCCGGCAAGTTCGCGATGGCGGCCGGGCTTTTTGTACTGACCGCGGGCATGGGCGTTGGAGCTTTCGGATTCAGTACCTACATTTGGCTGCAGAAATTCTAGAGCAGCAGGACTGCGGCCTGTGGCTGCCACGGATTCATGGCTAAAGGTATAGGAAATGCAAACCCCAATTTATAAAAGGGAGACTACAACAATGATTTCAAATATGAAGAATGCGAGGATAGCGGGCATACTGTATCTGATCGTGGTCCTGAGCGGCATCTTCAGCCTGGCGTATGTTCCTTCCAGGCTTATCGTGTGGGATTCGGCCCCTGCGACTGTCCAAAATATCATGGATTCGGAATTACTGTTCCGCATGGACATCGTGAGCGGTTTAATCTGCCACACCTTCTTCCTTTTTCTATCGTTGGTTTTATACCAGTTGTTCAAGCCGGTCGATAAAACCATGGCGGCGCTCATGGTGATCCTGGTCGCGGTCAGCGTTCCCATCTCGTTTATCAACAGCCTTAATAAATTTAATGTTCTCTCGCTGTTGAGCGGCGCGGACTATCTGGTATCGCAGGCGGAACATTTACAGTCTCAGGTAATGTTATCCCTCGCCTCGTTTAATGATGGAATACTTATCGCGCAGATATTCTGGGGCCTCTGGTTATTTCCCTTCGGTTATCTGGTATTCAAATCCGGATTCCTGCCTAAAATTCTGGGCGTCTTCCTGATAGCGGGATGTTTCGGTTACTTGATTAACTTCTTCGGGTATTCCCTGCTGCCCGGCTATCATGAAAGCGGCATCCCCGCCCTGATCGATTTGCCGTCCCGAATCGGGGAAATCGGAATCTGTTTATGGCTTTTGATTATGGGCGCCAAACATGGTCCCAAATATCCAGACAAACACGGGGTGTCCTAAGTCATATTCAAGTAAGCGGATGGAGCCCGCCTAGTCCGCATTGGGCCAAAAACGCCTCGTTGCATTCAATTTTTCTTTTCCGGCGTCACCGGAGCGGATTGACCGGCGATGAAGGGGTACTTGGCGAAAACCGCCGCCACAGCCTTGCTGACCTGTTCGGGCATGTCTTCCTTCTCGTTCTCGTGCACCCGCCCGACCGCGACGCCTTCCCAGATGAGTTGCTTCTTCGCGGCGTCGATCAGATCGATGTTCAGAGTGCCCTCGGTATATTGAACAACCCGGGTTTCATAGGTGTAATAGGGCCAGGGATCATAGAAGCCGAAACGGTAAGCATAATAATAGGGATAAGGATAAAAAAAAGGATCGGGACGCATGACATGCGCGTCGCGCACATCAAGCTTTTCCTTGGTCTCAACCTTGAAGTTCACCAGCATTCCCGGTTTTTCAGAGAGCCGGTAACCGCGACTTTCCATTTCCCTGGAAATGGAATATTTAAGCTGTTTGGTGAGCAGGCTGGTGTACTTCTCGTCGGCGCCGCCCGCCTTGGCCTCCGGCGCGAAATTATAAGTCGTGAATCGCCCAAAGTCCGCTTCAGGGTCGTACAGCGACTGGACGCCGGGGCCGCTTACGCAGGCCGTCAACGACAACAAAACCATAAGCACAGGTAATGCGAGTTTGCACGAGTCGAATTTCATTTCTGCGGCGGAATATATCTCCAGAACGTGAGGATTGGAGCGCATCCATTCCGGAAAAATTCCGTGGGCCGGTGGACTACGTGAGATAAGCAAGCTTATACCCGCATTCGCTGTTCCAGAAAACGCGCATGCAGGCGTTCCACCGGGTCGGGATTCTCCAGCCTGTCGATAAGCTCCGCGAAAGGCATCGGCTTGCCGAAAAGCCAGCCCTGAGCATACTGCACGCCGTGATCGCGCAGGAATTGCGCCTGCGCCTCGGTTTCAACGCCCTCCGCAATCATCTCGAGTTTCAACGCCTTGGCCATTTCGATGATGTGCGATACCACCTGACTGGTGGCGGCTTCGGTGCCGATGGTGACCACGAAGGACCTGTCGATCTTCAGCAGATCGAGTTCGAAACTCTCCAGGTACGAAAGGCTTGAATAGCCGGTTCCAAAGTCGTCGATCGCGGTACGCACGCCGCCGGCGCGAAGTTCCAGCACCACCTTCCTCGCGGTTTCAGGATCGGTCAACCCGCGCTCGGTGACCTCGACCGTCAGGTTGCCCGTGCCGGCGCCGGTGTCGCGCGACAGCCCTTGCAGCAGTTCGACGGTATCCGCGGTGTGCATATCGGCGGGCGACAGGTTGATCGCGATATGGAAATCCGGATGACGCCCGAATATGCCCGCCGCATCGCGCGCGACCAGCTGGACCACATGACGGGTGATGCGCCGGATCAGGCCTGTTTCCTCGGCTACGGGAATAAAGATGTCGGGGCGCATCATCTCGCCGTTCGCACGCCGCCAACGGATCAGCGCCTCGGCGCCGACCCATTTGCCCGAGCGCAAATCCACGATCGGCTGGTACAGCATGAAAAACTCATTGCGGCGGAGCGCCCCCTTCAGCACCGATGGCATCGCCAGTTGCAGCCTGACAAGGTAGAGAATGGCGAGTGCCAGCACGATCCCGGCTACGACACCGACCGGCACCATGATCACGGCGGCATCCTGCGTGCGCTGGCTCAGATGCGAAATCGGCAGCGCCGCCACTGCTGTAATGAAAAAACGCTGCGAGGGGACGACGGCGATGAGGTATCCCTCTTTCATAAACGTAAGCTCCTGTTTCCCGCGCGGAGCGCTGAACCACTCCGGATTCACATAACCCCGGGATGTCAGAACCTGCCCGTTGGCCTGCGAGATCGTGGCCAGCGATACGTCATCCGAGTCGACGCTTACGTCGATCGGCAGATCCTTGTGGATGATGGCCGCGTAATCGTCGTGCTCGACCACGATAAAGGTCCTTCCCTTGGCGAAAGGCAACTCCACGTTATTCCGGATCTTTACCCCTGTCGGCTGGATCATATCGGGCGGACCGAGGTTCAAGGTCTCGCCCTGGCTGTCCAGCGACGAACAGACCAGCGAGTCGCCGGACATGCGGCCGATGGCCTGGATATAAGTGGAAGACACGTCGATTTTGCGCATCAGCGCCAGACTTTCCCGGGAGCAGGGTGCGTAACCCGCTTCCACCAGGCTCTTGATACCGACATCGATCTGCATGGCCGTACTGTCGGAACGGTGCAGCGCTTCCCGGGCGTAGGACAGGACGCGGTTCAGCTCTGCCTTGCGCGCCTCTTTGTCGGCGATATGGAGCGCCAGCAGGATCGGCGCCGCAATCGCAAACAACGCGGCGGTCAATATGAGGATTGTCGCGGACAGTTTCCTCATCCTTGCTGTCCAAAAGTGCCCAAGCACCGCTAGAGAAAGTTTATCGAGATCCGTGCGTCGCTTATTATCGATACATCTGGATGCAGGCGCACGGACCGCCCCCTTATCAGGAATTCAGTATAGTCAGCGTTTATTCGAGCTGCCCAACTATTTCATCGAATGCAGGCCGATCATATTGCCTTCCGTATCGAAGACCAGCGAGATGAAACCATACTGGCCGATCGACATCTTCGGACGCTTGATACTGCCGCCGGCCTTGCCCACCCGTGACTCCTCCACCGCGCAATCCTCGCAACCGAAATAAACCAGCACCCCGTTGGTGCTGCCGCCG
>DASUFE010000081.1:0-5291 GCA_036274675.1 Gammaproteobacteria bacterium
AATGAAGATCGCGAGCCGCAGCATCACCGCGGGCGTCACCGTGATGGTGCCGAATTCCCTGGGACCCGCCGAACTGCTGGTGCATTACGGCACCCAGGATCAGCGCGATTATTATCTGCCGCGTCTTGCCAGCGGTGAGGAGATCCCCTGTTTCGCGCTGACCGCGCCGACTGCCGGTTCCGACGCCGGCGCGATTCCCGACCGCGGCGTTATCTGTTACGGCGACTACAAGGGCAAGAAGACGCTTGGCCTGCGCGTCAGCTGGGAGAAGCGTTATATAACTCTGGGTCCGGTTGCGACCGTGCTCGGCCTCGCGTTCAAAGCCTACGATCCCGAGCGTCTGCTCGGCAAGGCAGAGGATCTCGGCATAACCTGCGCATTGATTCCGACCGATACTCCCGGCGTGAATATCGGCCACCGGCATTTGCCGCTCAACACGCCGTTCATGAACGGCCCGAACAGCGGCAAGGACGTGTTCATTCCCATGGACTGGGTGATTGGCAAGGAGCAGGGCGTCGGCGAAGGCTGGCGCATGCTGATGGGATGTCTCGCTGCCGGGCGCGCCATTTCGCTGCCCGCGATGGGCGTCGCCGCGGGCAAGTCGTGCACACGTTTTACCGGGGCCTATGCGCGCATCCGCCGCCAGTTCAAACTGCCGATCGGCCGTTTCGAAGGTGTGCAGGAAGCCCTGGCCCGCATCGGCGGGCTGACCTACATGATGGACGCCGCGCGCCGCATGACCGCGGGTGCGATCGATCTCGGCGAGAAGCCGACTGTGTTGTCCGCGATCCTGAAATACCACAACACCGAATCGATGCGCACCATCGTCAATGACTCCATGGACATACTCGGCGGCAAGGGTATCTGTCTCGGCCCGAAGAATTTCATGGGTCGTGCCTACCAGGCGATACCGATCAGCATCACGGTCGAGGGTGCGAATATCCTGACGCGCAGCATGATCATCTTCGGCCAGGGCGTGTTCCGCTGCCATCCGTATGTGCTGTCGGAGATGGATGCGGTCGCGGATCCGGATCCGCGCAGCGGGCTTGCGAAATTCGACCGCGCCCTGATGGGACATATCGGCTATGCCGTCCGCAACGCGGTCCGCACCCTGCTGCTGGGCCTGACCAATGGACGCCTGTTCGCCAAGGCCCCGGCCGGGGCGGCTCCCGTAGCCTGGCGCCATTATCGCTATCTGTCGCGCTTTAGCGCGGCCTTTACGCTGCTGGCCGATATCAGCATGCTGTTGCTGGGCGGCAAGCTGAAGCGCAAGGAATCCCTGTCGGCCCGTCTCGGCGACTGCCTGAGCTATCTGTATTACGGTTCGGCGGTACTGAAGCGGTTCGAGGACACGGGAAGGCCGGAAGAGGATTTGCCGCTGCTGCGCTGGTCGATGTGGTACTGCATGCGCGGCATTCAGCAGGCGATCCTGGGTATTGTAAATAATTACCCCGTCCGCATAATAGGCATCCTTTTGCGTGGGCTGATTTTCCCGCTGGGCGCGCATTTTCAGGCGCCTTCGGACCGGCTGGGTCAGTCGGTCGCCAGCATGCTGTTACGCACCGGCGCGGCCCGTGACCGGCTGACCGAGGGGATTTTTATCAGCCGCGATCCGGAGGATGTCACAGGTTGCCTGGAACACGCCATGCAACTGGTCATCGAGGCGGGGGCGGTCGAAAACCGGGTCTACAAGACCACGAAGTTCGTCTACCAGTCCGCCGAGGACGAGCCAAAACTGCTGCAAGCCGTGCGCGACGGGCTGATATCCGAAGAGGAGGCCGACCTGCTGCGCAGGGCGGTTGCGGCGACACTCAAGGTGATTCATGTCGATGACTTCACTCCGGAGCAGATCGCCGAGGCTGTGATACCCCCGGCGGAGGGAAAGGGGCGCAGCACCAAGGCGGCTTGAGGTTTTAAAGTAAGCTCTGAAGTGTCATCCATGAATTCTCAGAGCACACGGACCGCCCGCGGGGCGGAGCCCTGCGTAAAGCAGGGCGCAATGCAGTGCAGGTTTTGCAAGTAGCAAAAATCGGTCTCTGCCGCAGAGCTTCTGATAAGACAGAGGTTCCCTGGTTTTCTCGAGTTATAACCATTTGTCTGATTACTGGAAATGAGCGCACGCTTTTTTATTATCGATAACAATGCCAGTTTCCGCGTCAAGCTCACGCAGATGCTCAAGTCCGAATGGCCTGGAGCGAAGGTGGAACAGTTTGAGCCCGCGACGCAGGGCTGGCCCGGGGAAGCCACCGACTGGTCCAGCTACGACCTGCTGTTCCTGGACAGTTCCCTGCGAACCGATAAAGGCGCCGACTGGTATGAAGCGCTCAAGCACAAACCCCATTTTCCGCCGACTGTCATCACCTCGGCGCAACCGGATCCCGAGATCGCGGTGCGAGTGATCAAGGCTGGCGCTGAGAATTACCTGCCCAAGCAACAGCTCAGTCGTGAAAAACTCAAGGAAATCGTGCTGGAAATATTCAGCCGCCGCGGCCCCGACGCTGTGTCGCCCAAGGCTGGTTCCGTCATTGCCACGGACCCGTCGGGGAACATGGTCATCAAGAATGAGAACACCGGCTCCAGCGTGCGGATCACGGTCGCGCCCTCGGCCGCCGAGGCCGAGATTGAGAAGACTCAGGTTATGGGCGCGGTGAGAATCGAGGAGACCCCGCGGCAGCCCGAGGCCGCGGTCGAAAAGACCCAGGTGATCGGTTCGGCGCAGCTGCCGCCGGACCTCGACTCCGCTTCTCAACCCGACAAGCAACCGGCGGCGGAGGGCGATAAAAAATCCAAGATCATCCGGCTGTCCAAGAAGAGCCTGAATCCCGACAGTTGGCCTTCGATCGAGGGTTACAAGATCCTGAAAAAGATCGGCCAGGGCGGAATGTCGACCATCTTCCTCGCGGAGCACGCGACCGAGAAGAAGCAGATAGTCATCAAGACACTTTCCATGGCAATGATCGACAACAAGAAAACGGTCACCCGCGCCAACCAGGAATTCAAGCTGATCAGCCGCATCAAGAACCGGCACATCGTCGAGCTGCTCGACCAAGGCACCATCGGCGACGTGCTGTACACCATCATGGAGTATTTTCCGAGCGGCGATCTGAAGCAGCGTCTACGCGAGGGGATCAAGCAGCGCGACGCGCTGGATTACATGCGCCAGATCGCCGACGGGCTGAATGCCATCCATGGTTGCGGCATCATTCACCGGGATCTCAAGCCCGGCAACATCATGTTCCGCGAGGACAATAGCCTGGCTATCATCGATTTCGGCATTTCAAAAGACATCAATTCGACGCTGGAGCTGACCAGCCCCGGCCAGATTATGGGCACGCCGAACTACATGGCGCCCGAGCAGGGCAAGGGCGCATACAAGCCTGATGCCCGCAGTGATATTTACAGTCTCGGCATCATGCTCTATGAAATGCTCACCGGAAAGAAACCTTATGCCGCGCCCACCGGCGCCGCCATTCTGTATAAGCATTTGCACGACCCGATACCTCATCTGCCTAACCAGTTTTACGAGGTGCAGCCGCTGCTGGACCGCATGCTCGCCAAGTTCCCGCACCAACGCTTCCAGTCCGCCTACGATCTGATCCAGTACATTGACAAGGAATTCCGGTGGGATTTAACGCTGGATTTTAAATAGGCCTTTCTGTAAATTGCCGGTTGGATTTGAGCGCAGGGACCCCGAGCTATGTCTTCCCGTGTCCTTCTCATGGAAAGCAGTGAGAAGTTTCGCGTCGCGATCAAGCGCATATTGCAGCGCGAGCGTCCCGACCTGATCGTGTACGAACACAATATCGGCAAGGACGGCATTCCCACCCGTAATCTCAACTGGCTCACCTACGAGCTGGTGCTGCTTGATTACCGCTTCGGACTGCAGCACGCGATGGAATGGCTGAGCGAGATCAAGCACCAGTCAAACTTCCCCGCCATCGTCGTGTTGACCGGTTCGAGCCCGGATTCGGAAGCGACCGCGCAGGCGCTCGGCGCGGACGAAACCATCAACAAGCGCAAGCTCACCAAAACCATGCTGATGTCCACCATCGAGTTCGCGCTCAAGTTCGCAGAAACCCGCCGCAAGGATCACCAGTTGCTGATCCGCAACCAGACGGGACCCAAAATCCCGGGTTACGAGATCACGAGCAAGGTGGCCGAAGGCGGCATGTCCAGCATCTACCTGGCGAAACGCGCCAGCGACGGCGAGCAGGTGGTGATGAAAATCCTCTATTCGGAATACATCGAGGACGAGACCTTCGTCGACCGTTTCCTGCAGGAATATGAACTGATCGCGCGCCTCAGCGACCCCAACATCGTCAAGATCTACGCGCAAAGCTACACGGAAGAGTTCATGTATATGATCATGGAGTATTTTCCGAATGGCGACCTGCACAAGCGCATTTCCCGCAGCAAGGGGCTGCCGCTGCCGGAGGCCCTGCGCTACCTGATGCAGATCGCGAGCGGGCTGCGCGCCATCCACAGCTGCGGTATCGTGCACCGCGACCTCAAGCCCTCGAATATCATGTTCCGCGCCAACGACAGCCTCGCGATCATCGACTTCGGTATCTCCAAGGAGTTGATGGAGTCGGCGGATATCACCAGCGAAAACATGGTGATGGGCACGGTCGGCTATATGAGCCCCGAAGCCGGGCAGGGCAAGCCGATGGACGAGCGCACCGATATTTACAGTCTGGGCATCATGTTTCACGAAATGCTGGTCGGGCGGAAGCCCTATATCGGCAAGGACCCGGCCGACGTCGTGCTCAAGCATGTGAAGGCGCCGATACCCTGGCTGCCGGAGCGTTTCAAGCCTGCCCAAGGCCTGTTCGAGATCATGGTGGCCAAGGAGGCGGAAAACCGCTTCCAGACGGCCGGGCGCCTGATCGAGTTCGTCGAATCCCGGTTCGGGGATTTATTAAAACAATCTGCATAAATCACGGAGCTCACCGAGGTTTTGAGTCGTTTCTCGGTAGACCGGGTAAAATCCTGTATTGGGTTTTATTATCGAAATTCTTCATGTTCCCAGTGTCCCCAGCGGTTTTTATTTTTTGAGCGTGACAGGCCACGGTCCCGACGCTAGAATACGCGCCTAGCCGCAGGGCCCGTTCTTTGGGTGCTGCAAACATAAGAAGCGGGACGGACCTCATAGGCCTTCCCGTTTTTCGTATCCGCCATTGGGATTTTTCGGGAGGCTATCTTGCAAAAGCCGGCTGTACTGGTTCTGGGGGACGGCAGTGTCTTCCAGGGCGTATCGATAGGTGTGGACGGTCACACCGTCGGCGAAGTGG
>DASUFE010000082.1:0-19473 GCA_036274675.1 Gammaproteobacteria bacterium
GTTGAAGCGCGCGCCGAATCGGGACTGAATCCAGTCTTGTACCCCGTAATTACCGTTCCAGGCGATTCCTTCGAAGAAGGGATATATCAGTGCAACGATAACAAATGATGCAATCAGCTGCGGATAGAACCGCGCGCGCTCGGCGATACCACCGGAAATAATGGCCGGAATAGCAGCGGCGAAGGTCAGTAAAAAGAAAAACTTGACCAGACCATAACCATTTTCAGCCGACAGCTCCTTGGCGCTGGCGAAAAAATTCACGCCATAGGCCACGGAATAACCGATGAAAAAATAAGCAATAGTGGATATCGAAAAATCAGAGAGGATCTTGACCAGGGCATTGACCTGGTTCTTGTGCCTCACGGTCCCCGCTTCGAGAAAGGCGAAGCCGGAGTGCATAGCTAACACCATGATGGCGCCTAACAGTACAAATAATGTATTGCTGCCGGATAAAAGGTTTTCCATTTGACCCCCCTTGAGTTTTTTGATTGTTAACTAATTAATTTAAAGAGAGCGGATCCTTCCCCCGAAGGTCTCGCATGGCGGTCCGAGTGTGCACTAAAATGGGATGGATGTAAAACAACGGTGCGTGCGCGCTCTATTAAGGGGCGAATATAAGTTATTGTATTTTCTTCATATATAGCAGCCTGAAAGTCATGGCGACGTATTCCCGGAAGAAAATGATGCGCGCCAACCCATTCAGAGACTATTCTTTCCTGGCTTTTTTGGGGTCATCAATTAACACAAAACGTATCGGGATCGTGAGTTCAATCGAATCACGCGCCAAGTCATCCGGCATCATCGGAAACTTGCCGACCTTTTTGATCAGGCGCACCACTTCGCCGTCCAATATGGGCGAACCTGAACTCTGTTCGATGCGGTAGTTCATCACTTGTCCGTACCGGTCGAGCACGAACCACAGCACCACCACTCCCTGGTCGCCGCGTTCCAGTGCACGCCGAGGATAGCGTTTGTTCGCTTCCAACATACCTTTCACCAAGGCCATATAACTGGGCGAAGGCGCATACTCAATGCTCTCGAGCGGTGGCGGCGGCTCCTCTGGTGGAAGGGTCTCTGCCGCTTTCTTCAGCGAATCCTGCGGCTTGGGCCTGAGTTCCGGCTTTATCTGCCTCGGCTTGGGCTTATCCAGAAGCACGGGCACAGCTGTTACCGGCTTGAACTGGGACAAATCCAGCGGCGGCGGTTCGTAGACCAGTATATAGGTCGCAATCAAAGCGCCGGCAATATGCATCGCGAGAGATGATGTTACGCCGACCCGGAAAGGATATTTGTGGACTACGGAATGCATTATTGCGGCGCTTCCGTCATCAATGAGATCTGGGTGAAGCCGGTCGTGCTGACCATGCTTAACAGGCCGATAACCTCGCCGTAGGATACGCCCTTGTCGCCGCGCACATAAACCGTCTGTGCGGCATCTCGCGCCATTTCCGCACTCAGTCGCGCCATCAGCGTGGTATTGTCGACTTTGTCATCGCCTATATAGTACTGGCGCTGCATGTCAATGCTGATTACCAGGGGCTCCTTGGGTTTGCCCATATCCTCGAGATCCGCCTCGGGCATTTCGATCGGCAGTTGCGCCATCATCAAAGGTGCGGCAACCATGAAGATGATCAGCAGCACCAGCATCACATCCACCAACGGTGTCACGTTGATTTCAGCCATCGGTTTGTAGCCGACGAAATCTGCTTCGTCACCGTTATTCCTGTTTACACTTATTCCCATGCGTCAATCTCCCCGCACCCTTATTTGGATGCCGCAGCAGGATTGAGTTTGGCCAGGCGGCCGCCGTATTCGGCAATGACGGCCTGCAGGCGTGCCGCGCATAGACCAAAATCGACAGCGAACTTGTTATATGCCATTACGGCCGGAATCGCCGCGGCAAGGCCGACCGCGGTCGCCAGCAGCGCTTCGGCGATCCCGGGAGCAACGACAGCGAGGCTCGTGTCGTGGGATTTCGCGATCGAGGTGAAGCTGTGCATGATCCCCCATACCGTGCCAAACAGTCCGACGAAAGGCGCGGCGGAACCTACCGTCGCCAGGAACGGCAGGCGCACTTCGAGAGTGCGCATAAGGTGACCTACTTCCACGCGCATGCTGCGCTCGATGCGTTCACGCTTTTCGCTCGGCGATTCGTCGCGCGCAATCGAAATATCGCGCCACTCTTTCACTCCGGCGGAGATAATAGAAGCATGCGGATGGTCTTCATCCAGACCGACCAGCGCCGGGCCAACGGAATTCTGAACCGTCGTTTCCAGTTCATCTATACCGCGGCGGGTTCTCATCAGCTGCAACAGCTTTTCCACCATCACCGCCCAGCACCATATCGAAAATACAACCAGCAGCAGCATCACGCCCTTGACCACGGGGTCTGCGCGCAAAATCAAAGCTGTCAGCGACAGATCGACGGAATGGGCCAAAGCCTGACTTACTTGAGAAGCGGGTTCCATAAATCCCTCCGTAGTAACAAAATGATTTGGTATTAACGCGGGGGGAGAACCCGATATGGAAATCAGATTTCACCCTCCCTGGAATGCAGTATTGACCCTCAAAAGGAAAATTCAATTTAATGTCACGAGATTTTACGCGCTATTTACGGGCCGTTTACGTGCGTTTTACGGACGCACGGTTTCTTCTTTAACGAAATCATATAAAGCCAATTTTACCGGGGAGATTCTGCGCATTACGCAGTAAGTTGTACTTGATTTTCGGCCCTAGATATTGAATTTCGATTTGGCGGCCAGCAATTGCCTGCGTTGCCGCTTGTTCGGGCGGCCCTCACTTCGAGGTTGCGCCGCTTTGTCCGCCTCGAGGCTGACCCGCCTCAACTCGCGCGCGGCAATACTGGCTTCGGTTTCACGGTAAAGATGCTGCGCCAGATCGGCGGACAACCGATGCCGGCTGAGCGCCATAATCTCGATAGTCCATTCATAGATGTCCCTGCGTATCGTCAGGCAATCACCGGGTTGCACGCTCTTTCCCGGTTTCGCGCGCTCCCCGTTACATTGCACCTTGCCGCCATTGACAGCGGCCACGGCTTGCGGACGCGTTTTGAAAAAGCGCGCGGCCCAAAGCCACTTATCCAGCCGCATACCCTGGTCAGCCTGCTCCCTGGATTCATGCCGTTGCATATGGAATTCCAAAATTCGGTTGAGATCGTAATAGACAGATCATGATCGGGAGTATTTCAGCAATTCCGCAGCCAGGCTGATACCGCTCAAATAGGCCCCCTCGACGCGCGACATGCGGCACCAGTCTCCGCAAAGGCCCAGCTTCAGTTCAGGATCATAGGAATGACCTTCGGGCAGGGGATTGACAGTCAACGCCACGGGCCAGAAGCGTGCGTCGACATAAGCCGGCATCGGCAATTTGCGTCGGGTGGCCAATTCGAAATCCTGCAGGAACTGCATTACCACATCGATCGGTTCGATTTCGGGATGCGCATTTGACCATTCCGGGGAACCGTGCAATACCCATACCTCCCCATCCTGGCGGTCAGGCTTACTGGAATCGCGCGCCGCCCAGGTCAGCTTCGGCATGACCAGAAACGCCGCGTCAAAACCCAGATTCAGCGGTTGTTCGAAAGCCAGCATCACTGACCAGCAGGGCATCATCTGCACGGACTGAACGGCTTTCGCCAACCTGGGGGCCCCCTGCAACAGCGGTAAAGCCTGTGGCGCCGGCACAGCGATGACAACGGCATCAAAATCGCCGAATTGTTCCCCGCTGACGCCCGACAACTCCCAGCGTTCCCCTATGTGCGCGATCTTGCCGACATCGGCCTGATATTGTACTTCCGACAAGTCGGCCATATCTTCGATACAACTCTGCATGACTGGCCGCCCTACATAACGCGCGGCGCCGTCCTCACGGCTCAAAGCTTCGCCCAGATGCAGATCAACCAGCCAGGCCTCCCATTCGGCCACCAGCCAGTTTTGTTTCCACTGCGCTATCTGCTGCTGGAAAGCCTGGCTGCGCGCCGTGAAATACTGGGCGCCCCCATCGTATTGATGCTCCCCCGCCCGGAAACTGCACATGCGCCCGCCCGCGGACGGCATTTTTTCAAAAATTTTTAGGCGGGGTACGTCATATCGCAAGGCGGCTGCACAACTGACGCCGGCCATGCCGGCTCCCACGATCGCCACGGATTCCAGTTTCTTCGATCCCATAGGCCGTCATGGTATGTCATTTGCCGATAACGCAACAATAGCGGCGACCGGGAGCCGGCAGAACGCCATCTTACGTCTCCCGGCGAATCTCTTCCGACTGCCGGCTCCCGTTAATACTGCATCAGCAAAGAGTTCATGCGCCTGACGAAACCGGCCGGGTCTTCCAGTTGTCCACCCTCGGCAAGTATGGCTTGCTCGAGCAGCAACAATGCCCAGCTTTCGAATTTCGCATCGGGTTCCGCCCGCATCTTTTCGAGCATCGGATGCCTCGGATTGACCTCAAGTATCGGCTTGCCCACCGGCATATCGTGACCGGCCTGCTTCATCAGACGCTGCATATGCAGCGCCATTTCATGCTCGCTCAACACGATGCAGGCCGGAGAGTCCGTAAGACGGGTCGTCGCCCGCACTTCCTGCACGCGCTCGCCCAGAGACTTTTTAATGCGCTCGACCATATCTTTGGCCGCTTCACGCACCTGCTCGGCCTGCTTTTTCTCCTCTTCCGTACTCAACCCGCCCAGATCGAGATCGCCCTTGGCTACGGACACCAACTGTTTGCCGTTGAATTCTCGCAGGTATTGCATCATCCACTCATCGACACGATCGTACATCAGCAGAACTTCGATGCCCTGCTTTCTGAACACTTCGAGGTGCGGACTGTTTTTCGCTGCCGTGTAGGAATCGGAGGTGAGGTAATAAATCTTGTCCTGTCCTGTTTTCGCGCGGGCGAGATAATCCTCGAGCGAGACTTTCTGCTCCGAAGTCTCCTGCAATGTGGAGGCAAACCGCAGCAGGCGAGCTATCTGTTCGCGATTGGAAAAATCCTCGGCAAGCCCTTCCTTGAATACATTGCCGAAAGCCTTCCAGAATTGCGTATAGTCCTCGGGCTTCTCCTTGGCCATGGAGTCAAGCAGACCCAAAACCTTTTTTGCCGAACCGGAACGGATATTGTCGATCAGCTTGTTGTTCTGGAGAATTTCCCGCGAAACATTGAGCGGCAGATCGGCAGAGTCGACCACACCGCGCACGAATCTAAGGTATTTCGGCATCAGCTGTTCGCTGTCGTCCATGATAAACACCCGGCGCACGTACAGCTTGACGCCGTGCACATGTTCGCGGTCCCAGAGATCGAACGGGGCCTGCCCGGGAATGTACAGCAAGGTAGTGTATTCCTGCTTGCCCTCGACACGGCTGTGGGTCCATGCCAGCGGGTCCTGGAAATCGTAGGAGATCGCCTTATAAAATTCCCTGTACTCCGCGTCGCTGATATCCTTTTTCGCGCGCGCCCACAAGGCATTGGTGTCGTTGATTCTCTCGTACTCCGGCTGACCATCCTTCGGCTCGCCTCCTTCTTTCACCATGAGAATTGGCAGTGATATATGATCAGAATATTTCTTGACGATAGTGCGCAGGCGCCAGCCGTCCAGGAATTCGTCTTCGTCCGCGCGCAGGTGCAGTATCACGTCGGTGCCACGGGAGGGGCGTTCGGCTGGTTTAATTGTATAACTGCCGGATCCTGTTGACTCCCATGCGAAGGCTTCATTCGTGCCCGCCCTGCGGGTGACCACGGTAACCTTGTCCGCGACGATGAAGGAAGAATAGAATCCCACGCCGAACTGGCCGATCAGTTGCGCATCACGCGCCTGGTCGCCGGTCAGGGAATTGAAGAATTCGCGTGTTCCGGATTTGGCGATGGTTCCGAGATTGGCCATCGCCTCTTCACGGCTCATGCCGATGCCGTTGTCGGATATTTTAAGCGTACGGGCTTTCTTGTCGTAATCCAGGCGGATCTCCAATTCCCGGCCATCCTTGTAAAGCGAATCGTCCTTGATAGCCTCGAAGCGCAGCTTGTCACAGGCATCGGAGGCATTGGAAATCAGCTCACGCAGGAAAATCTCCTTGTTCGAATACAAGGAATGGATCATCAGTTGCAGCAACTGGGAAACTTCCGCCTGAAACGCGTGGGTTTCCGGTTTGAGTTCTTCTGTTGTACTCATGGTCTTGGTCCCTGTTTATTAACCGCCTCCGGATATGGAGACAAAGCAAAATTTTTCAATGGCTTCATCGCAACCAGAGTTCCTGGAGTTTGTATTTGATGGCGGCACGCCGTTCCGGTTCGCGCGTCACCTTTAACAAATCCTCGTAGATCCTGCGCGCATCTTCCGGCAGCCCCGCTTCAGCCAGTACCTCCGCGGCCTGGAAGCGCGCCGTCTGGCCCCAAGGATCCAGGCCCCTCGCATCCAGCAAAGTGGCGGATTTCAGATATAACCAGGCCGCACGGGGGAAATCGTGCAAGGCTTTGTACGAATCCGCCTGCCAATAAAGGATTTCCCGCTGTAACTGTGGTTCCAAGGGCCGTTGCAGAATATTTTTAAACAATGTGATTGCATCCTCATGCCGCCCTACTGTCTGCAAATCGAAGACCACCTGCAATATGCGGTCCCACGCGGTTCGGTCAAGGCGCGGGTTTGCCTGCAACAGCTTGTTGAGGCCCGCGATGCCTTCGGCATGATTGCCGCCCAGCACCAGTATCCTGGCGCGTCGCAACCCCCATTCAAAGGGGTCCGCACCGGCGGGAACGCCTTCGAAACCACTCATCAAGCGAGTGGCCAGCGCCATATCGTTCTTCGACAAGGCGTCATCCACCAGTAGATAACGCACTTGGTCGGGAACAGCGGCGGGCTTGGGAAAAGTCCGCGTATCCAAAAACAATTTCTGCAGCAATCGCGCCGGCTCAGGCAAGGCCTTTACTGACTCGAGAAAGCGTGTGTAGGCAAGCTGGCGGTTTTCCGGTACCGCACCGTCAAGCATCACCACCGTCAGCAGCGCGCGAGCCTTTTCCGGTTCCTTCTTCGTCCACTTCGCCGCCTCGTCAAGCCAGCGGGCATCCTGGCCGATCAGTAATTGCAAAGCATTCCCCTCGTCCAGCGCGAACTGGCGGTAAGCGACCCACAGACGATCACCGCTTACCGCGAACAGCGCGTCATCGGCAGGCAACGCGCCAGGCGACATCAGTACGGTTTCCAATATTCGCGTTTCGGTCAGCCTGCCGCCGAAGTCCCGGGCTGCTTCGGCGCCGACGCTCCAAAGGCGGGATTCATCCTGCGGGGTTGATCCTTTGTCTTCCACCGCTTTTCGAACATTGCCCAATATGTCCTTGGGTGGACGGCTCTGGCTGCGCAGCTCCGCCAGCCATTGCAGCGCCATTGTTTCATAGTCAGCCTCATCGATTCCCTGCAAGGCCTTCAGCGCCTCTGCGGGGCGTTCGAGCTGCAACAGGACGCGTGCTCTCAGTTTCTGCCATTCGCGGCCCTTGTCGCCGTAATCCTGCTGGTAGCGCCGCATCGCCCGTTGCGCATCCTCGAGGTTGTTCTCAACCAGGTAACTGCGCACGATCAGGCGCCGATACAGGGAAAACTGCTCCACTGATGACGCCCCCTCTGTTTTCCAGATCAGACGCCGCAATAACTCGCGGGCGGCGGTGGCGCGACCACTGTTCAGATAGGCATTGACTCCCTCGACATTGGCCCAATGGCGGAAATCCTCCGGCACATTTTGGGGAAGTTTCTGCAGGCGTTCGGACAAGGCGTCCCATTGCGCCCAATCACGAAGTATGTCGATTCGCTGCCGCTCGAAAAACAGCCAGCCCTGTATGTTTTCCTCCGCCTTCGGCTGGGCGTTGTCCAGCAGTTTCAATGCGAGACCGGGAGCGCCGTCCCGCGCCAGCTGCGCTATGGCGCCGAGATCCTGGGCAATGATTGGAAGCGGCATTAACGCCAGTATAAGACAGAACAACCTGAAGTTATTTGTCAGCATATTTTCCTGCGATCAAGCATCCTGGTTCCGTCGCGCGTCCCGCACGGGCAAAGATAGTCGCGCCGCATGAGCGCGGCGATGGAAATGGTATAAGTAAACAGGGTCTGCGGAAACCTTTTTAACGAGGTATCGTCGCCGCTTTTGCTCCTGCAAAGCCGGCTTCAGATATACGCCTTCGAGCTTCCGGTAATCAGCGCGGCAATTTCGAGCAGGACAGGCGGCAGACAACTGACTACCGCCCGTCGGACGCGGTGCACAGCGCGCGTGGTTTCGCGTGCAAAACGCGATCCGCCGGGGCGAATCGCGAGAAGGGAAAATCCGTTACAGCTTTTCCCGGATACGGGCGGATTTGCCGGAACGGCCGCGCAGATAATAGAGCTTGGCGCGACGCACCTTGCCACGGCGCACCACCTTGATTTCTGCAATGCTCGGGCTATGGGTCTGGAAAACACGTTCCACGCCTTCCCCATGCGACAGCTTGCGCACGGTAAAAGCCGAATTGAAGCCGCGATTCCGCTTGGCGATTACCATGCCTTCGAAAGCCTGCAACCGGTCACGGCCGCCCTCTTCGCTGACCTTCACCTGTACGATTACGGTGTCGCCAGGACCGAATTCCGGAATGGTTTTAAGCTGCTCCGCTTCCAATTGTTGAATGATGTTACTCATGGTTCACCTTCTATTGCGCGTTCGCGCTCCCGTTCGATTCTGTATTCGTCCAATAAGCGCCTGTCGGTTGCAGACAGTTCGCTTGCATTTATCAGCTCCGGCCGGCGTTCCCAGGTGCGTCCCAGAGCCTGCTGGCGGCGCCAGCGCGCGATTGCCGCGTGATTACCGCTCAACAGCACCTGCGGCACCGGTTGGTCCCGCCATAGCTCAGGCCGCGTATAGTGCGGACAATCCAGCAGGCCGTTCATGAAGGAGTCCTGCAAGGCCGATTCCGCATCCCCGAGCACGCCGGGCAACATACGAGCGACGGCATCTATCAGAACCATCGCGGCGAGTTCGCCTCCGCTCAGCACGTAATCGCCGATGGACCACTCCTCGTCGACCAGCGTCCGTATAAGACGCTCATCGATGCCTTCGTAACGGCCCGCCACCAGGATCATCCCGGGCCACTCCGCCAATGACCGTACTGACTGTTGCGTCAGCGTACGGCCCTGCGGCGACAGCAATACCACCTTGCTGTCAGGCGCCGCATTCCGCGCCGCCTCGATACATTGGGACAGTGGCTCCGCCAGCATTACCATGCCTGGACCGCCGCCATAAGGCCGGTCATCCACTGTCTGGTGCCGGTCGCGGGTAAAGTCCCGCGGATTCCAGCACTGAAACTCCAGGAGCTTCTGCTCCATCGCGCGTCCGGTCACCCCGTAACGCACCACTGTGCTTACGAACTCCGGAAACAGGCTGATGACGTCGAAACGCATCGTCAAAAATCCGCTTCCCAATCGACCCGGATAATGCCCGATTCGATATCCACTGTGTGGATCACGCGATCCATTACGCAAGGAATCAGGATTTCTGGGCCTCCATCTTTGCGTACGACCAGCACATCATTCGCGCCGGTTTCAAATAAGGATTTCACTGTTCCCAGCTCGACCCCTTGCAGGTTCAACACTTGTAACCCCTGCAGGTCGCGCCAGTAAAATTCGTTTTCTTTCAGGACCGGTAACTGCGACCGGTCAATCACAATATCGCCGTTGAGCAGCCGCATTGCCGCATCGCGATCGGCTATGCCGGCCAGCCTGGCAACAAGGCTTTTGCCTTGAGGCTTGACTGTCTCAACCTCGAAACTGCTCCACTCCCCCGCTACCACCACCCGCCAGGGCTGGTAGTCCGCAATCTGTTCCCGGGGATCGGTATAAGAGCGAATCTTGACCCAGCCTTTGACGCCGAACAGGCCGACGATCTTGCCGATTACAACCGGCTCGGCTATCCCATGGTCGTCCCGCTGGGTAACCGGAGGCATGGGCTCCTGTCTTTTAAATTAAGCCTTGGCCGCCGACTTCTGCAGGCGCGCGATCAGGTTAGCCACCCGCTCGCTCGGCTGGGCGCCCTTGGATATCCAGTGCTGTACGCGCTCCATCTGCATGGAAAGGGGTATTTCACCCTTACTGGCCATGGGATTGTAATAACCCACCCGCTCGATATAGCGGCTGTCGCGCGGGCTCCGGCTGTCGGTTACCAGCACATGATAAAACGGCCGTTTTTTGCTACCGCCGCGAGACAAACGAATCGTTACCATTACCAAATACCTGTTTTATTTCCCGGAAAACAAAGGGTCGCCTTGTATACCAGAGCGACCCGAGGCGCGAATTGTACTGATTTCCATGGAAAAGTGAAGCCCAAAAGCCCTGGATTTGGAAAAATCGGGCCTCCAAACAAGCACTTACCGATGGCATTGGCCTGAATCCCTAGATCACCCCGGGAATAAACCGGTACTTCACCTGTTGACAATAGGCCCGATAATAGGGGTCCGCGCTCAGATGCCGCTCTTCGGTTATGGCCCGCAGATAATAAATCCAGGTGATCAGCATCAGCCCCAGAATTTGCAGCAGGGCTATTTCCCAACCCATCCGGGGAGCATTGAAAACCAGGTATGGGAATATCATGCACCACCAGAGAAAGTTCTTTGAGGCATAGGCCGGATGGCGCACGAAAGCAAAAGGTCCCTTGCGGATAATCCCTCGGTTGGTCACATTCGAGAAACGTACGCCGAACCAGAGGGTCGCCGACATATAGATAAAACTGCTGAGCGCGGACAAGACGATCAGAACGCTGACCAGGGTTTCATTCTGCAACTGGAACACGATCTTTTCAGACGGAGACGAATAATAAAGGCCAGGCACTGTATTGAACGGCGGATAGCAGAACAGACAGACCGCCCAACCGAGCACGCTCGGCTCGGCCGTTATCGTCTGGTTGTTCACCCAGCGCGATGAGACGACATAACCGCACCAGGCCAGGCCGACATCGATTGAAAAAATCAGAGCGAAGGAAATGTTGATCAGATCGTTGTTGAAACTGGCGTGGGTATAGCTGCCGTTGGCTATCGATTCCCGCAAAGCGCCGGCCACATAACCGACGTTGTTGACCAGGTGTGGAAACTGGTCCAGGAAATAAACCGTCATCAAAGGCGTAAAAAACAGCTTGACCAGCAAGGCGCGCGCGGCTTTTTTATCCACTTCGTTCAACCGGGGACGCAAGCTGGCAAGACCCGGAACCAGGGAGACCACAAGCCGCAGCATCCGGCCCATCAGTGAGGAAAAGTCCCGGCGGTCCGATACCGGGTCGTGCTTGAGCGCCCGGGTAATCAACACATAAGGGAAGCCGGCCCAAAGATAGACCGTGAAAGCGAGGTCCAGTAACCGGAACCATGCATGATAGAAAGGGTGCTGATTCGCGTAACCGTATTCTCCAGCCGTCCTGAAGAACAATACCACCAGGCTGAGCAGACCGAGATACAGCAGCCAGTTGACCACGCATTCGCGCAGGAAACCCAGATAGCGCCCGGCCTTCAATTCGGGGTTGGGCTGGAAGAAGTTTTTCGGATCACGCAGCAACAGCCGGATGCCTTCCGTCAGCAGCATCGAAACAGCCACGATGACAACCGCGAGCAGCAGGCTGTCCTCCTGCGTATGGGTTAATGTTAGCCCCATAAAATGGACGCCATTGTCCAGCACCCCGGTCCACTTATAAAAGATCGCGCACACTACCACCGTCAACGCCCCGGCGAGGCCGCTGACCCAGGCGTAATCTGTTATCCAGCTGCCGGAGGCGGGCGGTTCGGCAAAAGGAATATCATCGAGCACTTTGGCCGCATCCGGATTCATCTTTAAAGCCTTATCTTTGCGATTCTGAGTCATGGTGGTCACCCCTCCGGGCTATATTCTGATCGCCAATGCGTTCGGGAAGCAAACGGTAAATGCAATGAGTGTTTTGTGGCAGGGTTATTCATATTTGCCATTTGGACCGGCGTCGGGATGTGGAGGGTATCTGAAGATTTTTAGTTCCGGGGTCTCTGAATCATGATACTGGAGTGCCCACAGCCTCATCCCCAGATGGAGTAACGTGCCGTCCGACTGCTGACGCAACTGAGAAATGGCACAAAACCTTGGAGCCGTTGGCGCCCCGGGCCGGAGTTGAACCGGCGGCCTACCGCTTAGGAGGCGGTCGCTCTATCCACTGAGCTACCGGGGCGTGGTGCTTTAAATAAACCGCGAAAGTATATAGCCTTTCGGAGGGAGACGCATGGAAGCCTGCGGGACGTTATTTCCGGGGAGTCTTTCTTTCGTACACCTGATTCACTTCGTAGGAAGACTCAGGCTGATGGGCCTTGATCATATCCGGGCTCCACATCACGAAAGTACCGGCGATCCGGTCATGCAGGGCACGGCGCCTTGAATCGCGCGCCATGAAATAAAGGCTGAACGGCGCCAGCGGAAACAGAAACCATTTACATGCATTGCGCTGCAAGGCGGTCACGAAATCCACCGGCTTGCCGTCCTTTCCCACCACGACAGCGTGCATCATGCGCTTCATGACGCCGCCCTGGAAACGCGATTCCGCCCATGCACAGTAGCCTGTCAAAGCGGATATCAGCAGCAGCAGTATAAGATAGTTAGGAACAGCGGTGATGTGAGTGAGCTGATCCGGGAACACGCTGTAGGTCATGATTGTAAACAGCAGTCCCAGCGGAAAGGTGGCCCAATAGCGTACGTTAGTGCCGGGATATAGCTTGCTCGGCTCTTCATGACTGTTGAGCACGATCACAAAACTGATGAATCCGATCGCGACACACAAACACAAGTACACAATCTGCATATCAAATCCCGCTCACCGGAGTGCTGACAGACCCGATTCCTCGGCCTGAGAAATCCCTCATAAGGACGGACGGCATCCCTTATCGCAACCGAGCGGACCGAGTGTATAGAATCATCCGGGGTTTGACCACTCGGGGTCATCCGCGAAACTCACCACATCGCGGATATGTTTTGCTCCGGTCACCACCATTAATAGCCGGTCCACGCCGAGCGCGACGCCCGAGGATTCCGGCAAACCGGTCTCCATGGCGGCCAGGAACCGCTCATCGAGCCCGATGACCGGCAAGCCTTTCTCACGGCGCAGCGCGTTATCCCGCTCGAAACGAAGCCGCTGCTCGGCCGCATCGGTCAGCTCCTGAAATCCGTTCGCCAGTTCCAGCGGGCCCCAGAAAATCTCAAAACGCTCGGCAACCGGCGGCGAATCATTCCGAATCCGCGCCAATGCCGCCTGGGACGACGGGAAATCATAGACGCAGGTTAGTCCGTTTTGCGGCAAGCGCGGGGCAATGAGCGCACCTATGATCCAGTCCAGCCATTCGTTGACATCCTCGGTCATGGAATCGGCAACCGGCAGCTCGAAACGACGGCAGCATTCGCGGCACTCCTGCGCGGTCGCGGTTAGGGGATCGAGGCCGGCATAGTTTTGGAACAATTCGCGGTAACTGAAGCGTCTCGCCTCACCCGGCTTTATCTCACGGACCACCGCGCCGATAAGCTCCAGCACTTCCTCTATCAGATTGTGGTAATGCCAGCCGGGTCGGTACCACTCCAGCATGGTAAATTCCGGGCGATGCAGACGGCCTGCTTCATTATCCCGGAACACGGTGCATAGCTGGTAAATGGGGCCGCTGCCGGCCGCCAGCAGCCGCTTCATGGCAAGTTCCGGTGAAGTATGCAGGTAGCGCAAGGGTTGCCGCGGAAAAGCTTTCAATTCCAGAGCCACGCTCTGGATGTTCGGATCGGTGGCGCCTCCGGGCGAAAGAGCGGGAGTGCAGACCTCCATAATCTGGCGCTGTGCGAAAAAACGGCGGATCTCCGCCAGCATTTCAGCGCGGCGCCTGAGGATGGCCATGCTTGCCGCCGGCTGCCAGTTCATGGAATCAACCCGGCAGATCTGACGCACAGACGCCGCGGCGCGTAGATATTAAATGTCATTATTCAATTTCTTTGCGCCTGCGCGTTCCAATGTCGAAAAATTATAAAACGGCCGATTACTTGGCGCGGGACATGTACTCCCCGGTGCGGGTGTCGACGCGGATAATCTCCCCTTCCTCGATAAACAGCGGTACGTTGACCACAGCGCCGGTTTCCAGATGCGCAGGCTTGGAACCGCCTTGTACTGTATTACCGCGCACACCCGGATCGGTCTGCACGACTTTCAGGGTTACGAAATTCGGCGCCATCACCGCGAGCGGAGTACCGTTCCACAGCATCACCTGGCACTCATCCTGCTCCTTCAGCCAGATCTTGGATTCGCCGACGGCCTTTTCTCCGGCCATGATCTGCTCAAAGGTTTCCGGATGCATGAAATGCCAGAACTCGCCATCGTTATAGAGATACTGCAGATTCATTTCCACGATATCGGCCGCCTCGACCGTATCGCCGGACTTGAAGGTTCTTTCGATGACACGCCCGGTTTTCAGATTGCGGATCCGGGTGCGGTTGAACGCCTGGCCCTTGCCCGGCGATACGTATTCGTTTTCGACGATGCTCCAGGGATCGCCGTCCAGCAGGATTTTCAGGCCCGACTTGAATTCATTGGTTGAATATGATGCCATTCAGCACTCCACTCGATTAGGACATTATCCGAGGGCGCTAATGATACCCGACTCTGCCTGCACTGTAACAGCTCCCGATACCGGTAACGGCGCCCCGAGCCATCCCGCCGCGATCCCGCTCATGCCCGCCAGCCAGTGGCAGCGCGAGTTGGCTGACGCGATACGCGACCCGCTGGAACTGCTGCGCCTGCTGGAACTGGACCGACCCGAACTGCGGGAACATGCCTTGGAGGCGGCCCGGCTATTCCCCTTGCGGGTAACGCGCAGTTTCATAGCACGGATGCGCAAGGGCGATCCGGCCGACCCGCTGCTGCTGCAGGTATTACCGCTGGCGGCGGAACTGGAGCATGTCCCGGGCTTCGGCTCGGATCCCGTGGGAGACCTTGCATCCCAGCGCACCCCGGGATTACTGCAGAAATATCACGGCCGAGCCCTGCTGATCACGACCGGCGCCTGCGCCATTCATTGCCGATACTGCTTCCGTCGCGCCTATCCTTACGAGTCCGCCGGTTTCAGGCCCGGCCAGCGTGAGGCAATACGCGATGCGTTGCTGGCCGACCCCGGCCTCGAAGAAGTGATACTGAGCGGCGGCGATCCGCTGACTCTGGCGAACGATAAACTACATCAACTGCTGGAACTGCTGGCGGAAATCCCCCATTTGCGCCGGGTGCGGATCCACAGCCGTCTGCCGGTGGTGCTGCCCAGTCGGGTAGACACGGGACTCATCGACACATTCAAACGCTCGCGCTTCCGGTTTGTACATGTCATTCACGTCAATCATGCAAATGAAATCGACCCGTCCGTCGCCGCCGCCGTCGCGACACTGCGCGACACCGGCGCGTTGGTCCTCAACCAGGCTGTGCTGTTGAAAGGCATCAACGATTCCGCGGCAATTCTGGCCGGGCTGTCGCAGAAACTGATCGAGATCGGGATCATGCCCTACTATCTGCACTTGCTCGATCGCGTACAGGGCGCGCATCACTTTGAGACGGATCAGGAAAAGGCGGTGCAACTGATCAAGACCCTGCAACAGCAGCTGCCCGGGTACATGGTGCCGAAGCTGGTGCGGGAGGAACAGGGCGCGCCCGGCAAAACGGTGATTTCAGCCGATTGAATGGTCAACACCTTCAATATCCGTATAATTCAGACTGTGACGGGGAACACAGGCCGCCGCGGCCCCAACAAGTCGGCACTTTACGCACAGTCCTTCTATTGGCAACATACGAAGAACCTGTTTCATAAGTGTCACGAGTACACCGGGCGGAGTCCCGCGTAAAAACAGGTCAAAGCAAAAATGTACCGGGCAAGCCCGGTAGTAAAAAACGGTTTGTCGGCAAACAGTAATGAGCTTTTTTGCGTGCGCTTTTAACCAAGCATACCAAGCACACGCCTACAAGGATGTAGGCGGTAGAGCGAAGCAGGAAGCCAATGCCGAGTAATTTTTAGGAAAGCCCGGAAAAAGCCCTGGAGATTGAAAGTTGGCGATTGAAACCACGCTCCGCCTGATCGTTATCGAGAATTCCGCGAACGACGCCAACGCCTATGTGAAGGCGTTACGCGCGAGCGGAGTCGCGGTGCGCGAACACTTTATCGCCGACAAGAATACCGTTGAGGAAAAAATCAGCGACCACCAGCCGGACCTGATCCTGATCAGCCCGGTCAATTCCTATGTCGCTGTCACCGAACTGCCGCCGCTGCTGGAAAAAATCGGTTCTAATGCCTCCATTATCGTCATGTGCGCCGATAAGAACGAAATGAGCGTCGCCAAGGCGCTCGAAGCCGGCGCGCGCGACCGGATATTAAAGGGCGACACGGAGCACCTGCAGGCTGCGGCCAAGCGCGAACTGGCCTACGTCAGCCTGGCCAACAGGCATGCCGCCCTTGACAGGCTGTACCGCGAAAGCGAGGACCGTTGCCAGATTCTGATGGAAAACTCGCGCGACGCGATCGCCTATGTGCACCAGGGCGCCCACGTCTATGCCAACAAGGCCTACCTTGAAATGTTCGGTTTCAACAGTTTCGACGATATCGAGGGCCTGCCGATCATGGACATGGTCGCCCCCGAAAAACAGGAAGAATTCAAACAGTTCCTGCGCGGGCTGAATACGCAGAAAGGGAAAAAGATGGCGCTCGAGACCCAGCTCATCGACGTCAAGCACGAAGCCTTTGTCGGCCGGATGGAGTTCAGCGAGGCCAGCATCGAGGGCGAGCCCTGCACCCAGATACTGATCCGGCAGAACGTCGGCGATACCAGCGCGCTGGAAGCCCAGATCAACCAATTAAGCCGGCTGGACCCGCTGACGGGGCTGCTCAACCGGCAGGCATTCCTTGAGGAGTTCGGCAAGGCTCTGGCGAACGTCAGCAAGAAAAACAAGCACTACTCGCTGTTCCAGATCGGGATCGACGATTTCAAGACTATTCAGAACACCGTCGGCCTCGTCGGCAGCGACCAGGTAATCGCGGAGATAGCGGGCCTGATCAAGGGCAGCCTGGAGGCTTCCGACCTGGCCGGCCGTTACGAAGGCAGCAAATACCTGGTGCTCTCCGAGGCCGCCGCGGAAAAAACGATTCTCGGCCGCAGCAACGCTTTTATCAAGGCCATCGACAAACACATCTGCCAGGTCGGCGACAAATCCATCAATATCCGGCTGCATATCGGCATCAGTCTGATCGATGACGACAGTCTGGATGTCAACGAAGTGATGGCGCGCGCCGAGAAAGCCCTCGCCGATGCCTCGACTCCGGAGAACAAGACACGCATCCATATCTACCAACCCAAGGAAGGCGAGATGACGCAGAAGCAGATCGACGCCGCCTGGGTCAAACGCCTTAAGGAAGCGATGGACAGCGAGCGCTTCCACCTGCTGTTCATGCCGATCATCCAGCTCGACAGCAGCGAGACTGAGCGCTACGAAGTATTCATGGAAATGGTGAACGAAAAGGGTGAACGCGTCCCGACGGGCGACTTCATGCCCGCCGCGGAGCGTACCAAAATGTCGAAAATCCTCGACCGCTGGGTGATCACCAAGGCGATCCAGCACCTGGTCAAACGCCTGCAGACCAACCCCAACACCGTCTTCTTCATCAAGCTGACGGGGGGGTCGCTGGAAGACATGGAGTTGTTCCGCTGGATCAGCGAGAAACTCAAGGCCGCCAATATCCCGAAGTGGCGCGTGATCTTTGAAGTAAAGGAAGACGCGGTAGTGTCACACCTGAAGCAGGCCCAGGCCTTCGCAACTCTGCTGAAAACCATTCACTGCGGTTTCGCGATCGACGATTTCGGCAAGGGTCCGGATCCGTTCAAGCTGGTCGAACTGGTGCCCGCCCAATATCTGAAATTCGACAAAAACTTCACCACCGACCTGTCGAAGAACCAGCAGAACCAGCAGACGCTGCGCGAGATCACGGAAAAGGCCAAAGAGCTGAAAAAACACACCATCATCCAGCACGTCGAAGACGCCGCCACTCTGTCGGTGCTGTGGACCATCGGCGCCAATTTTACCCAGGGCAATTTCTTCCAGGGCCCCACCAAGCAGATGGATTACGATTTCTCCTCCGGCGGGTTATAAGACCTCTCGCAAAGTTCGCGGAGTCGCTTGGTCATAAGACATGTTCGCAGGGTATCCAAAGATCGCCGTGTTATGCCCGCGGATGAGTGTCCCGCGGGCTGCATTGCGATCCTTGAAAAAAACCCTGCGATCAAACTTCCATTTCGCGCTCTCGGCGAGCTCTGCGAGAAAAAGTTCTAAACTTTGCGCAGAGCGTCGATGCGCTCATCAAGCGGCGGGTGACTCATAAACAACCGTGCCAACCCCCGGCCGGGCGTTCCGGAAATACCAAAAGCCCGCAGGCGCTGGGGCAGTTGCGCCGGGTGCTGCCGCGCCTGCAGCTGCTGCAGAGCAGCGATCATCTTCTCACGCCCTGCCAGACGGGCGCCGCCGCGGTCGGCGCGAAATTCGCGCTGCCGGGAAAACCACAGCACAATGATAGTCGCGAATATGCCGAGCACCATCTCCGCCACGATGGTGGTGATCCAGAACGCCGGCCCGTGACCGCGCTCAACCTTGAAGACCGCGCGGTCAACCACGTGTCCGATCACGCGGGCGAAGAAAATCACGAAGGTATTCACCACGCCCTGAATCAGCGTCAGGGTCACCATATCGCCGTTGGCGACGTGACTGATCTCGTGCCCGAGCACAGCTTCGGCTTCCTCCCGGGACAGGCTCCGCAAGAGCCCGGCGCTGACCGCAACCAGCGCGTTGTTCTTGTTCGCCCCGGTGGCGAAAGCGTTGATTTCGTTCGCGGGATAAATTGCGACTTCAGGCATGCCGATATTGGAAGCTTGCGCCTGCCGCCGGACAGTTTCCAACAGCCAGGCCTCGGTCGCATCACGCGGCTGGGTGATTACTCGGGCGCCGGTCGCCTGCCTGGCGATCCACTTCGAGGTCAGCAGCGAAATAAAGGCTCCGCCGAAACCGAACACGGAGGCGAATACCAGCAGAGATTGCAGATCCAGGTTGATCCCCCGGCTGTCCATAAAACCCTGGAAGCCGAACAGGCTGAGCGTGATGCTCAACAGCACGATAACGGCCAGGTTGGTTGCCACAAATAACAGTATGCGTTTCATGCCGACTCCAATATTTGGTTGTAACAGACGCTCAACAAAACCGATATGTGGACAAAACGGATTTTTTAAAGCCTGAACAGCTTTGCAACAATAGACGTGAAACGCCTTATTTAGTTTCTTTCTGAAGCTCCAGGCGTTCCACGTCCTGGTAGCCTCGGGGCAGCTTCTTGCCGCGACGCCCGCGAGGCGCGCGGTACTCCTTGAGTTCATCGGATTTCATTGCCTTGAATTTCTTACCGGCATGC
>DASUFE010000083.1:0-14889 GCA_036274675.1 Gammaproteobacteria bacterium
CGCGTGGCCTCCGACGGGCTGGAGGGCGTCAGCGCCGCAGTCGAGTTTAAGCCCGACGTGATCCTGCTCGATATCGGGCTGCCGAAACTCAACGGTTACGAAACGGCGCGGCGGATACGGGAGCAACAGCATGACAAGCGCAGCTTTCTGGTCGCCATGACCGGCTGGGGTCAGGAAGAAGACCGCCGACGCTCCAGGGAGGCGGGCTTCAACGCCCATATCGTCAAACCGGTGGACCCGGATACCTTGACCAGGCTCCTGGCCGGATTGGACGCGCCCACGGGGCGCGCCGCGGAAGCCCTGCTTCATTAAAACACTCTGTAAGATCGATCCCCGGTCTTCGGCCGAACCGGCCCGCCCGTAACACGTTGAAAACGCGGCTCCGCCGCCATCCGCCCTATTCATCCATCCAAAAATCGAATATCCTGAGATCCAAGTTTCATTCGGTAAAACAAGATCTTATGGGCATGATGTTGAATCCGGATTAGCTGCCTGTGCCGCACTATGTATATAGAGTGATTTCGGAGAAGGGTCATGTCATCGATGGCGAGGCCAGCGCGCGCTCGGCGGCGGAACTGAGTAAAGAGCTGGAAAGTAAAGGCTACCTGATCCAGCGTATCCGCCCCAAGGTATCTTTCGGTTTCGGCGCCGGCAAGGCCGGCCGGCGGGAATTCGCGGTTTTCGTGCGGGAACTGAGCGCCTTGCTGAAAGCGGGACTGACCGTTCCGGAGGCGCTGGAGGCGAGCCTGCACAGGCCGGAGGACTCCAGACTGGCCGGGATTTTGCCGAGGCTGCTGCAGAATATCCGGGAAGGCATGGCCTTTTCCCAGTCATGCCTGCAGCATCCCGGAGTTTTCGACAATGTATTCATCTCCAGCATCGCGACCGGCGAAAAAACCGGGGATCTGGTCAAGCCGCTGCAAAAGTACCGCGTGTATCTGGCCCGATCGCTCGCGTTGCAGCAAAAAGTCAGGCAGGCGATTTCATATCCGCTGTTCCTGCTGGGAGTGCTGGCGCTCGCGCTGCTGGTGCTGTTCGTATTCGTCATGCCGAGGTTTATCCGCATGTACGTCGACTTCGAAGCCGAACTTCCCTGGCCCACGTTGTTGCTGATGCAGGTCGTGCAGCACTTGCCGGTTTGCATCGCGGTGCTGGCGGCCCTGGCCGCGGCGGGATATTCCGGATACCGCTTCCTCGGCGCTTCCGAAGACGGCCGCAAACGGATCGATGCGTTCAAGGAGCGGATTCCGGTGTTCAACGCACTTTATAACGCCACCACGCATGCACGGCTCGGCAGAACCCTGGGCTCCCTGCTTGAGAGCGGCATGCCGCTCGCCGCCGCCATGCAGGCGACCGTTGAAGCGTCCGCCAACCAGATGACCGCGAGCCGGTTGCGGCAGGCGAGGGAGATGGTGGTGGCGGGGAAGAGCCTTGCCGAATCCCTGGAAACGACGGCGGCATTGCCGGTGACGGCCGTGAGAATGATCCAGGTCGGGGAACGCACCGGCGACCTCGGAGTAATGTTCGCCGAAGTCGCCGAATTTTACGAGGAGCAGGTCGATCACTACCTCGCCCGCGTCATGGCGCTGATCGAGCCTTTGCTCATATTGTTGATCGGGCTGTTCCTGGGAGGGATTATAATCGTCATGTACCTGCCGATATTCAGCATGGCCGAAGTCATAAAATGACCGTCACACGATGACTACACCTTTTAAAAGCCGCAGCCTTATCAGTATTCTGGTGGATCAGCGCCATATCGGGCCGGCGGTGGCCGAGAATTATGCGCGCGAACCGGACGCGGCGGTGATGAGAAAACTGCTCGATGAGAAACTGGTGCCGGAAGGCTCGCTCTATTCCGCCGTGGCCGAGCAGTGCAGGCTGCCGTATGTCAGCCTGGACGGCTATGTAATCACTCCCGCCCTGTTCGACTGCCTGCCCGCCGCCGTCGCTTACAAGCTTGAGGTGGCGCCTTACAGTCTGTCGGGCAACGTGCTGCAGGTGGTAACCTCCAATCCCTATAATCTTTCCATGCAGACCCGGCTGGAGCAGGTCACCCGCAAGCAGATCCAGCTGCTGGTAAGCTTTCCGGACGCGATCCGCGCGGCGCTCAAGCGCAGCGAAGGTTCGGCGCAGATCCTCAAGGGCGTTTCGGAAGATTTCCGCATCGAGATAATAAAAGAGAACGACGCGGGCGAGGAAGAAACCCTGGTTCTGGACGAACTCAGGCAGGACGATTCGGGAACGATCGTCAGGCTGGTCAATACCATCATTCACGACGCCATTCAGCGGCGGGCCAGCGACATTCACATCGAGATTTACGAAACCGGCCTGGCGGTCAAATACAGGATCGACGGCGTTATCTACGATGCGATGGAAACTCTGGATCCGGCGCATCATCCGTCACTCATATCCCGGCTCAAAGTGATGGCCGATCTGGATATTGCCGAGAAGCAGGTTCCGCAGGACGGCCGCTTCAAGCTCAGGCTCGGCAAGCGCGATATCGATTTCCGCGTTTCCGTGCTTCCCGGAACCCATGGCGAGAATGTAGTCATCCGCATTCTCGACAAGGGTTCTCTGACCGACGCGGGCAGAAGCCTCTCTCTGGAGAGCCTGGGGATTTCGGAGCTCGATCTTAAAAGATTGCGGCGCTCGATCCGGGAACCCTACGGCATGATCCTGATTACCGGGCCTACCGGCAGCGGCAAAACGACGACCCTCTACGCCGCGCTGGGCGAACTCAACACCGGCGCTGAAAAAATCATCACCATCGAGGACCCCGTCGAATACCGGTTGGAGGGCATCGTGCAGATCCCGGTAAACGAGAAGAAGAATCTTACGTTCGCGCGCGGTTTGAGGTCGGTGTTGCGGCACGATCCCGACAAGATCATGGTCGGCGAAATCAGGGACGTTGAAACCGCGCAGATCGCCGTTCAGTCCGCCCTGACCGGGCACCTGGTGCTGACCACCGTGCACGCCAACAACGCCCTCGATGTGATCGCGCGCTTCACGCACATGGGCGTCGATCTCTACAACTTTGTTTCCGCGTTGAATTGCGTAATGGCGCAACGATTGATCCGCCGCATCTGCCCGGGCTGCCGGCGCGCCGTCGCGTTGGCGCCGGCTGTTCTTGAACAGGCCGGGCTCGATCCCGCTGCATGCCGCGGGCGTGACTTTTACGAAGGCGCGGGCTGCGCCGATTGTCACAATACCGGATATCTGGGCCGGCTGGCGATTACCGAATATCTGCAGGCGAGCCCCGCGATAAAGGAAAAGATCGTCCGGCGCGGCGGTTACATGGAACTGCTCGAGACCGCGCGTAACGAAGGTTTCGTCAGCCTCCGCCAGTCCGCCCTGGAGAAACTGCTTGCCGGCCAGACGACGCTGCAGGAAATCAATCGTGTTACAAGCATTGATTGAGCGGCTGCTGCGGCCCGTCCATAATCCGGGCGAGCGCACCGGCGTGCTGCTGGACCGCGGCGGCGCGTGGATCGCGGGTGTCGCGGCCGCCGAAGGAGAGTTGCGGCTGGCGCTGAACCGGCGTGTTCCTTTCAAACGCAATCCATTCTCCGAAGAAGCGGGTCGCGAGGCGATCGTTGCGGCGGGAACCGCCCTCGCCGAATTTCTGCGCTCCGCGGACGCGGGACGCTACAACCCGGTACGGATCGCACTGCCCGACCCCGCGGTCAATCTCGCCGTGTTCGAACTCGATGCAATGCCGAAAACGCGGCGTGAACGCGATGAACTGGCGCGTTGGTTGTTCAAGAAAGAGCTCTACCTCGATGCGGATAATCTTGCCTGTGTTGCGCGGGATCTGGGCGCGGATGGCGGCAGGAAGCTGCTGCTCGCGGCGGCCGTCGCCGGGGCCTGGACCGACGGGATCGGGCATGCCTTGCGCGGTTTTGGAATTTTTCCGGCGGCACTCGGCGTTTCCGCCATTTCAGTCTTCAACGCCTTGCCGGGCGGCGGCGGCCGCAACGGCGCGCTGCTGAGCTTCGAAAACGATTTCTGGTCCCTGTTGCTATGGGATGAGGCGATGCGCCCGCGCTTGCTGCGGGGCTACTGGCGCGAACAGGCGGATGCGGTTACGGATCCGGAGCTGCGCGGGATTGTCTCCGAGGCGGAACGGCTCATCACCTCGTACGTCAGGGCCGGTTCCGGGCGGCGGATCGAAAAAATCTATGTCGCGGGCGGCGCCCCGAGCGCGCGCCGTTTCGTCGGTTTGCTTAACGAGCGCCTCAGCGAGGAAGCCGCATACGTGGATTTCTCCGGGCGTTGCCGCGATCCGGCGGCCGGCATCCCGGCCTGCTGTTACGCCTTGTGCGGTGAAGCATGAAAATCGAAATCAGTTTCGTCAGTCCCGTTGAAAACACGATCGCCCGCCTGGTTCTCGGCTGCGCCGCCGCCGGACTGGCCCTGCTCATATTGGCGCTGGCGATATGCTGGAGCTGGCTCCGGTTGCGCGCGGAAATTCCGGAGTTGCGGCAGCAGGCATCCGAGCTGCAGCGCCGGCAGGCGGATTTTGATGTTGCGGCCAGGACGTTAAAGAATGCCGCCGAACTCAACGATATCAGGCGCCGCATCGGCGAATTGAACGGACTCGCGCCCGGCGGGCGCGATATCAGCGAACTGTTGGCGGCTCTTGAAAACGTCATGCCGGCCGGCGCCGTATTGAAGAGTATGCGTTACAGCGGCGATCAGGACGAGGCGGTGCTGGAGGTCGAGTCCACGGACGCCGCTTTCCTGCCGGCCCTGGAAAAAGGCAACCCGTTTCCGCGGCTTACCCTGCTCAAGCAGAGCAAACCGGAACGGGGCGCGGCCATGCTGTATGAAATCCGCCTCTCCGGAGGTACCGATGAACCCGATGTTTGATCGGCTTTTCATCCGCTATATTTTCCGCCTGCCCGCGCTCAGGGCGGCGGCGCTGTCGCTGGCCGGCTCGGCGGTTCTTTGCCTGCTCATGTCAGCTCTGGCGTGGACAGCCGGTGCGGAACGCCAGCGGCTCGCGGACGAGGTCGCGCGACTGCGCAGGCAGCAGGTTGTGAACGTCAAGCTCGAAAACAGTACGCGGCTTGCCGCGGCGTCGCTGCCCCAGCTGGAAGCTCTCGAACGCATGTTGCAACGGAATTTCAGCCAGTCCGAAATCGCGCGGCAGTTGACGGAGCTGGCGGAAAAGAACGGGCTGAAAGTGGACGCCCAGACCTATGCCGAGAAGATTCCCGCCGCGGGCTATATCGCGTATCAGCAGGAGATAACGCTGCGGGGATCTTATCCTGCGTTGCGCCGTTATTTACTCGAACTGCGGCAGTCGGCAGCCTGGATTGAAACCGGAGAGCTGCGCGTGCAGCATGCGCGCAACCAGCCGGGAATCGTGCAGGCGATATTGCGAGTCGTCGCATATAAACGGGGAAGCGCGCCATGAACCGGAAGCAGGCCGCCGGCGCCGTAATAGCACTGTTGCTGCTGTTGAATCTCCGGCAATGGCTGTTCACGGAGGATGCGCCCGTCCGCGACGCGGGTGCTCCCGTTCCGGCGGATTTCGCGGAAGCGGATTTTCGTCTCGTCTCCAGGGCCGGTTTGCAGCCGCCCCCCGGCATCGCGACGGTGAAGCGGGATTTGTTTTTCGCGACCGCGGCGCCGGTTTCCGGCCGGCAGGCCCCCGCGCGGCCGGCCAGGGCGGCGGCCGCGCCGGCGCGCGACGCTTCGAGGGAAGCGGCGCGGAGCGCGCTCGATTCGTTCACCCTGGTCGGCATCGTCTATAATCAGGGGCGTTACCAGGCCTTTATCATCAAGGACGACAAGACCTACACCGGGGACGAGGGCAAACTGCTGGACGGGCGCTATCTGGTCGAAACAGTCGACGAAAATACCGTGACGCTGCTCGACACTGAAACGGGTTTAAGAAAGCGGGTCGAATTAACGGGAGACGAGAGTTCGTGAAAGTTTTCAATGCTGTAAATCGCGCCGTGCTGACGCCCGCCGCAAAATGGTTTTTCGTGCTGACGCTCTGCGCGTGCGCATCGACGCAGAGCCGGATCGACGGCTACGTGGCGCAGGAAGAGTGGATGCAGGCGGTGGTCGCGGCCCGCAAGGCGTACAGCGAGCACCCGGCGGATCCCGGCGCCAAATCGCGAATGCAGCAGATCGAGCTCAAGGCGGCCGATTACTATTACCAGAAGGGCCTGCGCATGCTGCAGCAAGGCAATATAGACGGCGCCATCGAGCAGTACCAGCAGGGGCTGACGGCCATGCCCGAGCACAGCAAGCTGACATCGGCCATGACGACGGCCCTCGCGAGAAAGGAGGCCGACACCTACTATGCCGAAGGCAGGCGCGATTTGCAGGCGGGCCAGGTGTCGGATGCGATCAAGTCCTATCAGAAAGCGCTCGATATCTACCCCGAACACGAGACCGCGGCCAAGGAGCTGGAAACCCTCCTGGCGTCGCGCGAGCAGGGGCTCTCCGACAAACTGGCGCTGAAATCCAGCCGCCCGATATCGCTCAATTTCCGGCGCACCGACATCCGCACCGCCTTCGAATTCCTGGCCGAATCCTTCGGCATCAATATCATTTTCGACGATTCGGTCAAAAGCGTCCCGGTGACGCTGTTCGCCAAGGACGTCACTTTCCAGCAGGCCATCAACCTGATGATGACCACCACCAAGACGTTCTACCAGCAGATCGGGCGCAACACCATCCTGATCGCGCCGGACACCAAGGAAAAGCGCGGCCAGTACGAAGACCAGATCATCAGGGTCTTTCACCTGAAGAACATCCGGTCCAAGGAGATGGCCGAAGTGATCAAGGCGCTGGTGACGCCGAAGAAGATGGTCCCCAACGAGGAGTTGAACACGCTGCTGATACGCGATACCGGGGAAATCCTGTCGCTGGTCGAGCGGATCATCGAGATCAATGACCGCAAGCCGGCGGAAGTCATCCTCGACGTCGAGATCCTCGAGGTCAACCGTAACAAGGCGGAGCAGATCGGCCTCGATTTCGGTTCTTCCATCACGGCGCAATTCGACAAGACCACCGGCAAGGTGGATATTCATCAGGCCTTCGAGACCGGCTCGATCACCGTGTCGCCCGTGACGTTCCGCTATTTCAAGCAGGACGTTGACGCCAAAACCCTGGCGAACCCGAAGATCCGGGTCATCAGCGAGAAAGAGGCGAAGATCCACATCGGCGACCGGGTGCCGTTGCGCCAGTCGACTATCCAGGATGCGACCGGGCAGACGCGCACCACTTTCCAATATACCGATATCGGCATCAAGCTCGACGTCCAGCCGGTGGTCCATTACGACAATTCCGCCACCGTAAATCTCAAACTCGAAGTCAGTTCGCTCGGGCAGAACCTCGGCACCCAGAATGAACCCGCGTACAGCATCGGCACCCGTAACGCCGAGACGTACATGCTGCTCCGCGACGGCGAAACCGCCATACTCGGCGGGCTGATACGCGACGAGGAGCGCAAGAACCGCGTGAAATTGCCCGGCCTCGGCGATATACCGGTCATAGGCGCGCTGTTTACTTCCTTTGACGACTCCAAAAATCGCACCGACGTGCTGCTTACGATCACGCCGCGCGTGGTGCGGCCCTGGGATCTGCCGCAGAAATCCCGGCAGAGCTTCTATTCCGGCACCGATACACTGTATACGAACGAACCCATTTTCGCTTCGCTGGAAACGGAAGGCGCGCTGCGCGGCGGGTCCGCAGCGGCCCTCGCCGGCGATGCGCTGGCCGAAGACAGCTCCGATGCCGAACCGCAGCCGGCTGTCGCCGCCGGCGTCGCCGCGCCGCCGCCCGAGAGCGCGGCCATCAATGCCCAGCTCGGCTTCGCCAAAACCGAATATGAGGCCCCGGCGGGCCAGGAGATACAGCTCGAACTGATGGCGGAGAAGCTGAACGGAATCGGTGAGATGCCGCTGCAGCTGCTGTTCAACCCGCAACTGCTGGGGTTCGTGTCGGGAGAGGCGGGCGAATTGGCGCTCGACGGTTTCGAGGCCCGGCCGGAGACCGGCAAGGGCCTGATCGGGCTGACGGTGAAAAGCAAATCGGGGCTGACGACCGACGCGCCCGTCGTGTTCGCGCGCCTGCGCATGAAAGGCATCAAACCCGGCATCTCCTATATCGTCTACAAGGCGCCGGCGTTGCGGACCGTCGACGGCGAGACGGCCAACGCCCAGGTCAAGGCGGCGCGGGTTGTCATTAAATAGCGAATGCTCGCGGTTGTGAAAAAACACCGGATGAGAGTCCGCGGCCTCACGCTGGTGGAGCTGCTGGTCACCCTGGTAATTCTGTCGATACTGGCGGCGGTTGCATTGCCGTACGCGGAAGTGGCATTGCGACGCGAGCAGGAGCTGGAACTGAGGCGCTCATTGCGCGCGATCCGCGAGGCGATCGATGTGTTTCATGAGGACTGGCGTTACGGGCGTTTTTCCAGCCTGGCCGACGAAGTCAGCGACAACGGTTATCCTGAATCGCTGGAGGCGCTCGTTGACGGCGTTGCGCTGGCCGACGCCGCGGGAACGAAAAAGCGCTACCTGCGACGCATTCCGGCGGACCCTTTCGCCGATTCCGACGCGCCTCTCCGGGAGCAGTGGCGCATGCTGGGCTACGAGGATGCGCCGAACAGCTCGATCTGGGGCGGCGAGGACGTGTACGATGTCCGCAGCACCAGCGAAAGGCAGGCATTGAATGGCACCTATTATAAAGACTGGTAAACGCAGGTCCGGCTTTACCCTGGTGGAGCTGTTGGTCGTGCTGACAGTGGTTGCGTTGCTGGCGGCGCTGGTCACTCCGGTTGTATCGACCTCGGTGCACCGGGCGCGGGAAGCGGTGTTGAAGGAAAACCTGTATTCGTTGCGCAAGGCGATCGACGATTTTCGCGCCGACACCGGCCGCTATCCGCAGACCCTGGAGCAACTGGTGGAGAAACACTATATTCGCAAGGTACCGCTGGATCCGGTGACGGATCGGCACGACAGCTGGATCCAGATCCCGGCCGATGCCGAATCCGGCGGCGGTATTATCGATGTCAAGAGCGGCGCCGAGGGCGCGTCGCTCGACGGCCAGTCCTACGGCGATTGGTAAA
Source organism: Gammaproteobacteria bacterium (assembly GCA_036274675.1). Taxonomy (GTDB): domain Bacteria; phylum Pseudomonadota; class Gammaproteobacteria; order HTCC5015; family HTCC5015; genus DASUFE01. The sequence continues at coordinate 9,092 of DASUFE010000083.1, forward strand.
CAAGGCTTCCGATAAATTACGCAAGCAGGTAATCATGAAAAAATATTCACATCCATATCGTCATCGCGCGCCGGGCTTTACCATGACCGAGCTGTTGATCGTGCTGGTGATTATCGGGTTGCTCGCCGCGCTGGTGGGGCCCGCGCTTTACGGCCGCATCAAGCCCGCCAAGCAGACCGTGGCCGCGGCGCAGATCGGCAATTTCATGAACGCGCTGGACGGTTTCTTCGTCGACACCGGGCGATATCCCACCATGCAGGAAGGCTTGTCCGTGCTGCGCGACCGCCCGGACGGTGTGCAGAACTGGAACGGGCCTTATCTCAGGAAGGAAATCCCGCTCGATCCCTGGGGCAATCCGTACTATTACAAGACACCGGGACGCAACGGAGGTTATGAAATCGTTTCGTTCGGCGCCGATGGGAAGGAGGGCGGAGAAGATGAGAGCCGCGATATCAACAGCTGGGAATCCGCCGGTTAAACCGGCCGCCGTGCCGCGGCGCCGACCGCGCGGGCAGCAGGGTTACACCTATCTCGTCGCGCTGATCGCGGTCGCATTGCTGGCGATTTTCGCCGAGACGCAGGTCACGGTCGTTTCCACCCGGTTGCGCGCCGAGCGCGAAGCGGAGTTACTGTTCCGCGGGCAGGCGTACCGCAACGCAATCCGCGGTTACTATGAGGCCGGTCAGGGCGTTAAAACCTATCCGCAACGGCTCGAAGATCTGTTGCACGACCCGCGCTACGTCAACAAGCGCCATCTGCGCCAGCTGTATCCGGATCCCATGCAAGCGGGCGATCCGGGCGCGGCGGGTTGGGAAATCATTCCCGATCTTGATGGCGGCATCCGCGGCATAGCCAGCCGCAGCCGGGATGAGCCGCTGAAAAAGGCGGGCTTTCCGCCGGAACTGGAAGGTTTTGCCGACGCCGCGAACTATTCCGACTGGGTGTTCGAATATATTCCGGAAGAGCGCAAGCGTTTGCCCGGGGCCGGCAGGCGTTCCACCGTTCCAGCCGATGAATAGCGGGTCTTTCTTCAATTCAAACCCATCACGAATGCTTCAGCTCTTTAAGCTATCAATTAAGAAAATAAATTAAGTAATTGATTTAAAAAAAATTTGTTTCTTTTGAGCTGGCTCGTTCTCTCTTCGAGAAAACATTAATTGATGCTTGATTCAAAACAGGTCTGCTGTTTTAATACGCCGTAAGCATTTTTACTTACCGGTCAGGGAACAGTACATCAAACACCGGTAACACTATTAATAAAGTGATTGCGCGGGCCGGGCGGCTCCAGCGCTGTTTCAAGCAACAACAATAACCGGGCTGCTATGGGGCTTCACAAACTGTCACCGAAGGGCATGTTACTGGGTATCTGCGCCGGCCTGTGCGCGTTCCAGCCTTACGCCCTGGGCAAACAGGGCACGGTTCCCGCCCAAGCAGCCGATTTCACCGGATTGCAGCGGCAATATGCGCAAGCTCTCGCCGCCGGCGCCGACACCGGCAAATTGCTCGGCCAGTTGCGCGCGCTGGCCGGCGCGCATGCGATCGTGCCGCAACCGCCCGCGCCCGATCAGGCCTTCGAACTCAACAGCCGCCTCGACGCCTTCGCGGCGCGCTTGCGCGCTTTCCTCGATACCGCGAATCCGGGACGCGCCGATATCGACGCGCTCTATGTGGCCTGGATGGAGTTGCAGGCCGCGCACCTGCTGATGCAGGAAAATTTCAACCGCGTCGGCGCGCGCCTGGAGCAGGGCGGCGCCGGTTCCGTATTCGGGCAGCGGCTGCGCGGCGCGCGCGACCGCTATCAATCCGCCGCGGAAGATCTGTTGGGACTCTTCGAAACGGTATGGACGGATTTCCCGGGCACGGGTGAAACCGCGTCCCGGAGCGAGCATGATATTGCGCCGCTCGCGGCGAAATTGCGCAAGGCCGCGGCGAAGGCGCTGCCGCTGATCGAGCAACGGAACGGCCGGCCGCAGCCGGAAATACTGGGCGCGACCTTCCTGCCGTACCGCCGCATCGTCACCGCGCAACGCAATCCCGATACCGCGAATCCCATCCAGCCGAGCTATCTGAATCCCGGCGAGCCGCAGCCCGCCGCCGCCGACATGGCCGGCACCGCCGATGCGCCGCTCGCGCCCGAAATCCTCGAACAGGCGCAGGCGCTGGGCCACGATTACATCCGCATCTACGAGTTCGTCAGGAACGGCATCCGCACCGAATGGTATGCCGGCGGTATGAAAGGCGCGCTCGGCGCCCTGCGTCAGCGCGCCGGCAACGACGTCGACCAGGCGAGCCTGCTGATCGCGCTGTTCCGCGCCAGCGGACTGGCCTGCCGCTACGTGCACGGCGTGATCGAATTGCCGGTTTCGAAAGTGGCGCAGAGCCTGGGCCTCGCGGACGCCGCCCTGGTCACCAAAGCCCTTGGCCAGGCCGGCATCGCCTACAGCGCGGTGATCAGCGGCGGGCGCATCAGCTCCGTGAAAATCGAACACACCTGGGTCACGGCCTATATCCCTTACACCAACTATCGCGGCGCCATGGTCGATGCGTCCGGGGGCAGCTGGCTGCCGCTGATGCCGGCGCTCAAGGATTACCAGATCACGCCCGCGACCGGCGTGCTGAAACAGCTCACGGTTACGGTCGACCAGATCCTCGCCGGCTACCTGCAACAACGGCAGCCTTCCGACCTCTTGCAACAGGTACGCGGACTGGTCCAGCAGTATCTGCAAAACTCGGGCGACACCGCCGGCTACGAATCGAAACTCGGTTCCATCACAGTCAAGAGCGAGTCGCTCGGCCTGCTGCCCAATACCGTTCCGGTCAGCGTGACCGCGGTCACGGCGGAAGCACCCGAACTTGCCGATACCAGGCGCCATCGTATGCACGTCGTGATGTACAAGGGCGTGAATGCCAACGATGAGAAAGTACTCGACTATTCCGCGCCGCTGGCGCAGCTCGCGGGCGAACGTCTGACCTTGTCCTATCTGCCGGCCACGGTGGATGACCAGAAAACCACCAACCTGTTCGGCGGGCTCGACCTGGCGCCGGCGTATCTGATCGAACTGCGCCCGCAACTGCGCATCAACGGCCGCCAGACCGCGGTGGGCGCCGGCGTGCTGGCGACCGGCGTGCCGCATCGCCTGGAAATCGAAATCACGGGTCCCAACGGAATCGAGCGCATCGAGCGCCGCGTTCTTTCCGGCAGCTATCATGCGCTGGCGCTCACCGCCGGCGAGACCGCGCATAAAGTTCCCGAGAATGATCCGGCCGACACCGAGTATCTCGGCGCGAAGCTGCTCGACAGCGTGGCTTATGAATATGCCGCGCAGTGGGACGCGGCGGAACGCGAATTCGCGGGTCTGCTCGATGTCGCGCTGATCCGCCCGTTACCCTCGCTCGCGATCGTCAGCAACAGCATGCGGGTGGACACGGTGCTCGGGCAGCCGGCCCGGATCAGTTGGGAAGCCGTCACGCTGGATGCCGTGCTGCGCGTGGCGCAGCCGCTGGCGCGCAACGGCGAGGCCGCGCGCGAAAGCGACTTCATGCGCCTCGCGGCCCTGCAGGGTTCCGCCCTGGAGCATGGCGTCTTCGAACAACTGTTCCTGGCGGAAAGCGTTTCCGCCGACCGCGGCCTGCAGCTCGCCGCCGCACAGAGCCTGAATATACTCACGCTCAACAGCGCCAACTTCGCGGCGCAAAAATCGTTGTTGACCCATCCCGCGTCGGCGGCGGCCGACATCGCCAACTGGGTCGGCCTCGGCTTTACCGTGACCACGCCCGCGCAGGCGATCCAGTTGCAGAACTGGCGCGGCCACGTCTGGCGCGTCGAGAATCCGGCGAACGGCGCCGGCGGCTATTTTATCGCCGGCGGACTGGCCGGCGGTTCGACCGCGGGCGGAGCCTGGATACTGGAGTGGCTGCGCAAGGCGCTCGCAGCCGCGAACTCGCCGCCGCCGAACCTGAATCCCGGCGAGGCCGCTTCGATTTCCGTGCTCGGCAATACCGACGGCCAGACGGGCGAGGCGGGTCAGCCGCTGGAAACCCCGCTCGCGGTCATCGTGCGCGACAGCGGCGGCGCCGCGGTCGAAGGCGCGACGGTCACTTTCCGGGTTACCGCGGGCGGCGCGAAATTTAACGGCGCCGACGCCACCACCGCGGTCACCGACCAGTTCGGTATCGCCTCCGCCGTGCTCACGCTCGGTGAGAAGACCGATAACAATTCGATATTCGTCATCCGCAATCCGGGCGAGCAATACTCGACGCAGGCGGCGCTCAATCAGATCGACGCCAGCGTCGACAGCGATTTCGGGACCCTGATGACAGTTAAGCCGTTCAGTGCGCTGACGTTGCCCGGCGCGCCGGCGCAGTTAAAGTTAGTCAGTAACAAGCAGCTGGATGTGATTCCGGGATTGCCGCTGGCCAACATCAGCGCCCTGGTTGTCGACCAGTACGAGAACACGATTTCCAACATTCCGGTCACGGCATCGATCGCATCCAGCCAGCAAGGGACCTGCCCGCCGTTTCAGAACGGGGCGGTTTATGACGCCAAGGTGCGTGCGGACGGCTCCAGCAATTGTCCGAATCCCGTACTCGGCATGTGCGGCCAGGCCTCGGTTACCGTCAATAGCCGCTTTGACGGCGTTTTCGTCGCCGCCATTGCGGGCCTCGGCTTCCGGCTCCACAACATAACCGTGCAGGCCCCGGGCCTGGCGGCGCTGCAGTTCGGCTATTCGACGAATCAGGTCGCGGGAATACCCGCCGATCCCATCAGGCCCTGCGAGATCTGCCCGGTGCTGTCGATAACCCGCACCAATCTGATCAATGAATTCGGCGAAATTATTGCCGCCACCCGCGCCGGCGAGCGTTACGAAAACCCGATCCGGGTCAGCTCCTATCTGAGCGACGGCACCAATGTTTTCACGCCGTTCGGCGCCGGCCTTGGTATTACGTTCAGCGCGCTCACTGCCGGCGCTTCGATGAGCGGGACCAGCGCGCGCGGGGCGGGAGAATTTGAAGCCTTCCTTACCACTTCGCCGATCCCCGGCCTCAATAACGTGCAAGCCGTGGTGACCGGCCTCAATTCCATTCCGCTTCCTGATTATTGCGACAACGGGGGCAGGCCGTACTGGGCCGACAAGAGCACCTTCACGGTCAGCGGCGCCTTCGGCGTCGACCCCAGGATTAAGGACGTAAGCTCGCTTAACACGCCCGAGGGCATCAGCCCCGCATCGGTTTATGTGAATGCCGATCAGCGCAGCGAATACCCGTTCAAGATCAAATACGACGTCGCGCCCGAAATTTACCGCAGCGGCCTCACCCAGGTGCTGCTGTACGAAGACGGCGCCATTCTGGACGCGCGCACGGGTTCCACGCGCAAGGGCCCCGGCGAGGTCACGCTGCCGCGCGGCACGGTGCTGGATCCGACCCGGCTTTACGAGGCGGAGCTGGTGCTGAACGGCGGTTCCCGGACCGAGGTGCGCTCCGACCGTTTCCAGCTGCCGATACGCAATAAGCTCATCAAAAGCTATACCCGCTCCGTGCTCATCCAGCAGCAGGTCGACCTGCTCAACCAGCGCAGCTGCGATGTCGGCTACCTGTTTGAATTCGAGCTTACCGAAAGCGCGCGGGTTACCCTCGAAATGGCGGATGAAACCAACGAGCACGCCAAGACCAGGTTGATCGACGATGAGCCCTTTGCGAGCGGCGCGCACAGTCATTCGATAGCGCCCGGCGAGCTGATGCCCGGCAAATACACCTTCACGCTGACGGCAGTGGCGGATCGCGACGGCGCGCGGGAAGAG
>DASUFE010000084.1:0-22634 GCA_036274675.1 Gammaproteobacteria bacterium
CATAAAGCTGCCGTCGTGGTTGCCCTGCACGCCGAACACGTTCGCGGCCGTCTGGCCGGGCGCCGGCAACTGCCAGCTGCAGCAGTTCGTGAACTGGAAGCTGGTGCCGGGGTTGGTGCCGGTGCGGGTGGCGTTCCACTGAGTGGTCACGGTGACCTGCTCAGGGAAGTTCAGAGTAACGGTCCAGCTGCTGAGCGCCGTGGTACCGCTGTTGGTTACGCTCACGTCCACCTGGAAAAAGGTCCCGCCCGTGTTCGAAGGCGTCGCCGTACAGGTATACGCTGCAAACGCCTGGGTGCCCAGCAACAGACCTGACAACAGCACTCCATACTTGATGAATGTTTTCATTGTGAGTCCCCTCTCGTGTATGAGTCGGCCTTGCAAGCCGCATCTGTCCAGCGGCTGCCGAACGTCCCGCATGTTAATACTTATTAATGCGCCCGGACAATTTTTAAAAAGTGCGGATAAATTCAGCAACCCGACAAAGAACGGAAGTACTGCCGGCTTTTATGGATGACTGCAAAAAGTTAAGTTTTTCCTGCAGAAATTCATCGTATAAAAACGTATCGAAAGGGTGCTGTCCTTTACATGCCCGGTCTCATGCCGGAGCGTTTTGTTTCCACTTTGGTTTTCGATCGCGGCGGCCTTTCGGCATGTACTGAATTTTCTCCGTAACTCTTTGCGGATTTTCCTTGATTGAGTCCTGCCTGCACGGCGTGCAGCAGCTCATCGCGTTTCATGCTGGTCTTGACCGAGATGCCGTAGTCTCTCGCCAGCGCGAGCAACTCGTCCTTCGTACGCAGGTTGAGGCCGTAGACATGCTCGTGTTCGCCGACACTGTAGGGGAGATCGGCGGTCGCAGCGGCCTGTTCAAGCTCCGCGATCATCTGCTTCAGATATTGAATGACTTTTTTGCGCTGCAGCTTTTCGCTCGAACTCCACGTATCCTTGTGTGCGCGCTTGTGCGCGATTTTAAATTTCCTGCCCTCCATGTAGGTCATATAACTGTTGGCGTCGAGCTTGTCGACGCGCTGATGCGAAACGATAAGCCAGTTGTATTCGGTGCCGACGGGGACGCCGGATTCTTCCGGTGCGCGGACCGCGCGCCGCTTGGTGGTTTGGTAGAAGATTTCCCATTCGTCCGGGCTGAGCTTGCGCTCCCGCCATTCGCCCCGGTCGTAATTCCATTTGTGAGAGCGGCCGACCGGCATGCCGGTGTAACGCTTGCCGTGATATTGCTTGAAGCGGTTGTAAGCTCGCGTTGTTCGTTTTGTATCCTCAGCCATTTCACGTCTCCTGAATCAGGGGCTTATATCCGATTTGTTCGTATAAATGTGATGGGGTTCGATTGCCAAGCGCCCGTTCTCTGCATGGAACATGCCTGAGTTCGCTTTGCGCCGGCAGGAACTATGAAATACGGCATTATTCAATATCTGAACATAAGTTATATCGGCTTCTTGAAGCACTTAGCTGGTGAAAAATTACTGATGTACTTATGCGCACAGCGCGAGGGGCGATTGCGCTTCTCGTTGAAACGCCAACCCCGATCGGAGGATGTTATGAACGAAAGACAGGAAAATCGCGAACAGAACCGCGAAGCAAGACGCGATGAACGCCAGGAAAACCGCCAGGAACGCCGGGAGGGTCGCGAAGAAAACCGTGAAGAAAGACGCGACGCACGGCAGGATAATCGTCAGGACCGCCAGGAAGCCCGTGAGCAGAACCGCGAAGAAAGACGCGATATGCGCCAGGAGAATCGGCAGGAACGGCGGGAAGCTCGCGAATAAAACCGTCGGCCAAGGCGGCGGGAAAGCGAATTGTACCGCATGCCGGCATATGGAGCTTGAGCCCCGGAATAAACCGCTCAAGCTCCATTTGAGCGGGTTGCAATAAATAGGGGTAGGTGGTGTAAGCGGCGGGGTAGCCGCGTAACACCTGGAAAGAAAATTCACGAAGGGTGTCAAGTATCCGTTCCTTGGGACGTTTTCCGAGCGGACCACGATTGATCGAATGTAAAGGTGATTCCCAGATCAGCCGCCTTTGAATAAACCTCGTCGCAGGTTTTGCCCACGCACTCGCAAATCTCCGCGACGGAAGCATGGCATTCGGCCAATTCCCACAACAAAGAAATCTGCGTATAAGTCCAGCCTTTTTGCGCGTCACGATCCATAAATCGCCTTAAGCAGGGAGTGCTTTATGGACGGCAAACCCGGGATATATCGTGGGTTTAGCCGGTTTGATCCGGGTATCCTGCCTGGACAAAGCCTCGATCAGTACATTGACAAGCCCGGCTCGCATGTCCACGAAGGATACGCCCACGCCGCGCGACGTATTGTGGACAGCCCTCGCATGGAGGCGGAAGCCGTTGCGCACGAAAACATCCGGGATTTTGAGCTTGATGGCAAAAACGGTGTCGGGCGGCAGGGGTAGCTGCGTTCCGATGAACGCGCCGCCCAGACTAATATCGAGTAAAGTCGCGGGTATTACTCGTTTGCAATAGCTGTAATAGGCGGGAACATGCAAGTCGACGTTCACATAAAGATTCTTCCGGGTGCTCCAGCGGCGCTCCAGACGTTCCATGTTTATCCTCCGAAGATTCCATTGTGTCTTATTAATAAACACGGAGCCGCGAGGAAAAGGGTTCCATCGCGCGATCACCTATTAAATAAAGCATTTGAAAGATTTACACTGCGGGTTTTGAATTTTGAATGAATGTCCAAAAATAAATTAAGGGGAATATCTGACAAGGGTATACGCGCGCTCCATAGATGAGAGGTGAAAAAGTATGAGTAGCCGGAAAAATCAACTGTCACCCAGGCAGCACGAACAACTGCTGGAAACGCTGCAGGAGCGTTTCGAGAAGAACATGCAGCGTCATCAGGGTCTTGAATGGCCGCAAGTGCGGGCGAGGCTGGAAGCCGATGCCGGAAAGCTGTGGTCGCTCCATGCAATGGAAAGCAGCGGCGGCGAGCCGGACGTGGTCGGACATGACGGCAAGACCGGCGAATACATTTACTACGATTGCGCCGCGGAAAGTCCCAAGGGCCGCAGAAGCCTCTGTTACGATGGGGAGGCTTTGAGATCCAGGAAAGAAAACAAACCGAAAAACAGCGCGCTGGATCTGGCGGAGGCCATGGGCATCGAGCTGTTGAGCGAAGCGCAGTATCGGCAGCTGCAACAGCTGGGAGAATTCGATACGAAGACCTCGAGTTGGGTGAAGACTCCCGCCGATATCCGGAAACTCGGCGGCGCGGTCTTTTGCGATCGTCGCTATGACACGGTTTTTTTGTACCACAACGGCGCGGAATCCTATTACGCGGCCCGCGGATTCCGGGGTTTGCTGAAGGTCTGAATTCCGCTGCCGGCTACAAGATCCCCGTCAATCAGAGCAGGCCTCCCCGGTCCGGCGGCAGGGCGAGCAGATCGGTAACGCCCGGGTCGATGCCCTGCTGGAACAGCAGGGTGGTCAGCTGGCCGCGGTGATGGGTCTGGTGATTGAAGAGATGCGACAACGTAAACCAGAGCGGCGTGCGGCGCTGCTGCGGATTCACAATGGTGGTGTAGACCAGGTCGCGCGCCAGATCCTTTGCATTCAATGAGGCAATCCATGCGCTGATGAGGGCGTCGGTGACGGCGCGTTCCGCGCGCAGCTGATCGAAATCGGCATACAGCTCCTGGGCCAGCGAGCTGACGGCGAAAGCTTTGCCGGTAAAGCGCCCCAGCCAGACCCGGTCGGACAGCAACAGATGATTCAGGGTGCCGTGTATGGATTTGAAGAATGCGCCCATATCCTGTTTGCGGGCTGCATCCGGCAGCCGCGCGCAGCATTCATACAGCCGCTCGTTCATCCACCGGTTGTAAGCCGCGAGAGTTTTCACTGTTTCGAGATTCATACTTAAGATATCCGTCTGGGTTGCCGGTGTCTTGCGCGAGCGATATGACATTTCCGTCGCCGGAATCCCGGAGACTCTGAAAAATTTCTCCCTTTTAACAGAAAACCGGGATATTTCCCAAACAAAAACGGCCTATACTAGCCGTAGCCTGCATGAAGAAATTGCTGCATATCTGGTTCGCATTGAGCCTGGCGCTGAACCCCGTCGCCGGGGCTGTTGCGTCTGCAATGCCTATGCCCGAGAAGAGCAAGACCGAATCCCACTGCCCCGGCCATGCATCGCACGCCAACCAGGCGCAACCCATGCCGCGCGACTGCTGCCGGCCCGGCCATCTTCCCAGGCAGTGTTGTGACCACTGCGCCGGCGTCGGCACGAGTCCGGCCTTGATGAATACGGTGGCCGCGGTGTTCCTGAACCATGCAATCGAACCGATCGTTGCGCCCGCCCGGATGGCGCCTTCTGCAAGCAATTCCCCGCCTTACCGACCTCCCCAAGCCTGACTTGCCTCGTTCATGAAGCCTGCGCGGAGTCATGTCCGGGCAGTCGTTTGTCAGCGCATTGATATTCTCAGTGCGAACCGAGGAAGCTGGTATGAGATTTCATTCGAGTTGGATGTTGAGTGTGTGCGTGCTCCTGGCCGCCTGTTCGAAGGGGCAGATTCCCGGCGAACCGCCGGCGGAAGCCGCGGACGCTACCGCGGTCGAACATGCATTAAAGCATGCGGATGCAAGCTACGTTTGCCCGATGCATCCGCAGATCGTCAGCGCTAAGCCGGGCAAGTGCCCGATATGCGGCATGCAGTTGGTCAAGAAGGGCGCCGACGCGGGAAGCGCCGGCAGCAGCGGCGTCAGCATTGCGCCGGAAATCGTGCAGAACATGGGCGTGCGCACCGAAGCGGTAAAGCGCGAAACCTTGTGGAAATACATCAAGGCCGTGGGATACGTCGGCTACAACGAGGACCGCCTGTTCCACGTGCATGCCCGCGCCACCGGCTGGGTGGAGCGTCTTTACGTGCATGCCCAGGGCGAGCGCGTGGCCAGGGACCAGCCGCTGGCGGAGTATTATTCGCCGGACATCGTCAACGCGCAGGAAGAATTGCTGCTCGCGTCACGGGGCGGGCTGCTGCCGTCGGCAAAGGACCGGTTGCGCCGGATGAACGTGCCTCAGTCAGTGATCGATGAGGTTCTGCGCACCGGGAAATCGGTGAAGCAGGTTCCGCTGCTGGCGCCGGCCGACGGCGTGATCGGTACGCTCAACGTGCGCCACGGCATGTATCTCACGCCCGACCTGGAACTGTTCAGCATCGCGGACCTGGGCGAAGTCTGGGTCAAGGTCAGCGTTTTCGATCAGCAGCTGAGTTGGGTGAAAACCGGGCGCCCGGCGGAAATCCGCGTGTCGGCCCTGCCGGGAAAAATTTTCGAGGGCGAGGTGGATTACATTTATCCGGAACTCGATCCCGTTACCCGCACTTTGCAGGTACGGCTGAAATTCCAGAATCCCGACGGACTGCTGCAGCCCAATATGTTCGCGGACGTAGTGATCTACGGGGGTCCGGAAAAGGCCGTGCTCAGCGTGCCGCGCGAAGCGGTGATTTTCTCCGGCCGGCAGGATAGGGTCATCAAGGCCCTGGGCGCGGGCCGGTTTCAGCCCGCCCCCGTCACCATCGGGATGCAGACGCAGCAGCGCATTGAAATACTGGAAGGTTTGCAGGAAGGCGATACCGTCGTCACCTCGGCGCAATTCCTGATCGACTCCGAGGCCGGCCTGCAGGGAGCGTTCCGGCGCATGGAACCGGCGCCGGGAGCGAGCCATGATCACTAAATTGATCGATTGGTCCATCCATAACCGCGTCCTGGTGTTGCTCTCCGCCGTGTTCCTGTGCGCGTGGGGCGTGTATGCCGTCGCGCGAACGCCGGTTGACGCCATACCGGATCTGTCGGACACACAGGTCATTATAAAGACCGCGTATCCCGGCCAGTCGCCCCAGATCGTCGAGGACCAGGTCACCTACCCGATCGCCACCCGCATGCTGGCGGTGCCTGGAGCCAGGGTGGTGCGAGGCTATTCGTTTTTCGGCGATTCCTTCGTCTACATTATTTTTGAAGACGGCACGGATTTATATTGGGCGCGCTCGCGCGTGCTGGAGTATCTGAACCAGGCCGGCAAGTCGTTGCCGCCGGACGCCGCCCCGGCACTGGGGCCGGACGCGACAGGGGTCGGCTGGGTTTACGAGTATGCGCTGGTCGATCGCAAGAATGCGCACGATTTGTCGGAGCTGCGTTCGCTGCAGGACTGGTATCTGAAATACGAATTGCAAAGCCTGCCCGGCGTGGCGGAAGTCGCCGCTATCGGCGGCATGGTGAAGCAGTACCAGGTGATCGTCGATCCGGATCGTTTGCGGGCGTTGAATATTCCGTTACAGACCGTGGCGGCCGCGATAAAGGCCGGCAACGGCGAGACCGGTGGTTCCGTGCTGGAGATCGCCGAGGCCGAATATATGGTGCGCAGCCGCGGTTATCTCACATCCCGTACCGATATCGACATGATTCCGGTCGCGGTATCGAAGCAGGGCACGCCGGTGCTGCTGCGCGACGTCGCGACCGTGCAGATCGGGCCCGAAATGCGGCGCGGCATCGCCGAACTGGACGGGCAGGGCGAGGTTGCGGGGGGCATCATCGTGATGCGCTCCGGCGGGAACCCATTGGACGTGATCAAGAGCGTCAAAAACAAACTCGAAGAATTGCAATCCGGCCTGCCCGACGGCGTCGAGATCGTCGAAACCTACGACCGCTCGCCATTGATCCATCGGGCCATTAAAAACCTGATCATAAAACTGTTCGAGGAATTTCTGGTGGTGACCTTCGTCTGCGCGCTGTTCCTGCGCCACTGGCGCTCGGCCTGGGTCGCTGTGGTCAGCCTGCCGCTCGGTATCCTGGCCGCATTCATCGTCATGCTGTACCAGGGCATCAATGCCAACATCATGTCGCTGGGCGGCATCGCGATTGCGATCGGCGCCATGGTGGACGCCGCCATCGTGATGATCGAGAACGCGCACAAGCACCTGGAGCATTACCGCGCAAAGTACGGCCGCGCGCCGGAAGGCGGCGCGCACTGGGCGCTGGTGGCGCGCGCGGCCGGCGAAGTGGGCCCCGCGCTGTTCTTTTCCCTGTTGATCATTACCTTGAGCTTTATTCCCATTTTCAGTCTGGAGGCGCAGGAAGGCCGGCTGTTTGCGCCGCTCGCCTTCACCAAAACCTACGCCATGGCCGCCGCCGCGGGCCTGGCTGTGACGCTGGTGCCGGTGCTGATGGGGTATTTGATAAGCGGCCCGGTTCCCGCCGAGTCCTCGAGCCCGCTTAACCGCCGCCTGATCGAATGGTACCGGCCCGCGTTGCAGTACCTGCTGCAACGCCCGCGCGCCACCCTGGGCTGGGCGCTCGGCATCGGGCTGCTGCTACTGTTGCCCTACAGCCTGCTCGGTTCCGAGTTCATGCCGGAACTGCAGGAGGGCGACCTTTTATATATGCCTTCCGCGCTGCCCGGTCTGTCGATCGGCAAGGCGCGGCAGTTGTTGCAGCAGACCGACCGCTTGATCGCCGGCACGCCCGAAGTCAAACGGGTATTCGGCAAGATCGGGCGCGCTGAAACCGCGACCGATCCCGCGCCGCTGGAAATGGTGGAGACCATCGTGCAGCTGAAGCCGCGAAACGAGTGGCGCTCCGGCATGACGCCGGAAAAGCTGATCCGGGAGATGAACGCGAAGGTGGCGCTGCCGGGGATCACCAATGTCTGGGTGCAGCCGATCAAGACGCGTATCGATATGCTGGCGACCGGCATCCGGACACCGGTCGGAATTAAAATCGCCGGCGACGACCTGGACACGATTCAGCAGATCGGGCTCGACATCGAAGCCGTGCTGCGCGGGCTGCCCGCGACGGCAGCCGTCTATTCCGAGCGGGTGGTGGACGGACGCTATATCGACATAGTACCGGACCGGCTGCAGGCGGCGCGCTTCGGGCTGAATATCGGAGACATCAATACCGTGATCGGTAGCGCGGTCGGCGGCATGAATATCACGAACACCATCGAAGGCCGCGCGCGCTATCCGGTGAACATCCGATACCCGCGCGACACGAGGGACCATATCGAAGCCCTGGAGAATCTGCCGCTCATCACTCCGACGGGCGCCCACGTCACGCTGTCGCGGGTCGCCGCAATAACGATCGCGCAGGGTCCGCCGATGATCCGGACGGAGGACGCGCGCCTCAACGGCTGGGTCTACGTCGACATACGCGACAGCGATCTCGGGGGCTACATCGCGGACGCCAAGGCGGCGCTGGCCGCGCAGATCAAACTGCCCCCGGGCTATACGCTGAGCTGGACCGGACAGTTCGAGTACCTGCAGCGCGCGGCGCAGCGTCTGCGGCTGATCGTTCCGCTGACGCTGCTGATCACTTTCCTGCTGCTGTATCTCATATTCCGCGACGGCGCGCAGGCCGCACTGGTAATGCTGACCCTGCCCTTCGCGCTGGGAGGCGGCATCTCGTTTCTATGGTTGCTGGGCTATCACCTGTCGGTGGCGGTCGCCGTCGGTCTTATCGCCCTGGCCGGCGTGGCGGCGGAATTCGGCGTGGTGATGCTGGTGTACCTGAACAATGCCGTGCGGCAGCGGCGGGAGGCGGGGCAACTCAATAGCGCCGAGGATCTGCGGGCCGCGATCATGGAAGGCGCGGTGCAACGCGTCCGGCCCAAGGCCATGACGGTGGCGGTGATACTGGCGGGCCTGCTGCCGATCATGCTCGGCGGCGGCACCGGCTCGGAGGTGATGCGCCGAATCGCCGCGCCGATGATCGGCGGCATGATCAGCGCGCCGGTAATTTCACTGTTTTTATTGCCCTTGGGTTATGCCCTGCTGAAATCAAGGGATACAAAAAGCAGGGGATAGATCCGTCGCAACAGTTGCGTCCTTTTGTCCGCCGGTGCGTCTTAGGGTTAAAACCCTGTAAAAGGAGAACCGACATGCGTTTACAACTGGCTCTGAATGTCCGTAACCTTGAGGAGGCCATCGACTTCTACGGCAGGTTTTTCAACGCGAAACCGCATAAGGTCCGCAAGGGCTATGCGAATTTTGCAATCGACGCGCCGCCTTTAAAGCTCGTACTGCTGGAAAACCCGCGGGCGGCCGAGCGCCTGAATCATCTGGGGGTGGAAGTCTTCGAGCAAAAGGAGGTGGACCGGGCGCAGCAGCGGTTCGGCGAAAACCGGATACTGGACTCCGTCGAAACGCAGGCGTTATGCTGCCATGCGGTCCAGAACAAAGTCTGGGCGCGGGAGCCGCAGGGACTTAAATGGGAATGGTATCGCATCACCGACGACAATCCGCCGGATACGGAGCGCCGGGCCGGGTGCGGAGCGCCGGGTACCGAACAAGGCGAAACGACATGCTGCGCCCCGGGTGCGGAGCACCGGGTGCGAGCGCGG
This sequence comes from Gammaproteobacteria bacterium, assembly GCA_036274675.1. Taxonomy (GTDB): domain Bacteria; phylum Pseudomonadota; class Gammaproteobacteria; order HTCC5015; family HTCC5015; genus DASUFE01. Next base: position 9,375 of record DASUFE010000084.1, read on the forward strand.
AGCGCCGCGTAGATAAGGAAGGAAAAACGACAAACATGCCGTGCTTGGCGCATGACCGAACCTGAAACCTGGACAATGTTCAACGGGCATCTGCGCGCCTATATCGCAAGGCGCGTGGATGCGGCGTCCGTGGACGATGTGCTCGGAGAAATTTATCTGCGCGTGGCGCGGCATCAGGATAAATTCGAGAACGCCGATAACCCGCTCGCATGGCTGTACCGCGTCGCGGGAAACATCATTACCGACCATTACCGGCGGCGTGCCGCGGAGCGGACAGCCCTGCAACAGGCCGGGGCCGATGCTTCCGAGGCGGATGCCTCCGGAGAAAACGATAATTACGCGGAGCTGGCGGAATGCTTGATCCCGATGATCCGCCAATTACCCGAGGCTTACCGGGAAGCACTGTTGCTGACCGACATTCAGGGTACCGCCCAGGCCGCGGTCGCCGCGCAACTGGGTCTTTCCGTCTCCGGCATGAAATCGCGCGTACAGCGCGGTCGCGAGCAACTTAAGAAAGCCCTGTTCCGCTGCTGTGAAATCGAAGTCAACCGGCGGGGTCGGATCGTGGGTTATATGCAACGCGACTGCTCCGGCTTCTGCGGCAAGGACCGTACATAATCCGTCCCGTCACTCCATTTCTGAATGCAATGCAGGATACCCCTGCCGGGGTTTTACATATTTTCCGCCCGATGATCCGGGAATTCTACGCATAAACTTTTACACAAAGCGCCGGTCTTTTTAGTTGGGTTCTGAAATTTGTTCAATCAACCCTGGGGCTTATGTCATGAAACAAACCGCTGTAGCCGCAGGAAGCAATCACGCCATTCAGGATGAATTGATACAACTTGCAACGCTGATCAGGCATGAATGCGCAACTCTGCTTGAGCGGTGGAGGACGCGCATCAAGGATCTTCCTTCCGCGCGCAAGCTCGATACTCCGACGCTTAATGACCACTTTCCGTTCCTGATCGAAGAGCTGGCCGACGCCTGCCAGGCCCGGTACGGCTCGGAAGAGTCTCTGGGTTGTCCGCCCGTCCATAGCATACAGCGATTCGAGCAAGGCTTTGACCTGATGGAGGTCATTACGGAATACAAGATTCTGCGCGAATGCATCTGCGAACTTGCGGAAGAAAACGGCATTGAACTGCACAACAAGGCTTTTTACATCCTGAACCGGGTCTTCGACGATGCGATCGCGGTCGCCGTGCAGACATTCGTCGCCCAGCAGGCATTGGAGATCCGGCGGCGACGCGACGAGTACCTGGCCTTTGTGGTGCACGATCTGCGCACGCCCCTCAACGCCATCTCCCTGGCCGCCAATGCCTTGGGGTCTTTGATGCCGCAGAAAAACGAAAATACGGCGCGGATGCTGTCCATCCTGTCCCGTAACACAAAACGCCTGGAGACGCTGGTTGAGAATGTCCTCAAAGAAAGCGTGCATGCGCAGGCGGAGATACCGTTATTGGAGCGGCGCGAGTTCGATCTATGGCCGATGGTCGAGGAACTTATTCATGATTTGCGCCCCGTCGCCGAAGCGGGCGGCACAAATGTAATCAATGAAATTCCTGAAGGAATGATCGTTTTTGCGGATGCGAGCATGGTGAAGCGTATATTCCAGAATCTGATCGCCAACGCCATCAAGCATACTCCCGGCGGGAAAGCCGTTATCGGAGCGGAAGACGGAGCGGAGGCCGTCGAATGCTGGGTCAAGGACAATGGCATTGGAATACCCGGAGACCGTCTCGGCAAAATCTTTGAAAAGGGCGAGTCGAGCGAGAACAAAAGGGATTCCATCACGAACGGCCTCGGGCTTCCCATCGTCAAGACGCTGGTCGAGGCGCACGGCGGGAAGGTCACCGTCAACAGCAGGGAAGGCTATGGCGCCGAATTCCGGTTCACGCTGCCTTTAAGACAGTCTTGATTGTGGGGAAACCCGCCCTCAAGACAGCCTTTTCTTATAGAGAGAATTCTTGGTCATCGCGAATTCCGGAAAAATGTCAGGCTCCTGCTGCAGCTCGTATTGGGACAGCGCCTCGCTCAAGGCATGGATGAGCGCGGGCGACATCCCCACGAATGCGATGCCCGCGCCTCCGGGATGGCGGTGTATCAGCCGCGCATTCAGGCGAAAGGTATTCTGGGAGAGGATGCCGGGAAACCTGAACTCGAGGGTCAAGGGAGCGTCGGCAGGCAGCAATACTTCGGTTTCGATAAAAGCTCCGCCCGGACTGAGATCGCGCAGGTTGCCGACCACCGTTCTGTTATAGGAAGGCACCTCCAGACTGGCGTAGAGAGACAGGTATTTGCGAGTGCTCCAGCGACGATCCATGACTCCACCTCCACCATGAAACAACACTAATCGTAATTTTCCCGATACTACTAAGAACGGCTGAGGGGGGCGGAAAGTTTCGGGGATTATTACCGAGGAGGTCTAAGGTAAATACCTGCCAAGCTTGAGCGCGTTATTTCTCCACTACGCCGGGAATGTCCTGCGTGGGGCGTCCGAAGCTGTCTTTCAGAATGTCGACCCCGGCTTGAGGCCTGGCCAGCTTCACCAGCTCCGCGCGTTCCTCCCGGATCCGGGCGCTGTCGATCTCCATGCGGCCGTCGCGTTTTTCGATCAGGCCGGGCAAGGCTTCGCCATCGCGGTTGAACGACCATGCCAGCATCGGTTCACCGAGCGGCAGCCGGTCCGCCGAAGCATGTCCTTCGTGCCCCGTGTTCCAGAAGTGCCACGTTTTACCGTAGCTGTTCATCTTGCTTTTCATCAGGGTTTTCTCGGCGGCTTGCGGGAGGCCGGGCGCCACGAGTTGCCCCGACAGGATCTCGCCGTTGTGCGGGTGCCAGAATTTTTTCTCCGCTTCGGGCAAGGAGTTGAACAATTTCTCCGAAATGATGTATTCAACGCCATGCATGTTGGATTCCTGGGTGTTGCCGTCGAACAGCACGCATTGCGCGAAGTCCTGATTTGCCTGGTGGCAGTAGTGATGCGATTCCATTTGCTGCCCCGGGTTTTCTTTCAGCGGATGAAAACCGACCAGGTAGACATCGAAACCCGCGAGCGGGGAGTTGCCTTGCAGCAGCTTCGCTCCCGTTTCAAGCGCCTTGGTTGTCGCGGTTTTCGTGTCGCCGGCCGGGGCCGCTTGCGGGCGGGTTGCCGCCGCCGCGGGCCAGAACGCCGCTCCGGCAAGCGCGTAAAAAATTCCTATCCATAGCTTTCTCATAATATTCAAAAAAAAATTTCTCCTCGCTCTGACTTCTGTTGCAATTCCCGGGCCGTGCCCCCGGGACGAAACCCGCGGGCCTCGGGTTTGTCGGAGACTTACTCACGCAATGAATAAGGACGGCTCCTATGATTGAGACCCGAGAAGAGTTACTGGCGAAGCGTTCCGAGCTATGGGAACGGCTGGAGGCTATCCGGCGCGACTATGCGTCAGGCCTGGACCGCAATATGGATGAACAGTCGCTGCAGCTCGAAAACGAAGAGGTGCTGGCCGCATTGAGCCGGGAAGCGGTGGCAGAGCTGCAGGAAATCGAGCAGAAGCTGCGCCGGCTGGAGACTGCCAGCCATTAGTTTTGGGATAGTGGCTGGCTTTGGAATCGCGCCGGTTTCGACGGCCGGTCGCGCGCTGGATCAGCGAAGTCGATTACAGTCGATTACAAGGGCTCGTGCTGGCGCGGGACTGCTTCGAGCTGGAAGATATTCAGAGCTTCTGAATAAAGAAAGGCACGGCTGCTTGCGCCGCCGTGCCTTTCGCTCTCGCGTCGTCAGGAGGAGTACTGCCGGAGAGATAAACCGGTTTCGTGCTCTGAAAATTCAGTAAATATTCAGATCCTTATTAAGCGGTTCCACTGTTCAGATCATCGAGATGCTTGCGCAGCGCCTTGGCCCAGCGCGAAACCATCAACTCGGTGTCCCGGTAGTTGGTGCCGCGGTTCGTTTGTTGCAGGGTCTGGCGATTCTTCGGCTCGTCACGGTCGATGATGCGCATCAGCAGCTCGCCGGTGTTCGCGTCGTACAGGTCAAGGTATAAGGTGGCGAAACCGGCCGATCTCGTATAGCGGTCCTTGATGCCCGTATCGCGCACCAGTTCGGCCGCGTTCGGGTACACGTCGATCATGGAGGGTTTAAGGCGCAGCACGCCTGCACCCATGGGCGCGGCCGCCGCGGGATCTTGCGACACCGTGAAACCGGACTTGCCGGAAAGCTTTTCGCTGAATTGTTCGAGCATGATTTTCGAAGTTTTGCCGGAGATGCGGTCCAGGTCGACCTGGGTGACCTGCGTCCGATTGTTCCATTCCCACTGGTCATCCAGCGCCACCAGCGGTTCTTCGATGATCAGCTTGCCATAATCGCCGGGCTGGAACCCCGGTTTGACGTAGAGCTTGTCGAATTCACGGCTTTTGATTTTCTCCATGCCGGCCGGTACTTCCGTGGGATAGGCCTTGCGTTCGACGGCCGCGAGGGCCGAAGTAACGGCGAACAGCAACAACAGCAGGGCGCCGAATGCCAGGGAGAAGGAGACATCCGGATGCAATGCGGCGTATGCCCGGGTAATCTGTTTCATGTCGCTCACCTCCGCGAAGCAGCCAAATTAAATTAAAGAGACAGGCGCCGCTCCGGGAGGTTTCATCGCAATGGGGGCAAAACCTTATTTTGGGAGTATATTTCACGGCATGCCCTCCCTTGGTGTACCCGAAACGAACGAGCCGACACCTTATATAAGGAGTAATAAGGACGCGCGGCGTCTGCGGCGCAGCCTGTTAAGCGCGGCCGCATTTACAGCCTTGCTGTGGTTGATTGCGATCCTTGAATTCGCATGCGGCGCCGGACTTGCCCAATACGGCATCTACCCCCGGCATTTACGCGGCCTGGTCGGAATCCTCGCGGGGCCGCTGATCCACACCTCCTGGGCCCATCTGGCCGCGAACACAGGCCCCGTGTTTATCCTCGGAACCGCCCTGTTGTACGGTTACCCGAGGTCCGCGCGGCTGGTGATACCCGCCGTGTATTTGGCTACCGGAATGCTGGTGTGGCTGTTCGGCCGTGAATCCCTGCATCTGGGCGCCAGCGGACTGGCCTTCGGGGTGATGTTTTTCATATGCACCGTCGGCCTTTTGCAACGCTACAAAAAAGCCGTCGCGTTGTCGCTGATCGTGTTCCTGTTATACGGGGGCATGCTGGGCGGTTTGTTTCCCAAAGATCCGGGGATTTCCTTCGAAAGCCATCTCGCCGGGGCGTTGGTCGGAATTGTGCTCGGCATCCTGCTGCAGCGCCGCGACCCGCCGCCGCCGCGCAAGCGTTACAGCTGGGAAGACGAACCTCCAGCGGACGAAACAGACGGCAACCCGCCGCCACCGACTATCCATTAAAAGAAGGCCTCTCGCGGGGACGTGGAGAAACGCAGGGGATTTATTCTTCCGGTAAGGAACTTGCTGTTGTTATCATTCTTTCTTTACTTCTCCCGATCCAACTGTACTACCGGGGTTGTCAATAATTTTTTCTTGAGCTTCCGTGTTCTCTGCGTCCCTGCGCCTCCCGCGAGAAATCTTATTTTTTCTTATCTACGCATCAGGGAAACCCTGAGTCAGTTTTCATCTCTAGGATGACGTACTCACTGTGCGGCAGCGTACAGACTTTGCGCTGCATTAAAGTCAATCTACGCGCACTTCCGAAACGGACTTGTCTAAACTTTTGTAAGAATTACAAAAAAAGGAATTGCATGACTCTGGGCGTTTTTCTGCTGATCGTTCTGTCAGTGATGCTGGTCGGCACGATGCCGAGATGGTCGTACAGCAAGGAGTGGGGTTACGGCTCATGCAGCCTGCTCGGAATCGTTTTGATAGTCGTTGTGGTTTTGCTGCTGGCTGGACGGCTGTAGTGTCCGGCGGCGCTCGTTGAAATATTCATCAAGGAGAGACTGGATGGAAAGGAAAAATGATTATGTCGACGCGGCTCGTACCGCGGGGAAGGTGGGAAGATGAGCGGCCACCGTCCGAATATACCGTTGAGGACTCTTTCGTCCGACAGTAAACACGCGCAAATCCCCCATATGCAATGCCTGCTGGCCACCGGCGTCAGGGGGCGCACTCTTTGCAACATCGCACGCATGTGTAAGTTTAACGCCAATCCGGTGTCGGTCGCGGGCGCAGTCTGCATCGCCGATTGCCGGGAAAATTACAAGTAGCCGCCTCGCGGGCGCCGGCCCCTTGCCGGCATGGCGTGTAATTCAGAGAAGGTCTGTCCGCTTTGGGGGAAGGCCGGTGTCAAGCACAGTCCAGCGCGGTTCCGAGCATGCCGCGCAGTTTTATGAAAGCGATACTACGCTGGTCGAGACATTGAGCGCCCTGGTTGCGGACTCATTCGGCGACGGCAAGCGCGTTATCATCCTCGCGATCGCATCACGCCGCAGGGACATTGAAAGGTCACTGATTGCGGCGGGCGTCAATACGCACGCGGCACGCCAGCGAAACCAGTACCTTGACCTGGATGCCGCGCAGGTTCTTTCCAGAATCCTGGTGCATGCGGAGCCCGATCCGACACGGTTCGAAAATGTCGTGGGCGGGTTGATCGAGGATACCCCTCCGCAATACCGCGGTGTATGGGCGTTTGGTGAAATGGTGAGCTTGCTATGGAGCCAGCGCATGTATGAAGCGGCGCTGCGCCTGGAAGCGCTGTGGAACGGCGTCGCGCACAAGTACGGCTGTTCTCTCTACAGGGCGTATCCAGCCGCGGAATTCGCCGGCACCGCAGGGCACTTGCGGCATGCAAGCACGGGGCAGTCTCACTTCCCTCCGGAAAGTCTTGAATTGACCAGCTCCATGCACCGCCTGCGCGCCATCGAACAGTTCCGGGAGCGCGTCCGGTCGCTCAGGGGACGGGAGCGCGCGCAGGACGAGGACGAACGCAGATTCTGAGCATTACGAGACGCTCCTTGGGTCAACGTTACCGGTAAATTTTTCAACAGCGCCGGGCTGCGACGCTGCGCGTATTCCCGGGTAATTTTTACAGGATGCGTCCGGATATTATTCGGCAATGAGGCGCGCTTGGGCTCGACGCTTCCCGGAATTTCAAGGATGAATTTATCCCGGCCGCTCCAGAATATAATTCTGCAAACCGCGGCACATATCTCCCGTCGAAAAACAAAATGAAGGTGCGTTATCGCACAGAGAACGGCATTCCGCGTGCGCATAATGATTCCACGATCGATGGACCATGCCGGGCAATTTTTTGCTGCGTATCAAGACTGGACATGGAAATGCACGAGACGGCATCGTCTAGTGAAGGTCCGGGGAGGGGATGCGCGTAGCATGGTGATCGGCACAACAGCAAACGGAAAGTGTTGCAAGGATGCCTCGCTTATGAAAGCGGAGAACACTTTTCGTTTGCCGTGCTCTGATTCTAATACCGGATGCCCGCTTCCAGGAAAAGAGCGCGGGGTCCTGCTGCCAGTTCCGGGAAAACTACAGAGTATTCCTTAACTCCAAACTCATGAGGAAATGAAGATGAACTGGGATCGAATCGAAGGTAACTGGAAACAATTCAAAGGCGCGGTCCAGCGTCGCTGGGGCAAGCTCACCAACGACGAACTGGATGTCATTGCGGGTAACCGCGACCTGCTGATCGGCAAGCTGCAGGAAAAGTACGGTATCAGCAAGGACGAGGCCAAGAAGCAATTCTCCGATTGGGAAAGGCAGGATTTCGGCGGCAGCGACCAGAACTGGCAGACCGGCAGCCGGCAGCAGTTCGGCCAGGAGCGCCAGAGTCAGCAACAGGATTCGGATGAGGATAGCCCGTATCAGCAGCAGCAGGCGCGGCAGGGTCAGGGAGGACAGCGCGGCCAGCAAGGACAGGGCGGTCAGCAGAGCGGTCAGCGCGGCCAGCAGAGCCAGCGCGGCCAACAAGGCGGTCAGCGCGGCCAACAAGGCCAGCAGTCGGGCCAGGAGCCGGAAGAGGAAGACGAAGAGCAGATGAATGATCCGTATCAGCAGCAACAGGCGCAGCAGCAGAATCAGCAAGGCAGCCAGAGGCAGCGTGGCCAGGGTCAGCAGGAACAGCAGCGCCGCCAGCAACAGCAAGGCAACACCGGCAACCGCCAGAACCAGCAGCAACAAGAGGATGAGGAACAGGAATCGCCTTATCAGCAGCAGCAGGCAAGGCAACGGGGCCAGGGCCAGAGTCGGCAAGACCGGCAGAAAGACCGTCGCTAGGACAAGGATATCCAGTGTTGCGGGTCGTCTTCTACACCAGGACAGGCCAGGGAAAGATTTCTCATTACACAAGGAAAGCGTATGGAAAAATTTCACACGATTGCAATCTCCGCTGTGATCACCCTTGCGTTGGGCACGGGCGTAGTGGCGGAAAATATGTCAAAGGACGACTACAAGGCGGCTCTCGACAGGATCGAGACCACTTACAGGGCCGATAAGCGGCGGTGCGGTTCGATGTCCGGCAATACGAAGGATATCTGCAATGCCGAAGCTTCCGGCAGGGAAAAGATTGCAAAGGCCGATCTGGAGGTGCGGCACAATCCAACTCCGGAGCTGCGTCGCGAGGCGCTGATGGTCAAGGCCGAAGCGGATTATGAAACGGCCATGGAAAAGTGTGACGACAAGGCCGGCAGCATGAAGGAAGTTTGCGAGAAGGAGGCCGAGGCGGCTCGAACCTCGGCCGAGGCGGAGGCAGGCTCGGAGTTCCAGGCCGCGACGTATGAAAATGCCGAAGAACTTGCGAGCGTGGGCGCGGACGCCTACGGCGAGCCCGCCGCCGAGGCGAGCGATGCCCGGCGCCAGCCGGCGCAGCCGAAATGCACGGAATTCGAAGGCCCGGCGCGCCAGCGCTGTCTCGACAGTAAGGGGACGCAACATGACAAGTAAGCCGCTTCTTCGAGTGCAGTCAGAGGAGCGATGCCATGGGTAAATATGTGATCGCCTGGTTGCTGGGCGTACCGGTGGTCGTGCTCGTGATCATCTATTTGCTCGCGCATTGAGCGCCGTCCGGCGCTGCGCCGGACGGCACGGTACTTTCCGGACCGGCGCAAGCCGGTCCGGTGTATTTAGGAAGCTCTGAATAATTCATTCCTGAATTCTCGGAGCACGCAAGGAAAAAGGCGCGCCCCTATAACAGGCCGTCTTTGCTTCATTTTCAAACACTTTAAATAAAGTGTTGGAAAATGGCGGCACATCCCTGTGCCACGGAACCCCTGAATAATCGGGGGTTCCTTAATTTTATTTTTGACAGGAGAGAAATATGGCAATGGAAACACCCTCAAAATCCACCCAATCCCAATCCTATGAAAAGAGCGCCGGCAACGGCGGTGCCCAGCGCGCAACCGGCGGCGGCAGCTCAAGCAGCGCGAGCGAGTCGTTCAATATCGATCCGTCGTCGATCGAGCGCGCGAAGTCGAGCGTGCATGACGCAGTCGACCGTATTGCGGATTCGGCCACTCAGGCCGCCCAGAAACTGGGCGCGCGCGCGGACCAGATGAAGGAATGGCAACAGACCTTGATCGATAACTGCAGCCAGTATGTGCGGGAAAAGCCTTTGCAGTCCTTAGGTATTGCCGTGGCAAGTGGTTTTGTACTGAGCCGGATTCTGTTCCGCTAGGACGGGTCCACCGGCTGGATGGGCTGTGTGGATGCTGTCATCGGGCAGCAGGCGTTCGAATTCGCCGCGCAGCACATGGTAGCATTCGCACACTTTCGCCTCGAGCGCGGCCCTGTTCAGCACGGTGATGTGTCCGCGGCAGTAACTGATGATGCCGCTGTGCTGCAGTTTGCCTGCGGCCTCGGTGATTCCCTCGCGTCGTACCCCGAGCATGTTCGCGATCATTTCCTGCGTCATGTTCAGTTCGTTGGAATCCAGACGGTCCAGGCTTAACAGCAGCCAGCGGCACAGTTGCTGGCTTACCGAATGGTGACGGTTGCAGACGGCGGTTTGCGCCATCTGCGTGAGCAGGGCCTGCGTGTAACGCAGCAGCAGGCTATGCAGCTCGCCGATGCGGTTGAATTCCTGTTTCAGGATATGTTCTTTCAGGCGGTAGCCGTAACCTGCGTTGCGCACCACCCCTCGATTGGGCATGGAACCGCCGCCGGTAAACAGGGGCACGCCCACCATCCCTTCCTTGCCGACCGCGGCGGTTTCGCTGGAGGCGCCATCGGCCATTACATACAGCAGTGAGACGATGGATGTGGTTGGGAAATAAACATGGCTCAGGCGGGCTCCCGACTCATACAGCACGGTTCCGCGGCGCATGGCCACCGGTTCCAGATAAGGTTCGACGCGCCGGTATTCGGCGGGAGGCAGAGCGGCCAGCAGCCGGTTCTGCAGGGGGCTGTGTATTCCGAACATTCTGATACTTTCTTTACCGTGCACGTGGTGCAGGACTCCTTGCTGATGGTAACTGTATTGACCGTTAAAATAACGGTATGTGCGTTAACTCACAATGAAAATTTATTCGGAAATTCAGCAAGTTAAAAAAATAAATTAAACCATTGCCGAGGTTGCTAGGTAATCACCGGATGGCTTCGTCGGTGCACTCAATGATTTACCTGAAGAAAATTATCTCCCCGAAGGCTTTCTTTTTTATTGATTTGTATTGACTGGCGGCGGGATGAGGGGGGTGACCCGCAAATCCCGGTGTCTCATGCATAAAAACCTGTTTTGAGGACTGACCTCCAGCTTTCTGGGCGGATACCCGGACCAACCGGCTCCAGAGTCCAGCTTTAGGCCACTAAAGTCAGGCGAACCTTCCCCGAGGTCGGGCCTAGAATTTTTCCTAACAACCGGAGGCCGGTGTACCTCAGGGCCGGGCCGGGAGTTGGTAGACAAATAAAAAATATCGAGGCCATTACGTCAAGATGGCCCGGCGGCAGCATCACCGGATCGCTACTGGTGGCGTGCTGATGATGGAGGGGATTACTGCATTGAAGCGCGCCGGTTTAGGCCGGCGCGCCTGCCGCTTTAAGCCCCCCTGCATATATAAATAATGTTGATCTGGAGCAGCTGATTGAAAATCGCGACCTTTTCAAGCCGTGTAGCTTGCGTCGCCGGCTCTGCCGGGGCTCATCCGTTTTCCTTCCGTCGCGCGCCTGCCGCCCGTCCGGCTGCGCGATCGCGCCAATAATTCTGAAGAAATGCTTTCCCTGCGAGGGTGAGCGTTTTTTCGAATGGGTGTTACTTGATGTTTAAGTGGGTTTATATAGAGAGGAGAATTTGAAATGATTTTTTCAGCCAACAGAAGGGGACTTACAGCCTCCATACAGCGAATGATCGCTGTAATGGTCGTGTTGTTCGCCGCGGGCAACGCGTTCGCCGCGACCGGCAACCCCCGAGTCAACAACGTTGGGTATGCGCCCAACGCCTCGAAAGTGGCGACTTTCGTCACCACCTCCACTTCTCCGGTGGCCTGGCAATTGCGCCAGAACGGCAACACCGTGCTTTCCGGCATGAGCACCCCGTTCGGTACCGACGCCGCCACGGGCGAAAACGTGCATCTGATCGATTTCTCCAGCTTCGGCGTGGAAGGCAGCAACTACACGCTGGCCGCGGGCTCGGATCAGAGCAATGCCTTCAATATTGCCGTGAATATCTTCCGGCCCGTGAAGTACGATGCCTTGAGATACTTCTATCACAACCGCAGCGGCATCGCGATCCAGACCCAGTATACCGGCGGCGGCAATGGCAGCTATGCCACCAACTCCGCGCTGGCGCGCGCGGCGGGCCACATCAACGTCTCGCCGAACCAGGGTGACAACAACGTGCCCTGCTGGCCGGGCACCTGCAATTACAGCCTGAACGTAGCGAAGGGCTGGTATGACGCGGGCGACCACGGTAAATACGTCGTCAACGGCGGCATTTCGGTTTGGCACCTGTTGAATCTGTATGAACGCGCCCAGTACCTGGGCAGCAATCTCGCCGACTTCGGCGACGGCACGCTGAATATTCCGGAAAGCGGTAACGGCGTACCGGATATCCTCGACGAAGCCCGCTGGGAGATCGAGTTCCTGCTGTCAATGCAGGTTCCGTCGGGCCAGGCGCTGGCCGGCATGGTGCACCACAAGATGCACGACAACGGCTGGACCGGCCTGCCGCTGGCGCCGGCCAGTGACCCGCAGGCGCGTAACCTGGTTCCGCCGACCACTGCCGCGACCCTGAACGTGGCGGCCGTGGGCGCGCAGTGCGCGCGCATCTGGCAGAGCATCGATTCCACCTTTGCGAATCGCTGCCTGACCGTTGCCCAAAGCGCCTATAATGCGGCGCTGGCGAACCCGAACCGCCTGTACGACGGCTGCTGCGACAACGGCGGCGGCGGTTACGGCGACATGAACGTGGCCGACGATTTCTACTGGGCCGCGTCTGAACTTTATATCACCACCGGCAACTCGACCTATCTGTCCAAGATCGACGGCTATACGCAGATCCAGACCGACTTCAGCTGGGCGGACACCGAGCTGCTGGGCACAATATCGATGGCCACTGTCCCGGCTTCGCAAACCGCGAGCCGCCGCACGGCCGCACGCAATCGCATTGTCTCGCTCGCGAACACGCACCTCACCACCCAGAATGCAGCCGGCTACGGGCTGCCCATGGCCTCCGATGAATATTACTGGGGTTCCAACAGCGGCATGCTGAACAAGCTGGCGCAGATCGCCCTGGCCTACGATTTCACCGGTAATGCAACCTATTGGCAGGGCTTTACCAAGGGCCTGGACTATATCTTCGGCCGCAACGCACTGATGCGCTCTTATGTAACGGGCCACGGCGAAAACGCGACCCGCAATCCGCATCATCGCTTCTGGGCCAACCAGTTGAACGGCAGCTTCCCCCTGGCGCCTCCGGGCGCACTGGCGGGTGGCGCCAACCCCGGTCTGGAAGACCCGACAGCGTCGGCCCAGTTGGGTGGTTGCGTTTCGCGTCCGCAGACCTGCTATCTGGATGACATCAATGCCTATTCGGTGAACGAAGTCACCATCAACTGGAACGGACCGCTGGCCTGGGTGCTGGCTTATTATGACGACAAGGATGGTACGGGCGGCAGCAGTTCGTCCTCGAGCAGCAGCTCCAGTTCGTCCTCGTCGAGCAGTTCGTCCAGCTCTTCGAGCTCCAGCTCCTCGTCGAGCAGCAGCTCGTCTTCGTCGAGCTCCAGCAGCAGCTCCACTTCGAGCAGCAGCACGAGCGGCGGCACCTCGCTGGCGGTGGAACTGGAAAGCCTCTCAGGCCAGAGCCTGTTCTCGCCCTTCGTGGTGGTGAACGACTCGGCG
>DASUFE010000085.1:0-6911 GCA_036274675.1 Gammaproteobacteria bacterium
TTGATATTACTTGGGTGGCTAAAAAATAAAGAATTGGGTTCCCGGGTTACTGAGTCGTGACACGGGAGTGCCTATAAGTAACATCTGTGGACTGGTTGGTGCCGACGAGCGGAATCGAACCGCTGACCTACTGATTACGAATCAGTTGCTCTACCAACTGAGCTACGTCGGCTTTGGGCTGGAAAGGGCGGATTATAGTGGAATTTCAGGCTTTGGGGATACTCCCGGGGGCCCTTGGGCGGGCGGCTATGGGGCCTTTCTCTGCGGTGGACCGGGCCTTGAGCCTGGAAAATTTATGCTTGCAATCCCGGCCCGCAGAGTCTAGTTTGTCCGGGTTATCCGCAAGTTTATAAGCCAGCTGTATGAACGACCTTACCAATACCATCGTTGCCTTTCTAAAGAATCCCAAGCGTTATTCGCAGTTACGGGAGCTCGGCGCCGGCAGTATCGGCAAGGTACAGGCCGTGTTCGACAATTTCCTGCAGCGGGTGGTTGCGCACAAGACCATGAAGCAGGAACACCTTAATAACGACAACATCCTGCAGACCTTCGGCAACGAGATCAAACTGATGGGGCGCCTGAGCCACCCGGGCATCCTGACGGTTTACGACGCCATGCTGGGGGATTACGGCGAACCTTCCTATATCATGCGTTTCGCCGAGGGCCAGGACCTGGCCTCCCTGATGCAGATGCCCAAGGGCCGGCTCGACAGCGTGGCGATTCCGCTGGAGCAGTCGGTGCGGATCCTGGTGAAACTCTGCGAAACCCTGGCCTATGCGCACGACCACGGGGTGCTGCACCTCGACCTCAAGCCCGAGAACATCATGCTGGGCCGCTATGGCGAGGTCATCATCATGGACTGGGGCGCGGCGCGCGTGTACGACACGGCCAAGTTCGAGGGCGGGATCAAGGAATTCACCGGTGACAGCGTGCAGATCGAGTATCGGCACGAGAACCGCAACCTGCTGATCGGCACTCCGGCCTACATGTCTCCCGAACAGCTGACAAAGCCGCGCGACCAACTCACGCCGGGCTCCGATATTTTCTCGATCGGCATCCTCTTCTACCAGATGGTGACCGGTCAGCATCCGTTCAAGGAGCGCGTGTTCGAAAAGCTCTCCGCCAAGATCGAAAGCCACAACCCGCCGCCCGCGCACGAGGCGAACCCCGATATCCCGCACAGCATCTCGCGCATCTGTGAGCGCATGCTGAAGAAGAAACCGGAGGAACGCTACGCCAGCTTCCGCGAAGTGATCGAGGACGTGGACGATTATCAGCGCTCGGGCGCCGGCGCGCCGACGAAGAGCTACGCGGCGGGCGAGACGATCTTCAAGGAAGGCGACCCCAGCGACTTCATATGCGTAGTGGTCAGCGGCAAGGTGGAAATTTCCGTGCGCAACCACGGCAAGTCCCATGTCCTCGCTCAACTCGGGGTGAATGAGCCTTTCGGCGAACTGGCGGCGCTGACCGGCAACCCGCGCACGGCGTCCGCGAAAGCGCTCGAGCCTTCGGTGATCCGCATGATCAGCAAGGAGGATATACAGGTCGAGATCGCGAACCTGAGCCCCTGGGTCGGCAGCATGGTGAAAGCGCTGTCGCAGCGCTTTATCGATAACAGCGAACGGCTGCTCAAACTCGAACGCAGCCTGGAGCCCGGACTGCTGGACAAGCTGAAAACCCTGTTTAAAAAATAAAACAGTTCTCTCGCCAAGACGCCAAGGCGCAAAGATTAATTCAAGAATCAAAGACCGTTAACAATACGGATAATACCGTCTTTCATCAGCGCATCGCCGAAATTAAGCAAGCAGCCCAATTTCATTCGCATAAGCTTCAAATAAGTTAAGAGCTGTTTCTTGTGAGCATTGCTTAAGGTTTCAACAGACTTAAGTTCCAATATCACTTTCTTTTCAACGATCATATCCGCCCTGAATCCTTCCTCAAACCGGGTACCCCTATACTCAATAGGGACCTGGACTTGGCGCTCTATTTTCAGATTGCGATCAATCAACTCATGCATCAGAACTGTTTCATAAACAGTTTCAAGCAACCCAGGCCCGAACTGTTTATGCACAGTTATGGCCGCATTGACAATGACCTTGCCGATCTCATCTTCATTCATCTGGATTCCTCAAAATGACAGCCCGACCCCAAACCAGCACAAGCTCTTTACTTTCAAATCATCCTAAAGAGGGACTATTCAGAAGATGTTTGCATTAGTTTCCTGGCGACTTGGCGGCTTGGCGAGACAAGAAATATATAAAAGTGGTGGCGGCATTGCTGGAGGCTTGTCTATACTTTTATCACTATAAATAGAAGGGCCAAGCCGCAGCGATGGATATCGACTACTGCAGCTATCATTACCAGTCACCCGCCACCTGGCGGTGCCGCGGCTGCAATGTGCATTACGGCGATTGCTGCATCCATCGCGCCAGCAGCAAAGTCGAGCACCCGCGCTGCATAACCTGCACCAATGAGCTCACCGCGCTCGGCTCCGCCAACAAGGTCGAACCCTTCTGGAACGTGCTGCACCGGTTTCTCGCCTATCCCTTCAAGCCCGCGCCGCTGCTGCTGACCTTCGCCCTCAGCCTGCTCGGCAACCTGATCACGCCGAACCTGGTGGGCATCGGCCTCGGCCTGTTTATCGTCGTCGCCTGCGCGCGCTACGCCTACGCCATCATCGAACACAGCTGCATGGGCAGAACCACCCCGCCCGGCCTGTCCATCCTGCTGACGCGCGACCCCGAAAATCTGTTCTTCAAGCAGATTGTCGTCATCATCGTCGCCGGTTTCGCCATGGCCGCCGCGGGCATGGCCGGCGCTATCGTCTATTTCCTGGCATACGCCTTCGTATCACTGGCCTTGCCCGCGAGCATTCTGGTGCTCGCGGTGCAAAAAAGATTACAGTCCGCGATCAACCCCCTGCTACTGACCGAGCTGATGACCAAGATGGGTTCCGGCTACCTGGTGCTCTTCGTGTTCCTGCAGATCCTCGGCGGGGGGCCTTATTATCTTTTCGAATATTTCCACTCCTGGATTCCCGAGAGTGTTTACCTGCCGGCCCTTATCGGCGTCACCGTCTACTTCACCTTTGCCTCGGCGCATATGATGGGCTATGCGCTGTTGCAGTATCAGAAGGAACTCGGTTTCCGCGCGGAACTCGAGGATGAGACCGTCGTGGTCGAGACCGACGATCGCATCAACCCGCAATCGCTCAACCAGATCAACCTGCTGCTGATCGAGGGCCGCTTCGACGAGGCCTACGACCTGGTGAAACGCTCGGCGAAGCAATATACCTCGGATCTCGCCCTGCAACAGCGCTACCACAAGCTGATGGCCGAGCGCGGCCTCAAGGACGAACTGCGGCTGCACAGCGGCGGCCTGATCGAGCAGCTGGTGGCGGCCAACTCCGTGCCGAACGCGCTGACGATTTTCCTTAACACCCTGAAGGCGCTGCCCGAATTCAAGCCGGAATCGGCCCTGACCATGCAGCGTTTCGCGGAGCTTTTCGAGAAGCGCAACCAGCACCGCAACGCCGCGTCGATGCTGTTGCAGATCATCAAGCACTATCCGGATTACAAGGATATGCCGCAGGTATATCTCAAGCTGGCGCAGCTCTGCGCGAAGGAACTGCAGCAGCCGGACAAGGCGAAACAGGCCATCGCGCACATCCTGGCGCAGGACTCCTGGTCGATCCACATCAAACAGGAAGCCGAAAAGCTGTTGAAGATTTTAAATAATTAAGAGGCCTCTCATGGAGGCACGGAGAACACGGAGATAATCACAATTCATGAATTTAAATACGTTATCCCCCTGGCCTTCGGCCATCCCCTTCGATGCGAAGGTAGAAAGAGGAGATGGAATCAGAAATAGAGATCAAAAAATATTCACATGTTGTTGATTCTCAAGCTCCGTGATCTCCGTGCCTCCGTGAGAGAAAAAATACTATGTTGATTATTCCGATTGAGCAGAAGCTGGATTCCAACCGCCCGCCGGTGGCGACGGTGCTGTTGATCATCCTCAACTGCCTGGTGTTCTTCGGTTACCAGCAGCAGGATCAGTTATATCTGGATCAGGCCGTCAGCTTCTACGCCGAGAACGGCCTGCTGGAATACGAGGACGAGGTTTACGCGGAATACCTGAAGGACAAGGACTTCGACCGGTATGAGGAATACCAGGAACTCGAACCGGAACAGGCGGGCGAGTGGATCGTGCAGGACGTGGAGTTCGGGTATTACCTGAGCCACGACTATTTCATTCACCATTCCGACGCCGGGCTGGAATGGATGGACGCGCGCTCGCGCCTGGACGACATTACCGGCCAGATGAGTTTCCTCCAGTACGGTTTCATACCCGGGCAGTTCAGCCTGCTGGGCATGTTCACCTATATGTTCCTGCACAGCGGCATCGGGCACTTGTTCGGCAATATGTTGTTCCTGTTTATCTACGGTTTCTCGCTCGAAGTGGCATTGGGCCGCCTGTGGTTCTGCGGCATCTATCTTTTGTCCGGCCTGGCCGGCGCATTGCTGAGCTGGGCGGTATCGCCGCACAGCCTGGTGCCCATCGTGGGCGCCTCCGGCGCCATATTCGGCCTGCTCGGCATGTATCTCGGCCTCTACGGCATGAAGAAGATCAGGTTTTTCTGGAGCGTCGGCTTCTACGCGCATTACTTCACGGCGCCCGCGCTGGTGCTGCTGCCCTACTGGGCCCTGATCGAGCTTTACGACCAGTTCACCAGTCCGGGAATGTTCGCGCACTTCGTGCATATCGGCGGCCTGCTGGCGGGCTTCGCCGCCGTATACGCGGCCAAGGACCGGCTGATCAAGATCGACCGCGGTTACGTCGACAAGGTCGACACCGACGAACCCTATAAAAAGCTCTACGACCGCCTGCTGCGACAGCTGGAAAGCATCGATTTTTCGGCGGCCCGCAAAACGGTGCAGGAACTGCTGCAGCTCCGGCCCGGCGACGCGCGGCTGCTGAAACACCAGTTCGACCTGTGGAAACTCAAGCCCGCGAGCGAAGGTTTCGAAAGCGCGGCGCGGCAGCTTTTCACCGGCGACCCGACCGAGCTTGCCGGAATCAGGGGGCTGCAATTCATGGCGGCCGATTACGAGAAGCTGTCGGAGAAGCGCGACGCGCTCGGCACCCGGGAACGCATCAACCTGTTCAACGCCTTGCTGAAGAAAGGCGAAACCGAGACCGCGCTCAAGCAACTGGACGCGCTGAGCGACGACCCCGAGGCACGGGCTAAAGTGCCGGGCCTCATGCTGCGCCTGGCCACCACCTACGCCGCGCAGGGCGACAAACGCAAGGCGGGGATTTACCTCGACAAGGTGCGCGACAAATACCCCGACTCCGAAGCCGCCGACGAAGCCAGGAAAATTAAATTATAAGAATACCTCTCACGAAGGCACGGAGAACACGGGGGTGAAATTTTCGTCGATTCCACGATTCCCCCTTTTTGCTGATTCCAGATTCACTTTCTCGTGTTAGTTTAAAAAACCTTATGGGCTAAAGGCGCTAGCATGAATGAAGACGACATTGGGACATTGATTGTAAAAACCGCCATCGCCATACATAAACAACTTGGTCCCGGACTGCTCGAAACCGTCTATGAAGTTGTTTTAGCAAAAGAATTGGGAAATCAAAATCCAAAGATCGAGCGGCAGGTTCCAGTTTCCATAAAATATGGTGATGCCGAATTTGAAGAAGGATTCCGAGCCGACATAATTGTTGAAAGAAAAGTAATTCTTGAATTAAAGTCGGTTGAAGCGGTTAGTAATGTGCATAAAAAGCAGTTACTTACTTACCTCGGGCTAACTGGAATGAAAGTTGGTTATTTGTTGAATTTTGGTGAAGAGCTGATGAGAACCGGCATAACCAGGACTATTAACGGTTTTATTAATTAATTAATTATTAATCCCCGTGTTCTTCGTGCCTCCGTGAGAGGCATCTTTTAAATGTTTAAACTTAGCGGGAGTTCATCCAAAGCCGCTCTTTGTTCCCGCAAGGTTAAGATATGCTCTTCCCAGTAGCGCTGGGTGTTGAACCATGGGAAATTTCGCGGGAAGGCCGGATCCTCCCAGCGACGCGCGAGCCATGCGCTGTAATGCAGCTGTCTTAAGGTACGCAGCGTCTCCGCCAATTTCAGTTCGCGCGGCTGGAATTCGTAGAACTCATCGTAACCCTCCACGATCTCGGAGAGCTGCGCGGTCTGCTGCTCGCGGTCGCCGCTCAGGAGCATCCAAATATCCTGCACCGCCGGCGCCATGCGCGCGTCGTCGAAATCCACGAAGTGCGGGTTGTCGTCGCGCCACAGCATATTGCCGACGTGGCAGTCGCCGTGCACGCGTATATAAGGTATGTTCGAGCACTCCGCCATAATCGAGTCGATGCGCCGCAGCAGGTCCTGGGTGATGGCGCGGTACGAGGCCTGCAGCTCGCGCGGCATGAAATGCTCCTGGATGAACGCGACGCTGTCGTGGCCGAAACCGCGGGCGTCGATGCGCGGCCGGTGCGCGAAGGCTTTCACCGCGCCGATGCGATGCATGCGACCCAGCAGGCGGCCGAGTATGTACAGATTCTCCAGCCGGTCCAGCTCCGGCGCGTGGCCTCCCTTGCGGGGGTAGAGCGCAAACCGGAAACGGATATCGCCGATGGTTTTTTCCGACAGGCTGGTTGTGTCCTCCGCGCGCATCGGCGCCACTACCGGCAGCTCCTGTCCCGCCAGTTCGAAACAGAATTCGTGCTCCTCCAGGATCTGCGCGTCTGTCCAGCGTCCCGGCCGGTAGAACTTGGCCACCAGCGGCTGGCCGTCCTCGACGCCGACCTGGTAGACGCGGTTCTCGTAACTGTTGAGGGCCAGCAGGCGGCCGTCGCAGACATAACCGCGCTGCTCCACCGCGTCCATG
>DASUFE010000086.1:0-4228 GCA_036274675.1 Gammaproteobacteria bacterium
TCGGCGCCGGTACTCGGCCTCTTTATGGTATTGACCTTTCTGACTCCTGATACGGGTTACGAGGGCAAGGTGGTCTGGGCCTACCTTACCTACATCGGCCTGATGCTGGCCTACACCGCCAACAACGTGCCTTACTCCGCGCTCATGGGCGTGATGACGCCGAGCAACATCGAGCGCACCAATCTCTCGTCGTGGCGCTTCGCCGGCGCCTTCTTCGGCGGCTTCCTGGTGATGGTCGGCACGCCGCTGCTGGTCAAGCACTTCGGACAGGGCGACGACCAACAGGGATATCTGGAAACCATGCACCTGTTCGCGGGCTTGCTGGTCGCCATGCTGATCGTCACCTTCGTCACCACGAAGGAACGCATTGTGCCGATCAAGGACCATAGCGGCAGCCTGAAAAATGAACTGGGCGATCTGTTAAAGACGCTGCCTTTCCTGATCATTCCGCTGGCCGCGATCTCGGTCTTCTTCTACTACCGCAACCTGACGAGCGGCATCGTCTTCGTCGTCATCATCAGCGCAGCCGTGGTCCTGGTGCGCAAACTGATCCGCAAGCCCGAATCTGAAAAATCGGACACACAGAAGGACCTGATCGACCTGTTGACCAACGTGCCCTGGATCATCCTGCTGGCGATCGGTTTCCTGTTCATGATGTTCAACGGCATCAAGATCGGCGCCACGGCCTATTACTTCAAGCACTACGTCGGCGACAGCGTAAACGCCTCCGAACTGTTCAGCTGGCTGCCGGGCTGGCTGATTACCGGCCAGGAAATCCTGATCAGCGTCTATTTCGCCGCGGTGTTGGCCATATCGATCATCGGCGCGCTTTGCACCGGCATGCTCGCCAGGCTGATCGGCAAGAAACGACTGTTCGTGATCTCATTGCTGCTGAGCGGCCTGATCCTGACCCCGATCTATTTCCTGGGGCCTGATCAGATCGGCTGGCTGTTTTTCCTCGGCATCTTCTCGGAATTCTTCGCCGCTATTATGCCGACGATGTTCTTCACCATGCTGGGCGACGCCGCCGACTACTCCGAATGGAAGAACGGCCGTCGCGCCACCGGCCTGATTTACTCCGCCGGCACCTTCATCAACAAGACCGGCGGCGGTTTTGCCGGTGCGCTGTCGTTGTTTATATTGGCGGCCTACGGCTATAACGGCATGGATGAGTCGACCATCGCGCTGGCCGTGCCCGCTATAAAAGGTCTGATGAGCTGGATTCCCAGCATCTTCTCCTTCCTGGCCGCGGCGGTGATGCTGCTGTACCCGCTGAGCGACAAGCGGATGGGCGAGATAGAGGCCGATCTCGCGAAGAAAAGAGCAAACAAATAACGGCAGCTGCACGAATGCAAAACGGGGCGTAAGCCCCGTTTTGTTTTATGCGGCTTTACTTTTTTACTTCCCTTGAAAAATAATTAATGGCCGTATTCATCGATTTCGGGTAGGCCCCGGAATCCATATTTTTAAAGAGAGGACGCATGAAGATTCTTTATATAGGCGGCACGGGCGAGATCTCCCACGCCTGCGTGCTGGAAAGCCTGCAGCTCGGCCACGAAGTCGCGGTCTACAATCGCGGCCAGCGGGCGGGCGTGTTCCCGGGCAAGGTCGAGGCGATACGCGGCGAGCTGTCGGATTATTCCGCTCTGCGCGGGCGCACGTTCGATGTTGTGTGTCAGTTCTTCGCGTTCGACATGGCGCAGATCGAACGCGACCTTAAGGCGTTCTCCGGCAATGCCGGCCAGTATGTTTTCATCTCGACCGCCTCGGCCTATTGCAAGCCGATGAACCGGTACACCGTGGTCACCGAGCAAACACCGCTGACCAATCCTTACTGGGAATACAGCCAGAAAAAGCGGCAGATGGAGCTCAAGCTGCTCGAATGGCATGCGGCGGGCAAACTGCCGGCGACCATCGTGCGTCCCAGCCATACCTACCGCCTGAACTTCCCGACGGCGCTCGGCAAGGGCGACTGGACGGCGCGGCGCATGCTGGACGGCAAGCCCGTCATCGTTCATGGCGACGGCTCCAGCCTGTGGACGCTGACCCATGCTTCGGATTTCGCCAGACCCTTCGCGCGGTTGCTCGGTAATAAAAAGGCGCTGGGTGAAGATTTTCATATCACGCGCGACCAACCCTACACCTGGGACGAAATTTTTCACGCGATGGCCGCCGCGCTGGGAGCGGAACCGAAGCTGGTGCACGTAGCGAGCGAAACCCTGATCCGCTATGAGCCGAAATGGATCGGCCCTTTGCTTGGCGACAAATCGCCGTCCACCGTGTTCGATAACGCCAAGGTCAAGTCAGTTGCCGGCGATTTCGACTGCACGGTCAGTCTCGAGGCCGGCATGCAGGCGGCGGCCGCGGCTTACCTGCAACGCAGCAAGAGCGGCGCGACCTTGGAAGCCGAAGTGGATGTGGCGCTGTATGAGCGCATCATCCTCGAACAGCAGGGTTTGCACTAGAGTCTTGGGCGGGATTCGCGTCCGGCATCTCCCCGTACTTTCACTAATCCAGCAAATGACGCTTGCTCTGTTTATTTTCAACACCCCGGTTGAATCCGGAAGCGCCGGAAGAGCGGCCACTAAAAGCCGGAAGTCGGACGCCTGCGGGGGCTTGCTTGCGGAGCTTGGATTATTGGATTAAATTCGCCCCGATGTAACCGGTTTCATTCGGCGGCCAGCCGACCTAATACTCACCAATAACTACCAAGGCGTTCCTTATATATACGCCTGGCGGCCCGATACACACCGGCAAAATGGCTGTGCCCCTCAGGCTTGCCGTTTTCCGAAGAGGCCGGAACATCGCCGCGAGGCTGGTCGGGACAAGCGTATGCCCATGCCGAGCGGCGCTTTTAAAAAAATATCCGAGGAGGGACAAATGAAAACTTTGATGAAACCATGGCTGCTGGCGCTTGCCCTGCTGGCGCCGTTGCCGGCGCAGGCCGGCTTTTCGATCCAGGGTACCCGGCTGCTTGACGGCAACGGCAATAACTTCATCATCCGCGGCATCAACCACGCCCACACCTGGTACCCGACGCAGACGCAGTCCTTCGCGGATATCGCGGCGACGGGCGCCAACACGGTACGCGTGGTGCTGGCCACCGGCGCGCAGTGGACCCGCAACAGCGGTTCCGATGTAGCCAACGTGATCTCGCTGTGCAAGGCCAACAAGCTGATCTGCATGCTGGAAGTGCACGATTCGACCGGCTGGGGCGAGCAGGCCGCCGCCGTCAACATTTCGAACGCCGCCCAGTACTGGACCAGCGCCGATATCATGAGCGCGCTCCAGGGCCAGGAGAACTATGTCCTGATCAACATCGCGAACGAGCCTTTCGGCAACAACGTCGCCGCGACCACCTATGTCAACGACACCATCTCGGCCATCCGCACGCTGCGCAACGCCGGGCTGACCCACACACTGGTGGTGGACGCGGCGAACTGGGGCCAGGACTGGCAGAACATCCTGCGCGACAACGCGCAGCAGATTTTCAGCGCGGATACGCGCGCCAATATCCTGTTCTCGGTACACATGTATGAAGTCTATGCGAGCGGTTCCACGGTGACCGCTTACATAGATGCTTTCGCGAGCAAGGGCCTGCCGCTGATCGTGGGCGAGTTCGGCGCCGACCATCAGGGACAGCCGGTGGATGAAGACACGATCATCAATCAGGCGCAGGCGCGCGGCCTTGGTTATATCGGCTGGTCGTGGTCGGGCAACGGCAGCTGCTGCACCTCGCTGGATATCACCATCAACTTCAATCCGGCGCAGCTTTCGTCATGGGGCAGCCGCCTGATCAACGGCGCCAACGGTATCCGCCAGACCGCGCGCTGCGCCACGGTATACAGCGGTTGCGGCGGCGCTTCCAGCAGCTCGTCCTCGAGCAGCAGTTCATCGTCGAGTTCATCGTCTTCGTCCTCGAGTTCGAGTTCTTCTTCGAGCAGCAGCTCCAGCTCGTCCTCTTCCTCGAGCTCCAGTTCGTCTTCGAGCAGTTCCAGCAGCTCTTCATCGAGCTCTTCGAGCAGCACCTCCGGCGGCAGCTCGCTGGTGGTGGAACTGGAAAACCTCTCGGGCCAGAGCCTGTTCTCGCCCTTCGTGGTGGTGAACGACTCAGCGGCTTCGGGCGGCAAGGCGATCGAGTGGCCGAACAACGGCGCGAACCAGAACTTCGGCACGCCGTCTGATACCTCGACCGGTCAGGCGCAGATCAGCTTCACGCTGTCGCAGA
>DASUFE010000087.1:0-13216 GCA_036274675.1 Gammaproteobacteria bacterium
CCTGACAGAGCCAACAAAGACAGCAATCTGATTCTTTTCATTTCTGTTTCTCCGGTAAGTTAGGAATGTCCGGCAAGCATACGCAGCGCAATGCAAATATGAGTATGTAATACGTAAAGTAATGTAATACCGGCGTTTACATTTCTTTACCCGGGTTTTCCGGCCGTGTGTGCTAGACTGCCTGCAGCA
This sequence comes from Gammaproteobacteria bacterium, assembly GCA_036274675.1. GTDB lineage: Bacteria > Pseudomonadota > Gammaproteobacteria > HTCC5015 > HTCC5015 > DASUFE01. Next base: position 190 of record DASUFE010000087.1, read on the forward strand.
AGCTTCCGGATATCCGCTATCGTGACCCGCCTACTCATCGCAGACGACGATATCGAATTATGCGACCTGCTGCGGGATTATCTGCAACGGGAAGGTTTCACAGTGAATGTCGCGCACGACGGCCAGGCGGCGCTGCGGAGTATCGCCGGTTCGCGGCCGGATCTTATGATTCTGGACGTCATGCTCCCGCAGAAAAGCGGTTTCGAAGTGCTGCGCGAGCTGCGCCGGCGCACCGATCTTCCGATCTTGATGCTGACCGCGAAGGGTGATCAGGTGGACCGCATCGTCGGTCTGGAAATGGGCGCGGACGATTATATTCCTAAGCCCTGCGACCCCCGGGAGCTGGTGGCGCGCATCCGCGCCGTCCTGCGCAGGACCGGCGACCCGGCGGACGGGCCGTCTCCGGGAATCGTCCAGGTCGGCGACATCACGCTGAATACCTCCACGCTGGAACTGTTAAAGGACGGCGCACGCGTGGAGGCGACGGCCGCCGAATTCTCCGTGCTGCATCAGTTGCTGATTCATGCCGGCAAGCCGGTCAGCAAGGAAGAACTCACGCTGAAATGCCTGGGGCGCCATCTGACACCCCATGACCGCAGCATCGACGTGCATGTCAGCAATCTGCGCAGAAAGCTCGGCCGCACCGCGCAGGACCAGGACCGCATCAAATCCATACGCGGCGGCGGCTATCAATATATAGCGATCGGATAAGGCGCATATGTTGAAATGGCGTTTCAATCTGTTCTGGCGAATCTTCCTCTGGCTGTGGCTCACGCTGGTCCTGTTCATCGGAGTGCACCTTATCCTGATGAGTTACGAGCAGAACGAAATGCACATCGAGCCGGTCTCGGAGGATCAGTTGCGCGTTCTTCGCCGGTTCGCGGAACACTACGGAAATCTCCCGTTGCCTCCGCCGATGCGGCAACCGCCGACGCAGGCTCCCCCGGGGCCGTCTTTCAAATCCGGGCCGGAGGACCAGACGCGGCAAAAGCCCGGGCGTCAGTTCGAATTTGAATTATTTCTGGGCGAGGATGCGGACGCCGGGAAACGCGGATTCGCGTGGAGCGCCCCGGGAGCGCACCACAGGCCTCGCCCGCAACTGAACCTGTCTTTCCTCGACGAACAGGGCAAGGAAACCCGCGACAAACCGCTCGACCAGACCCTGGTTCGGTTGCACAGCCGGTACCTGGCGGAGCGGGTGCCTCATCTCGCGTACTGGCGCCAGAACTTCTATATGGGGCCGATCCTGATCCAGCAGGATGGAATGACGCGTTACGTGTATATGACTCGCCGCCTGCCCAGCCTCGGCGAGGAACATCTCAGAATCATCTGGAACCGGGCGCCCAAGAGTTTTCTGCTGTCGGCGGTGCTGATCACCTTTCCCGTATGCTTCGCCCTCGCCTGGTATTTATCCAGTCCGATCCGCCGGCTGCAGCGGGCGACTCATGAGTTCTCCAAGCATCAGGAAGCGCCCGCGCAGATCAAACCGCTGCTGCGGCGCAACGACGAATTCGGCGACCTGGCAAGGGACTTCAACCAGATGGCGATCCGCGTTCAACGTACCCTGGAAAGCCACAAGCGGCTGTTGAGCGACGTGTCGCATGAACTGCGTTCTCCGCTGGCGCGCCTGCGGATCGCAATCGGCCTGGCCGAACAGAAGGAGGCGGGACATGGGACTGCAAACGGCGGACGCAAGGAACTCGATCAGATGATACTCGAATGCGGACGCATCGACTCGCTCATCGGGCAGTTGCTGGATATCGCCCGCCTCGACAACGCCGCGTCCAACCCTGAAACGGCCGATTTCGATCTGTGCGCGCTCGTTCTCGAAATAAAGGAAAACGCGGAAATCGAAGCCGGGCAGAAGAAAGTCAGGCTATGCGCTGCCCTGCCCGCGAAGCGGCATATGCGGGGATCGCCCGACATGTTGAGAAGCGCGGTGGAAAACGTATTGCGTAACGCCATACGCCATACTCCGCCGGACAGCGAAATCGCGATCGACCTTTCGGTCGAAGGAAAATCGCTGCTGCTGACGGTCCGGGATCAGGGGTCGGGCGTGGAGGAAATCCACCTCGATAAAATTTTCGAGCCCTTCTACAGGCCGCAGTATGCGCGCGAACGCGGCAGCGGCGGGGCCGGACTGGGATTGGCCATCGCAAAACGCGCGGTCGCGCACCATGGCGGAGAGATTTGGGCCCAAAACGCCAGCGGCGGCGGATTGCAGGTCAGCATCCGGCTGCCGCTGCAGCCGGACCCCGGCTCTGCCTGAAGAAAACGTCTGAATGAAAAATAAACCGCTGTAATTCGAATACAACTTCACCCCGGACATCCCCTTCGTACCGAACGGATGCAGGAGCAATTGCCGCGAACGCGCGTAAGAACAAACATTGAACAGGGGAAAGGCGGGCGCATGAATCGCCCGCCTGCCAGGACCGATATCAGAACGAGGTCAGATCGCTGTAGTGGAACAGCAGGCTGGACATCCCATCACTGATCGTCATGTACGAATGCTCAGTCAGGTTCACGGTATCGAAGTCGGCGTCCGAATCGTTATCCACCTGTTGGACCTGGGTCAACCAGTTGCCGAATCCGTCATAGGTATATGTCGTCGTGTAGTTGTAATCGTTGGGGTCGGAGTACGAACCGTTCAGATCGGAATCGTCCTGATAGACCTCGGACATCCTCAGGGTTTTATTGCTGTTGTAGCTGAAAGTGCGGCGTATCTTCTCATCGACGGTTTCGCCGTCGCCACGGCCCTCGTAAACCGAGGTCAGCATATTGTCCGCGCTGTCGTAGGTATAAGTGAAGTTTTGAGTATTATCCAGGTCGTCGTCCCCGTTGGAATCGACTTCTTTCTCATAGGTCAGAACATTGCCGTGGGCATCGTAGGTTCTGGTCTCGCTTTGCCGGAAATCGATAACAGAATCGACGCCGACGTCCCGTTCCTGCAGTTTGGTCAGCTGGTTGCCGGCACTGTCGTAGGTGTACGTGAAAGTTTCTACCGAGTCGGGATTGGAATCGAGATCGACGTCCGATTCCTGGACCTCCGTCAGAAGGTTGTTATCCGCGTCGTAGGTATAGCTGTAATCGACGAGCTCATTCGTATTGCCGTCGAAGTCGCTATCGATCGCCATCTGTGAGGACTCCCGGCGGCCGAGAATGTTATAGGTATGGGTTGTGGTTTGCCGGTTATCCGGATTACCGTCTCCGTCGAAATCAATTTCCACTACGAATGTCGCGAGGTCGCCATCGCTGTTATAAGTGGATGTCTGGCGCTCCCCCGAAGTGGGCATACCGCCGTCGTCATCAGAGTCGTTTTCATAGTCAAACGTGAGAACGTGGCCCTGAGCCGTGTAACCATAAGACTGGCTTTGACTGAAAAACCGTCAGCATCGCCATCGACCTTGAAAGAATTGGTAAAGCCATCCGCGTCATAGCCGTATTGGAGGACAAAGTTGTCCGTGCCGTTATTACCGGTGTCCGTAATCACGGAAGTAACCAGATGTATCGGGACGGTGATGCCCAGCGACGAGTACAGGTGCGCCAGCGGTTGTACGGGAGAAACATCGGGATTAATCCCGTAAGCGGCCGCGAAGTAGCGGAACTTGCGGGCAAAAGCGTACATATTAACGTTGAAATCCAGCTCGGCACTGGCCAGATCGACGTCCCATCCGGTCAGGTCGATGCCGTTGTCCGGGTCGTTGTCGTTGTCGAGTGAAACCAGCAGGAAGGCGACATTGGCGGCGCGGTCGAAGCCCGTGACATCGTTGCGGGTATTCAGCTGCAGGCGCAATGCAAGCTCTGTAGTGGGCGGCGTCATGCCGAACAGATCGAAGGGGTTGATCTCCGCCGCGCCCTCCGCAGAACCGAGCTCGATGCCGCCGATCGAGAAGGTCACCGTCTCACCGTTGATATATTCGAACTCGCCGTCCGCATTAGTCACACCGGACTGCGTGGGAGTTTCGTAGCTCAGCCCCTGAACGGGGCCGTCGATAAAAACACCGGTACGAACCGTGTTATCTTCATTGCCGCCATTACTACCGCCGCCGCCACCTCCGCAAGCAGTGATAAATGCGGAAAAAAGTAATGCCATCAGTGACAAAATAAATGATCTGTTCATTTTAAGCCTCATTATGAAATGCATTGCCATGGTCCCTGTTCCAATGGCTCTCCCTAGCCCTTCCTTATGCGCGCACGAAGCCGACAGACGCAATACAGTATGGCCTGCCCGGCTGAGCGAGCGCAGTTATAAGCTATACGAGGATCCCTGTCATGACGAACCAGCCCTGAAGTGATAGCCCTTTGAATTCTAGCAGGGGGAACGAGCAAAAAGCCCCGAAACGACAAAAAAATCGCCGGCAGCCGTCCTCCCGGCCGCGGATTCAACCCTGAGCCCGGTATTCCCGTTAGATAGAGAGAGTTTAAAGCTTGACGGCCTTGCCGCCGCCTGCCACCGACTTGATCGCCGCCTCGATCAGCGCGATATCGCGCATGCCGTCCTCGGGCGGCGCCAGTATCGGCTTGTTCTCCAGGATCGCGAGCGCGTCGTCGTCCATCTGGCGCGCCTGCTGCTCGGGGGCCTTTTCGTGGGTCTTGTTGAATTTCACTCCGTTGCTGGCGATGCCGCTCACGTTGTCATAGGCCTGGAAGGGCTGCAGCTTGTACCAGCCCTTCTCGCAGTCGACGTTGAGGATGTTCATCTCCTCGCCGACGCTGGTCTTGCAGGCCGCGGTGGCGCCGCTCGGAAATTCCAGGTCGAAATAGGTGGTCTCATCCACTTCCTTAAACAGCTCCTTGCGCTTCCACTCATGGCGGGCCGCGATCGAAACCGGCTCCTCGCCCGTCGTGTAGCGCGCGGCGTTCAGCGTGTAGACGCCCATGTCGTACATGGCGCCGCCGCCCATCGATTTTTTCATGCGCCAGTGCTCGGGAGGCAACGGCGGATCGCCGAAATATCCCGCTTGCGCGATCACATGCCTGATCCCGCCGAAGGGCTTTTCCGAAGCGTACTGCATAATGGTCCTGGTATCCGCCTCGTGATGCAGGCGGTAGCCGAGGCAAAGCTGCACCTTGTTTTTCCGGCAGGCCTTGATCATCGATTCGCACTGGGCCGCCGTCATTGCCATGGGCTTCTCGCACCACACATGCTTGCCGGTATCGGCGGCGATCAGAGTGTATTCCTCGTGCATCGAGGTCGGCAGCACGATGTAGATCACGTCGATCTCCGGGTTGTCGGCGATCTTGTGCATGTTGCCGTAGGAATAGACGTTGCGGTCCGGAATGCCGTACTGCTGCTGCCAGACAGGAATCTTGTCCGGGCTGCCGGTCACGATGCCGGCGAGATGGCAGTGCTTCGTCAGCTGCAATGCCGGCGCCAGCAGGTCGCGACTGTAATAACCCAGGCCCACCAGCGCCACGCCGATGCCGCGCTGCTTGCGGTCGCGCGCGAACACGCCGGGCGAATAAACGCTCAGGGCGGCGGCGGAAGCGGCCAGCGTATGCAGGAATTTTCTACGGGACGGGTCGAAATACTTCATGGGTAACTCCGGTGCGATTGGGGCCGACTTCAGGGCACGGGTTCGAGGCTAACACTCCGGCATAGTCCGGGCAATAGGGACGCCGCCCGGCGCGGGAGTGCTTGTGCATTTTTTGAACCCGTTCATTATTAATGAACAAAGCCGGATGCATGTCTCGACTCAACCCAATTCCACTTCGACCCGATGCTCCTGGTGATCGTCGACCAGGGGTATCCTTCCAGACGCCGGCGCTTTTTTGTCCGCGCCCGGCGCGCCCGCGCCCGCTTCATGGATGCCGGCCTGATAAATAACGGCGCCATCCAGTGTTATGCGGGTTGGGCGCGAACCCGCCGCGGCGGTGCGCGTGACGGTAATGTGATAATAAGTTTCGCGATAACGGTAGTTGATTTTGTAGGATGTCCAGTGCGCCGGAATGCAGGGCGCTATGCGCAGCTGATTCACTTCCAGGCGCAGGCCGAGCAGCGTTTCCACGGCCAGGCGGTACATCCAGCCCGCGGCGCCGGTGTACCAGGTCCAGCCGCCGCGGCCGGTATGGGGCGGCATACTGTAAATATCCGCGCACATGACATAAGGCTCGACCTTGTAACGTTCGATATCCTGCGGCTGGCTGCCGTGATTGACCGGATTGAGCATGGCGAATAATTCCCAGGCGCGCGCGCTGTCGCCCAGCATGGCAAAGGCCATGGTGGTCCAGATCGCGGCATGCGTATATTGGCCGCCATTCTCGCGGACGCCGGGCACATAACCTTTGATATAGCCGGGTTCAAGATTCGATTTATCGAAAGGCGGGGTGAGTAACTGGATCAAGCGCGTATCGCGTCGCACCAGGCGGGCGTCCACCTGCGCCATCGCCCGGCCGGCGCGCGCGGTATCGCCGCCGCCCGATATTACAGCCCAGCTCTGGCTGATCGAATCGATACTGCATTCTTCATTGACGACGGAGCCGAGCGGCGTGCCGTCATCGAACCAGGCGCGCCGGTACCACTCGCCGTCCCAGGCATGTTCCTCGATATTGCCGCGCAGCAATTCCGCCTGCGCGGCGCAGAAGTCGGCAAACCCGGTATCGCCCCGGCCGCGCGCGAGATCGGCGAATTGCACGAGGTTCTCATACAGGAACCACGCCAGCCAGACGCTCTCGCCTTTGCCGTGCCGGCCCACGAGATTCATCCCGTCGTTCCAGTCGCCGCAGCCTATCAGCGGCAGCTGATGCGTGCCGAAGCGGAGACCGTGCCGGATTGCGCGTACACAGTGTTCGTAAAGGCCGGCCGTTTCCGCCGAGCGCTGCGGCTGATCATAATAAGATTCTTCTTGCGCGTTCAACTCGCGGCCTTCGAGGAAAGGCGCCGTTTCATCGAGCACCCCGGTATCGCCGGTCGCCCGCACATAATGGCAGGTTGCATAGGGCAGCCACAGATAGTCGTCGGAGAAATGCGTGCGCACGCCCTGTCCGCCCGGCGGATGCCACCAGTGCTGCACGTCGCCGCGCAGGAACTGGCGTTCGGCGCAACGGATCAGCTGCCCGCGCGCGAGCCAGGGCGCGGCATGGATCAGCGCCATCGTGTCCTGCAGCTGATCCCGGAATCCATAAGCGCCGCCCGACTGATAATAACCGCTGCGGCCCCAGAGCCGGCAGGAAAGCGTCTGGTAAATCAGCCAGCCATTGGCCATGACGTTCAACGCCCGATCCGGCGTCTCCACGCGCACGGCTCCCAGGGTGCGGCTCCAGTGCTCCTCCACCGCTTCCAGCGCCAGGCGCGCGCCGGTCAGTCCGCCGAAAAGACGGGCCAGGTTCTGCGCTTCTTCACCGCTGCCCGCGGCGCCGAAAATGAATACGATCTCGCGCTCCTCCCCGCCGGCGAGTTCAACACAGGTCTGGATCGCGGCGCAGGGATCGAGGCCCGCGCCCGTCTTGCCGGATAATTGCCTGCGTCGCAGCGCGGCCGGCCCGATCAGAGAACCGTTGCGGCCGATGAATTCGGTGCGACTGCCGCTTACCGTACGTTCGAACTCGCTGACCTGGGCAAACACGACGCGATCGGCGAAACCCCGGTTATAGGCGTTACGCGCCAGCAGTACGCCTGTATGCGGCTCAACTTCGGTAATGATGTGCATCAGATTGCCGTGCCGCCATTCGCCGAGCACCAGCTCCCAATAGCCGGTCAGCGATATCCGCCGCGAGCGCCGCGAAAGGTTGCGCAACTTTATGACGGCGAACTTCTCCGGCGCATCCATGGCGACATAGGTGAGCAATTCCGATGCTATCCCCGCTTCCTGATGTTCGAATACGCTGTAGCCGAAACCGTGCCGGCACACGTAGCCGGTGCTGCTGCGCGCGGGCAAGGGCGTCGGCGACCAGAATGCGCCCGTTTCCTCGTCGCGTATATAGAACGCCTCGCCGCTGGCGTCGCTCAGCGGATCGTTATGCCAGGGGGTAAGCCGGAACTCGTGGGCGTTGTCCACCCAGGTATATGCGCCGCCGCTTTCGCTCACGACCGTGCCGATGTGCGGGCTGGCGATGACATTGACCCACGGCGCGGGCGTCGTCCTGCCCGGCTCCAGATTGATAATGTATTCGTGGCCGGAGGGCGAAAATCCGCCGAGGCCGTTGTGGAAAATGCGTTCATGCTGCGGCCGCGGAGGCATCTTTTCGACCTGCGCTTCCATCGAGGGCTCCAGCCGGTCCGGCAGGCGTTCCGCGGGCGCGCGCCGCTCCATCTGTTCGAGCAAGGTCTCGCCGGTGGTATCGGTCAGCACAATGCAGGCGACCGTATAGAATAAAACCCGGTCTTCCTCGGAGAGTTCGTCCGCCCGTCTCAAAAAGATTCCGCCCGGCCGGTCGATAATGTGGGCTTCGGGCCTGGCATTGACCAGTCCCATGATCTGGTCCTGCAGATCGGCCCGATACCCCGAAAAATCCTCGTTCAATATCAGCAGGTCGACGATCAGTCCTTTCACCCGCCAGTAGGCGTGAGCCTGCAGCACCTGTTTTACCAGTTCGATGCGTTTCAGCTGGCCGACGCGCAGCAGGACGATCGGCAGATCGCCGGAAACCGCGAAACGCCAGAGCCCCGACTGGCCGAGCCGGTTGCGGACGATTACGCTGGACGACGCGCGCCGCAGGGCATTGCGATAGATGATGGAACCGGCCAGGCGGCTGAAAATGTGCGCGTCTGCTTCGCTGACGCCGAGGTTACGCAGCACTTCCTGGCTTTGAAACCAGGTCATTTCAAATGCGCGCTCGATAAAGTGGCGGTCGGCGTACTTCTCGACCAGGGCCAGCGCCGCTTCACGCGTATCGGCCATGCCGGTAATGAACTGCACGGTCGCCGATTTGTCGGCGGCCAGATTGACGGTGCGGCGGATCGCAACGATAGGATCGAGTACCGAACCCTGGGTGTTCGACAAGACCGGCCCGCTGCCGCCGCTCAGCGCCGCCGGATTCCCCGCGGTACGCCCGCGGCCGATAAATCTCGCGCGGTCGGTTTCGTACGATATCTCGCCGGCGGCGACGCCGGGCGCGGCGAACAGATGAAACATCCAGGGCGTCCGCTCCTCCGGCGTGCGCGGGCGGCGTGTGCACAGAATGGCCTGCCTCCCGGGCAGAATCTCGGTCTGCACGAACAGATTGTTGAAACAGCGATGGGCAAGGTCGGCATTCAACGGCGCCAGCACAACTTCCGCGTAACTCGTCAGTTCGATACTGCGGTTACGCCCCGACATGTTGGTAAGCGTGACCCGCCGGATCTCGACGTCGTCTTCCGGAGAAACGCTGATCTCGGTGTGGGTTTCGATGGCCTGATCGCGCCGCCGGTATTCCGCGCGCCCCTGCACGAAGATCGCCTCGTAACGATCCGCCTTGCGCAGTGTCGGCTGGTATGCGGTCGACCAGTAACGTCCGGTGTCGCGGTCACGCAGATAAATGAAGGCGCCCCAGCAATCGCAGGTGGCGTCCTCGCGCCAGCGGCTTATCGCCAGATCGCGCCAGCGGCTGTAGCCGCCGCCGGCCTGAGTCGCCACCACATGGTACCGGCCGTTGGACAGTAACTGAACCTCGGGTATGGCTGTATTCGGGTTGGTGAAGACGCGCATGGGCGCCTCCGCCTGCGCCACGACCGGCCGCGCGGCGCTCACCTCGGCCGCATGCAGGCGCAAGGTAGCGGCCACCTTGGGCACACGCTCCTGAAGCAACAGCAAAGTCGCCCGTACCAGAGGGTCGGCGACAAACCGGCGCTGCATCGGCTGGTTGAGCAATAAATATGCGAACGACAGCAGACTCATGCCCTGGTGATGCGCCATGAAGGACCTTACCACGGCATGCTGCTTGCCGCGCTGCACGCGCGAAGGCGTGTAGTCGATGGCCTCGTAAAATCCGTAGCTGCCGCTGAAACCGGCGGCGGCAAGCGCCTGCAGGTTGCGGCAGGCTTCCTGCGGCATCACCATCAACGCCAGCGCGCTGGCATAAGGGGCGATGACCAGATCCTCCCCCAGTCCGCGCTTGAAACCCAGCCCCGGCACGCCGAAGGCTCGATACTGGTAAATCTGGTTCCTGTCCGTGAGGTTGTAACAGGACTCGGAAATGCCCCAGGGAACGGCGCGTTGCCGCCCGTATTCAATCTGGCGCAAGACGGCGGCCTTGCAGCTCTGCTCTAACAGAGTGTTGTTGTACCCGGGCATGATCAGCCGCGGCATCAGGTATTCGAACATGGAGCCGCTCCACGAAATCAGGCTGATGTCGCCGCCATGGCTGGTCAGCAGGCGTCCCAGCGCGAACCAGTGCTTCTGCGGCGCCTTGCCCTGCGCGATCAGCAGAAAACTGGCCAGCCGCGCTTCGGATGCCAGCAGGTCATAACAGGAAGGATCGCGGCGGCGCTCGCCGACGTCGTAACCGATCATCAGCAAATCACGCGCGCTGTCGTAGAGGAAACTAAAATCCTGGGCGGCCAGTTTGCGGCAACGCTCGATCAGTCCGTCGATGATTTGCAATCGTTCGCCCGCGCTTTGCCGCAGCCGCAGCACGGCGGCGGCGCCCGCGACGCTACCCCCCGCCACCGCCGCCAGTGTCGGAATGCCGCTGAAGTGTCCCGATTCAGGGACCAGTAGCGCAAGATCGTCCTGCAGCTGGCGCACTTGCCGGTCGAAAGCCCGCGCCCAGTAATTTATTTCCGCGCCGCCGTCCTCTGCGCTGTCGTTCGGCAGCAAAGCCGCCACCGCGGCGCCGGCCCGCTGCATCTCGGCCAGCAGGCGATGGGCAGCGTCCAGATTTTGCAACTGCGCCGTGGCCGTCAGTTCGATCGGCTCGAGCGGATAAAGCAGGGACTGCAAGGATTGCAGCCGGCCCAGCAAAGCCGGATCGGACGCTGCGGCCAGTTGTTCGGCCAGCACTTGCACCGTGTCCCGCAAGCCCTGGAATGCGCCCGCCGGCAGCACCGGCTGATCCCGCAACTCCGCCAGTCCCGCCTGCAGCGTAAGCAGGCTGCCGACCAGGTTGCCGCTGTCCACCGAAGAAACATAATGCGGACGCAAGGGTTCCAGCGTGCGCGTATCGTACCAGTTGTAAAAATGGCCGCGATAGCGTTCCAGCTTTTCCAGCGTCGTCAGCGTATTGCCGGTGCGCCGCAGCATTTCGCCCGCGCAAATGTAGCCGAAATCGTAGGCCGCCAGGTTTGCCAGCAAGCCCATGCCGATATTCGTCGGCGAGGTGCGCGCGGCGATGGCTTGCACCGGATACTCCTGGATATTATCGGGCGGCAGCCAATTCTCCCGCGGACTGACAAAATCCTCGAAATAGCGCCAGGTGCGCCGGGCCGATGCCCGCAGGAACATCCGCTGCTCATAGCCCAGTTCCGGCGCGGCAGACGCCAGCGGCTTGCTGATCCACCAGGCGACGACCGGCGACAGCAGCCACAGCAGCAGGACGGATCCGCGGAAGATCCAATCCGGCACGTCCGGCGTATCGTGGATCCACCAGAGCGCGCCCGCGAGCGCCAGCGCCAGTGCGGGCGCAATCCACATCTCCCTGAAAAAACCGGCCAGCCTGCGCCGCGCATTACGCCGCGCATAGGACGGCAGCTGCCAGAGCAGCAGGCCGCGCCGGGTGAACAGCATCCGCACGCCGGAGCACAGAATCGCATCGAGACAGATCAGCGTGTCGTACGGCAGGAAGACCAGATGCAGCGCCGCCTGCGCGAGCGAACGGCCGGCGGATTTTCCGGCAAGGATCAGATGCCCGCGCAGATCGCGTTCCGCGGGCTTGCGCAGCAGATCGATCGCGACTGTCAGCACGGTGGGCAGGAACAGTATGCCCGTAACCAGCAAGGTCCAGAACCGCCCCGCCTGCGGATAAAGCAACCAGCCGCCGGCCAGCAATACGAGCAGCGCGGGCGATACGAGACTGCGCCGCTTGTTGTCGAAAAGTTTCCACAGCGACAATGCGCTGAGCGGATTCGTCTGCCGTTTCCCCTTTGCTCCACCGGGCCCCGGCGCGCCGGGCACGCGCGGCAGCAGCCAGCCCGCGAGCTGCCAGTCGCCGCGAAGCCAGCGATGGCGCCGGCTGGCCTCCATCGCGTAACTGGCCGGGTGCTCTTCGATGAGTTCGACGTCGGATATCAGCCCGGAACGGGCATAACCGCTTTCCAGCAGGTCGTGGCTGAGAATAAGATTTTCCGGAAAACGCCCGTCGACGGCCTGGCGGAAGGCATCCACATCGTAAATGCCTTTGCCGACAAACGACCCTTCGCCGAAGATATCCTGATAGACGTCCGAGACCTGGCGTGTATAAGGATCGATGCCGGACTCGCCCGCGAAGAGGCCGGTAAAACGCGACTGGGTTGCGCTGTTCATGCTGATCGAAACGCGCGGCTGCAGGATGGCGTAGCCTTCGGTGATGCGGCCTTTGCGCGCATCGTAAACAGGCCGGTTCAGAGGGTGCGCGATGTGGCCTATCATGGCGTGAGCCGAGTCCCGCGGCAACTGCGTGTCGGTGTCCAGCGTAATGACGTACTTGATCGAATCGAGAACGGATTGGTCGCCGACAATATCGGAGAATGCGTTTTGCGACTCGCCGCGCAACAGGGCGTTGAACTGTTCCAGCTTGCCGCGCTTGCGCTCGTACCCCATCCACACCCGTTCATACGGGTTCCATAGCCGCGGCCGGTGAAACAGATAAAAGACGCAGGGACGGTCCTCGCGGTAACTTTCATTGAGCGCCTGCACCGCGCTGCGCGCATAGGCGAGCAAAGCCTCGTCTCCCGGCAATGCGCGCTCGGGCGCGTCCCGGAAATCCGTCAACAAGGCGAAAAACAGATTGGGATCACGATTGCCGAGATAGCGGATCTCCAGGGCTTCCAGCAGATCGTCGACCTCCTGCGGCCTGCTCAACAGGGTGGGGACAACCACCATCGTGCGATGGGCATCCGGAATGCCCTTTGAAAAATCCAGGCGCGGCAAGGCGCGCGGCGGCAGGCGGTGGGTGACCAGCAGATTCACCAGCG
>DASUFE010000088.1:0-95200 GCA_036274675.1 Gammaproteobacteria bacterium
TAATCGCGCGGCGCCAGCAGCAGCCACACCGGCAGCACCGCCGCCAGCATTCCGTAGCCGATGACGAACCAGGCCAGCGTGATGGCGTCGAGATGGAACCATGGCCGCCAGGCCGGGCTTGCGTTTACCCAGCCGCCCGCGACGACGGCGAACAGCAGCAGCGTAACGCCGATGGCGGTTCCTTCCAGCACCCGGCCCGGCCGCAATATATGGAGATAGACTCCGATCAGCAGCGCGATCGGGATGGTGGCGAAAATGGTGAAAGTGGACCAGGCGCTATGCGCCATCGCCTTGACGATCACGAGCCCGAGTACCGCGATCAGGATAATGATGATCATCAGCGTGCCGGTGATCGCGGCCGAGCCGCCGACGGAGCCGAGTTCGTCGCGCGCCATCTGCGCGAGGCTCCTGCCGTTGCGGCGCACCGAGCAGAACAGGATCACCATATCCTGCACGCAGCCGCCGAGCACCGCACCGACCAGCAGCCACAGCAGGCCGGGCATATAGCCGAACTGGGCCGCGAGCGTCGGCCCGATCAGCGGCCCCGCGCCGGCGATCGCCGCGAAATGATGGCCGAACACGATCCAGCGGTTGGTCGGCACGAAGTCGCGGCCGTTGTCGAGGCGCTCGGCCGGCGTCGCGCGCGTGGCGTCCAGCATCAGTACTTTGGCCGCGATCCAGCCCGCGTACAGCCGGTAAGCGACGATATAAACGCAGACCGTCGCGATAACGAACCACAGCGCATTGACGGTCTCGCCGCGATTCAGGGCGATGCCGCCGAAAGCCCCCGCGCCCAGCAGGGCGACGGCGGCAGTGACCAGAGAATGCTTGCTGAGTATTTTCATGCGCCGAAGTTTAGCAGAAGTTTGCGGACTGCTAGTACATAAGGATGAGGGCATTTTATTTTCCTGGTGCTAGGATTTCCGCGGGCTAAACACAAACAGGGAGTTTTCATGGCAATCAGCGACTGGCCGCTCGCGGAGCGGCCGCGAGAAAAGCTTATTGAGAAGGGTTCGGCATCTTTATCCGATGCGGAGCTGCTGGCGATTTTCCTGCGCACGGGGCTGCGCGGCAAATCGGCGGTGGACCTGGCGCGTCAGTTGATGCACGAGTTCGGGGGCCTGCGCAGTTTATTGCAGGCGGACCGCAAGAGTTTCTGCAGCAAGCCGGGCCTCGGCGACGCCAAGTACGCACAGCTGCAGGCCGTGCTCGAAATGGCGGGCCGCCACCTGCGGGAAACGATGAACAAGGGCGACGCGCTGACCTCGCCGCAGGACACGCAGCGCTATCTGCTGCTGCGCATGCGCGATTATCAGCAGGAAGTCTTCGGCTGCCTGTTCCTCGACAACAAGCATCGCGTGATCGCCTTCGAGGAGATGTTTCGCGGCACCATCGACAACGCGAGCGTCTATCCACGTGAGATCGTGCGACGCGCGCTGCAACACAACGCCGCCGCGCTGATCCTGGCGCACAATCATCCGTCGGGAGACCCGGAGCCGAGCATGGCCGACCGTGCGATCACCGCCAAGATCAAGGCTGCGTTGGCGCTGGTGGATATCCGGGTGCTGGACCACTGTGTTGTCGGTGACACGAGCTGCGTGTCGTTTGCTGAAATGGGAATTATATAAACTCTCTCCCGACGGGTTAGGGTGAGGGAGATATCTCTTAACAAAAACACAAGAGTTTCGCCCGCCGCTTCGCGGCTGTGGCGACCCCCTTTCTTTTTTCTTGCGAAAAGAAAGGGGGGAAAGAAACGCGCTTCCAGGCGTGACACTGTTTAGGCCGTTGGATAGATCGTGGCGCGTACAATGTACTTGTGACTTCGGGACTGAGAACGGCAAGTGCTATTTAATAGATTATTGCACTACTTATCACCGTCTCATCGACACTTTTACTGCGAAATGCTTTTCATGTCCCAAGAGCTGGTATAGATTGGCTAGATAATAAATTATGAGGTTAAAACCCTCTGATTCTGATTGCTACGCTTTTTAGGGGGTATTGTGAAAAAACTAGCTCAAGCTTCATCGGTTTTTGGCGCCCTAGTTTCTCTTATGTATATTGTGATTTGGGCTAGCGACTTTGCATCTATCACGGCATTTCTATCATTCATTGGGGTTTTTGCTTCGACTTTTTTCTTTTCAGAAAAAGAAAATTCAAAACAACAGCAATCTATTGGAGATAACTCAACTGGGTACCAAGCCGGGAGAGATATCAAAATACACAAGGATTGAGGGCATCCCAATGAAACAGGAGACTGGAGATGGCTCGGGCGCCTATCAAGCCGGGCGAGATATTGTTATAGATAATAGAAGTGGCCTTGGATATTCCGATGTCAAGGCGCTATGTCTTGATCTGATTCACGCTAACTTTCCTAAATTACAAGAAGAGGCTATGAGCCAAGTGAATCAGAGAATAATCGAGTTTTCCGAGCAGCTTAAATCTCAAATTGACGAGAAGGGTACTGCGGCAGATTCGAGTCGACTTGCTAGACCAGATGTTCAGGCAGCTCTAAATGATGCATTGCAGGGTGCAGCAAAAAAGGGAACCACAAACGACTATCCAACGCTCGCTAGGTTAGTTGCGGCAAGACTTGATCGTGGAAACAATGAGCTTCTTGATATTGTCATCGAGGAAGCCATTCGCGTAACACCAAAGCTTACACAGGAGCACATTAAATATTTAACGATTCATCACTTCATAGGCGCGGTAAAAACAAAAGTGCCAAATGTTTCTCTTGAGATGCTTGAATCAATGACAAAGCCTATACATGAGAGATTCTGTTCGGGCTGTAAGTTAAGCTATGCAAACGTTAACTATCTAGCGGGTGTAGGGGTAATTAGCCTGAAATCCATTAGAAGTGGCGACTCATACGAAAACTATCTAAAAGTGTATCCGTGGTTAGCCTCCAACATGGACGATTTTAAGGAAAAATTGAAGCGGGAGGCTCCTTGTATCCATGATTTACTCGAGGTGTGTAACGACGAGAAATATGTGAGCACTAGGTTAACTAGTACGGGGCAGGCTATTGCGCTTACCAACATATCTATGTTCTTTCCCGGAATTGACCTAAAAATATGGATATCGTAGTCCCTGCACAACAATTTTTTAGAGTGTTGGTGGATAATCCGTGAGACTCTTAAAGTGAAACTAAAAATTCCACCGATCAAGTCGCAGGGGATTAAAACGAAGCTGGTGCCGTGGATTCGCAGCATGGTGCCGGAGGATTTCGACGGTCGGTGGATTGAGCCCTTTATGGGCACTGGAGTGGTTGCGTTCAATCTTGCGCCGCGGAGTGCGCTGATATGCGACGCCAATCCGCATCTGATTAACTTTTACAATTCCATCGCGGCGGGCCAAGTTACGCCGGATATCGTGCGCGATTATCTGGGCCTGGAAGGAGCGCTCCTGATAGAGCAGGGCGAGTCTCATTACTATGCGGTCAGAGATCGCTTTAATAAACATCATAGCCCGCTGGATTTCCTGTTTCTGAATCGTGCCGGGTTTAACGGGATGATCCGCTTTAATCGCGAAGGCGCTTTCAATATCCCCTTCTGCCGCAAGCCGCAACGCTTCGCCCAGGCTTATGTCACCAAGATCGTGAATCAGGTGGCGTATGTGTCGGAGTTGTTCAAGAACAGACACTTTGAATTCAAATGTCAGGACTTCGGGGAGAGCCTCGCGCAGGCAAGGCCAGGCGATATCATTTACTGCGATCCGCCCTATATCGACCGGCATGTGGATTATTACAACGGCTGGAATGAGGAACAGGAAAAGAATCTGCAGCGCGCCCTGTCAGAGACGCCTGCCCGATTCATTCTGTCGACATGGCATCATAATGCATTCCGCAAAAACGAATATATCGATTCCTTGTGGAAGCGTTTCAATATCCTGACACGTGAACATTTCTACCACGTCGGCGCCAGAGAGCAGAACCGAAAACCCGTCGTCGAAGCACTCGTTACCAATTACTGAACTGATTTATATTTTTTATCTCGCCGAGACGCCAGGGTTAAAAATCAAAATCTCTTATTTTCTTTTTAACTTAGCGCCTTAGCGGCTTGGCGAGAGTTCTCTTATTGGATTTTTTTGATGTAGCCCCAGTCGAATTCCCGGATTTCGTTGTCCTGGGCGGCTGATACCGGCCGCGTCACGGTGTTGGGCAGCCACAGACGCGCATACGCCAACAGTCGGTTCGGATCCTGATCGATGAAGGCGCCGGGATTGAGGCGCAGGATATCGTCCATCAGGCGTTGCCGGTGTTGTGTCGAGCCCGGCAGCAGGGCTTCCGCGATTCCGCCCAGGGTTTCGCCCGGCCGCACGTCCCAGTATTGCTGGCTGACCGGATAGACATACACGCGTTTGCTCGCCGCGGCAGTCGCCCAGGGAAGCAATAGCAGACCGGTCAGGAGAATTCCCCGGATCATCATGATCATGCTCCCGACTTGCGCGGGCGCAATTCCTCCAGAGCCAGCAGCAGTTGCTGCAGATGTTTTTCGGTATGCGCGGCTGAAAAGGTGATGCGCAGTCGTGCCGAATTCTCGGGCACGGTCGGAGGCCGGATCGCGGTGATCAGAATGCCGCGTTCCCACAGCGCCTCGCTCAGCGCCAGCGCCCGCGCGTTGTCGCCGATCACCAGCGGCTGAATCGCGCTTTCCGAGGGCAACAGCGGCAGGCCCAGTTGTTCAGCGCCGTGCCGGAAGCGGCTGATCAGTTGCTGCAGGTACTCGCGCCGCCAGGCTTCGCGCTGCACCAGTTTTAAACTGATGCGGGTCGCCTCTGCCAGGGCCGAGGGCAGCGCGGTGGTATATATATAGGTGCGCGCTTTCTGAATGAGCGTTTCTATAAGTTCTTCTGAACCCGCAACAAAGGCGCCGAAGGTGCCAAAGGCCTTGCCGAGAGTCCCCATCAGCACCGGCACCTCGTCGGCGCTCATGTTGTGATGAGACAGCGTACCGCCGCCGTTATTGCCGAGCACTCCCAGGCCGTGGGCGTCGTCTACGCACAGCCAGGCCCCGTGCTGCTTGCAGGCGGCCGCGAGCTGCGGCAACGGCGCAATATCGCCGTCCATGCTGAACAGCCCGTCGGTCATGACCAGGGAGGAATCCGCGCCCGACTTTTCCAGTTTCTGCTGGAGGTCCGCGCTGTCGGCATGGGCATAGCGCTGGAAGCGCGCGCCCGAGAGCAGGCCGGCATCGAGCAAGGAAGCGTGGTTCAGCCGGTCCTCGAACACCGCATCGCCCTTCTCCAGCAGCGTGCTCGCGATTCCGAGGTTCGCCATATAACCGGTGGAGAACAGCAGCGCGCGCTTGCGCCCGGTGAATTCGGCCAGTTCTTCTTCAAGCGCGTGATGCGCCATCGAGTGCCCGTTCACCAGGTGTGCGGCGCCGCTGCCGCTGCCCCACCGGGCGACCCCTTTGCGGAAGGCCTGATTGACTTCGGGATGGTTGGCCAGCCCCAGGTAGTCGTTACTGCAGAAGGCTAAGATCGTGCGGCCGTCGATGCGCATCTCCGGGCCCTGCGCGGATTCGGCGATGCGGCGGCGGCGGTACAGATGCTGCTCCTTCCGGGCGTCAAGCTCTGAGCGCAGGTCCTTCATAGATTGACTTTAGATTACCCCTGTAAAGACACAATGTTGCCAAGCCCTGAATGTGACTTACTTCTCGCAGACCGCTAATAATAAGATGTTTCTCACGGAGGCACGGAGAACACGGAGCTAAAAAAGGAATAAAGATAGGTAGAAGACAAGTAATCCGATTGTTAACTTCTGATTCCTAAAAGTTTTATCCCTGGGTTCTCCGTGCCCCGTGAGAGAATCTTTATGACTTAATCTTTAGGCGGCGGCGTGTTTGCAGCCGTCTTCATGGCGTTCGGCCGGCTGCTGCGCGGGTTGCAGGGGTTTCAGTCCCAGCTTGTCGAACAGCTTGCGGTCGTGATCGGTTTCGGGATTCTCGGTCGTCAGCAGCTTCTCGCCGTAGAAAATCGAGTTCGCGCCGGCAAGGAAGCAGAGCGCCTGGGTTTCATCGCTCATGTCGGTGCGTCCCGCGGACAGGCGCACGTAGGAGGCCGGCATCAGAATGCGGGCGACTGCGATGGTGCGCACGAAGTCGATCGAATCCAATTTTGTCGCGCCTTGCAATGGCGTGCCTTCAACCTGCACCAGCATGTTGATCGGCACCGACTCCGGATGCTGCGGCAGGTTGGCCAGCTGCATCAGCAGGCCCGCGCGGTCGCGCAGTTTCTCGCCCATACCGACGATGCCGCCGCAGCAGACATTGATCCCGCAGTTACGCACCTGTTCGAGCGTATCGAGCCGGTCCTGGTAGGTGCGGGTGGTGATGATCTTGCCGTAGAACTCGGGCGAAGTGTCGAGGTTGTGATTGTAATAGTCGAGGCCCGCGTCTTTCAGACGTTGTGCCTGCGAACCGTTCAGCATGCCGAGCGTGACGCAGGTTTCAAGACCCTGGTCCTTGACGGCCTTGATCATGTCGATCACGGTGTCCAGATTCCTGTCGGTCGGATTGCGCCAGGCCGCGCCCATGCAGAAACGGCTGGCGCCGCTCGCCCGGGCGGCCTGTGCCGCCGCCGTGACTTCCTGCACCGCCATCAGGCGTTCCTTTTGCAGGCCGGTCTGATAATGCGCGCTTTGCGGGCAATAGGCGCAGTCCTCGGGGCAGGCGCCGGTCTTGATGCTGAGCAGGGTGCTGATCTGCACTTCATTGGCATTGAAATAGCGGCGATGCGCCAGTTGCGCCTGGAACAGCAGATCATTGAACGGCAGTTCAAACAGGGCAACGATTTCATCCAGTTTCCAATCGCGGCGCAGGGTGGCGGTGGTGCTCATGCGTGCTATCCTCAGGGCGGGCTTCAATACCAATCAAAACAGGGGCGTAGTTTGACGGATTTGGTCGTCAACTGGAAGGGCTGATCATGGTTTACAAGTGGCTGGAACAGGCCTTGGCCTGGGTTTTTCCCTTTAACTGCATCGTTTGCGAAAGGGCGGCCGGCGAGACCGGCATGGATCTGTGCGCGGCCTGCCGGGAAGATCTGCCCTGGCTTGGCAGGGCCTGCTTCCGCTGCGCAAATCCTTTGGCGGCCGCAGCCCCTGTTCCCGAACCAACCGCCTTGGTCTGTGGCAGATGTCTCCGACAAGCGCCCCATTTCGAGCGCAGTCATTGCGTCTTCAACTACGGGGAACCCGTGAGCTGGGTATTGCATGGACTTAAATATCAGCGGCGCCTCAGCGGTGTCCCGGTATTGAGCCGCCTGTTGCTGGAACACCTGCGGACGCGGGTGGAGCGCTGGCCGGAGTTGATCGTGCCGATGCCGTTGCATGCCGCTCGCTTGCGTCAGCGCGGATTCAATCAAGCCCTGGAGATCGCGCGCCCGCTGGCGCGTGCGCTCGGTATCCCGCTGGGTGCGGGGATCTGCGAACGCAAGCGCAATACCGCGCAGCAGAGCGAACTGCCGGCATCCCGCCGCGCCGCCAACGTGCGCAATGCCTTCCGCATGCGCGGCGCGTTGACCGTGAAGCACGTGGCGATCGTGGACGATGTGATCACCACCGGCGCGACCGTGAACGAACTCGCCCGCCTGCTCAAGCGCAACGGCGCCGAGACCGTGCAGATATGGGCCATTGCCCGCACTCCGGTGAATTTCGGCAACAAACGCTAAGGTGAAACAAAGAAACATCTCTCGCGGAGGCGCGGTGACGCGGGGAAACGCAGAGAATTAAAATATTTATAAAAATCCTGTTGAATGCGTCAGTTTCACTTTGAAATCCCCGCGATCCTCCGCGTCCCTGCGAGAATTCTTGGTTTTTTTAAAAGGATTTATCGAGGAAGTCGTAGAGGTAGTGCAGGACGAGGCCGATAAAGATGACCATGCCGAGGTAGTGGTTACTGAGGAAAGCCTTGAAGCAATCGTCGCGCTGCCGGTGCCGCAGCAGAAAATATTGATAAACGACCAGGCCCATCGCGACGGCGAGGCTGCAGTAATAGACCGCGCTCATATGCAGGCGCTGACCGACCAGCAGCAGCGCGAACAGCATCATGCCTTGCAGCAGCATGGTAATGGCCACGTCCGCCTCGCCGAACAGGATCGCGGTCGACTTGATTCCGATTTTGATATCGTCGTCGCGGTCGACCATCGCATACATCGTGTCATAGGCGGTAGTCCACAATACGGTGGCGATGAACAGCAGCCAGCCGACAATGGGCACGGTGCCCGACTGCGCGGCAAAGGCCATCGGCACCGACCAGCCGAAAGCGGCCCCCAGCACCACCTGGGGCAGATAGGTGTGCCTTTTGGCGAAAGGATAAGCGGCCGCCAGCGCCGCGGCGATGAACGAGAGCTGGACAGTCAGTGGATTGGTGAGCAACACCAAGCCGAAGGCGAGCGCCAGCAGTATCAGGAAAACACCAATGGCTTCGGCTGCACGGATCCGCCCCGCTGCCAGCGGCCGGTCACGCGTGCGCTCGACATGCGGGTCGATGTTACGGTCCGCGTAATCGTTGATGGCGCAACCCGCCGAGCGCATTAGTACCACGCCCGCGACGAATATCAACAACAGTTTGAAGTTCGGATGACCTTCGCCGGCGATCCATAAGGCCCACAATGTGGGCCAGAGCAGCAGGTAAATGCCGATCGGCCGGTCGAGACGGCACAGTCGGCCGTACTGGATCAGACGCTCGCGCACCAGACGGTAGCCGGGAGAGGTCGTTATCCGCTCCAGGCGGCGCTTGCAATGCTGGTAAAAATTCTGCAGCTGGTCTTTGATGGGGTTAAACCTTATATCGGGAGCCGATCGATGCCTAGTCTAGCAAATTCCTTAAAAACCAAGAGAAGATTTCTCGTGGAGGCGCTGGGACGCGGGGAGCGAGTCTGGAAATATTTGGCTTCAGCCGTTAATGTGTCACTAGTCGGACAGCACTTACTTCCGTTTTTACGCGCGTTCTCCGAACACGCCTCTGCGTCCCAGCGTCACTGCGAGAGACTCTTTGGTTTTTTTTTGATTTAAACATGACGATACGGAATTTTGAAAATTTCAAACCGCAGATACATCCCGACGCCTGGGTCGACGACACGGCGCTGGTGATCGGCGATGTAACCATCGGCCGCGACAGCGGCATCTGGCCCATGTGCGTGTTGCGCGGCGATATCAATAGCATCCGCATTGGTGAGCGCACCAATATCCAGGACGGCAGCGTACTGCATGTCACTCACCGGGGTGAGCACAGCGTCATCCCCGAAGGCGCGGCGCTGAACGTGGGCAGCGGCGTTACCGTCGGTCATGGCGTGATGCTGCACGCCTGCACGATCGAGGACGATTGTCTGATCGGCATCGGCGCCATCGTCATGGACCGGGCCATCGTGCGGCGGCACGCGCTGATCGCGGCGGGCGCTGTAGTGGGACCGGGCAAGGATCTGGAAGGCGGCTATATCTGGCTCGGCAACCCGGTACGCAAGGGCCGCGCCCTGACCCCGAAGGAAATCGCGTTTTTCGAATATTCGTCCCGGCATTATGTCGAACTGAAGAACCGGCACGCCGCCAAATAGTCGCATTTCGGCCCGCATCCCCCATAGAAATTATTAATGACCCCCTAACTGGACACCCCTGGACCTTTTGGCGATACTCCCCTGCCACCCTGTCGCGGCACGAGCCGCCCGCGGGATTTCCAAATGAAGCCGGCGTCGGGCCGGCGCCGGGAGTTGAGCTCAGATGCATTCCGACGAGGCTGCAAGCCCCCATTTCCGTCAGCGCAGGCAACTGCTGTTGGGGGCCGCAGCGGCTGCAGTGCTCCCATGGGGCTTATCTTCCTGCAACTCCCGCAATGGAAACGGACCGCTGGTGGTGGGGGGATTGCCCGTCACCTGCAACCTGACACTTCCCATAGCCTGCGAGGGCAAGGCCGTTAACAATGTCGCCGCCGGAGCGGGCGACGGTTTCGCTTTCGAATACAGCAAGTACAGCGGCTGGCCGGAGATAAAGGAATCGCTGATGGCCGGGCGCATCCAGGCAGCCTATATGCTGGCCCCGCTTATCATGGACCTGGCCGACAAGAATCTGCCGCTTAAGATCGTTTCGCTGGGACACCGTTCCGGCGCCGTCATTATGGTCGCCACCGGATCCCCCTATCGCAGCTTCCGCGAACTCAAGGGCAAGCGTGTCGCCATTCCGAGCCGGTTCGCGGTCGATTTCCTGTTCCTGCGCAAGATGCTGGCCCGCGAAAACATGAAGCCCGAGGATCTCGAGATAATGGAAATGCCGCCGCCGGATATGCCCGCTGCGCTGTATGCCAAAGCGGTGGACGCCTATTGCACAGGGGAGCCTTTCGGCGCGGCCGCGCAAAGCGCGGGCTATGCGCGTCCGCTGTATATGACGCGCGATGAATGGCCGCGCTACATCTGCTGCGTGCTCACGGTGCGCGGCGAACTGATCGAGCAGAACCGTCCGCTGGTGCAGGAGCTCGTCAACTATGTCATGGGCGCAGGCAAGTGGCTGGATACGCAGCAAGCCAACCGCGACCGGGCGGTGGCTATCGCAGCGGGGCGAAAGTTTTTCAATCAGGATCCCAGGATCCTGCGGTTTGTGATGGAGAACCCCACGGACCGCGTAACCTACGGCGACATGCACATGGTCCGCGAGGAGTTCGAGGATCTGATGCGCCAATCCGTGGCGGCCGGCACTTTAAAAAGGCCCGTCGCTTATGAAACTTATGTGGATGAAAGCTTTGCGCAAAACGCGCAGCCTGCAGCCATTCCACTTTGAACCGCCGTGAAAACGATCCGCGCATTGTTCTGCCTCATGCTGTCGATATCGCCGCCGGCGTTTCCCGCCGGCGAATCGGCTCTCAAATCGGGCGTATTCGATCCGCCGCGGGCGGCCCCGGAGTTCAATCTGCCCGCGTCCACCGGGTCCGAATTTTCGCTCGCAAGCCAGCGCGGCAAAGTGGTGGTGCTCGGTTTCGGTTTCAGTCACTGCCCCGACGTCTGCCCCGTGACACTGGCGACGCTGGCGCAGATGCGCAAGCAACTGGGCGAACTGGCGGAGCAGGCGCAGGTTATCTACATCACCGTGGACCCCGAACGCGACACGCCGGCGCGGTTGCGCGAATACCTGGCGCTGTTCGACAAAAGCTTTATCGGGTTAACCGGCGCGCCTGCACAGCTGAAGGCGCTGCGCGAGGCCTACGGCATCATGGCGGCGCGCGCGGAAAACAAGGATGCCCCGGACGGTTACCTGGTGCATCATTCGACCTATGTTTACCTCATCGACCGTGCGGGATTGTTGCGCGCGCTGGTTCCCTTCGGCAATAGCGCCGCGGATTTCGCGCATGACGTGCGAATTTTGTTGCAGGAGCCGGATGGAAAATGAAGAGAAAAATGTTTCTCGCAGAGACCGCGGAGATCGCCAGACATGAATACCTGTTCGCAGAGTTTCCAAAGATCGCAATGCAGCCCGACAGCGCGCTCTCCACTTCATGGCGAGCATATCTTTTGACTGAAGCGCCTCTGCGTGCTTCGCGAGAGGTAATTTTCTTTTTGCCGGAATCCGCCGGGCCTAAACAGTGAAGCGGCGTGCTTACTTAATACCG
This sequence comes from Gammaproteobacteria bacterium, assembly GCA_036274675.1. GTDB lineage: Bacteria > Pseudomonadota > Gammaproteobacteria > HTCC5015 > HTCC5015 > DASUFE01. The sequence goes on from DASUFE010000088.1 coordinate 11,595, forward strand.
CTGCTGGTCGTTGCGATGGCCTCAGCCCTTGTCTGGACGGCGCTGGCTCCGGTCAAGATAGACTCGCGCGAGGCCTTGTTCGAGATACCCAAGGGCACCTGGGCGCGGCGCATGGCGGGCAATAAGGTTGAAATCCTGCCGCACACGATTTACCTGACGCTCGGCCTGCAGAACGTGCTGCTGCTGAAGAATCAGGATGAAGTGCCGCAAATTTTCGGGCCGACACTGATCATGCCCGGGCAGAGCTTCAGGCTGCCCTTCGAGGTGGCTTCGGAATACCTGTTCGTGTGCAGCGCGCACGCCAGCGGACAAATGACGATCATCGTCGATCCCGAGCCGGTGCGGGGCCTGGAACGACTCAGGTGGCGAATGAGGAAGCTCGGGCGCATCGCCGCGGCGCAATTAAGGGTTGCTGATGGAGAGACGGCGGCAACAGTTCCAGAGGTTTCGGGAACCTGATTGAAGTAAAAATAAAGGTAAGAGCGTGATTCAACCGAAAAAAATATTGCCGCCGCTGGCGGTGCTGGCTGTAATCGTTGCGGCGTGGTGGAGTGTCGTCGTCTGGACAAAGAGTCCCATCTTTCCAACACCCTGGCAGGTGGTGACCGGCGCTCTGGAGCTGATCAAGGACGGCACACTATTGGGCCATATCGGTTCCTCGTTAATGCGGGTCGGCGCCGGTTTTCTGCTGGCGGTGGTAATCGCGGTTCCGTTGGGACTGTGGATCGGACGGGTGGACGCGGCCTATGTTACTCTGAATCCTGTATTCCAGATCCTGCGGCCTATTTCGCCCATCGCCTGGATTCCGATCGCCATTCTGTGGTTCGGCGTCGGCAACGCCTCGCCGATCTTCCTGATTTTCATCGCGGCGGTATTCCCGTTGATCGTGCAGACGGCCGCCGGCGTCCACACCATAGAGCAGCGTTATTTGCGAGCAGCCGAGAATTTCGGCGTGTCGCGTTCCCGGCTGTTCCGACAGGTGATCATTCCTGCGGTGTTACCCGAGATCATCGTCGGCATGCGCATCTCGCTGGGAGTAGGCTGGCTGGTGGTGGTTGCCGCGGAAATGATCGCACTGCGCTCCGGACTTGGTTACCTCATTATGGACTCGCGAAACGCCGGCAACCGTTACGATCTGGTGATTGCGGGCATGATTATCATCGGTCTGATCGGGCTGCTGCTTGACGGGCTCATGCGTTTGTTCGAAGGACTCAAATCGGTAAGGTGGCGTTATGCTCGCTAAAATCGCCGTCAAGAACGTTTCCAAGAATTTCGTCTCCGACAAGGCCGTATACGTACTGCCGGTGGTGGACGATATTAGCCTGGAAGTCGAGAGCGGCAAATTCCTGGCCATCATCGGCCCTTCGGGCTGTGGCAAATCGACTTTGATGAAAATGTTGACGGGGTTTGAGCGACCCGATACGGGCCATATCGTCGTCGATGGCAAACCGCATGACCGTCCGGATCGCAACAGCATTCTGATATCGCAGCACGGCTCGGTATTTCCCTGGATGACCGTGCGGCGGAACCTGATGTTCGGGCTCGATCACGACGACCGCAAGAGCGCGGAACTGGCGGATCACTATGCAGAGCTGGTTGGGTTGAAAGGCTTTGAAAATGCCTATCCTCACGAATTGTCCGGCGGCATGTTAAAGCGCGTCGAGATCGCACGCGCGCTGGTCGTCAAACCCGAAATCCTCTACATGGACGAACCCTTCTCCGCGCTGGATGCGCTCACCAACCTCAAAATGCGCAAGGAGCTGCTGCGTATCCTGGACGAGGAGCGCCATACCGTTGTATTGATCACCCACGACGTCGAAGAGGCGATACACCTGGCCGACCGCATCATCGTGCTGTCCAAACGTCCCGCGCGAATCCAGGCCAGCTTCGATGTCAGCTTCCAGCATCCGCGCAAGCTGTCGAGCCCGGAAGCGCAGAAACTCAAGGAATCCATCCTGCGCGAACTCGGGCTTTGAGCGCTTCGCGTCGTCAGGATTTTTATAATTTACTCTCGCGGAGACGCAGGGAACGCCGAGAATAAAAATTAAAAATGAATTAATATTTTTTATCGCTGCGGCCTCTGCGTCACTGCGCCCCCGCGAGAAACTCTGGTTTCTTTTGAATTACACCCTTGGAGGTAGCGATGAAAGGGGAAAGCAAGGATATTGCCGCCGGCGAGGTATGGGTCGAGGAAACCGGGCAAGGTTTGATCAACCGCATACTGACTCATAAACACGAAATCTACGCGGACGAGCCGGAGGATATCGGCGGGCAGGATCTGGCGCCCGACCCCTATGCATTATTACTGTCGGCGCTCGGCGCCTGCACCTCCATGACGCTGCGCCTCTACGCCAGACACAAGCAGCTGCCTTTACAACACGTACGCGTAAGGCTGCGCCACAGCAAACGGCACGCGGAAGATTGCGAAGACTGCAACGACAAGCACGCCATGCTGGACCACATCGAGCGTGAAATCGAACTGACCGGAGAGCTCAGCCAGGCCCAGCGCGAACGCCTGCTCGAAATCGCCAACAAATGTCCGGTGCACAGGACGCTGACATCCAAAATAAAAATCGATTCTAAATTAATTTGATTTTCTCTCACGGAGGCACGGAAAGCGCGGAGGTTTTAGTTTATAAGACGTTTTTTTCGGAGATATCAAGACGGCCTTTGGTGCGCCCTGTTAACGGATCATCCATTTTGACGATTTCAGCAAAATTCATTATTCCTTGCCTGCTCTATAAGTCCAATCAAGTTATATCCCCGTGTTCTCCGTGCCTCCGTGAGAGAATTCTTAATAAATCAATTGGTCCAGCTTAATTTCAGGAACGCCCCGCGCTCGTACTCCACCGGTAACGGATCGCCGTCGGTCTCGCCGTAAAACTCCACGTGCCCGGTATCGAACATATTCTGCAGCAGCAGCGAGAGTTCGAAGCCGCGGCCGAATTCCCAGCCGTAGCGCATGTCGACCGCGGTAAACGCAGGCACTTTCGGGTCGGGCAGTTCGCTCGAATGGCGCGCCATGACGTGCAGGCGGTGATAGTCGTTGATATTGAAAGTCGAGCGCAACATAGAAGTGTGTTTCGGGTCGTTGCCGAGCGCGCGCGGCCCTTCGGGGTCGAGACTGCCCGGCTTATTCTGCAAATCCTGCCGCAACTCGGTAAGACCGCCGCTTAACAGCCACCACTCGGCAATCTGCCAGTTTGCCCAGGCTTCTACGCCTTTGCTCGAACCCTCGATGCTATTGCTGACTATAAAGGCGGATCCCAGTGGGTTGTCCTCCGGATCGGTTGGGGCCGGTTCGCCGGAACGCAGTTTGTCGTGTTCGTTGTAAAACACGGTCGCTGAATAGGAAAAGCTTGCGGAAGGCTGCGCACGCCAGCCGATTTCGGCGATATCGGATATCTCGGACTCGAAAGTCGGACCGCCGTTAATGAAATTGATGAAGGGCGGAAAACCCAGCAACACCAACTGCTCCGGGACCACGGCGCGCAGGTAGAAGTCACGGTCGAGCCGGGCGGGAGCACGCACCGCGCGCGACAGAGCGCCCCATAACAGGTGTTCGGACGCGGGCTGCCAGGCCAGGCGCAGGTTCGGCAGGAATTCCGTGCCGGTGTAGACATTTTTCTCCCATTTGCCGCCCAGGGTCAGATCAAGCGCCGGAGATAATGCGATTTCATCCTGTATGAAAAGATTCCGCCATTTCAGGTCCTTGTCTTCGGGCATAAACAGCGTTTGCAGGGCGAGTTCGAGCGATTCCGGGTTCGCACCGTTGTCGATGCGGTCCTTCGCCTTGCGATAGCCGGCGCCAAGCAGGACGCGATTATCCGCGATGGACGGCAGGGTGTACTGTATTTCCGCATCGAGGATCGTCATTTCATCCCTGGGGATCCCGAGCAGGTTGTCATTTTCGCGCACGGCACGGTCGAAATAGCCCTGTATCATGAATTCCGAGTCATCCTGGAATCGCCGCGTATAGCGGCCAAGAACATTCCCGCCATTAAATTGCAATTTGTCGTCAACCAGATCGCCGCCCAGCGCGCCGTCGTAAGCATCAGTCTGCAACGTGGCCATATTCTTTCCGTCATCCAGATCGAAGCGGAATCCTGCCTGCTTACGCTCGAAAGCGTCGTCGACCGCCGCGCCATCGGTGCGCTGCATATGGTCCGATTCAATGCCCTTGGCGTAGACGCGGTAATGCCCGTTATCGCCGAGGGCGGCGCCATAGCGGCCAGCGGTAGTGCGTTCGATGTTACCTCCGCCCACGGTTGCCAGCGCTCCCTGCGTATCCCTTGCGGAGCGGGTGATGATATTGATCACTCCGTTCACGGCATTGGATCCCCACAGAGTTCCACCCGGGCCGCTGATGACTTCGATGCGTTCGACGTCTTCCAGCATGATTTCCTGCTGGTCCCAGAACACACCGGAAAAAACCGGCGAGTAGACCGTGCGCCCGTCGATCAATACCAGCAGCTTGTTGCCGATCGCGTTATTGAAACCGCGGGCGCTGATGGCGTAATGCCCGGCGCCAGACCGCGCCACCTGGAGGTTGGGCGCCAGGCGCAGCGCCTCGGGAATGGTGTTCGCGCCGGAATCATGAATATCCTGGCGGGTAATGACGAAGATGGAAGCCGGCGCATCGGAGAGGTTTTCCTCCTGCTTGGAAACAGAGCTGATCTTGATGCTGGAGAGCTCCTCGATGCTCAGATGCAGGAAATCGCGCGCCGCGACTTGTTGTGCATGCGCCGCCGCCATATTCAGCAGCGCAACCGTGATTCCGGAGAGAAAATAACGCCGCGTCTTCTGAAATCCCTTTCTATTCATGCAGGTCCCTTGCCTTTTATTTTTTCAGCTGTTGTTGAAGATAGCAGAAATTCCGCCGGGCCGGTCGGCGCGTTGATCAGTCGGGGGGTTTATTTCGCAGAATGCCGTCCAGCGTCGCCTGATAATCTTCTATATAAGCGCCGCCAATTTCCAAGGCCCGCCGCGACATCGCTTCCGCCTCGCTCCATTGCTTACGGTCCGCGAGGGTTTGCGCCAGGTTGTTGTAAGCCGGCGCATATGCGTCATCGATCGATAGCGCGCGCCGGTAAGCAGCCGCGGCAGTATCCCGATCGCCGCCGGCATAGGCGCCATTGCCGAGCGCCATCCAGGCCATGAGGTTTTCAGGCCAGCGTTCGACCGCGGCCTGGTAACTCCTGCGCGCCGCTTCGCGATTGCTGCGCTCGAGGCCGGCGGCCGCCTGCAGGTAGCGTGCGGCATCGGCCCGCGCGGGCATTTCCCCCGGGGGCAGCACCAGCAAGGCCCAATAATCCCCGCGGCGCCAGGTGCGTTCGAAAGTGGCGATATTCGTAAGCACGCTGCGGTGCGTTCCTGACCGGAGAGTGATCTCGTCGCGCGCCAGGTCGTAGCCGATAGCGACCGCGTAATGCCACCGCGGCAGCCAGGACAGGCCGAGATTCTGCAGCACCACCACCGGATGTCCATGCGCAATCTCGTCAAAGAGGGCGACGAGTTCCGGTGGCACCGGATACGGGAGATATCCCAGACGGCGCACGGCAGCGGCCATTTCGACTGCCAGGCTGCCTTCGCGCCCCGGCAGATAAACCAGTCGCGTCAATTCATCAACGTCTGTTTTGCGCCCCGCGGTTTCGAGCACAGTGGCGAGCGCGGCCGGTCCGCAATGATGAATTTCCTGGGGATAGAATGGGGTCGCCTCCAATTCATAAACCGGGGGCAACCCGGACATTCCCGAAGCCAGTTGCCTGTGCTGCAGGCTGGAACAGCCCTGCAGCACTATCAGCGGCAGCGACAGTGTCGCGGCGGCCAGGAGTTGGACATGCTTTTCGGAGCTGTGCGCAGGGCGGATCGGCATGCCGCGACCTTGAGTGGAGATACTATTTCTTCTTCACGAAGGGGAAAACATCCGTGAGGCCGAGCAGGTCGGTCACCAGTAACACCAGGAAGACGAACACGGCCGCGCCGATCAGATCACCGCCCGCCGGCAGGTTATCAATGCGATCCGCCAGGGCCTGGACCTCCGAATCCGTCAGTGCGTCGGTTCGCAGCGAGGCTTGAGCGGGGTCGACACCGAGCATGGCCAGTTGGCCGCGCACATCTTCGCGCGCCAGAAAGGCGTTGACCGTCGCGCGACTCTGTTCCGCATTCAGCAGCGCTTCCGTGCCGACGATGCCGGCGTGCGCCGCCGGGGCATAAGCCGACACAAACAGCATGCAGGCAGCGGCAATATGGCAGGCCAGTTTGGCGTGTAGTCTGAAAAAGTTCATGTGGAGTCTCCATCGGTTGATTTTCATGAAGCTGCTGGAGCATAAAGCAATACACATACCAAGGCCGCAAAATGTTTCACAATATACGCGCCTGCCCGGCCCGGTGATTGAACTGGCTGCGGCGGAGTTTTTGCAGTTAGAATGGACGCACCATCACTATTGTGCCGGCATCGAATAGTATGAATACAGGCGTGTTGTTTACGATTTCCGCGCCCTCCGGAGCGGGCAAAACGAGCCTGGTGAAAGCTCTCGTCCAGCGCAATCCTTCAATACGCATTTCCGTTTCGCACACAACCCGGGCCAAACGCCCCGGCGAGGTGGACGGACAAGACTACTTTTTCGTCAGCAAGGACGAATTTATAAAGCGGGTCAATGCTGGAGGCTTCCTCGAGCATGCCGAGGTTTTCGGTAATTATTACGGCACTTCCCAGCGGGCGGTCGATGATTTGCTGCGGCAGGGCCAGGATGTAATCCTGGAAATCGACTGGCAGGGCGCGTCGCAGGTGCGCAGATTAAGACCCGGCGTGGTCTCGGTTTTTATTCTGCCGCCTTCGCGGACGGTGCTGGAACAGCGGCTGCGCGACCGCGGCCAGGACAGCGAGGCCGTCATCGCCCGCAGGCTGGCGGCGGCCCGGGAAGAGATTTCCCATTACGGCGAAAGCGACTACCTCATCATCAATGAGGACTTCGAACAGGCCCTGCAGGAGCTGGAAACCGTGGTCCGGAGCCAGCGCCTGCGCCGCGAATACCAGCAGACCCGGTTTATGGACCTGATCCGGCAACTGCTGTCCCAGCCCTCATGAGCAGAGCCCCGGCTGGCCGCCCGGGGGTGTTTGCACTATAATCCCGCGTTCTCTGGCCTTATTTCATTCAGGAGTTATCAGTAATGGCGCGCGTTACCGTCGAAGATTGCATGGGTGCGGTGGATAATCTGTTTCAGCTGGTGCTGGTCGCCTCGAAGCGAGCCCGCCAGATTTATACCGGTTCCGACCCTCGCGTACCGGAAGACGGCGATAAACCGACCGTGATTGCCCTGCGCGAAATCGCCGCCGGCAAGGTCGGCCGCGAAGTCCTGACCGAAAAGCCGCCGGTTGTGATTGAGCCGGAAGAGCATGTGGTGCCGATAGTCCCGCAGGACTGAGCAGCCCGCAGCCTGTACGGGCTGGAAATGTTGCCGGTCCAGGAGTCATACCCCCATGGCTGAGGCGGCACCCCATAGCGAACAACCCCCGCATCCCCAGAGTCCCCCGGACCCGCTGGAAATCCTGGTGGATGCGCTGCGCAGCTATCTCCCCGAATCCGATATAGACACGGTGCTCCGCGCCTACCGCTTCGGAGCGGCGGCGCACAAAGATCAGTTGCGCTTGTCCGGCGAACCTTATATTCATCACCCGCTGGCGGTGGCCAAGCTGCTGGCGGACCTCCATATGGACTCCGAATCCATCGTCGCCGCGATCCTGCACGACGTGATCGAGGATACGCCCACGGCCAAGAATCAACTCGCACAGGAGTTCGGCGAGCGTGTGGCCGAACTTGTCGACGGCGTCAGCAAGCTGGACCACCTGCAGTTCGACAGCAAGGCCGAGGCCGTGGCGGCGAGCTTCCGCAAGATGATCATGGCGATGGTCAAGGATATCCGCGTCATCATGATCAAGCTGGCGGACCGCCTGCACAACATGCGCACCCTCGGCGTGATGCCGCCGGCGAAGCGGCGGCGCATCGCGCGCGAGACCCTGGATATTTACGCACCGATCGCGCTGCGCCTGGGCATCAATCCCTGGCGCATGGAGATGCAGGACCTCGGCCTGAAATCCATGTACCCGATGCGTTACAAGATTCTGAGCACGCACGTCAAGCGCGCACGCCAGAACCGCAAGGAACTGATGGACAAGGTCGAGATCACGATCCGCGCGTTGACCGAGGACGCCGGGATCGAACTGGTGCGGATCAAGGCGCGCGAGAAAACCCTGCACAGCGTGTACAACAAGATGCGGGTACGCCGCGTGCGTTACGCCGAGATCATGGACCTGTTCGCGCTGCGCATCGTTACGCGCAACGTCGATGAGTGCTACCGGGTGCTTGGTATCGTGCACAACGCCTACAAGCCCGTACCCGGATTGTTCAAGGATTATGTCGCTATTCCCAAGGCGAACGGATATCAATCCCTGCACACCACTGTATTCGGGCCGCATGGAATTCCCATCGAGGTGCAGGTGCGCACCCAGGAAATGGACCGCTTCGCCGAATCGGGTATCGCCGCGCACTGGATCTACAAGGGCGGCGCCAAGCCATCCATAACGGAACAGTCGCGCACTCATCAGTGGCTGCAGGACTTGCTGGAGTTGCAGCAGAAGGCGGGCAACTCGATCGAGTTCCTCGAGACCGTGAAGATCGACCTGTTTCCGGACGAAATTTATATATTCACGCCGCAGGGCAAGATCGTGGAGCTGCCGCAGCACGCGACGGTGGTCGATTTCGCCTACGCCATCCACACCGATATCGGCAACAAGTGCATATCGGCCAAGGTCGACCGACGGGTGGTGCCGCTGAGCATGGAGCTCGACAGCGGGCAGACCGTCGAGATCATCACGCACTCCTCGGCGCGGCCGAATCCCGGCTGGCTCAATTTCGTGGTTACCGCGAGGGCGCGCAGCTCGATCCGCCATTACCTCAAAAACCTGACCTACGAAGACAGCGTCAGGCTCGGCGGCCGGCTGCTCAATAAGGAACTGGAGGCTTATAACCTGTCGCTGGACGAAGTGCCGGAAATGACCCTGCAGATGATATTGAAGGAATACGGCTATGAAACGAAGGAAAAGATGCTGAGCGATATCGGCCTGGGTAACCGTATCCCGAAACTGGTGGCGCGCCGGATCGCGCCCGGTGAGGCCGAGGCGGCCGGCGAAGTCGAGCGCGAAACCAAACCGCTCAGCATCAAGGGCACCGAAGGCCTGACAGTTTCCTTTGCACGCTGCTGCCAGCCGATCCCCGGCGACCAGATCGTCGGCCTGGTCAGCCCGGGCCGCGGTATCGTGATACACCGCCGAGCCTGCCACAACATACGCGAGTCCCGTAAGAATTCCGAAAACCTGCTGGATGTGCAATGGGCGGAAAAGCTGGAATCGACCTTCACCACCACCATCCGCGTCACCGTCACCAACTCCCGCGGCGTGCTGGCGCAGATCGCCACCATCATTTCGGAGAGCGGCTGCAATATTGAGAATGTCAGCCAGGACGAGCGTTTCGGCGGCCAGGTGCGCCTGAATTTCGTGGTCTCGGTGTCGGACCGGACCATGCTGGCCAATATCATGCGCCGTATCCGCAACCGGAAGGCGGTATTACGGGTTTCGAGATTACGAGGCTAAGCTGTCTCGTTTTGAGCAAGTTGCACGACTACTACTATCGTTAACGTACAGGCATCTTTAGTATACGCCCCATGACCAAGACCACCCATTTCGGATTCGAGGAAGTCGCGGCCGAGGCCAAGGCCGGGCGCGTGGCCGAAGTCTTTCATTCGGTGGCGAACCGCTACGACCTGATGAACGACCTGATGTCCTTCGGTGTGCACCGCCTGTGGAAACGCTTCACTTTGCAGCTGTGCCCGGCGCGTACCGGCCAGATCGTGCTCGACCTGGCGGGAGGCACCGGCGACCTCGCGCTGCAACTCCGGCGCATGGTGGGGCCGGCGGGCCTGGTGGTGCTGGCGGATATTAACGGTTCGATGCTGGCGCAGGGGCGGTCGCGTATGCTCGACGAAGGAATCGCGAACAATGTCGAGTATGTGCAGGCGGACGCCGAAGCCCTGCCTTTCGCGGACAACAGCTTCGATTGCATCACGATCGCCTTCGGCCTGCGCAACGTGACCGACAAGGAGCGCGCGCTCGCGAGCATGCTACGCGTACTGAAACCGGGCGGTTGCCTGTTGATACTGGAGTTCTCGAAGCCGGTACTGCCCTGGCTGGAGAAATTGTACGATCTCTATTCATTCAACGTGATTCCCCGGCTGGGTCAATGGGTGGCCGGTGATGCCGTCAGTTACCGCTATCTCGTCGAATCCATCCGCATGCATCCTGACCAGGAAACCCTGCGTGGCATGATGGATGCTCAAGGCTACGGCAGGACGGAGTTCTTCAACATGACCGGCGGCGTTGTGGCGCTGCATCGCGGATACAAGCTGTGAGCGAACGCCCGCCGGTCCGTTACGCCGGTTTCTGGCGCCGCTTCGCGGCCATCGTTCTGGATTACATCTTGTTCAGCAGCCTGCTGTTTCTCGTCCTTTACCTGATACACGGCCGCGATTACCTGCACTGGGCCATGCATGTCAAGGATCGCGCGGTTTACAGCCTGACCGAGGGTCTTTTGAATTACGTGCTGCTGCCGCTCATCATTGTCCTGTTCTGGTTCAGGATGTCCGCGACGCCAGGCAAATTATTGCTGGGCTGCAGGGTGGTCGACGCCGCCACGCTGCAACCGTTGCGCTTCCGCCAGGCCTTGCTGCGATGCCTGGGTTACGCGGTATCGCTCATCCCGTTGTGCTTTGGCTTCATCTACGCCGCCTGGGATCCCCGCAAGCAGGGCTTGCATGACAAGATCGCGCGCACGGTCGTGATCGTCGAAGACGAGGCTGACCGGCTGTTGCAGGAATGGCAGGGTCAGCGATGAAGCTGCCTGCGGCATGGCTTTCCTGGCTGGAAGACAGGGTGAACGGTTACCTCGCTCTCGACCCCGAATTTCCGCGGCGCCTGGAGGCGCTGGACGGCAGGACTCTTTTGGTGGAAATCGCCGGGATGAACCTCGATATCCATATCAATATCGCGCAAAGGCGGCTTCGGCTGCACCAGCCTCCCGCGCAGACGCCGGATGCGACTCTGCGCGGTACGCCGCTCGGCCTGCTCGCCCTGTTGCGGGCCGATGACCCGATGGCGGTGATACAGCAAGGAATGGTAGAACTGCGCGGCGATGCCCAGCTGGCACGGGAATTCAAAAAGATCTTCGACTCGCTCGATATCGATTGGGAGGAAATGGCCTCGCGGCTGGTCGGCGACTGGCCGGCTCACCGGTTCGGCATCCTTGCGCAACGGTTCAGGCAGTGGCGGCGGCGTTCCGACGAATCGCTGCACCGCTCGCTGGGCGAATATCTTCAGGAAGAGACGCGTCTGCTGCCCGCGCGCATCGAGATCGAGAATTTCATCTCCGAGGTCGATGCGCTGCGTGAGGCGGCGGATCGCCTTGAAGCCAGGCTTGTCCGCTTACGGTCGGGCGGGAGGGACCGGTGATCCGCCCGCGCGAAATTCTCCGGCTGCTGTATATCAACCGCGTGCTGGCGCGGCACGGGCTGGACGAGATCATCCTGGCGACCCACCTGTTCCGGCCGGTGCGTTTCGTTTATTACCTGAATCCCTGGAACTGGTTCCGGCGCCATGAATTGCCCCGCGGCGTTCGCATCCGCCTTGCCCTGCAGGACCTGGGCCCGATCTTTGTCAAGCTGGGACAGCTGGTTTCGACCCGCCGCGATCTGATTCCGACCGATATCGCGGACGAGCTTGCCCTGTTGCAGGACAAGGTAGCCCCTTTCCCTACCGAACAGGCGCTCGTCATCATCGAAAGAAGCCTGGGCCGGCCGCTCAAGCAGATATTCGCGGTGTTCGATGAAACCCCGCTCGCTTCGGCCTCGGTTGCTCAGGTTTACGCCGCGGAGCTGGACGGCGGGCAGCGCGTGGTGGTCAAGGTCATACGCCCCAATATTCGCGCCGTTATCAATCGCGACCTGGCCCTGATGGGTCTGCTGGCAAGGCTCGCCGAACGCTATTCCGCCGAAGCGCGGCGGCTGCGGCCCCTGGAAATCGTCGCCGACTATCAGAAAACCATTCTCGACGAACTTGACCTCGTGCGCGAGGCCGCGAACGCGAGCCAGTTACGGCGCAATTTTGAAGGCTCGGACCTGATTTACGTGCCGCGCGTGCACTGGCAATGGACCACGCCGCAGGTCATGGTTATGGAGCGGATTTCGGGGGTTCGCGTCGACAATATCGAAGAGCTGCAAGCACGCGGCGTCAATATGAAGAAGCTGGCCGAACGTGGTGTCGAAATATTCTTCAAGCAGGTGTTCGTCGATAACTTTTTCCATGCCGACATGCACCCCGGCAATATTTTCGTTTCGACACAGGATCCGGAAAATCCATGCTACATCGCAGTCGATTTCGGAATCGTGGGCGCCTTGAGCGACGGCGACAAGCATTACCTCGCCGAGAATTTTCTGGCTTTTTTCAACCGGGATTACCGGCGGGTCGCGCAGCTGCATGTGGATTCGGGATGGGTTCCCGACAGCGTGCGGATCGAGGATCTCGAAGCCGCCATTCGCGCGGTATGCGAGCCGAATTTCGAGCGGCCCCTGAAGGAAATTTCCTTCGGCAATGTGCTGGTGCGCCTGTTCCAGGTGGTACGGCGTTTTGATTTTGTCATCCAGCCGCAGTTGATCCTGCTGCAGAAAACCCTGCTGAATATCGAAGGCCTGGGCCGGCGGCTGTATCCCGATCTGGATTTATGGAAGACAGCCAAACCCTTTCTGCAGCGGGCGATGCGCCAGGAGGTCCTGTTCGAAAGCCTGCTCGATAAATTGCCGGGGCGGAAACCGGAATGGTTGCGGCGGCTGCCGGACTGGCCGGAATATATTGATCGCATTCTGCGCGACGCGGCCGCCGGGCGCCTCAAATTCCGCCTCGAGTCTGAACAGCTCGAACATCTCGAGCGACGTCTGCGCGACAACGGCCGGCGGAGTTTCGGCGCGACCGTGGGTTCAGCATTGCTGATCAGCGCGGCGGTTGTTCTGGCGACGGGAGCGGCGCCTGCGCAGTGGTTTTGGGGTGTGCCCTATGAAAGCTGGGTACTGGGGATCGCGGGTGCTTTTATATTAATAGTGTCCGGACGCACGACATGATGAAAGTCAGCGGGCAAATTGTCAGGACTGTATAATCGCCCGCCATCGCCCTGATATATTTATTATTCTCTCCGCGTTTCCGGCGAGTTCAGCGAGAAAATTCTTGAAACATATCAATGGACGTCTCCTATATTCTCAATGATCTGAACGACGCACAGCGCGAGGCGGTGGCCGCGCCGTCCGGGAACGTGCTGGTGCTGGCGGGCGCGGGCAGCGGCAAGACGCGCGTGCTGGTGCACCGTATCGCCTGGCTGATCGGGGTCGAGCAGATTTCCCCATACGGCATATTCGCCGTTACCTTCACCAACAAGGCCGCGGCGGAAATGAGGCAGCGTGCGGAGGTCCTGCTCGGGCGTCCCGTGACCGGCATGTGGATCGGCACTTTCCACGGCATGTGCCATCGCTTCCTCCGACAACACTGGCGCGAGGCGGGCTTACCGCAGGCCTTCCAGGTGCTGGACTCGCAGGACCAGCTGCGCGTCGTCAAGCGCGTGCTGAAAAGCCTGGATCTTGATGACAGCCGCTGGCCGCCCAAGCAGGCGCAGTGGTTCATCAATTCGAACAAGGAAGAGGGCCTGCGGCCGCAGCACATTCCGGACCCGGGCGACCCCGTCAACCGCCAGCTGATCCGGATATACACAGCCTACGAGGAGATATGCAAACGGACGGGCGTTATCGATTTCACGGAATTAATGCTGCGTACTCTCGAAACGCTGCGTGGAAATGAGGAACTGCTCGCGCATTACCGCCAGCGTTTTCGCCATCTGCTGGTGGATGAATTCCAGGACACCAACGATATCCAGTATGCGCTGTTGCGGTTGCTCGCGGGTCCCTCCGGGCACGTGTTCGCGGTCGGCGATGACGACCAGTCGATCTACGGCTGGCGCGGCGCCCGCATCGAGCACATACAGAATTTCAGCCGTGATTATCCGCAGACGCAACTGGTCAGGCTGGAGCAGAACTATCGCTCGACCGGTAATATCCTGAAGGCGGCCAACGTTTTGATCAGCCATAACAGCGGGCGTCTCGGCAAGGAGCTGTGGACGGACAGCGGAGAGGGGACCCTGGTTGACCTTTATTCCGCCTTTAACCAGGACGATGAAGCCCGCTTCGTTGCCGAGCGCATACGCCAGTGGACGGAGTCGGGAGAACGCCGCGACTCGGTGGCCGTGCTGTACCGCTCCAATGCGCAATCGCGGGTATTCGAAGAGACATTTATCGCGGCCGGCATCCCCTATCGCGTTTACGGAGGTCTGCGCTTTTTCGAGCGCGCGGAAATCAAGGACGCGCTGGCGTACCTGCGCTTATGCGCCAACCGCGACGATGACGCTTCCTTCGAAAGAGTCGTCAACCAGCCGCCCCGCGGCATCGGTGAACGCAGCATGGATATCATTCGTGAGACCGCTAAACTCTCCGATACATCTTTATGGCAGGCGGCACGCATCTGCATCGCCGAAAGCCGCATGAGCAGCCGGGCGGGAACGGCAGTGGCGGAGTTCCTCAAGATTATGGATTCGCTGGCCGCATCTCTGCAGGATTTGCAGTTGCACGAACAGGTGGATCAGATGCTGCACGCCAGCGGCCTGCTCGACTTTTACGCCAAGGAAACGAGCGAGCGTACCGAGGCGCGCAAGGAAAACCTGGAGGAACTGGTCTCGGCGGCGCGCGCATTTGCCTACGAAGCGGAACCGGAACAGAACCTGTCGCCGCTCGATGCGTTTCTGGCGCATGCGGTGCTGGAATCCGGCGAAGGCCAGGGTGACGCCTGGGAGGACTGCGTGCAGATGATGACCCTGCATTCCGCGAAGGGCCTGGAATTCCCTTTGGTATTCATGTGCGGCATGGAGGAAGGGCTGTTTCCGTCGCAGCGGAGCACGGCCTCGGAAGAGTCCGGACGGCTGGAAGAGGAGCGGCGCCTGTGTTACGTCGGCATCACGCGCGCGCGGCGCCAGCTGGTATTGAGTTACGCCGAGTCCCGGCGTTTGTATGGAGAAGAGATGCATCCTCTGCCATCGCGCTTTATCGGCGAAATTCCGCCCGAACTGATGCAGGAAGTCCGGCCGCGAATCATGGTGAGCCGGCCGCTGTATACGCCCTCCGCCCCCTGGAAACAGCAGAACAATAATCACGGGGAAGGCATCAGCATGGGCCAGCGCGTGAAGCATGAGAAGTTCGGCGAGGGGATCGTGATCAATTACGAAGGGCATGGCAGTCACGCAAGAGTCGAGGTCAACTTCGAAAACTCCGGCAGCAAGTGGCTGGTGCTGGCCTACGCCAACCTGACGGTCCTATAAGAAGAAAAGGCCTCTCGCAGAGAGCGCAAAGACGCTGAAGTATGAATATGAACGCGAAGGCGATTCACAAGATCGCGGGTCTGCGGGCTTGTTTTTTTGCCGCAGCGCCTGGGCGAGCTCTGCGAGAGGGCATTTTTAAAAGCTCAAGCCGGCGGAGAATATGACCGAACTTCCCATATCCTGGTACGAATAGCCGGTCAGCTCCAGCTCCAGTCCGACGATTTTCCCGAATCCCATGCCGAGAGTTGCGGCCAGGCCGGTGTCGTCCATGTTCGCGGTGTCGACAAAATCGACTTCCGTATCGACCACTCCGAGCTTGGCGATAAGATAGTACTCGCCCCGGCCGCGCAGTGACGCATAAAGAGCGGTGTTTTGCAGGTTGAAATCCTGGTTTCGCACGTCACCCTTGTCCAGGGAACTTGAAATTTCAAGTTCGCCGCCAAGAGTCATCGACCACAAGGTGCTGAATTCATAACCCATCTGCACCAGCGCTATCAGGCTGGAGTCCGCGCTGCCCAGTTCTTCGAATTCCATGGTCTGGATTCCGCCCTTGGCGGCGATCAGCAGGTTGTCGCCCCGTGCCGGCTGCATGAACAGGATCGCCGCCATGATCGGCATCAGTGCCGGAAGAATTGGTTTTTTCATCATTCGCCCCCGCGAAATTTCGGAAAATTATAGGAAGTACCGGCGGCCCTTACAGTGCGGTAATTCTCAGTTCCCCGCGGCCTTGCCCTGGATCCATACCGGTTCCCGGTTGCGGATATGGTGTTCCAGTATGTGTTTGAATTCATCGGGGTTCTTGGTATGAGTGATTTCGCCGCGCCGTGGGAAATGCAGATCGCACAGCCTGGACAGCCAGAACCTCAAGGCGGCCGCGCGCAATACAATGGGCCAGTATGCATGCTCCTGTTCGGTCAGCGCGCGTTGCGCGTGATAACTTTGCAGCAAAGTCTTTGCATAATCCGTTTTCAGGCTGCCGTCCGCGTTACTGCACCAGTCATTTATAGTGATAGCCAGATCGTAGAGCCAGGCCCCGCTGCAGGCATAATAAAAATCGATGATGCCGACGAGCCTGTCCTGCTCAAACAGGACATTATCGCGAAACAGATCCGCATGAATGATGCCGCCTGGCAGCTCTTCCTTTATTGCATATTGCAGGGTTGATAATTCGCCCATTAGAAGTCTCTGGTCGGCTGTAGACAGTCGCGGCCGTAACCTGCGCGCCGCCTGCTCAAACCAGGGATAAGCGCGCGGATTTTTCCGGGCTTGCGGGAAGCTTTTGCCCGCCAGATGAAGTCTGGCCAAGGCAGAGCCCACCTGTCGGCAGTGATCCTCGGAAACCGCCGCAATGCTGCGTCCCCGCAGGCGTTGCACCACTGCGGCGGGTTTGGATTTCAGGCGCTGGAGATAACGTCCCGCGCGATCGGCGACAGGATGGGCGCAGGGAACACCGTGTTCGGCGAGAAAGGCCATCAAATTCAGGAAGAAAGGCAACTCTTCATGGCTCAGCGACTCGAAGATCGTTAACACGAAATCGTTTTTATCGCTATTATTCACCGTGGTGAGAAAATAATTGGTGTTCTCGATACCGTCGCTGATCCCGCGCAGATCGTGAACGACTCCCACATCGAATGCATTCAGAAATTCGGTCAGGTCGCTTTTATTCAGAGTTGTATAGACCGACATAAACTTGGTTATTATTTGTTAAGGGAAGCTCTGAATAGTTCGTCCCTGAATTCTCAGAGCACGCAAGGCAAAAGACGCGCCCCTCTTTATATAATCAGGGGCTTTGCGTCATTATCCGAACGCTTTGCGTTTGGATAATGACTGGCATATCCCTATGCCATGCCGGGTTTTACGGCGCCCACAGTGTAGCATGCCCCGCGGCGGGCCGCTAAGCACGGCACGGCGGCCATGGAGCCTGTATTAAAAATGTCGCGCAGGGCATTTGAGCTATTCAGCGGCCGGGCCGACGCAGGAATGATCGCAGTTATCGGATTCTATATTTATGGCAGAAAAGCATGATAAGCCCGTGATCCTGGTCGATGGGTCCTCCTATTTGTATCGCGCCTACCATATTCCCCAACTGCAGCAGTTGCGCAACGCCCGCGGCGAGCCTACCGGCGCGGTTTACGGAGTGCTCAACATGTTGCGCAAATTACGCAATGACTATGCCCCCGAATATATGGTGGTGGTGTTCGATGCCAAGGGTAAAACATTCCGCCATGACCTGTACGAGGCCTACAAGGCCAACCGTTCGGTCATGCCGGAGGAGTTGCAGAAGCAGATAGGACCCCTGCACGCCATCGTCAGGGCCATGGGCCTGCCTCTGCTCAGCATCGAAGGCGTGGAAGCCGACGATATCATCGGCACGCTGGCGCGGCATGTACAGCAGCAGGGCTGGAGTGTGTTGATTTCGACCGGCGACAAAGACATGGCGCAACTGGTCAACCCACGGGTGAAACTGGTCAATACCATGACCAATACCTTACTCGACGAAGCGGCGGTACTGGACAAGTTCGGCGTCAATCCCGGCCAGATCATCGATTACCTGGCGCTGATGGGCGACAGCTCGGACAATATTCCCGGCGTGGACAAGGTCGGCCCCAAAACCGCGGCGAAATGGCTGCAGGAGTACGGCACCCTGGAGCAGGTGCTGGCGCACGCGGCGGACATTAAAGGAAAGATCGGCGAGAATCTGCGCGCCGCCGCGCCGCAATTGCCATTGTCCAAACGCCTGACGACTATCGACTGCGGAGTGGACCTGCGCTTCGAACCTGATGAGCTGCGCATAGGATCGGGCAATGCAACAGAGTTGCGCGACTGGTTTACCCGATTTGAATTCAAAAGCTGGCTATCTGACCTTGAGCAAGGGGTGACCGCCGAAGCGGCGCCCTCAACGCAGGAAAAAACGTCTCTTGAACTGAAATACGAAACCGTTTCCAGCAAGGAACGTTTCGAAACCTGGCTGGAACGGCTGCGGGAATCCACATTGTTCGCTTTCGATACTGAAACCACCAGCCTTGATTACATGCAGGCGGAGCTGGTGGGCGTTTCTTTCGCCGTCACCGCGGGCGAAGCCGCCTATGTACCGGTCGGCCACCGCTACCCCGGAGTTCCGGACCAGTTGCCCTGCGAGTATGTGCTGGAGCAGTTAAAGCCGCTGCTTGAGGATCGTGTGAAGCGGCGGGTCGTCGGGCAGCATATCAAGTACGACCGTAACGTCCTGAGGAAATACGGCATCCTGCTCGACTCGATTGCGCACGATACGATGCTGCAGTCTTATGTACTGAATTCGACCGCGACCCGGCATGATCTCGATTCCCTGGCCAAACGCTATCTTGATATCGATACGCTGAAATACGAAGACGTGACCGGCAGGGGCGCCAAGCAGCTGTGTTTCGACCAGGTCGATATCGAACTGGCGACACGCTATTCGGCGGAGGATGCGGACTTGGCGCTACGGTTGCATAACGTCCTGCGTCCGAAACTGGATGAAATTCCCTCGGTCAGCGGGGTCTATTCGGAAATTGAATTGCCCCTGATTGGAGTGCTGTCGCGCATGGAGTGCAACGGCGTGCGGGTGGATGCGGACCGTTTGAGGCAATTAAGCGGGCAGTTCGCCCGCCAGATGCTCGAACTGGAAGCACAGGCGCACCGTGAAGCGGGCGGTCCCTTCAACCTGGGTTCGCCGAAACAGATACAGGAGATTTTGTTCGAGCAGCAAGGGCTGCCTGTCATTCGCAAGACGCCGAAAGGACAGCCCTCGACTGCCGAAGACGTGCTGCAGGAACTGGCCGATCTCGGGCATCGCCTGCCCGCTCTCATCGTGCAGCACCGGGGACTGAGCAAGCTCAAGTCTACCTATACCGACAAGCTTACCGAGCTGATCGATCCCAAAACCGGGCGCGTGCATACGTCTTATCATCAGGCGGTCGCCTCGACCGGGCGTTTGTCGTCCTCCGATCCGAATCTGCAGAACATACCGATACGTACGCAGGACGGACGGGAGATCCGCAAGGCTTTCGTGGCATCACCCGGCAAGCAGCTGATCGCGGCGGACTATTCCCAGATCGAATTGCGCATCATGGCCCATCTGTCGGGCGACAAAGGTTTATTGCAGGCTTTCGAACGCGGGGAGGATATACATCGCGCCACTGCCGCCGAAGTTTTCAGAGTCGCCAGGGATTCCGTGACAACCGAACAGCGGCGCGCGGCGAAAGCCATCAACTTCGGTTTGATTTACGGCATGTCCGCCTTCGGTCTCGGCAAGCAGTTGGGTATTGGCCGTAATCAGGCGCAGGCCTATGTGGATCTCTATTTCGAGCGTTATCCCGGCGTGAAAAATTATATGGATGCCACGCGCCAGCTTGCGCATGAGCGGGGTTATGTCGAAACCGTATTCGGACGCCGCCTCTACCTGCCGGAAATCCAGTCGCGTAACGCGCAGGAGCGTCAATACGCGGAGCGCACCGCGATCAACGCGCCGATGCAGGGGACCGCCGCCGACATCATCAAGCGCGCGATGATCGATCTCGACCACTGGTTGCAACAGGAACATGCGGATGTATTAATTACCATGCAAGTGCATGACGAACTGGTTTTCGAAGCTCCCGCCGATAAAGTGAAGCTACTATGCGAGCATATACGCGACCGTATGCGCAAAGCCGCCGAACTATCGGTTCCGCTCGACGTGGATATAGGGACCGGCGAGAACTGGGATGAGGCCCACTGACGGGGTTAATCAACGTTAAATGCCTGATCCAGAAAGAAAATGGCCCCGGCAAGAAAAGGGGGGCGCCGGGGCCAAGACCCAGCAAGAGGGGCCGGGTCAGTGTTGTCCGCCCAGGGAGTACGGCGGACTGGTGCCGGGCTAAAGCACCTGTTGTCTATGACGGGGGGTGTTGCCAAAAGTTCACGAAGTTTTTTAAGAAGAACTTGGGGGACTTTGGCATCCTGCCCGTCATTGAACGACTGGCGAAAAGTATAACAAAAAAGTTTTTGTCGAATACCTGATGTCTTTCCCTATGTTCCGATCAGGTATTCACCTGAGACGCCGCTTTTAAACCGAACCATTCGTCGAGCAATGCATGGGCATCATCGAGTCCGGTTTTGTCGTGCGCGGAAAAAAGCTGAAGGCTTGCTTCGATTCCCGATTCTTCCAGCTTCTGCGCGGTGGCGCACAAAACTTTGTCAGCCGCATTGCGTGAAAGTTTGTCCGTTTTCGTCAGCAACACGTGTAAGCCCAGTTGCGCATTCGAACACCATTCAATCATTTGCCAATCCAGCTCCTGCAATGGATGGCGGATATCCATCACCAGGATCAAGCCTCGCAATGATGCGCGCGTGGACAGGTATTGCTGCAGCGTGTGTTGCCAGTGATGACGGATTTTGTGCGCAACCTTGGCGTAGCCGTAGCCCGGCAGGTCGACCAGGAACCGCCCCGGGTCCACCAGGAAGTGGTTGATCATCTGGGTGCGCCCGGGTGTGCGACTGACTTTCGCGAGGCCGCGCTGCTGGGTGATGACATTGATAGCGCTGGATTTACCGGCATTGGAGCGTCCCGCGAAAGCGAGTTCGATGCCTGCGTCCGGAGGCAGTTGCGAAAGAGAATAGGCGCTGCCGGCATAACGGGTTTTAAAATAGACCGGATTCATGGCGTACCTTAATCCTGTTGGATGCCCGATCACACTGGTATAGAATCGCTGCCGGGAGTGGTCTGGGTTAACCAAATCGCCGGTATTATTTCATAACAAAGGGGTTGGACGTGTTGAAGATTGCAAGAATGGGTCTGGCGGCCGGGATATTGCTGTTATCGACCTCGATTGCGGCTGAAGAGTTGAAAGGAGATCCGGCAGCCGGCCGTACGAAAGCGGCAGTATGCGCCGCGTGCCACGGTCAGGATGGCAACAGCGTCAATCCCGCCTGGCCCAAGCTCGCCGGCCAGGGTGAGCGTTACATCATTTCCCAGTTGAAAGCTTTCCAGCAGGGGGCCGCGGGTCCCCGGCAGGGCGCCAACGCCGCATTGATGTATCCGATGGCGGCCCCGTTGCGTGAACAGGATATGGCCGATCTTGCCGCTTATTTTTCAAGCCAGAAAACGGCTCTAGGGGTGGCGCAGGATGAACTGGCCAAAAAAGGCGCGACGCTCTATAAAGGCGGCAATACGGATTTAGGATCGTCGGCCTGCATCGGCTGTCACGGCCCGGGTGGAAAGGGCAACCCGGCCGCCGGATTCCCGGCGCTTAGCGGCCAGCATGCGACTTATATCTACAACCAGTTAAAAGCCTTCCATGATGGTACGCGCAGCGGAGATACCAACAGCATGATGCGGAATATGGTCCGCAAGATGTCTGATGAAGAAATGCGCGAGGTTGCGGAATATATACAAGGCCTCTACGAATAATTTACAGGTTTAAACGGCCCTAGGTGAAACCCCGAGCCGATTTGCCTGGTCTTAAGCGGAAACAACAGCAGGAGAGGAATCATGCGCCGGATAATGATATTAATCGCTTTCTGTACGTGGAGCATATCCGCTTGTGCCCAATCGGAACCCGCGATACAGGAAGGGGTGCATTACACCAAGATCGAAGGCGAGCGCCAGGCGCCCGGCCAGGTCGAAGTGATCGAATTCTTCATGTTCTCATGTCCGCACTGCGCTGCGTTCGCGCCTTTTATGGACGGTTGGCAGAAAAAACAGCCTTCGTACGTAAAAGTCACTTATATACCTGTCGTTTTCCATGAATCCCAGATGATCCTTGGTAAGGCCTATTATGCGTCTGAACTGCTTGGCATCGCGGATAAAGTGCGGCCCCTCATATTCGAGGCCATCCATGTAAAGAATAATCCCATGGATACGGCTGAAAAAATTGCCGATGTAGTGTCCGCCGGAAGCGGAATCGACAAGAAAAAATTTCTTGAAACCATGAATTCTTTCGCGGTTGACAGCAGTATCCGCAAGGGATTGCAAAGAACCCAAAACTACAAGATAGACGGCGTGCCCACTGTAATCGTGGCTGGCAAATATAAGACCAACGTAGGCATGGCCGGTGGTCACGACCAGATTCTGGATGTCATGGATTACCTGGTGAACCTGTCCAAGCCCGGCAAAGCCAAGGCGACTGCTGCCAAGGCGCCGGTCCCGGCACCCGCTCCTGCTCCCGCAGCACAACCCGCTCCCGCGGCCGGAGCCGCGGCGTCAGCCAAATAACGGCTTGTATTGCAGGCAGTATACGGGCGCGATTCACTATATAATCCGCTTTCAAATTGCGCCCGTAGCTCAGCTGGATAGAGCGTTGGCCTCCGGAGCCAAAGGTCGGACGTTCGAATCGTCTCGGGCGCGCCACAATTCCTATAAACCCCGCCTATGCGGGTTTTTTATTGATTATGAAAATTATTTCGAACGTCCGACCGCTCAAAGGCCCGTTCGACAAAATTGCCGGGAGCAATTTTGAACAGCGGCGATAGCCGCTGGCCCGCAGGGTGAGTCCCAGGGATGGGACGAATAATCGTCTCGGGCGCGCCACAATTCCTATAAACCCCGCCTATGCGGGGTTTTTTATTGATTATGGAAATTATTTCGAACGTCCGACCGCTCAAAGGCCCGTTCGACAAAATCGTCTGGAACGATTTTGAGCAGCGTAGCTGGGCCAGCAGGGCGAGTCACGATTATTTATTCCAGCCTAAGAGCAGTTCCGGCGCCCATGCGTCCCGTATAATTCTTGTCTGTGAAAGCCTTCGACTACGATTTAAAGCTGGGCCCCGTCGTGACCGGGACATTATTGGTGCTGGCGGTGCTTGGCGTCATGTTTTTCAGCCTTTATGCGCATCGCATACAGACTTTGTACCGGGCCGACTATAGTCCCTGCGCTCAGTACAGAAATCTCATGGATTACAAAACATACATGCAATTCAGCAAATGCCTGGGCATCCAGACGCGCGATTATCTGAAGCACCCGCAGTGGCTTGCCGCGCAATTCGCATGCTTCATGTTTGCGGCAATCATGAGTGGCATATTTTGCGGTTGGCTTACGGGCAGCCAGCGCCAGGTGTCAGTACCCCTGATCGCCGCCATCAGCGCCATGGCCGCTTCCGTCATATTCAAACCTTGGGGACTTGTTACAGTCGCGGCCTTGTTGGGTGTCCCCTTGGGGGGGGCAATTTTTCAGGTATTCAGCAAGCGTCGCGGTTAAATTCTCCTTGACCGTGTCCACAATTCACCGGTTTTGTTATAGTGTTTCCCCTAGCAGGTTTTTAACCGAGGCACACCAGGAGAACACCCTAATGATTAATAGAATCAGACAATTAGGCCAGGGCATGACCGAGTACATCATCATCGTCGCCCTGATTGCCATCGCCGCGATCGCGGTTTACGGCTTTTTCGGCGACGCTATCCGCGGCCAGGTCGGCGCCATGACTCAGGAACTGGCGGGTCAGGATGCCAATATGAGCACGGTAACCGGCGCGGCGACTTCCGCCGGCGGCGAGCAAGACCAGCGCGGTCTCAGCAATTACAGCGGCAATTAATGAACAGAACATGACCGGTGCAAGCCGGTCATGTCTTGTCATGCCTTCCCATGTCCGGGTTACTGACCAGAATAGCGGCTGCACGGCGCTCGCGCCGGCATCAGCGCGGTCAGGCCATCGTATTCATGTTACTGAGCGCCTGCATCATCGTGCTGCTCGGCCTGATGCTGTTCAACAGCGGCATCGTCACTTCGGAAAAAATGCAGTTGCAGAACGCGGCGGATGCCGCGGTTTACAGCGTCTCCACGATCGAAGCCCGCGACCTTAATTTCACCGCGTATACCAATCGCGCGATGATCGCCAACGAAGTGGCGATCGGCCAGCTCGTGGGACTGATGTCCTGGGCCGCACACTTCGCTTCGGTCGGTCCATTCATGAATCTCTATTTCAACCCGATTCTCAGCGCGCTCGAGGCGGGAACGCTGGGTATCGCATCGTTCTTTACCGTGCCGATGCGAGTCCTGATCCAGGTCCTGACGTCGGTGGGCGCCACGATCCGCAGCGGCGTACAGGCGATTACCTCCCCGGTCGTGCCGGTGGTGGCGGCGATCAACAAGGCCTACAGCATCGCGCAGCGAAGTTTTCATCTGGTTTCCTTCATGTTCAGCGTATTCGCGCTCGACGAGATGCTGAAACAGAATACGGACGGTGCGCAACTGTCCGGTTTCGGGCTGGTTGCCCTGATCGGCCACTTCGTCACCCTCTATGGGATACCACCGGTCGACAATCCTTTCGTTACCTCCTACAGCCAGAATGCCGTCGAGCCGGAACAGAAAGCGGGTATGGAGCGCCTGGCCAGCATCGTCAACGCTTCGCGCGATCCTTTCAGCATGAACCGTTACGACCCGGTCAGCCCCTTCAGCCAGGGCGCTGCCGGCGGCTGGAGTTTTCCGTTGTTCCCGCCCTATCCGTTGCCGGCAATTGACTTTACCGCCCAAATTGAAATTCCCGTTCCTTCCTGGCTGGGCGGCGGCAGCTGCCCGGATGCCTGGAACTGCCTGTTCAGCCTGTCCTTTCATTTCCAGATCGCGATGGACCGCAACGGCGGCACCGACTTGCGTTATGTCACCAACGGCAACCGTCAGCTGTACAACTGGTCGGCGGCCGATACCACGGCCATGAACGCGCATATCGGCTTTGACCTGTGGGTTTTCGGCGCACATCTTCTTGATATCGCTTTCAGCGGCGGGCCGCCGCTTGGTATCGGCGGCGCGCAGGCGGGCCGGGCCACCGGGGCGCAGCGCGCCGTGGTCGGAGGCGTGGGGCCGGATCCCAGCATGCTGCCCGATTTCGCGGGCGGCGATGTTTCATCGGAGATGTATGGCGGTTCGCCCGGCATCAGCAGTCTGGCCTGGCTCTGGACCGGGCTGCCGATGGGCGTCAGCCAGTCGGCCTATACTTACAACATCGGCCGCGGATACCCCGGCCTGCCGCGCTATAACGATACCAAGCCGGGTCCGGATCCGATTGATATCACCACCGGCACCCTCGGCTTCGAAGCGCCCTATCTTATGATCGGCCTGATCAAGGAATCCGATAACATCGGACACAGTCGTTCCAAAGGGCGATTCGGCCTGACGAGCGAACATGCGGCGGATCAGATCGGAGTGATTTCAAAGTCCGAAGTCTATTTCAGCCGGCCGAACGATCTGAGTTATTTCGCCCGCGCCGACGGCAAGGTCGAGTACGGCAGCGGCTTCAATCCTTACTGGCAGGCGCGGCTTGTCGATACCACCTATCTGGATCGGCTGTCCGCGCTGTTGATCCAGCAGCGACAGTTATATCTGCCGAGCCTGCCGCTCGGACCCGTGATCGACGATATCACCAACCTGATGGATCTGCTGCCATGAGCGGGCCGATTCGCAGGCGCCAATGCCGCGGCCAGGCCATGACGGAATTCGTGGTGAGCGCCGCCTTCGTGCTGGTGCCGCTGTTCATCCTGGTGCCGATTATCGGCAAGTACGTCGACATGAAACAGACTGCGATCCAGACGGCGCGTTACGAAGCCTGGGAATACACCGCGCACTACCAGAGTCTGGGCGACGAATCCTCGGGCTTCACCGCGGTTGCGAGTTCGAAAAAACCGGTGAAAGCGGTCGGTAATCTCCAGGACGAAAGTCGTCGCCGCTTTTTCGTGCCGACCAACGACGGCCTGCACACCGGCGGCGACTCGGCCATGATCGGTTCATCCGAAGTCAAGCCCTTGTGGCATTACCACAGCGGACTTTCCATGTACGATCCAGCGGCGATCGACACGGTGTCCGATCTGAACCAGAACCTGACGCCCGATCCGACCCACGTGCTGTCGTCCATACTCTATATAATCCAGGTGGTGTTCAGCGCCATCGCCGACATCCTGAGCGCGGTGGCGAGCGCGATCGGCGCCACACCGGTCGGTTTCGACGCCATCAATGCCGAAGGCTATTTCAAATCCACGGTTTCGATACCGGTGCGCAACCCGCCCGAATACACCGCCTTCAGTCTCGCGAATACCGCTCCGCTGTTTATTACCAACCGCAATGTGAAGATGACGGCGAGCGCCGGCGTATTGACCCAGGGCTGGAGCACCGGCGGCGTCGCGCATACTCAGAGCCAGGCCAAGGGCATGGTGCCGACTTCCCTGATCGGCATGATCCTGAACGATCCGATCCCGCTGCAGACCGTCGTGTCCGCGGTATTGCTGTCGCCGGAACTGCATCCGGACAGTCTGGATTTCGGCCATATGGATATCGATGCGATCGATCCGAGTCACCTGGAAGGCGGCGGCTCACACAGCTGCAATGACGCCGGCTACTGCACGTATTAGTAATTAAAGCATGAGAGCCATCCTCATCAGATATAAGCTTCTTGCCGCGCTGGCGCTGCTGCTGCCGGCCAGCATCAAACAGAGGCTTGCCGTAGCGCTGGCGCTTCTGGTGTTGACCATACCGGCAATGGCCGCGAAAAAAGATTCGTTCCCGGTGCCGCCCGGCGCCAACCTGGTGGCGGTGGCGGACCAGATCAATTACGAAGGCATGACCATGCGGGTGCGCAAGTTCGATATCGAAATGACGGTGGAGGAAGTGCTGAACTTCTACCGCGGGTACTGGCAGGGCGCTTTCGTGGAAAATGACATGCCGCCCTGGAAGATGATCAGCAGCAAGCAGGGCGACAAGTTCTATACTGTGCAGGTTCAGCCATCGAGCTCCACCGAGTCCTGGGGCTATCTCGGCGTGAGCGATCTGCCGCGAGTACTGGAGAAAGGCGGCAAACTCGGCTCCCCGGCCAAAAAGTTCTTTCCAATGATGAGCGGCAGCACGGTCGTGAATGATCTCGCGCATGACGACGCGGGCAGGCAATCGCGCACGCTGTGGATCAACAATCACTTTTCAGTGCCCAGTAATACTGAATACTACCGGGAGTTTTACACGCAGCAGGGCTGGACCAAGCTGGTAGACCAGACCGCGGATTCGAGCAACAGCCACGTGCTGATTTTTCAGCAGGGCGACAAAACGGTCAACATGACGATCAACAGGTCCGAGCAGGGCACCAATATCATCGTCAACGACGTCAAGAACGGTTTGTTTTAGGCGGGAGGTGGATATGAGAGCTTTGCGGAAGAAAAACCCACAGTCCGGCCAGTCGATGGTGGAATACGTCGTCGTGCTGGCGGCGCTGACGCTGGCGGTGCTGGCGATAGGCGACGGCGATTTTTCCACGCCCGAGGACAGCAACATGGACGAGCTCAGGCAGGCGATTGATTACAGGTATCGCGGTTACAGCTATGCCGTCTCGCTGTCGGAGATCCCGGAGTCGGAAAATCCGCTGGAAGTGGCGCAGTACTACGATTCGCTGGGCAAGTATCCGGAACTGGCGAGCCAGATGTCAGGCGGCTATTCCACGATTGAGGACTATGTAAACAAGTACGTGGATTTTACGTCCGGCCTGCGCGATTTCGATCCCAGCAGCGCATTGCCGAGCGATTTCGACGATATCGACATCTGGGCGATCATCAGCGATTTCGCGGGTTTCTGACGCGAATCAAAAACGTTTTAAAGAAAAACAGAATTAACGACAAAAGGGGGCTCCCTTGGCGGAAAAAGGCAACTCAATGAAGCTGCTGGCGGCAGCGATAGGTTTCGGCGTGCTGGCGGCGCTGCTGGCGGTATTTTATCTGAAGATGCGCGAAGCGGCGCTGCGCGCCAAGCTGACGCCGAACGAAGACATGATCGAGGTGGTGGTGGCCAAACGCGATCTGGTGAAGGGGACGGTGGTCGAGGCCGACCCGAATAATTTCGCGAAACGCTTCATACCGAAGGCATATGCGTATCCCGACGTGATCACGGCCGATCAACTGCCCCAGGTCCAGGGTCAGAAGCTGGTGGAAAATCTGGGCGCCGGCAAGGCGCTGCTGCGCAGCTTTCTCGATGACCGGTTCCCTCGCGATTTTTCCGACACCATTCCCCTGAAGCGGCGCGCGATGACAGTGCAGGTCGACGAGGTCAATTCGGTGAACGGCTTCATTCGCCCCGGCAACCGCATTGATATTATGGTAAGCCTGCCGGCGGGCGCCGCGGGAGAGCGGGCTTCGGACTCGGTCATTCCGGTGCTGGAAAACATCGAAGTGCTGGCGACCGGGCGCGACTCCGCCTATGAGTACGAAGAAAAAATGCGCCTGATCCAGGGCGGCGTCATGAATGCTCCGAGCAGCAACTTCACTTCCATAACCATCAACGTCACGCCGGAGCAGGCGGCGCTGGTGGAGACGGCGCAGGGCAAAGGCGATCTGGTGGCGCTGTTGCGCAATCGCATTGATACCAGCGGTTTCGGTTTCACGGAAGTGGTTCCGAGCGACCTCATGAACAACGCCGACAAGCTGGCCAAGGCGGCCGCGGCGCGCGCGTCGAACAACGGCGTTGAGAAACAGGGCCTGACGGTCGGCAAGGACGGCAGGATCCGCACCAAGGACGGCGTGGTGCTGAAGGACCAGAACCTGGTCGTCGGCGCGGACGGCACCATCCGCACCAAAGACGGCGTCGTGCTGTCGGGTCGCGGTCTGACGATCAATGAAAAAGGCGAACTCGTGACCGCGGACGGCACGGTGGTGGACAGCTCGAACCTCAAAGTCGCGGCTGACGGCACGATCATGACCAAGGACGGCAAGGTTCTCGATGGCGGCAAGCAGCCCTTGCTTGCCGCGGGCAAGGCCCTGGCCGGCACCGGCCTGAAGGTGGCGCCGGACGGTACGGTGACCGACAAGAACGGAAATGTGCTCGCAGGCGTGACCGTCGACAAGAACGGCAACGTCCTCAAGGACGGCAAGCTGCTGGCCGGCGTCAGGATCGATGCCAACGGCAACATGGTGGATGCGAACGGCAAGCCGGTGGTGGTCACGGAAAATGGAACCGTGCTGGCGGGTATGACCACGGACGCGAACGGCAACCTCGTGCATGTGCCCGGCGAAGCTCTCGCCAGCAAGGGCTTGAAAGTGGCGGCCGATGGTACGGTGACGGACAAGAACGGCAAGAAGCTTGCGGGCGTTACCGTCGACAAGGACGGCAAGGTCTACAAGGACGGCAAGCTGCTGGCGGGCGTCAGGATCGATGCCAACGGCAACATGGTCGATGAGAACGGCCAGCCGGTGGTGGTCACCGAGTCGGGTATTGTGATGAAGGGCGCGACTACGAACGAGAAGGGCGAGATCGTACTCGCCGACGGCACCGTCGTTTCACCCAAGGATCTGGTTGTAAACGCGGACGGCACCGTTTCAACGAAGGACGGCCAGCAACTGGCCGGCATTACCGCCGACACCGGTGCGACCGCGGCGGTCGCGACAGTCTCCGTAACGGTGGATGCGACCGGCCAGCCAGTGCCTGGAGGCCGTTACGACTTCCTCGCGGGAGGGGTCAGCAAGGACGGCGTTGCAACGGTCAACAGCGTGCCGCTTGCGGACTGAGCATGACGACAATGACAGTAAATAAAATGAAGAGTGACCGGCTAATGAAAAACACAAACAAGATAAAAGAGCGCTGCCAGATTTTGCTGGCGCTGGTCCTGTGCGCCGTGTACGCGCAGGCGCTGGCGCAGGAAAGAATGGCCCTGTACGTCGGCGAGGTCAAGGTGATCCGGGTCGGCAGCGTCGACCGGGTGGCGGTCGGCAACGGCGACCTGCTCAGTACCTCGATCCTCAAGAACGGGCAGCTGATCATACTTGCGGAAGCCGAAGGCGAAACCAAGCTGCATATCTGGACCACCGACCAGAAGGAACGCCAGATCAAGGTCCTGATCAGTAAAGGCGATGCGGGCCGCCAGGTCAGCGAAATCCAGTCGCTGTTGCGCGGTCTGCCCGGAGTTTCGGTGCGCATCGTGGGCGGGCGCCCGGTCATCGAGGGCACCGTCGACAGCGGCGGCTCCAGCCTGCTGGAAGCGATCGGCGGCATCTACAAGGACATGATCAACCTCACGAACCTGGCGCAGGTCGGCAACCAGAAGATGATCTACATGAATGTGCAGATCACCGAATTCAACACCAACCGGCTGTCCGAACTCGGCATCAACTGGTTGACCAACCTTAACGGACCCTCCGGCGGTTACGCGTCCGAAAATACGGACAACAGCAACTCCATCAGCGTATTGACCAACGCCGGGAATCCGCTCAGCGTGGCGCAAGGCGGCCCCATCACCGCCAACCAGTCCTTGAATTATTTCGGCATCGCCACCGAGATAACCTCCAAGATCAACCTGGCGCTCAACAGCGGCGACGCGTTGCTGCTGGCTTCCCCGGTATTGAGCGCGCGCAGCGGCGGCGAAGCGGAATTTCTTTCCGGCGGCGAGGTGCCGATCCCGGTTTCCAACGGCCTTGGCGACACTTCGGTCGAATTCAAGGAATTCGGCATCATCCTGCGCATCAAGCCGCGCGCGGACAACGCCGGCAATATCGTGGCGGAAGTGGAAACGGAACTCAGCACGGTCGATGACTCACTCGCCGTCAACAACACTCCCGGTTTCCGCACTCGCAAGACCTCGACCGACGTCAGCCTGCGTAATGGTCAGACCCTGATCCTGTCGAAGCTGGTGTCCAACGAAATTTCAAAAAACACGACCGGTATAATCGGTCTCAGCAAGATACCGATTCTCGGCGCCCTGTTCCGCTCCAGCAACTTCCGCAACGCCAAGTCCGAGCTGGTGATTTTCGTGACGCCGCAGATCATCGATTCCGACTCCGAAGTCAACCGGGAATCCATCGCGCGCGCCGAGGAGCTGAAGAACAAGTTCTTCGGAGCGGTAAAAAAAGACAAAGACATTCTGGACTGAGCAGGAACCGCATATGTTTGACGTAATTTTAAAAACCGATGGCGGCAAGAAGACCGAGAAGATACGGTGCAATATCAACCATTGCACGATCGGCAAATCACGCGACAACCTGGTCCAGATCCGCGGCTGGCGCGTCGCGAACGTGCACGCCGAACTCGAACAGACTGAGAAAGGGATTTTCATCGTCGATAAAAGCGACGGCATCGGCCTGACGGTTAACGGCGAGCGCGCGAATTACTACGGACCCCTGCGCTCCTCTGATGAAATCGAGATCGGCAATTATTCGATCAAGGTGGGCTTGCGGGAGGCCGGGGACACGGCCGAGACCGGCGAACCGGAAGCCGCGGGCAAAAACGAAGGTCCCGACGTCACGCAGTCCCTGCTGCTCAAGACCATGATCGGCGTGCTGCGCCCGCATGCGGACGGCGCCGAAAGGTCTGACGTCACCATCATGAAAGAAAAGCGTTATCTCTGGCGTAACCGCGTGCACCAGGAAATCCTGCGGCAGATGGACCTGCGCCGCACCGACGTGGGCACCATGAGCGAGCAGGAGCTGCGCGCCAGCGTCGAAGCGCTGGTAGCAGAGGTCGTCAAGGGCATGGATGCGCAGCTGCCCGCCGATATCGACCGCGAGAAGCTCAAGAAGGAAGTGCTCGACGAGGCGGTGGGCCTGGGGCCGCTGGAAGACCTGCTGGCGGACAAGGCAGTCACCGAAATAATGGTCAACAAGTTCGACGATATTTATATCGAGAAGGCGGGCAAATTGCAGAAGTCTGACGTCAGCTTCAGCAGCGACGACGCCGTCATGTCGGCCATCGAGCGTATCGTTTCCCCGCTGGGCCGCCGGATCGATGAAAGCTCGCCGATGGTGGACGCCCGCCTCAAGGATGGTTCGCGCGTCAACGCGATTATCCCGCCGCTGGCGTTGAGAGGTCCGTGCATCACCATCCGCAAATTCTCCGAGAAGAAGCTGACACACGAAGACTTGATCCGCTTCGGCTCGGCCAATGCAGCCATGGTTTCGATATTGAAAACGGCGGTCGAGCAGCGCTGCAACGTCATCATCTCGGGCGGTACCGGTTCGGGCAAGACCACTCTGCTTAATATTTTGTCGAATTTCATACCGCCGGACGAACGCGTGATCACCGTGGAAGATGCGGCCGAGCTGAAGCTCAACCAGCCGCATGTCATTGCGCTGGAAGCGCGGCCGCCAAACCTGGAAGGCAAGGGCGCGGTGCCGATCCGCGACCTGGTGAAGAACTGCCTGCGCATGCGCCCCGACCGCATCGTGGTCGGGGAGTGCCGCGGCGGCGAGGCGCTGGACATGCTGCAGGCAATGAACACCGGCCATGACGGCTCGCTGACCACGGCGCACGCCAATACCCCGCGCGACTGCATATCGCGCCTCGAAGTCATGGTGCTGATGGCCGGCATGGACCTGCCGGTGCGCGCGATTCGCGAACAGGTCGCCTCCGCCGTCGACATCATCGTGCAGCAGACGCGTTTTTCGGACGGCAGCCGCCGCATCACGCACATTTCGGAAGTCACCGGCGTCGAGGGTGGTAGCGGTATCGTCCAGATGAACGACATCTTTCTGTACAAGCAGAAGGGGTTCGACAGCAACGGCAAGGTCAAGGGCGAGTACGTCGCTACCGGCCAGGTACCGCAGTTCTATGAAGAGCTGCGCGAGCGCGGCATCAAGGTCGATATGAGCGTATTTGGAGCAAACTGATGCTGGCCGGGTTACTGAACATTCTGTCTCCCTTTCTGTTGACCCTGGTCGCGGCGCTGACCTTTGTCGCGGTGGCGACGATCAGCTGGTTTGCACTGCGCGCGGGCCGTCACTTCTGGGAAGATTACGAGTCGGTATTCAAGGAAACCGCGAGCAGCAATCTGGCCGATATGTTCCTGTTCGTCGATCCGCAGCGGCTGTTTTTCTTCAACATCCTGATCAATATCATCGCGCCGCTGCTGGTCTGGGCGCTGACCGGCAATCTGCTGTACGGACTGATCACGCTCGGCGGCACCCTGTTCCTGCCGTTCTATGCTTACGCCATCATCCGCAAGCGCAGATTTAAGGCTTTCGAAAAACAGTTGCCGGATGCCCTGACCATGATCGCCGGCGCGCTGAAAGCGGGGGCCAGCATCAATATGGCTCTGGAAAGTCTGGTCAAGGAACAGCCCGCGCCGCTGTCCCAGGAGTTCCAGCTGTTCCTGCGCGAGCAACGCATCGGCGTCGATTTCAGCCGTTCGCTGCAGAACATGGAACAGCGGCTACCGATCCCCGACTTCCAGATGTTCGCTTCCGCACTGCGGATCGCGCGCGAGATCGGCGGCAACCTGGCCGAGATACTGGAGCGGCTGAGCGATACCTTGCGCCGCAAGGCGACCATGGAAGGGAAAATCGACGCGTTGACGGCGCAGGGACGCATGCAGGGCTACGTGATGACGGGTCTGCCGGTATTGCTTGGATTCCTGCTGTATCTGCTGGAGCCGGAGGCAATGAGCAAACTGTTTACCGACAAGGCCGGCTGGATCACGCTCGGAGTCGCCATCACCATGGAAATCATGGGCTACATCTTTATCAGTAAGATAACGGCGATTGATGTATGACGAGGGCCGCATGATCGAATTGTTCCTGTACTTATCCGCGATTTTCGCCGGCGCCAGTATCGGCTCCTTCATCCTGCTCGCCCGCTTCGTTGATATCAAGGTTCCCGAGGAAGACCGTTCCTACATGGACCCGTTGCCGCCGGGGCTGCGCATACTCTGGGGGCCGATCCAGGTCGTCGCCTATTATCTGGTGTCGAATTTTTCCAACTCCTACCTGGACAGCGTCGACAAAAAGCTGCAGCAAACCGGCGTCGGGTACGTATTAACGGCCGAACAATTCGTGGCTCTGCGCTTCGTCAGCGCCATGATCTGCTTTCTGCTGGCGCTGCTGTTGATCGCTTCCCTGGCTCCGGAAAAAGGCAAACTGTCGATGCTGCTGCTGGCCCCGGTGCTCGGTTACATGTTCCCGCTGGTCTGGCTGTCGGATTCGCGCAAGCGGCGCGAGAAAGCCGTGGTCCGCGCGTTGCCGGTATATCTGGATTTCATCACCATGGCGGTGGAAGCCGGTCTGAATCTGACCGGCGCCCTGCAGCAGGCGATGCAGAAGGGCCCGAAAGGACCCTTGCGCAACGAATTCGGCGTGGTGCTGCGAGACCTGCGCGCCGGCATTACTCGCGCGGATGCCTTGCGCCGCATGTCGGACCGGTTGCAGGTGAGCGATATCACGGGTTTCGTGAACGCGATGATCCAGGCGGAGCGCATGGGCGCCAGCCTCGCGGCGGCGCTGCGCCTGCAATCGGAGCAGCGGCGTAACGAACGCTTCCAGCGCGCCGAAAAGATGGCGATGCAGGCGCCGGTCAAACTGATCTTCCCCCTGATCGTCTTTATCTTCCCGGTCACGTTCATCGTACTCGGGTTCCCGATCGTGATGAAGTTCCTGGCGCAGTCGCATTGAGATGCGCGCAGGCCGGCTGTATCTGCTCCGGGAGGAATCGCCGATCCTGTTGATCGAAGACGTAATGCTGACCGGATCCGTATGGGAACGCATGCGAGGTTTACTCCGGCGGCCCCCGCTGCGCGAGCGCGAGGCGCTGCTGATCGACCGTTGCGCTTCGGTGCATACCTGGGGCATGCGGTATCCGCTGGACCTGGCTTTCATGGACCGGAAATGGAAGATCAGGAAACTGGCGCGCGACGTGCGGCCCTGGCGCATGGCCTGGTGCCGCGCCGCCGCCGTCACCTTGGAAATGCAGGCGGGAACGATCGATCGCCTGAAGCTTGAAACGGGGATGCAACTGGTATGGCAAGAATCCGCACAAAAGTAATCGTATTGGTCATTATGGCCGCCGCCCTCGCGTCCTGCGGCGACGCCGTGAAAAAAAATGATTTGATGGTGTTGCAGGCTTCCGCCGCCAAAGCCTACGCCGAGGGAGACTGGCGCGCGGCTGAAAAGTATTTCAAGACGCTGACCGAGCGCGTGCCCGAAGAAGGCGAGTTCTGGTTCCGGCTGGGTAACGTATATGCGCGCTTGCAGCGGCCGGAAGATGCAGTGGCCGCCTACAAGGAGGCATTGCTGCGCCAGAATGTGAAATCCAAGAGCTGGCATAACATGGGGATCGTCTATTTGCGTCAGGCCGCCAACGCCTTCACGCAGATGCTGACCGGGATGACGCCGGAAGACCCCCTGTTCGAGCGCGCGACTATGCTGAACGATGCGGTTCTGAAAATATTGAACGATATCGATACGCAATCAGCACCGGCGGAAACTCCGCCGGTCGCGACGCCTGAACTGCAATGAACAAAGCATCGGACAGTGGATCAAGCCAGCGCGGCCAGGCGATGGTCGAGACCGTCATTATATTGCCGGTGTTGCTGCTGCTGGTGCTGGGCGCGCTGCAGTTCGCGTTGATTTACCACGCCAAGATTACCCTGAATTACGCGACCTTCGAGGCCGCGCGCGCGGGCGCCCTGAATTATGGCAGTCGCCGCGCCATGGAATACGCGCTTGCGCGCGGACTGATGCCCCTCTATACCTCGGTACGGCCCGGCGACTCGGATCTCGACAAGATGGGGATCGTGAAGGATACCTACAACCGCGTCATGGACGAAATCAACGGCGCGGATCCCGACGTCCCGGACGACCCAAGCGACAAGATCGTCTGCATACAGCGCCTGAATCCTGATAACGCCGCGTTCACCGCGCACGGCGTCAACATGGGGGGTGTGCTGCCGGATCCGATCATCCCGAACGACAATCTGCTCTTCCGCTCGACCGATACCAATGGTTCCGATGTCAGCATCCAGGAAGCGAACCTGCTGAAGATCAAAGTTACCTATTGCTATAGCATGATCGTGCCATTTATCAGCAGCCTTATTCAGAAGCTGATGCTGGGCTCCTCCGATTCCGACGATCCCGATATACCGAAGGACTGGGTCACACCGACCGGCCTTGGCGACTTCAGGGAGGACTGCTACGCGGACCAGCGCTTTCCCATTGAAGCATTCAGCATCGTGCGCATGCAGACACCGGTATTTAACGACTATTTCAGAAGCGATTGTGGGTGACCTATGAGTATGCGATATCTGTTTGTTTTTTTTATGCTGTGCTTCGTAGCGCCTGGAGCCCGTGCCGCGACCTGTCCTACTCTTATTTTTCCCGTTCTCAGCACTTGTCCGGGTACTAATTGCAACATTAACTTCGATGTACGTCCGAACGGGACTGCACGTCTGCTGAAAGACAATAAATACGGCAGTCAATTGCTCATCAAATTCGGCGAGCAGAGCATATTTGATCTGGGCGACAACGGGCGACTCAATTTCGGCACGAGCGGGGGAACACAGGCCGTTACGATCGATGACTCGGGAACGCTCTTCTGCACGTCTTTTCCCGCCGGCAACAATCCTTACACGGTGGACATGACGGCCGGGGGATGGCTGTTTTTTTCCGGGAATAATCGATTTGATCTCAATACCCATAATATTTTTTCCCTGGGCGGCTTTTCGAAAATCGATGGTCGGCTTGATATCCAGAGCGACGGCACGGTCGGCGTGGGCTCAGTCGGCGAAATGGCGTTGCCCAACGTCGATATCGACGCGGCAAAAGGGATTACGATCAGCGCCAAGGGCGATGTCCAGATCGGCTATCTGCAAAATCAGGGAACGCCCGCGAGTAACCAGGGCATCATTATTAATGCCGACGGTGACGTGACTATCGATACCGTGGACAGCA
Organism: Gammaproteobacteria bacterium; assembly: GCA_036274675.1. Taxonomy (GTDB): domain Bacteria; phylum Pseudomonadota; class Gammaproteobacteria; order HTCC5015; family HTCC5015; genus DASUFE01. The sequence goes on from DASUFE010000088.1 coordinate 48,714, forward strand.
ACGACGATTTCAGCGTGACAGCCGGCGGCGATATCAGCATCGGGGAAATCAGGAACGCGGATTCCATTTCGCTGGCGATTTCACCGCCGGGAGCGGGCGTCATCAGGATTGCCGGCAAGCAGACGACCGATAACCCGGTGATATGCGCAGCCACGGACGATTGCAACGGTTTTACACCGGACGGCAACTCGGGCGGGGATAGTTGCAATACGGTCAATTCGGACCCCAACGCGCCGAACAACTGTGGCGGCGGCGCCGCCGACCCTGGATTCCTGCTGCTGTGCGCCGCGGCGCTGTTCGGCCGCCGGCGCAGCCATCGCGCATAAAAATCAGCGTGTGGACTGAGCACGGACTGTTCACCTGTGCTTGGGCGGTCTGTATAATGCGCCTCGCCATCGGCCGGCGCATAGCGCGCGGTTGATCAAAATCGGTTTTTAAAATATCTGATATCGGGAGCGGCTGTGGACAAGGCAGACAAGCAATTTTTCCTAACCTTTCTGGGCGTAACCGGTGCGCTGGTTTTCATCACGATCGTAGTGCTGGTAGCGGCTAAACTGGTCGGTGGGGGCCCTGAAGAGATAAGCACGGCCCAGCTCAAAATGGCGGAAGAGCGCATTCAGCCGATCGGTAAACTCAATTTGCAAAGCAGCCCCGCCCAGCCGGCCCAGCCCGTCCAGGTCGCCACTGCAACTGCCGCCGCCGCCCCGGCGGATGCCGGCGCGCAGGACACGGGCAGCCGCGTTTTTGGTTCAATCTGCCAGGCTTGCCATATGACCGGAGCGGCTGGAGCCCCTGTAGTGGGCAATAAGGCTGCCTGGGCGCCCCGCATCGCCCAGGGTAAGGACGCTCTGTATAACTCAGCCCTGAACGGCAAGAATGCCATGCCGCCCAAGGGCGGCAACCCCGCCTTATCGGATGCGGAGGTCAAGGCGGCTGTTGACTACATGGTGAAGCAGAGCAAGCCCTAACCCATTGTTTTTGCTGATCATTTTGAATTTTCTTTAGTTTTCAAACGCTTATAGTTGAAATTTGCAGCGTTTTGGGATTCCTGGCAAGGCTGGTATAGTACCCGGACCTGATCTCAGCCTATGCAGGAGAGTACCCCGGTTCCGTCCGGGGTCGCCGAAGGCGCAACTCGCTCGGAAACGCTCAGGCAAAAGGACTGCAAAGGCCCGTCCAGACATTCGGATTAACGGCCATTACTTCGATTCCTCTGGACAAAGATCAGCTCTGGAGAGCGGTCGCACCAGCCACAAACTGGTTCGACCCACCGAAGGGGACGGGTTCGAAGGCTCCGCCTGCGGACTCCAATCTCTCAGGTCACCGGACAGAGGGGCGGCGCGGTTTCGACTGCGCCGCCTTTTTGTTTTTGGAGGTCTGGTTTTTTGGAGTCCCGAATGCCTCAACGCACGAATCTGTATTCAGCCCATGTCGCCATGGGCGCCAAGATGGTGGATTTCGCCGGCTGGGAGATGCCGATCCACTACGGTTCCCAACTCGCCGAACACGAGCAGGTGCGATCCGCAGCCGGCATGTTCGACGTTTCACACATGACCATTGTCGATGTCGCCGGTCCCGGCGCCAAAGCCTGGTTGCAGCGCCTGCTGGCCAACGACGTGGACCGGCTTAAAAAGCCCGGGCAGGCCTTGTACAGCTGCATGCTGAACGAGCAGGGCGGAATTCTCGATGACCTGATCGTGTATGCCGGAACCGATGGCGGCTTTCGCGTAGTCGTCAATGCAGCGACGCGCGCCAAGGATCTTGCCTGGATGCAGCGCCAGGCCGCGGCCTTTGACGTCCGCATCCGTGAGCGTTCCGATCTGGCGATGATCGCAGTGCAGGGGCCGCGCGCACTCGAGCTTGCTGTACCCGCATTACCCCCGGCTTGCCGCAAGGCGGTATCGGCCCTTGCGCGGTTCGAGGCATTAATGTTTGAAGAATTTTATATCGCCCGCACCGGCTACACCGGCGAGGACGGGCTCGAAATCATGCTGCCTGCGACGGGCGCTCCTGAATTCTGGAGCGAACTGCATCGCCGAGGCATACAACCCTGCGGCCTCGGAGCGCGCGATACCCTGCGCCTGGAAGCGGGCATGAGCCTGTATGGGCATGATATGGACGAATCAACCACGCCTCTGGAATCCGGGCTCGGCTGGACGGTCGCATGGGAGCCCGCGACCCGGGATTTCATCGGTCGCAAGGCCTTGCAAGAGCAACGCGCGCAGGGGCCGGCACAAAAAATGGTTGGCCTGATGCTGGATGAGCGCGGCGTGTTGCGTGAGGGCCAGACAGTCCGGTCCGAGGCCGGTGAAGGCAGGATTACGAGCGGCACATTTTCACCGACGCTTAAAAACGCAATCGCTCTGGCGCGGGTTCCGGCAGCGGTCCAAGAGCGTTGCGAGGTCGAGATTCGTGGCAAGCGCCTGCCCGCGCGGATCGTGAAATATCCGTTCGTTCGCAACGGCAAGCCGCTTGTTTAATTGAAAAAGAAGATCTCTCGCAGATGATTACATGGGCGTAATCAGTAGAATCAAGCCCGGAACAGAGATCGAGTGCGCAGAGACGCTTCAGGTAAAAAAGATATGCTCGCAAAGCAGCCGCGGACATTACATGGCGATCTTCGGGTGTTGCGCGAACAGCATTTATTAATTAGGGAAGCTCTGAATAATTCATTCCTGAATTCTCGGAGCACGCAAAGCAAAAGGCGCGCCCTGATATAACAGGCCGCCTTTGCTTCATTTTCATACACTTAATGTGTATGAAAATGGCGGCACATCCCTGTGCCACGGAATCTCTGAATAAATCAGAGGTTCCATAGCGATCTCCGCGAACGTAGATAATTGCTCCTTGCATAATCTACACTTCGCTTGATATACGCCTCCATACCTCTGGCGGGCGGTCGTCTGCGAAAGGAAATTTTAAAAGGGTTTTTATGGCGATACAAAACAAAAAGGGGAACAAGGCATGAGCAATATTCCGGAAGAACTCCGATATACCAAGAGCCATGAATGGGTGCGGGACAATGGCGACGGCACCTGGGCCATCGGTATAACGGACCATGCGCAGGCCGCGCTCGGTGATCTGGTGTTCGTAGAGCCCGCCGAAGACGGCAGGACCGTGGGTGTGAACGAAGCCTGTTGCGTAGTCGAATCCGTGAAAGCCGCTTCCGACGTGTACAGTCCGGTAGCGGGCGAGATCGTCGAAGGCAATGAAATGTTGAGCGAATCGCCCGAACTGGTGAATTCTGATCCCTATGGGGAGGGCTGGCTGTTCCGGCTGCGCCCTGCTGATGAAGATGATCTCGGCAAACTGCTGGATGCCGAAGCCTATCGCGGGTTCCTGGCAGCGGAAGAATGATCGCAAAACCACATCGCACAGAGTAAACACAGATGCCCTTTATCCCGCACACCGACGCCGACGTGAAAGCCATGCTGGCCGCTATCGGAGTCGACTCCATCGACCGCTTGTTCGATGAAATACCGCCCGCGCTGACCATCGCCGATCTGCCGGAAATTCCCGAAGGCATCGGCGAGCTCGAGATCACGCGGCTGATGCACCGGCGCGCGTCACGGGACGGAACGCCGCTGTGTTTTATCGGCGCCGGCGCTTACGAACGCCATATTCCCGCCGCCGTGTGGCAGATCGCCGGCCGCGGCGAATTCTATAGCGCCTACACGCCTTACCAGCCGGAGGCGAGTCAGGGGACGCTGCAGCTGATCTACGAATACCAGACGATGATGGCGGGCCTGACCGCGCTCGATGTCTCCAACGCCTCACTGTACGACGGAGCGTCCGCGCTGGCGGAAGCGGTCCTGATGGCGGTGCGCGGCAACCGCCATTCGAAGAGCAAGCGCGTCCTCGTTCCAACAACGGTCAATCCGGTGTACCGCGCGACCGCGCACAGCATCGTCAAGAATCAGAACATCGAGCTCGTCGAAGTTCCGTTTTCCACGGCGAGTGGAACGGTGGCGCCGGAGAATCTGAAAGCCTATGAAAGCGGCGACATCGCCGCCGTCGTGCTGCAGCAACCGAATTTTTTCGGCTCACTGGAAGACGCCGCGATGCTCACCGACTGGGCGCATCAACGGCAGGCGCTGGTGGTGGCGGTATGCGATCCGTCCAGCCTGGCCTTGCTGAAACCGCCGGGCGAATGGGGCGCGGCAGGCGCGGATATTGCCTGCGGCGACGGCCAGCCTCTCGGCGTTCCGCTATCGAGCGGCGGTCCCTATTACGGCTACATCTGCTGCAAGCAGGATCTGGTCCGGCAGATGCCGGGACGCATCGTCGGTAGAACAGTGGACATTGAAGGGCGCTCGGGTTTCGTGCTGACGCTGCAGGCGCGCGAACAGCACATCCGGCGTTCCAAGGCGACTTCGAATATCTGCACCAACCAGGGACTGGTGGTGACCGCGTCGACCATCTACATGGGCCTGCTGGGACCGGAGGGATTGCGCCGCGTCGCCGCCGTGAGTCACCGCAATACCCGCAGGCTGGCGGAGCGCCTGGCCCGTATCAAGGGCGTGAGCGTCGCTTTCGACAGCGCTTATTTCCAGGAGTGCGTGCTGCGCTTCGAACAGCCCGTTGCAGGCATTCTGCAGGAGCTTGCGCAGCGGAATATATTGGGCGGATTCGATTTGTCGGAACATTATCCGCAGCTCGGCAACGCACTGTTGGTTTGCGCCACCGAGACCAAAACCGACGAAGATATCGAACTTTACGCCCAGACGCTGGCGGAGATTTTAAAGAAATGAATTCCAACTACAGAGAGCACGAGTACACAGAGACTTGAATGCTAAACATCCTGATAATTTTCCTGCTTGATTTTCTCCGTAATCTCCGTGCCCTCTGTGGTTAATAAACTATAAAGGTTGTAACTCATGCTGATATTCGAACAATCGACCGAAGGCCGCAAGGCGACGGCCCAGATGCCGGCCGACTCCCAAATGGTTGACGCTGAAAAACGCGTTTCCGAGCTGCCGGCAGCGCTGCTCCGTAAATCAAAAGTGCCTCTGCCCGAGATCTCAGAGCTGGAGGCGGTACGCCATTACACACGCCTGTCGCAGAAAAATTTTTCCATCGACACCCAGTTCTATCCGCTAGGTTCCTGCACCATGAAGTACAATCCGAGAGCATGTAACAGTCTTGCCATGCTGCCCGGTTTCCTGGGCCGCCACCCGTATGCTCCGCCCGAGTTCAGCCAGGGGTTCATGCAGACACTCTTTGAATTGCAGGAAATGCTGAAGGCGGTGACGGGGATGCGCGGCGTGTCACTGACGCCGATGGCCGGATCGCAGGGTGAATTTGCCGGTGTTGCGATGATCCGCGCCTACCACAGTGCGCGCAAGGATCACGCGCGCACGGAAATCCTGGTACCCGACGCGGCGCATGGTACCAATCCTGCGACCGCGGTCATGTGCGGTTATACGGTGCGCGAGATCCCGACCGATGGCGAAGGCGATGTCGATCTGGCGGCGCTCAAGGCGGCGGTCGGCCCGCAGACCGCGGGCATCATGCTAACGAATCCTTCGACGCTTGGCGTGTTCGAGCGCAGGATACAGGAGATCGCCGCCATCGTGCACAAGGCGGGCGGCCTGCTTTATTATGACGGCGCGAACCTGAATGCGATACTCGGGCGCGTGCGACCCGGGGACATGGGTTTCGACGTAATACACATGAATCTGCACAAGACCTTCTCGACACCGCACGGCGGCGGTGGGCCGGGTTCGGGAGCCGTCGGCGTTTCCGAGCGCCTGCTGCCTTACCTGCCGGTCCCGATTGTTGATAAAGCCGCGGATGGCTTCCGCTGGCTGACCGAGAAAGACCGCCCGCAGTCAATAGGACGCCTGTCCGGCTTCGCGGGCAACGCCGGTATATTGCTTCGCGCATATATCTACATGCGCATGCTGGGGCGGCGCGGCATGCGCCGGGTTGCGGACTTCGCCACGCTGAATGCGAACTATCTGATGGTCGAGCTGCGGAAGCTGGGATACGAGGCCGCGTTTCCGCGCCGGCGCGCCAGTCACGAGTTTATCGTGACACTGAAGAAGCAGGCCAAGACTCTTGGCGTCAATGCCATGGCCTTCGCCAAGCGGCTGCTGGACAAGGGGATGCACGCACCCACGACCTATTTTCCGCTGCTGGTTCCCGAATGCCTGCTCATCGAACCTACTGAAACCGAAAGCAAGCAAACTCTCGACGGATTCGTGGGCGCGATGAGAGAAATACTGCAAGAAGCCGAGACCGCTCCTGAAATCGTACTGGGCGCCCCGCATACCCTGCCGGTACGCAAACTGGATGATGTGCGCGCCGCGAAGCAACTCGATCTGACCTGGCGGGCGGACGTACCCAACTGAAGGGGGCGCCCGCCCGCTTAACGTCCGGCAAGTGGAAATGCCGGCTCATAAACGGTGGTGCAACCTGCTCCGAATGCGTATCATGCTTTGGAGGGGGGAGTCTCGGGCCAGCGGGAGCCGCGGACCCCAAGGACATATCTTGAACCGTAAACTACAGCCCGAAGATCAATCCATCAAGCACGCCATTCTGGTCGAACAGACTAAAATGCTGCTCACCCAGTCACGCACCAGCATCGTGATGAGTTTCCTGCTGGCCAGTTTCATAGCGCTGGTATTCAGCCGACTGACGCAAAACGTTCTGATCGTCGCCTGGTGGGTGCTGATCAGCCTGATCCTGGCCGCCCAGTATACGATGTATGTGATATACACCCGCCAGCACTCCTATCGCATCGATTACATATTATGGTACCGCCTCGTAATGGCCGCGGCCGCCATCGGCGGACTCTGCTGGGGCCTGGGGCTTACACACATGCTGAGAGTGGTGAATGAACATTATCATATCTTTCTCATCATTCTGTTGATCTCCCTTGCAGCCGCGGGGATCACACTGGCGGTGCGCACGCCGGTGTATTACGCCTTCCAGATCAGCGCGCTTCTGCCAGTGATCATCTGGCTGGTGGCGAGCGAAGATACGATCCGGGTCATACTGGGCTTTTTCCTCATTATCTTCATGTTCGCGATGTGGATATTCGCCTATCAGGTCAATCGCTCGCTCACGGCTTCGTTTCGCCTGCAACTGGAAAACCAGTCGCTGGCGAACTCGTTGAAACAAAGCAACGCGCGACTGCAGGTGCTGAACGAGGAGCTGCTGCAGCTGTCGGCGACCGACGGCCTGACGCAGGTGGCGAACCGCCGGTATTTCGACGAACGTCTGATATCCGAATTCTCGCGCAGCAGCCGCGAAGGCGCGTCGCTGTCGCTGATCATGATCGATGTCGATTTCTTCAAGGCATACAACGACGAGTTGGGGCATGTTGCGGGCGACGAATGTCTGGCCCGCATCGCCATCTCGATACGCGATTCATTGAAGCGCCCGACTGACCTCGTGGCGCGCTACGGCGGCGAGGAGTTCGTGGTGTTGCTGCCGGTCACCCCGCCGGAGGGGGCCTGCAAGCTGGCGGAAGAAATCAGGCAGAACGTGGAGGCCTTGAAAATCGCGCATCCGCGCTCGCCGATCGCGCCTCATGTCACGGTTAGCCTGGGAGTCACCGGGGCGATGCAGGTCGGTAAAACCAACAAGCGGGAATTGCTGTTGCAGAAAGCCGATCAGGCCCTGTACAAGGCGAAGCAGGGTGGACGCAATAACGTAAAGTTCGAAACCTATGAATCATCCGGTATCGAGGCGAAAAAGAATTGATTGAATCCCGGGCTTACCGTCCGTCGCTATTTCGGAGAACCGCGCCATTTCACCACTTCCCCTTTATCCAGCACCATGCCGGACGAGGACAAGCGGCAGTTCACAAACACATTACCGACCGGAATCCCGAGTTTAACGGACAGCAGTTCAACGATGCACTCCATCATTTTTTCAATACGCGGTTCCGGGTTGAAGTCCGGAACCAGTAGATCGACGATCACCGGATGCGAGTCCTGCGGCTGGGCGGAGACGAAGCGCCCGTCGTTCAGGTAACGATCGGGTTGCAGAATTTCCCAGGTGACGGTGATGTTTTTCTCCCGCATGTCCAGATCCTTGGCGAAGCGGCTGCTCAGCTGCCGCATCACCGACTGGTAATCGGTATCGGCGGCTTGCGGCAGGCTTTTGATATGAATGAATGGCATCTCCGCTCATCCGAATCGATCGCTACGTCTATCTTTTAGACCCTATTCCGCCGCTTAGCAATGACGCGCCAGGGATAATTACGGTGTCAGCCGTCGATCAGAGACTCAAGATCTGCCACCCGAGACGTATCCAGATCAGCGTGAGCACCACCGCGCCCGCGCAAAAAGCCATAAAACGGTGCATCACACGGTTATAGCTGAGGTGGATCACGCTATGGGCAAGGCGCAGTCCGAAAAAAAGCCATGCCATGACCAGGTAAGAAATATCGGTGAGCTTCATCAGCCATATCAGAATCACGGCAAAGTAGAAGAGCAGGGGCAGCTCCAGGAGATTATTGAAATGGTCGGATGGGGCCGCGACCGCAGCCAGTACTTCCCGCGCGGCGTTGCGGTCCTGCAGGCGCTGGGGTCCGACCCGGTTGCTGCGCATGTAGTTGACGCGGGTAAAAAACATCAGCCAGAGGGTGAAAAAGGTAAGTCCGATCAGGCATACCATGGGCAGTAGTATGGCGGTACCGCTTGTATGCATCCGGTTACTCCTCGATCAGGAAGATGACAGGTTACGCAGTCCATATCGGCCATAGGCGAGGCCGGCGATCACGAAATCGAGCAAGGCGGATCCAAGCAATCCCACGATGCTCTGAAGCTCCCAGTATTTCTCCGTGTAAATATAAAGACAAAGATTGGCGATCCCGAACATCAGCCATACCGTGCCGTTGACGCCGGCGCTGCTGCCGCGCCGCAGCATGGTCGCCAGCTGCAGAATGATCGCCCCCAGGATAATGACGGCCGGAATCCAGCCGGAGATTTCAATCAACATAAATGTCAGACTTCCATTTCTAATGAGATACAGCCTCTGTTCTCAGTGGATGATCTTCTTATAAAGTCATAAAGTTTTAAACACTGTTTCAGCCGCAGCGAGTGTTTCCGCGATTTCGGTTTCGCCGTGTACGGCTGATACGAAACCTGCTTCATAGGCGGAAGGGGCGAGGTAAACGCCTTGTCCCAGCATGCCGTGAAAGAAGCGGTTGAACCGTGGCACATCGCATGCGGTCACCTCGGCGAAGGTTTCCACCTCGGCCTTACCGGTAAAGAACAAACCGAACATACCGCCGACCTGCTGTGCGACAAAGGGTATCCGATGCTTGCGAGCATAATGCATCAGGCCCTCGGTCAACTGCAGGGTTTTGGCGGATAAAATCTCGAAGAAACCGGGTTGCGCGATCAGTTCCAGGGTTTTCAGGCCGGCGGCCATGGCGACTGGATTGCCGGACAGGGTGCCGGCCTGATAAACCGGGCCGAGCGGAGCCAGCTGTTGCATGATCTCGCGTTTGCCGCCGAAGGCCCCGACCGGCATGCCGCCCCCGATAACCTTGCCGAGCACGGTCAGGTCCGGCGTTATTCCATATAAGGCCTGTGCGCCGCCGAGCGCGACCCGGAAGCCGGTCATCACTTCGTCGAAAATCAGCACACAGCCGTACTGGTCGCACAGTCTGCGCAAGCCTTCCAGGAATCCCGGCCGCGGCGGTATGCAATTCATGTTGCCCGCCACCGGTTCGACGATCACCCCGGCGATTTCACGGCCGTGCTGCCTGAAAACCGTGGTTACCACTTCGATATCGTTGAAGGGCAGTGTTAAGGTATGTTTAGCCAGCGCCGCGGGAACCCCCGGAGACGTCGGTACGCCCAAGGTCAGCGCACCCGACCCCGCCTTGATCAGAAAGGAGTCGGCGTGTCCGTGATAACAGCCTTCAAACTTGATGATGGTGTCGCGCCCGGTGTAACCGCGGGCAAGGCGCAGCGCGCTCATCGTCGCCTCGGTACCCGAGCTGACCATGCGCACCAGCTGGATCGAGGGCACATGTTTGCAGATGGTCTGCGCCATCCGGGTTTCAATCTCGGTCGGCGCGCCGAAACTCAAACCTTTGGCGGCCGATTCCTGTACCGCGCGCACCACTTCCGGGTGCGCGTGCCCGAGCACCATCGGCCCCCAGGATCCCACATAGTCGATGTAGCGGCGGCCGTCCGCGTCGTACAAAAAAGGGCCTGCCGCGCGCTCGATAAAAACGGGAGTGCCGCCCACACTTTTGAAAGCGCGGACCGGAGAGTTGACGCCGCCGACGATATAGCGCTGGGCGGATTCAAACAGGGATTCGGAATAAGTCATGATCGTCAGTCGATTGATGAATGAGGTTGAGCTGCCTGTACACAGGCGACCAGTCGCCGCGCCGCTGATTCTATATCCTTTTGCGCGAAGATGCCTGAGATAACAGCCAGCATATCAACGCCGCAGGCGAGCAGCGCGGCCGCATTATCGGCGTCGATGCCGCCGATGGCGCAGACCGGCGCCGCCAGGGCCGATTTAGCCCGCCGATAGAGTGACAGCGGTGCATGTACGGCCTCCGGCTTGGTCGGGGAAGGGTAAGCGCTGCCGAATGCGACATAATCCGCGCCCGCTCCGGCCATCGCGACGCCCGACTCAAGACGGTTATAGCAGGAGATACCGATAATGGCCCGCGGCCCGAGTACACGCCGGGCCTGCGCGAGCGATGTATCGGCAGCACCCAGATGCACGCCGGCGGCGCCGCTTGCCCGGGCGACTTCGACATCATCATTGATGATAAGAGGTTTAGCGTAATCGCGGCAGATTTCGAGTAACTTGCGGGCTCGCTCATGGCGCTCCGCTCCCGACGCCGATTTGTCGCGATACTGCACCAGCGCGACTCCTCCCCGCAGCGCCTGTTCGACCGCCTGATACAGGGCCTCACCCGGCGTAAGCGCCGGGTCCGTGAGCGCGTAAATGCCTTTTAATTCAGGCCGACTCTTGACCATCCGCGGTTTCGCCGTCGCCGTCAGCCCAGAACAGCCGGTTGGGATGATACTGTCCCATGCCCAGACGCCCGCCGAATTTCAGGCTTTGCCACGTGAATTGCTGCGCCTGCTCGACCGCTTCCGCGATGCCGAGTCCCTGGGCAAGCAGACCCGCCAGTGCCGAAGCGAGAGTACAGCCCGAGCCGTGGTACACGTTGGGCAGCCGTTCCCAGTTGTATTTCTGCAGTTCCTGCTGCTGGCCGTACAGCCGGTTGATGACGTTCGGCGAGTTCTCATGCGTACCCGTTACCAGCACGTATTCGCAGCCCAACTCCTGCAGGGCGAGCGCCGCGGCCTGAATGTTGTCGGCGCCCGGAATCAGCCGCAGCGCCTCCTCCGTATTGGGCGTCAGCACGGTGGTATAGGGCAGCAGCAATTCCTTGATCGCTTCAATGATGCCTTCGGTGGCGAGCGCCTGCCCGCCGCCCGCGTTCAGTATCGGGTCCAGTACGACCGGGATATCGGGATAATCGGCCAGCAGCTCATGCACGGCTTCCACGTTCTCCTCGCTGCCAAGCAATCCAATCTTGATCGCATTTACCGACAGGTCTTCCAGCACGGTGCGGGCCTGTTCCAGCACCAGTTCGGATTCCAGAGCATTGATGCTGGTCACGTCGCAGGTATCCTGGACAGTGACGCAGCTGATGACCGGCAAGGCGAAGCAGCCCTGGCTGACCACGGATTCAATATCTGCCGTAATGCCGGCGCCGCCCGTGGGGTCGTTGCCTGCAATGATCAGAACCGATGAAAAGCTGTGGGAATTCATGGCCGAACGCAGGTCTGAAATAAAGTCATTGTCAAGAATGGTTTTTGCACTGTTTTTGTGGACAATACGTGGTTTCCGGAATTATCTCACATCCGCTCACAAGGGAATAAAACAAAATGAAACGCTACATGTGCGTGGTATGCGGCTTTATATATGATGAAGCCAAGGGGCTACCCGAAGAAGGCATACCGCCCGGCACCCGCTGGGAGGATATCCCGGAGAACTGGACCTGCCCCGATTGCGGAGCCGTCAAGTCCGATTTCGAAATGATAGAAGTTTAAAATCTTTACCCGAGAGCCCAGAACTTTCAATTCTGGAAGCCAGAAGCTAGAAGCCGGGAGTCAGTAGATGGAAGAACAAAGCTTCTTTTGTCTTCCGGTCTTCCGTTTTCTTGTTTTTGGTTTTGCTCTTCTATTCTGGCTCCTGTCTCCAGGCTCCTGAATTCTAAGCATTCCCTAATGAAGCTTCTTTACCGCGCTTTGCAGTTCGATGATATGCCCGCGGATTCGCTCGGCTTCGTCGGCCTGCGGATTCATATTCAGGAAGGTCCTGTAATCCGAGAGCGCGGCCTGATGACATTCGATCGTGTGATAGATCGAGCCGCGGAACAGGTATTCGTAGGGATTGTCGGGAGACAGCAGCAGAATCCGGTCTGAGGTCTTCAGCGCCTTGTCGTGCGTCTCATTCTGCATGTAAATGCCGCGCAGGTTGCGCAGTATCCGCTCCAGGATTGCCTTGTTACTCGCCGGTTCGAGCAGTTCCTCCAGGGAACCCTGTTCTTCCTGCTCCCGGTTGCCGCGAAAATGCGCTATCCGGAACTCCAGTTCATCCTCGCCCAGCGAGATGCCTCCGAAAAACGGATCCAGAATGATGCTGCCGCTGCCCACATTGAAGCGCACCAGAAAATGCCCGGGGAAGGACACGCCTTCCAGATCCAGCCCCAGCCGCTGGCCGACTTCGAGATAGACGATGCTGAGCGAGATCGGGATGCCGCAACGGCGATCGATGACGTCGTTCAGCAGGCTGTTGCGCGGGTCGTAATAGTTGTCCATGTTGCCGCGAAAACGCTGCTGTTTGAACAGGTAATCGTTCATCGTTGCGATGATGCCTTCGGCGTCGTTGGGATTGTGTATGCGTTCGTCGATGTCGAGCGCGAAACGATCAAGCACGCCCATGTAATGCGGGATATTCAACTGCGGGTACTCGTCCCTGGCGATGATCAGCGCGGCCTCGGCCAGATCGATCTCATCATCCTCCAGGGAGACGATTTCGTTGAATTCGTTGCCCATGGGTTTATTTATAATGGATTCCCCGTAGTTAAGCAAAGTAAAAAACAGATTTTTCTCAAAAGCTGCAGCAAACAGCTTAATCGTCCGGAAAATCAGAGCCTTAGCGTAATTCCGGGCGCCGGGTGAGCAGGGCGGCGAAACCCTGGGGCTCAGCGCTTTGCAGGAACGGGCACATATTCGACATGAGTGTCAAAGATGCCATCACCCCGCAGATTGAATACCCGGCAGGCGGGCGGCAGGTTGTCCGGGGCGTAAAGCGGGCTGCCCGGCCTGAACTGGATGCAGGTGGAAGGCGTGCCCAGATAAAGCACGGAACCGGTGTTTTCCAGGAATTCCTGGTGTATATGGCCGAAGGCAACGGCCTTTACCTGTGGATGCTGAAGCAGCAGCGAGTTTAAAGCCTTGCCGTTGCGCAAACCGAGCCGGTCCATCCAGGCGCTGCCGACGGGAACCGGATGGTGATGCAGGACCACCAGTGTGGGAGTCACCGGGAACCGCTGCAACTCCTGCCGCAGGCGGTCCAGCTCCTGCTGCGCCAGCAGCCCCGCGGTTTCTCCAGGCACAGTCGAATCCAGCAGATAAATCTTCCAGTGACTGAGGCCGATAGTGCCGCCGATGCCGATTTGCCCGGCGAATGCTGCATGCATCCGTTGAGAGTTGTCATGATTGCCGGGGATGGCGTAAACAGGAACCCCGAATTGAAGGACCGATCGCTTCAGCCATTCGTAACTCGCGGCGGATTCATCCTCGCTCAGGTCGCCGGTCAACAGCAGTGCCTTAAGATCGGAATGCCGCCGGGCGATATGTCTGAGCACATGCTCCAGCGTACGCCCCGGCCTGACGCCCTTGTGTACCGCGTCGGGGTCCGCATAAAGATGGCAGTCCGTCAACTGGACCAGCTTCTGCGGACGCGCCAGCCGCCGCGGCGGGTATGTTTTCTGCTGCAAGGTATGCGTCACGTCCTGATATAGGATCCTGTTTCAAAATTACTTCGTTAATTCGAGCAAGAATGCTCTCGCAAAGCTTGCCAGGAGCGCTATATCATCAGCCGCAGGGTTTGCCAAGACATTGCAGCCCACGTGGCACGTATTCGCGGAGTGCGCGCCAGGACAACGGAATTTGCCTTGGCGAACCGTGTCTGGCCAGCGTCTCTGCGCACTTCGCGGGAGATATTGAATTTTGAGATGAATGCACCGGATTCATTGTGGAGCGACTCATGTCGAACAGAACTTTAACATTGACCCCGCCCTTGTACGAGTATCTGTGCAAGGTATCCTTGCGCGAACCGAAACTATTCGCGCGATTACGCGAGGAAACGCTGCGCGACAGTGGAGCGACCATGCAGATATCGCCGGAGCAGGGACAGTTCATGGGCTTGCTTGTGGAATTGACGGGAGCCCGCAACATTCTTGAGATCGGCACCTATACGGGTTACAGCTCCCTGTGCATGGCCTTGGCCATGCCTGAGGACGGGCGCCTGGTCTGCTGCGATATCAGCGAACAATGGACGGGTATTGCGCGTCGTTACTGGACTGAGGCCGGTGTGGAAGACAGGATACGCCTGCATCTGGCGCCGGCGCTGGAGACCCTGGCGAAACTGCTGGCGCAAGGCTCGGCCGCGACTTTCGACATGGCTTTCATTGACGCCGACAAGGAGCATTATCCCGAATATTACGAGGCCTGCCTGCAACTGTTGCGCCCGGGCGGACTGCTATTGGCGGATAACACGCTGTGGAGCGGACGGGTGATCGATGCCGCGGACGCCAACGCTTCCACGGCAGCGATACGCCGTTTCAATCTCATGCTCCACGACGACGCGCGCATCACCCTGAGCCTGCTGCCCATCGGAGACGGCCTGACGCTGGCATTGAAGAAATAACATCGCTCTTGAAAAAAACGCCGGCGCTTGAGTTATGTCAAGGCGGTAACGGCGCCCTCCTGTATGTTCATCATTCGGGAGGATTCCGATGCAACCGGGCAGAAGCCTGTGGCGGCATGAGTGTCATCGAACCTTAATAAATCTCATACAAATCGGCAACACTGGCCTGAAAGAATCCTCGACGTTTATCCGTTAACTAACATACAACAAAGGGTAATCCGATGAATACACATATTCGTTCTTTCGCCTGGGTCGTCATGGCGGCCGCGGCGGCCTTCTCCATGCCTGCCGGGGCGGAAGTCAGGATTTACGGCCGCGCGAACCTCAGTCTGGACTATCTGGATAACGGCGATGACAGCGGCCTGGACATATCGAGCAATTCCAGCCGAATCGGTTTTAAGGTTTCGACCGATATCGCTGAAGGCCTCAAAGGGATAATGCAACTGGAGCAGGAAATCCGCTTTGACAACGGCGCAGGCACTTTCGCCACCCGCGACAGCTATGCCGGGGTGGAAGGCGGCTTCGGCGCAATCCGCGCCGGATATTTTGATACTCCTCTGAAGAAAGTGCGCAGCGAAGTAGACTTGTTCAACGACCAGATGGGTGATGCACGCAACCTGACGCGGTTGAGCAACGTCACGATCGCCCCCGCGCCGGCGCTTACCGCCGACTTCGATACCCGCTTCTACAACAGCATCCAGTACTCCACCCCTGTCCTGAGCAGTTTCGTAATCGATCTGGATCACAGCACTAACAATGGCACGACAACCAATCCGCCCGATGACGAAGCCACCGCCGACAGCATCGGCTTGAGCTACAAGACCGGCGATCTGTATCTTGGCTTCGCCGGCGAAACCCAGGAATCGCGTAATGATTCCGCCGCGGTCCGTTTCGGCGCCAGATACAATCCCGGTAATCTGAGCCTGGTGGCGCTGCTGCAGCGGGCGACTGTAAAGCCCTTGGTCGGAGATGAAATCGATATCAACACGCTGGGTTTCGGCGCGAGCTATAAGCTGACGGGCAACACCGTCATCAAAGGGCAGGTATACAATAATACCGACGATCGCGATGCAAGCGACGCACGAATGCTTGCCCTCGGCCTGGATCACAGCTTGAGCAAACAGTTCCGCCTGCAATTCGTCCTGGCAGGCACTGATAATGACGATCAGGCGTCTTATAAGGTAACAGCGGGCGGTCACGGCGACCAGATTCCCGCGGTCGCCGGCGAACAGGCTACCGGAATTTCGGCCGGTATCCGCTACGATTTCGAATAGTTTTACCCCCGGCAATTTAAAAAGCCTGCTCAAAGCTTGCGGGCATCCGCCAGGATGTCCGCTTTTTTATGCCTCAAAAAATCCGGAAAAACGCCAGGATATGACAGGCCGGGCGTATATCTGAATATTCAATAACAAAATCGTTTTTTCTTATTTTTAAGCGCTGAAAGATTCCCGTAGAGTGCCTCGCATGCCAAATGCGGGGGAAGACCGCCTGTGCGGCGCAAGTTTTTTTTGAAAGCTCTGAATAAGTCCATCCTGGACTTTCGGAACACGCAAATCAAAGACGTGACTTTTGATCTGCTTCACTTTTCAAACGCCGGGCGCATGAAAAAAACCGGTGCATCCCTGTATCGCGGAACCTCTTTAAATAAGAGGTTCCGCCGGATTGATTGATGGAGGTCAGTATGTATAAAAAAGATTTTTCGGCCATGAAGACTTTTAACATTCTCGGAAGCTTGCTCGCGGCCGTATTGCTGTTCGGGGGCGATTTGCAAAGCGCGGTTGCGGACAAGGGGTTGCTTAATGCTTCCTATGATCCGACGCGCGAGCTTTACAAGGAATTTAACGCCGAATTCGCCAAATACTGGAAGACCCAGGACGGCGAGAACGTGATTGTGCAGCAGTCGCACGGCGGTTCCGGCAAGCAGGCGCGCGCCGTGATCGACGGCCTGCGGGCGGACGTAGTCACGCTGGCGCTGGCCTACGATATTGACGCGCTGCACGAACAGGCGGGCCTCATCCCGAAGGACTGGCAGCAGCGCTTGCCGAACAACAGCTCGCCTTATACTTCTACCATCGTATTCCTGGTGCGCGCGGGCAATCCGAAAAAGATCAAGGACTGGGACGATCTGGTCAAACCCGGCGTCGAAGTCATCACGCCGAATCCCAAGACTTCCGGCGGCGCGCGCTGGAATTATCTGGCGGCATGGGCTTATGCGAAGAAGCGGTACGGCTCCGACGAGGCGGCGCGCGCTTTCATCAGCAAGCTGTTTAAGAATGTGCCGGTGCTGGATTCGGGCGCGCGCGGCTCGACCACGACCTTCGTCGAGCGCGGCGTGGGCGATGTGCTGCTGTCCTGGGAAAACGAGGCTTTCCTCGCGTTGAACGAGCTCGGCAAGGATAGGTTCGAGATCGTCATTCCCTCGCTGTCGATCCTGGCCGAACCTCCGGTGGCGGTGGTCGACACCAACGTGGACAGGCACGGCACCCGCAAGGTAGCGGAGGCCTATGTGCAATTCCTGTACAGCGAGACCGGCCAGAAACTGGCCGCCAGGCATTATTACCGGCCGCGCAACGAGGCTATCCTGGCGCAGGCCGGTTTCCCGAAAGTGAACCTGATCACGATAGACGGGGAGTTCGGAGGCTGGCGGAAGGCGCAGCAAACGCACTTCAACGACGGCGGCGTGTTCGACCAGATTTACAAACCGGGTGTGCCCCCTAGCCAGATGAATTGGCGGTGACTAACACATCCCATTCGTTTGCGCACTGTGGAGATCTGGGGTTGCTGAGTCGTGATATGGGAGTGTCTATTAGCTGCCAGACGCAAGAAAACGTGCCGTCCGACTCGTGATACTAATGGGGCTGAAGCTCCGAAATCCCCAGACGCGTAGGATTCATAAATGGCGACAGCAAAAAAATCGGTATTACCGGGCTTCGGGCTTTCAATGGGCTATGCGGCCTTTTACGCCAGCCTGATCATATTTGTTCCGTTGGCCGCCCTGTTCGCCCGTGCATTCACCCTGGACTGGGCGGATATTGGGCAGATCATCATCGACCCGCGTTCCGTCGCCAGCTACAAACTCACTTTCGGCGCCTCGCTGATCGGCGCGGTGCTCAATGCGTTTTTCGGGCTGCTCGTGGCCTGGGTGCTGGTGCGCTATACCTTCCCCGGCAAGAAAGTGGTGGATGCGCTGGTCGATCTGCCCTTCGCGCTGCCGACCGCGGTGGCGGGCATTGCCCTGACCGCGCTGTACGCGCCGAACGGCTGGATCGGGCAGTGGCTGACGCCGCTCGGCATCAAGGTTGCCTACGCGCCGCTCGGTATTATCGTGGCGCTGACCTTTATCGGTCTGCCCTTCGTGGTGCGTACCGTGCAACCGGTGCTGGAGGATCTGGAGGCCGAGATTGAGGAGGCCGCCGCGAGTCTCGGGGCAAGTCGCTGGCAGACTTTCCGCCGCATCCTGTTTCCCGCCCTGTTGCCGGCGCTGCTGACAGGGTTTGCGATGGCTTTCGCGCGCGCGGTCGGCGAATACGGCTCGGTAGTGTTCATCAGCGGCAATATGCCGTTCCGCACCGAGATCACTTCGCTGCTGATCATGACCAAGCTTGAACAATACGACTACGCGGGAGCGGCGACGCTGGGCGCAGTGATGCTGGTCTTTTCTTTCATTCTGTTATTGCTTATCAACCTGCTGCAGCACTGGAGCGGCAACCGGATCGGAGG
Source organism: Gammaproteobacteria bacterium (assembly GCA_036274675.1). Taxonomy (GTDB): domain Bacteria; phylum Pseudomonadota; class Gammaproteobacteria; order HTCC5015; family HTCC5015; genus DASUFE01. The sequence goes on from DASUFE010000088.1 coordinate 67,371, forward strand.
CTGATATGGCGGGAGCACTTTCTTCAATCAAGCCTTCGTTAGCCAGGCATGAGATCGCGACTCCGATGAGCAAGGCGACGGCCGAGCCGCCGCTGGCGCGCGCTTTATTGATCGCGGGGGCTTTACTGTTCCTGGCGCTGTTCCTGGTGGTGCCGCTGGTAGCGGTGTTTACGCAGGCGTTTTCCCGCGGCTTCGAGGTATATGTCGCCGCCATCGCCGAGCCGGATGCCTGGCATGCGGTCAGGCTGACGCTGCTCGCGGCCGCTGTCGCGGTCCCGCTGAACACCCTGTTCGGCCTCGCCGCCGCGTGGGCAATCGCGAAGTTCCACTGCCGCGGCAAGCAGGTGCTGATCACGTTGATCGATCTGCCGTTCGCGGTGTCACCCGTGATTGCCGGCCTGATCTACGTACTGCTGTTCGGAGCCAAGGGCTGGCTGGGACCCTGGATCACAGAACACGATATCCGCATTATCTTCGCCGTTCCGGGAATCGTGCTGGCGACGACCTTCGTCACCTTTCCCTTCGTCGCGCGCGAACTGATCCCGCTGATGCAGGAGCAGGGTACTTCTCACGAAGAGGCGGCGCTGACGCTGGGCGCCAGCGGCTGGCAGGCGTTCTGGCGCGTGACGCTGCCCTCGATCAAGTGGGGTTTACTCTATGGGATCATTCTGTGCAACGCGCGCGCCATGGGCGAGTTCGGCGCGGTGAGCGTCGTCTCCGGGCATATCCGTGGCCAGACCAACACCATGCCGCTGCACATCGAGATTCTCTATAACGAATACCAGTTCGCCGCCGCCTTCGCGGTCGCATCGCTGCTGGCCGGGCTGGCCCTCATCACTTTGCTGGCGAAATCGCTGCTCGAATGGCGCAACGCGCATGAACGGGCGCTGGCCGTCAAAGCCGCGCAACAGGAGACGCGTCAATGAGTATAGAAGTCCGCAACATTAATAAAGCCTTCGGCAGCTTCAAGGCATTGAACGAGGTATCACTGGGTTTCCCGACGGGGGAACTTGTCGCCTTGCTCGGGCCCTCCGGCTGCGGCAAGACCACCTTGCTGCGTATCATCGCGGGACTGGAACAGCCGGACACCGGCAGTGTGCATTTCCTGGGCGCGGACGCCACCCATGTGCATGCGCGCAAGCGCCAGGTCGGTTTCGTATTCCAGCATTACGCACTGTTCCGCCACATGACCGTGTTCGATAACGTGGCCTTCGGCCTGACCGTAAAGCCGCGCAAGAACCGCCTCTCACGGCAGGAAATCGCCAGGCGCGTGCATGAGCTGCTCGGACTGGTGCAACTCGACTGGCTGGCCGACCGCTATCCGGACCAGTTGTCCGGCGGCCAGCGGCAGCGCATCGCGCTGGCGCGCGCGCTCGCGGTCGAACCCAAAGTGCTGCTGCTGGACGAGCCCTTCGGCGCGCTTGACGCGAGGGTGCGCAAGGACTTGCGCCGCTGGCTGCGCCGTCTGCACGATGAATTGCATGTTACCTCCATCTTCGTGACGCATGACCAGGAAGAGGCGATGGAAGTCGCGGATCGCGTGGTAGTGCTGAATCACGGCCGTATCGAACAGATCGGGACCCCCGACGAAATCTACAACAATCCGGCGAGCCCATTTGTCTACGATTTTATCGGTCAGGTGAATTTGTTCCACAGCCGGGTCGACGCCGGCTGGGCTCATATCGGCGGCGTCAAGCTGCCTGCTCCGGAGCATGGCGATATCCGGAATACGCCCGCGATCGCCTACGTGCGGCCGCACGATATCGAACTGCAGGCAAGGCCGGAAGGCGACGGCTATATCGAAGCCGTGGTGGAGAACATCAGCTCAGCCGGCTCAATACTGCGTCTGGAATTGCGCAACAGCGCCGGCAAGGATCTGATCCGTGTCGAGCTGCCGCGCTCACAGCAGCGCTCGCTCGGGCTGCGCGTCGGTTCGAGGGTCTACGCCCGGCCGACGTCTTCAAAGGTGTTCCTCAATAAATAAAATTAATGAGGAAACACATATCCCGTATAACCGGGAAGCAATCATCACGCCTCCCGGTTTTCCGCCGTGCGCTCATCGTGCGCGGCGTAATGCATAACTAAATCTGTTTTTCTTGTTTTTAAACGGCGATCAGCGCCTATACGATGCACGTCCATCACAGGCGTTTGCGGACGTCGTACAGGTTGGCTGACGCCGCCGCGGTTGCCGGTGATTTATTCAACAAACATTCGGGAGATTAATATGCCATTCAAAACCGCTTTGCGGTTCGGGCCGGCGGCGCTGACCATCTTACTGGTGTCCAATTCAGAGGCCGCGGTCGAAATTTACGGACGCGCCAACCTGGCGCTGGAGATACTGGATAATGGTGACGATAGCGGTCTTAACGTTTCGAGCAATGCCAGCCGTATCGGCTTCAAGGGTGAGACGCAGATCATCGAAGGCTTGAAGGGTGTCTTCCAGTTGGAACAGGAGATCCGCTTCGATAACGGTTCCGGCACTTTCGCCACCCGCGATACCTATGCCGGACTGCAAGGCAACTTCGGATCGGTGCGGCTGGGCTATTTCGATACTCCTTTGAAAAAAATCCGCAGCGAGACGGACTTCTTCAATGACCAGCTCGGCGACGCGCGTAACCTGACGAGATTGAACAACATCACGATCGTTCCCGCCACCGCGCCCGCGGTACCGTTGTACGCGGACTTCGATACCCGTTTCTACAACGGCATCATCTATACGACGCCGGACCTGGGCGGTTTCACGGTCGACCTGCACCACAGTACCAATAACAACGGCGCGACTGCCAATCCGCCGGATGATTTAACGGACGCCACCAGCGCCGGCGTAACCTATAAGGCCGGCAGCCTGTACGTCTCGCTGGCCCATGAGGTGGATTCGGGTCGCAACGATTCCGCAGCAACCCGCCTCGGCGCCAGATACACCCTGGGCGATCTGACTCTGGCCGGTCTGGCGCAACAGGCGACCGTGAACCCCATTCCTGCCAATTTGCCCGGCCCTCCGCCGGTTGCCACGTCCGGCGATGCTATCGATATCAGAACGCTCGGTTTCGGCGCCAGCTACAAACTGACGGAAAACACCGTTCTCAAGGGCCAGGTTTACAATAATGCCGACGCTCGGGACAACCGCGATGCACGGCTGTGGGCGGTGGGCATGGATTACAGCCTCAGCAAGCAGTTCCGCCTGCAGTTTGTCTATGCCGCGACGAACAATGACGGGCTCGCGAACTACCGCGCCAGCGGCGGCGGCAACGGCGATCAGATTTCGCCGGTGGTCGGCAAGGATGTCGCCGGCATTGCGGCGGGGATACGTTACGATTTCAATTGATCGCTGCTTTGAAGCGCTTGCACTCCACGGAGGACTCCTCCATGGACTTTGCGGGCGCGCTTCGGCGCCCGTTTCTTTACACCGCAATCCCCGGTTTTAGATAAGCTTTTCGAAATTTCTTGGTTCTGTTCGCGGGCGCCGCTGGTTACAGTGCTTCCTTAATTATTTGATCAAGGCGGCGCAGGCTGCAGGAGAATTTCATGGTGACAGGCAACACGCTCGATGAAAACCAGTTCACCGGCACGGTCCGGCATGTCAGGCGCAGCGGTGAGGTTTCCGAAGTGGAAGTCGATATCGGCGATTTTGGAATTATCACCTCCGTTGTGGAAACGGATTGGGTCGACAGTCTGGGTGTCCGGCAAGGCAGCAAGGTGCTGGCGCTGTTCGGGCATGCTGCGGTGGCGCTGGCGGGTTTCGGCCCCGATTGATCCGGGCTTCAGCGACCTGATGTTGATTTCCGCCTCTCATGCGGCCCTGTTTCTACACAGGGCTCCGTTCCGCGGGAATAAACGCCGAACGCTCCTTGTTTACGCACGAAAAGGAATAAGGTCTTTATTTTTCGGTATTTCTACGGAGCCGGGGACTTGTTTAGACTCCGGCACAGCTGCATGTACGCAGACGGCAGTCTGCATACCCTATATATAAGGATGGCGGGATACGTACTCATGAATTTTCAGCAATTGCGCATAGTGCGGGAAACGGTGCGTCGCAACTTCAACCTTACCGAGGTTGCGAATAGCCTCTATACCTCCCAATCGGGCGTATCCAAGCATATCAAGGATCTGGAAGACGAACTCGGGGTCGAGCTGTTCGTGCGCAAGGGCAAGCGTTTTCTGGGGTTGACCGAGCCCGGCAAGGAAATGGTGAAGATTGTCGAGCAGATGCTGCTCGACGCGAAGAACATCAAGAACCTGGCGGAGCGCTACAGCGGCCAGGATACGGGGCAACTGACCGTCGCCACCACCCATACGCAGGCCCGTTATGCGCTGCCGAAAGTGGTGACGGAATTCAAAAGAGCCTACCCGAAGGTGCATCTGAAACTTCACCAGGGCAGTCCGGCCGAGATCGCGCAGCTGCTGCTGGACGGCGAGGCGGATATCGGGGTCGCCACCGAGGCGCTGGGAGCCGTGTCGGAACTCGCGTCCTTTCCCTATTACAACTGGCGCCATGCAGTGGTCGTGCCGGCGCGGCACCCGCTGGTCGACGTGCAACCCTTGACGCTGGCGGCCATCGCCGAACACCCCGTCATCACTTATCACGAAGGCTTTACCGGCCGCTCGCTGGTGGACAAGGCTTTCGCCGAAGCGGCGCTGGCGCCGGATATCGTCATGTCGGCGCTGGACGCGGATGTCATCAAGTCCTACGTCGAACTCGGCATGGGCATCGGTATTATCGCGTCGATGGCGTTTCATCCATCGCGGGACAGCGAGCTGCGCCTGCTCGACAGTTCCCATCTTTTCCAGCAGAACATGACGCGCCTGGCCATACGGCGCGGCCATTTCCTGCGCCGCTTTGCCTACCACTTTATCGAGCTGTGCTCTCCCGAGCTTCAGGAACAGGTGGTCAGGAAGAGTCTCGAATCGACGACTCTGGACTAACGGGCCGTTTTTGTCGATGGACGGCGAAACGCGCGGCGGCCTTTTGACCTCCGTCAAAGACATGTAACCGGTCTTATAGGAAACTGTCTACATAGTCTCACACATGTCCCTTCCTCCCCTCCAAGGGACAATTTTACAGGGCAGCCTCCAGCTGCCCTTTTTCTTTTCGATTCGATATTCCCAAGCCCCCGTCCGGCTCGCGACAGAAAATGTGCCGCAGTCGCGATGCATCAAGGGCTAAAGCACAAAATCCATGAACGAAAAGCTGAAGCTCTGTTATCCCCAGTCGAGCAGGCGGGCGGGCGTGTAATCTGCACTCCGCTTCCGAATAAATTTGCTTTCCCTATGTCCAAAGCTCACCGGGTTTTAACAGGAGCTGGTGATGCTGCTTATATGGCGTTTCGTAACGATCTTGCTGGTCGCATTGACTCTGGGTTTGAGCTTCGCCCATACGCTCGAAATGCCGGCCAAGATGCTATACGAGGGAGGTCTCTATATAACGATTCAGCGCAGCCTGTATGCCGCCTGGGGACCTCCGAATATCGGAGGCTTTCTGGAACCGGCGGCGGTCGTCGCGGCCGTGGTGCTGTGTGCGGCGGTGCGGCACCGCAAGCGCGCGTTCTGGCTGTCAACCGCGGCGGCTGTTGCTCTGCTGGCGGCTTTTCCCCTGGTGTATTTTATCTTGGTCGAACCGGTGAATGAGATATTGCGCACTACCAGCGCCATTCCGGCCAACTGGGAGCAGCTGCGCAGCCGCTGGGAGACCGGTCACGCCGTCCGCTGCCTGTTGCAGCTGATCGCCTTGAGCCTGATGCTGCTATCCGTCCTGTTCGAAACCGGCAAGAGGAAATTCATGAGCAAGGATTTCTAGTACCTGTCTCAAAACCACCCCTGTTTTTACGGCTTCGCCCGGCGGAGAGAGGGAAGCAGAAATTCTGCGCCAGCTGGCTGGCTTTTAATTTTGAGACAGGTTCTGAATAATCACAGCCGCATTCACACCGTGAACCACAAAAAAGAACCCCGCGGTGCGCGGGGTTCTTTTTATGGCCGTTGAGAAGAAGCTGTTACTGCCAGTTGCCGCTGTTCCACGACATGTTGTCCCACTTGTTGCTGTTGTTCGAGCCGCTACTGCTGCTGGAGCTTGAGCTGCTGCTACTGCTCGAACTGCTGGAACTGGAACTGCTACTGCTGCTCGAGCTGCTGCTACTGGAGCTTGAGCTGCTGCTGGAGCCGCCGCCACTGCCGCCACCGCCTTTGCAACCACCCAGCGTCAGCAGGGTGGCAAGCAGCAGGGCGACCGATAGTTTGTATGGAATGAATCGCATATGGGTCTCTCCTGTTCTCCGGCGCGACGTCAAACATCACGCCGGAGAAGAGCATTAATGTCTCAGGGCAGGGTTTCGTCCATTTCATCCGCGACATTGCCAGTGCCGCCGCTGACGCTGCTATTGGGGCCGCTCGCTTCATTGACCTCACCGCCACTGACGCTGCTGGATTCGCCGCTGGCCGTGTTGAAGGAGCCGCCGCTGACGCTGCTGCTGGTGTTGCTGGCGGTGTTGGAGAAACCGCCGCTGACGCTGCTGGATTCGCCGCTGGCAGTGCTGGAGAAACCGCCGCTGATGCTGCTGTAATCGCCGCTGGCGGTGTTGGAGTTGCCGCCGGTGACGCTGCTGTAAGCGCCGCTGATCGTGTTCTCGTATCCCGCCACTATGCCGCTATGGCTGGAGTAATTATGATGAGGCCCGACGATTATATTATGCGAGCCGGTCTTGACATTGGGCATGGGGAAATTTCTGTCCTCATCGTAACCGACGATCAGATTGCCCTTGCCGTTCACCATCTCGGTGCTGCCTGCGCCGTTGTTGATCTTGACGTTCACGCCGCTGAACACCACTGCGTTATTCGCCGTATCCACATCCATAACGGCTTGCAGATCTGCCACATAATCTTCCAGCTCATTAACCCGGCTTTGCAGCAGATTGAGGTTGGTGACCAGAGTGGAAACCGTGGCTTGCAGCGCGGCGATATCGCTGCTGTTATCGTTCACATCGCCTTCAACGGCATCGAGCCTGGAGTCGGTGCTGCTGGCCCCGCTTTCGAGTGCTGTAATCCGCGTGTTGTTATCGTTCACGGCCGTTTCGACTGCGTCGAAATTCCCGTTGACCTGTGCGGCCACCGCCGTCGTGCCGGCCTGGAAGGTGTTGGGTACGTTCAGTGAACCGGCCTGGGCGGACGTCCATATCAACGCCAGGAGCGGCAATAAACAACGGATAGTGTGCGTGATTGTATTCATTGTTGAACCCTCTAATGTGAAATGTGTTTTCCAAGTACCTCATGGAGTCCTGTATACGTCGGCGATACGGCTGCCCAGCTGCCTGAAAGGTAACGCCTGACTCTGGGCGCACCCTGACAATATTTACGTGTATACCCCTATCTCCCCCAAAATCCCCGTAATTATTAATTTGCAGCGATTTGACTATGTAGCCCAGGCCCTGCCCTAAAACTGTGAATCGAATCGCGAATCCGGATGAGCGGTAGCTTTCGGCCGATACAATCAGAGTTGTAAAAATCACCACTCAGGAAAACCGGAAATTGCATTCAGGGATAATCCGGAGTGAAAAAACTTTTCTTTTCGAATTCAAAATCGCTTATCAACGATTGGCATAATAAATTTCTTTGCGTCCGGAAAAATTTTAAAGTTATGCGGACGCCGGCGCTCTTCATGCGCAGACATCACGCAAGAGCGGACCAGCGGAGCCAGCCGGGATTGGCGGCCAATAAGAGATCGGGTTTCCTGGCGGAGGAGATTGCCGCTCTCGCCGGAGTCCGATTGTCGAGCAAGGTCTGCGGCGCAGTGATTCCTGGTTCCGGCAGTTTGTTGAAAAACAGCCGCCAAGCAGGCTGCACCGCATTGAAAATCAAATGTGGCGCGTGTTTGATTTTCGGAGCGAGGCGTGACGGATTCGCCGGGAGCGAATCAGAGTCGCGTAGCGGGTCGCGCGGCGGCAAAGCCCGGGATGGGCTGGGCAATTCATTTCTCGCCAAAGCGAGTTGATAAATTCGCCCGGAACGAATTGTCGGATGCGCCGGGCCATAAGGCCATGGATGGACTTTTTCAACAACCTGCTAGTGGCATTGCGCGATTTGCTGCGCCAGATTGAACAACAGCTTCGGGTAGAAATCGGCCCCTTCCTCCAGCTCAAGCCCCAGCGGATCGATCGGTATCGCCTTGACGTTCGAATCCTCGATCAACACCTCGATCCAGCGTCGCCCATAACGCTCCTCGTACAGAATGCAACCGATGTTCTGCGTGCGCAGTTGTCCCCGTAATTCGAGCACGCGCTTCGCGCCCGGTATGCGGTCGGGATTCACCATGATCGCGCCTGCGCCTTCAAGGCCATAACGTTTCTCGAAGTATTGCAGCGAATCATGCAACACCCAGTACGGACGTGGCCGGGCGGTTTCCAGAAGTTGGCGGATCGCCGCATCGGCCGCCCGGATATCACTTGCCGCCCGCGCCGCGTTCTGCCGGTATGAGCCGGCATGCGCGGGGTCGAGCTTGCCCAGCCGCGCTTGCAGAATGTCGAGGATGGCAAGAGCGTTATCCGCATCCAGCCACAGGTGGGAATCCGCATCGGCACGTTCTGCATGCTCGTGCTCCCCTTCCCAGGTCCCGCCGCCGCGCAGGGGCAGCAGTTTCATCTCCGGGCGCAGCGCGAGATCGAGCCGGCGCTCTGGCGGCGCCAGTCCCTGCAAGGGAATCGCCAGTTGAGTTTCCAGCCCGGGCCCCACCCAGACCACGAGATCCGAAGTCCCCAGCAACCGCGCCGCCGAGGGAGTCAGGCGGTAATCGTGCGGCGACTGCTGCTGGTGCAGCAGCAGCGCCGGTTCCAATATATTGCCCGCGACACTGCCGGCCAGGGCGTGCAGGGGCTTTATCGTGGTGACGACTGACGGGGTCTCCGACGGCGGCGCCGGATAAGCAGCCGGCGGCAACGCAAGCAGCAGCGCGAGGATCGGGAATCTTGAAATCTTTGACACGATGCAACGCATAAATATAGATAACCATCAAGGTTAAGGCGCCAGGAATTTAAACTGCAAAAAAGTGCCGTCCGATCGGTAATGCAAGTGCCGCCGTTGTGAAACATCGCGCGCTAAAACTACGGACTTATGGATTCGAAGGCTGAAGACAAATATCCCCAGACTCAAACGTGCCGTCCGACTAGTGATGCTTGGGTGGCTAAAGACAAATATCCCCAGACTCGTACATTCATACCATTCGGAAGCGCTATGGTATAACATGCGCAACACCCGCGCTAAAGAAAGGCGAGCATTCTTGAATCAGCCACCCCTCATCGATGTACAGTCCGTCAGCGTCGCCCTGGGCGGCCGTAGCGTACTGCACAATGTGTCGCTGCAGATTCGGGAGCGCGAAATCATCAGCCTGATCGGCCCCAACGGCGCCGGAAAGACCACGCTGGTAAAAACACTGCTTGGGTTGCTGCAACCCGCCGGCGGCCGCGTCCTGCGCCGGCCGCGGCTGCGCATGGCTTACCTGCCGCAGCGGCTGAGAATCGACCCGGCGCTGCCGATGACCGTGCAGCGTTTCCTCGAGCTCTGCAACCGGGGCGATGTATCCGCGGTGCAGGGTGTGCTGGAGGAGACGGGCGTATCGCGGCTGCGCGGTACGCCGCTGCAATCCGTCTCCGGCGGTGAATTCCAGCGCGTGATGCTGGCGCGTTGCCTGCTGCTCCGGCCCGAACTGCTGGTTCTGGACGAACCGGGCCAGGGCATGGACGTGACCGGGCAGGAAGAACTCTACGGGCTTGTCAAAACGATCCGCGACCGTTACGGCTGCGGCATCCTGCTGGTCTCGCACGACCTGCATTTCGTGATGGCCGCGACCGATCATGTCGTCTGCCTGCATCATCATGTCTGCTGCACCGGACACCCGGAAGCGATCACCGGGCATCCCGAATTCCTGCGCCTGTTCGGACGCCCGGCGCTGAACCTCGCGCTCTACACCCATGAGCACGACCACGCGCATGATCTCCACGGAGATGTCGTGGATGAATAAGAATCCCGCAGCGCCCCCCTGTGTTTCGCGCTTCTACACCAAGTTCTGTTTCTACGCAGGGCTCCGCCCAGCGGGTGGATTAAGAGGAATATTTCAATTCCCGCGCCGGAGATATCATCCATGATGGTATGGGACGATTTTCTCTGGCGCGCATTGCTGGGCGGAGCGGGAGTCGCGCTGATCACGGGACCACTCGGCTGCTTCGTGGTGTGGCAGCGCATGTCCTACTTCGGCTCGACCCTGGCGCACAGCGCGCTTTTGGGCGTTATCCTGTCGCTATGGTTCGAGGTGCAGCCGGTCTGGGGGATGCTGTTGATTTGCACGGTGCTGTCGTGGCTGCTGCTGTGGCTGTTCGAGCGCAGCCGCTACAGCCAGGAATGGTCGAGCGACGTGATACTCGGCGTGGTCTCGCACAGCATGCTGGCGCTGGGCCTGATCGTGCTGTCGAAGCTCGAGCGTATCCGCATCGATATCAACGCGCTGCTGTTCGGCGACGTCCTGGCGATAGGTCCGGCGGATTTGTGGGCGATACTCGCGGTCGCAATAGTTGTGTATGCGACACTCTTTTTCATCTGGCGCCAGCTGCTCGAAATCACGCTGAGCGAGGAGATCGCGCAAGTGGAAGGCATCGCGGTCGGCCGCGTGCGGTTCCTGTACCTGTCGCTGCTGGCGCTGGTGGTCGCGGTCGCGATCAAGGTGGTAGGCATGCTGCTGTTGATCTCGCTGCTGATCATCCCCGCGGCGGTGGCGCGCAAATTCTCCGCCACGCCCGAGCGTATGGCCTCCCTGGCCTGCGCGTTCGGCGTGATATCGGTGCTCGGAGGCTTGTGGCTGTCAGTGAGCCTGGACTGGCCCGCGGGCCCCGCCATCGCCGTAGTCGCCAGCGCCTTCTTCGCCGTTTCTATTTTAAAGAAATAAGATTTCTCGCAGAGACGCGGGGACGCAGAGATCGCGGAGAAATTCTTTTGTTTTAATTTGTTTGGCGTTTGAGGGCGGCGAGGGATTGTTCGACTTCGGCTTGCGTCATTTCGCCCAGCTCGCGGCGGTCGCGCCCGGGTGTTTGCACCGGCTCACAAAAGCGCACCCGCGCATCTATATAAGGCTCGCCCAGCAGCCGCACCATGTGCGCCATGAAACTCTCGCTGTTGACGAAGGCCAGTTCCGCGCAGGAACGATGGGGGCTGCTGTAATACACCGCTATCGGCTGTATCGGCACGCCGTCCTCAATGGCCGGCTCGTAGAACCGGGTCTTGAAGGTCATGACGCTGTCCCCGGCCGAGGTGGTGCCCTCGGGGAACACCAACAGATTCTGGCCGGCTTTCAGCCGCCGCTTCATGTCTTCGAGCACATGTATAAAGGAGTCACGCTTGCCGCGGTGAATGAACAGCGTATTGCCCCGATGCGCCATCCAGCCGATGATCGGCCAGCCGCGGATTTCCGCCTTGGCGACGAAGCCGGTCGGTATGACCGATTGCAGTACCGGGATGTCGTACCAGGAGATATGGTTTGAAACGAACAGGGCGCCCCCATTCACCGGCGCGCCTTCGATACTGACCCGTATACCCAGAATCCGGCACAGTCGCGCCATCCAGTTTTGCACCGCGCCCCAGTCCCGCTGGTTGCGCCGCTCCGGGTCCGGCCCCACTACGAAGATCAACACCAGCACCCCCCAGAACAGGTGCGCCAGCAGCAGAATAAAACGAACTATCGAACGCGGTGATTTGAACATACAGGGCGGATTCTAGCAGTCGCCCGCAACAAAAGCATGATGCGCTTTAATTCCCGTATTCCAGGCCTGTCCAGGGGCTGACGATTGTCGCCTCAATTAAGCGCATGGGTATAGATCATGGTCGCCGGTGTGGCCGCGGCCTAACAATTCCTGGACTGTCCGAATGTCGTAACCGTTTTAAATTCCTTGCCGGTACTGGCGGGTCGAATTACACGGGGTAATCGCTCTTTTACGATGCCCGGTTATTTATCGGGCAGTTCTTGGGAAAATAAAAAAGGATAAAGTGGACAGCCCGGATAAAGGCTTACTATACTCGGAGCCGAGGCTAAGTCGTTAAGGGGCGGGGCTTATATCCATTCCACTGTTTCCTTCTATCTATATAAAATTAACGGGCAAACTGTCCGAAAAACCCTGGCCAGCTGGCTGGATGGAGATTGTATGGGCGCTACGTTGATATATTTGATCGTATCTCAGCTAGTAACAGTCTTGATACTGCGGTACGTATCCAAACACTGGATATTTAATCCGGAAAAGAAAGCTAGAGATGCCGCCAGGCTGTTGGATTTTGCCCCGGACTTGCTGGCGCAAAAATACAAGGAAGAAATTAAGTCAGGAGAGGATTTAAAAAGAATCCTGATCAAGGAAAATCGGAAATACCTCATTCAAGGCCGATTTGAAAGTTTTGTCATCGTCAGCGCGCATTTATCTTTCCTTGGGTTGGTCATATGTGGTTTTCTGTTTACAGAACATCCATGGCTATTCCTGTCCGGATCCATAGTGCTATTCTGGTTTTTGGTTTTGGGCGTGCAGCGCGAACTTAGAAAGCTGACAAAAACTTCAGCCGGAGTCGGCGCCTAAGCCCATGAAGAAAATTTTTCTTTATGCATTGATCGCGGTAATTGGCTACAAAGGCTGGGTTTCCCATCAGGCAAAAGAGATCAAACCGCTTTATGACCATCCATATGTTGTGGTTTATGGCAGAGACAGTTGTGGTTTTACTCAGCAAACAATCAAAGATCTAAGGCAGGCCGGTATAAAGTTCGAGTACATGAAAGTGGACGATAAAGCGGTAGCCGATGTGCTGCATTCAAGAATGGAGTCGATGGGGCTGGACACGGGTTATTATCTTTTACCTGTTGTTGATGTAAACAACTCCCTCAGCATACGGCCGGAAAACAAGGAGCTGATAGCTCGCGCCAAATCCTTGATGCAATGACGAGTCAATAATCGTGCCGGCTAAAACCACGTTATGAATCTGCACAGGTTATATATGGGTATGAGCTTCAATCTCTCCCCAAGGATTCAACATGGCCATTATAAGTTGTTTATAATGGTCCCGATTTCATCGTTTATCAGCCGCACGCGCAACAAAAGGGTGTTGCGCTGCGCCCGGGCAATGCGGCGAAATAAAGCCGCTTGAGATTCACAAACCACGCGTCGTGTGATTCGGTGCTAAATATACCCTTACGCGATAGCGGGGTTGGTTCAACAAGGGGGAATGCATGCGTTTAAAAATCATCACCAAAATTCTGGCTTTTGTTCTGTTCCAACTGGCCGCGCCTGCTTACGCGGATACTGGCGCGAGCGCGGAATCGGAGGAGAATGCGTGGCCTGCGGAAGAGTCCTCGCAGGCTCAGGATGCGCCGAATAAGGAAGTTCCAAAGCTTAATATTGTCTGGGGTTGTGGGGAATGTGTTCATAATGAAAAGGTCATTCCGTTGCTCGAGAGGGCGTACGAGCGCCAAGCCGCGACCCGGAATCAGAGCGTCTCGGCGACGGATATCGCCGAGGTTCAAATCGTGGAATTCAACCAGCGGAGTCCGGGGCTGCGCGTGGTGTTCGGTCCCTTGTCGGGAAAAGACAGGCTTGGCCTCAAGATCAACCACAAGGGAAAAGAGTACGTTGTGAGAAACTTTTCCGCGAATGGGCGCAGGGGCATGAACTTTCTTTGTGAATTTATCGCAAAAGAAGCCTATTGGAAGCTTGCCGCATCAAGTAATTAAACGGAACAAACCTTACACAGACGCCAAGCGTCATGCGAAATCTGCTTAAGCTCTACGACAGCGCCCGCTTCGTTGCCACACTGTGGATTTTGGCGCCGTTGTTGGCCGTAGCGCTAATAACTAGAGATGAGAAAGTCGCATGGATGCCCTATGTGGCGGCATTTTTGATTCTCGTGATTGTGGTTTCCATCGTGATGCTCAGACGGGATAGAATCCGGGCCGGGAAATGGGGTTACTCGGACGTGGCGGCATATATTGCCGTACCGTCGGTATTGTTTATGTTTTTTCTGGTTGTATTTCTATCGCAGCCAAATCCCTAACACCGGGCCGACCTGTTGCATGCGACGCGCGCTATGCGCCTTTCGCGAATAAACCGAAGCTTCGCCGGTGCGGCCGGTTTAAAAGGATGAGTGCTGATCATGAAAGTGGCGTGTTTTAGCGTGGCGGCGCTCGATTTTTTTCCGCAACAAAATAAATACTACGCGGGCGGAAACTCCCTGAATCAAGCCATCCGCTTTCGCCGGATGGGGCATGCGAGCGCGTTCGTGGGCGCCGTGGGAACCGATGAGGCCGGGGATCGCCTGGCGGCATTATTGCAAGCCGAGTCGGTTGATGTTTCCCGCATGCGCCGCATGGACGGACATACCGCTCGCAACCGGATTATTAATGATGATTCGGGAGAGCGGTATGGGGTTGAGGGCGCATGGGAGGGAGGAGTCTATGAGCAATTCGAATTGAATGAGGCGGATTGGGATTACCTTGATCGGTTTGATATATGGGCGACCCATGCCAACGGCCCCGATTATTTGAATGCCCTCGAACGGAAAAGAAGCTCCCGGTTTATGGCCGTGGACTTTTTACACCTTAAGGATTATGAGCTGCTTCAGAAAAGTCTGCGCGTGGCGGACATCGCCTATTTCGGAGGTACGCCCGGGATGGCGCAAGAACTCGCCGCAATCGCAAAAGCCCATCGCGGCATTATAGTGCTCACCCTCGGCGCCCGCGGGAGTATCGCCTTCGAAGGCGACCGCGTATATTCCCAGGAAGCGTTGACGGCCGGGAAGATTATTGACACCACGGGCTGCGGCGATGCCTTTCAGGCTGCGTTTACCGCGAGCTATTTTGCAACCAGAGATATTCGCGCCTCTTTGGCGGCGGGCGCGGAACTGGGCCTTAAGGCCGCGCTGAGTTTCGGCGGCGTTCCGTGGCGATAGTCCAATCAACCCGGCATTGAACACTTGCTGCGCGAAACCATTGGATCCCGGCTGAACCTGTCCATCTGAAGTACTTGCGTCGTTCGGCGAAAAGCTCTAGTTTGCGCCCCATGTTTCTCGATCAATAACGGGGATATCCGAATGAAGCTACTCGAAAATAAATGGGCGCTGGTGACCGGATCGAGCCGGGGCATCGGCCGCCAGATCGCGCTCGGCCTGGCGCGACGCAGGTGCAACGTGATCGTGCACGGCCGCAAGCTGGAAAACACCCGGCAAATCCTGAAAGAAGTGCAGGCGCTCGGCGTCAAGGCTTATGCGGTGGCCGGCGAACTGGCGACGCGGCAGGGCGTGGAGGACATTATAAAAGGAGTGCAGGCGGGACCCGGCGCGGCGGTGGATATTCTCTACAACAACGCCGCCTGGATGAATGTGTGGAAACCCATCTGGGAAATCGGCCAGGACGAATGGGAGCAATCCTTCCAGGTGAATCTCTATGCCATGGTTGCATTCTGCAACGCCTTCGCACCCGGCATGAAACAGCGCGGCTTCGGGCGCATCATCAACCTCAGTTCCGGCATCAAGGATATTCCACAGCTTGCGCCGTACAGCGTGACCAAGGCCGCGGTCGACAAATACAGCCGCGATCTCGCGGCCGAACTCAAGGATTCGAACGTGCTGGTGAACTACCTGGACCCGGGCTGGCTGAAAACCGATCTCGGCGGGCCGAACGCCGACCACGAGGTGGAGACCGTGCTGCCGGGCGCGCTGGTGCCGGCGTTGCTGGAGGACAAGGGTCCGAGCGGGCGGTTGTACGTCGCGCAGGATTTCAAGTATCTGGAATCTTAGGAAATGCCACCCGCCGCCGGGCGGGATCCTGAAAACACAAGCTGCGCCGGGGAGGCTCCCCGGCGCAGCTTGTGTTCTTCATGAGAGAGCAGCCTGTCTTTAGTTAATCGAGTTGAAATCGCAACCCAGCGTGTTCGTGCTGCCGTAGCCGATCAGGCAGCCGATGGTTTCCGCGGGCGGCAGCAGGCCTTGCAGCTGCGCCGGAGACCAGGCGCCCTGGTCGGTCCAGACGATCCAGTCGATCAGCCCGTGATAGCGGTTGCTGCCGCCGTCGCCGACGGTCAGGTAGTTGCTGCCGGAGCCGACGCTTCTCATCTGTCCGCCGAAATTGACGGTCGGCGTGGGCGAGCCGTCCAGATAGACCCTGACCCAGCCGGTGTTGGCGTTCGCCAGCGTCACCGTGAAGTGATAGACCCGGTATTCCGACATATCGTAGCCGAAGGCATTGACGGATTGCCCGTCGATGGCGTTTTCCAGCTGAACGCCCTGGTTACTGCCGTCGGAGCGCAGGATTACTTTCAGGCGGCTGGCGATCGAGGAAGGCGCGGCGTCGCCGAAGGCGGCCTCGAATTCGAGCACGCGGGTGGAGCTCTCGGCGCCCGCCGCCAGTCCGCGCACGCCGGCGATAAAGGTGAAGTATTTGGGATAGACGCCGTCGTTGCGCGTGATGTTCGTGATGCGGGCGCGCGTGCTGTTGGAGGCGGCGGCGGTTGAATTGAATATCGTCACGCCGTTGCCCTCCAGCGTCGTCGCCGCGGTGAACTCGGCGGCGTTGGAGGCGCCGGTGATCGAGAACGCGCCCGGCGCGCCGCTGGCGAGACTGATGGAACCCGCGGTGAAGGGAGCGACGGCTCCGCTATATACGTTCCAGGCCACTCCGCCGGGGCCGGGCGGAGCGCTCGGCACTTCCTGGGGCAGCGGGGGTTTCGGCGGCACGTCGAACTCGGGAATCTCGCAGACGAGCGCGGGCGGAGGCGTTTCGATGACGCCGGTGCCCGCGTAATGTCTGACGTACTTCTCGACGTCCTTGGCCGAAATCAGGCTAGGCTTGTATTTGTAACCCTGCGGCAGGGTCAGCGCGCCGGTCGACCGGTTGTCGCGCAGTTTCTCGTCGGCGACGATGCCGTCGCTCGATGGCTCCCAGAGGATGCCATCGCCCAGGCGGTTGCCGATCAATTCCCAGAAGCCGATAGCGATGCTGTCCTGCGACAGCACCGGATTGCGGGTGTTTTCGAAGAAATTCTTTTCCACCCGCACGACGGCGCCCATCCGCGAATTGATGCCGGAGGTGGTGACATTGCTGTAATGATTGTTGTAAACGTGCGCCTCGCCGAAGCGGTAGAGCGGCAAGCGCGAGGAAACGTTTTCCCACAGGTTGTGATGAAAGGTGACGCGCCGGTTGAAATTATCCTCGTCGGAGCTCCCCCACAGGGATGTCTTCCAGCTGTCGTGCATGTTATTGAAGGAGATGGTTATGTCGGAAACGTCGCCGCGGCCGCTGACCAGTTCGTCGAAATAGTCCAGCCGGTACACCGCCTGCGCTTCTTCCAGCGTCATGCCGGGAGGAACGATGAAGTTTTCCGGTATCTCGACCGCGAGATTATTGTACAGCTCGTTGTGATCGATCCAGATGTTGCGCACGGGTCCGTTACGCCCGTCAAGGCTGATCAGGTCGCCGGTGCCGCGGAATTGCGGAACTTCGTGCAGCTTCAGGTTGCGGATGACGATGTTGCTCGCGCCGTCCCTGATATCGAGGCCGATGCCCCAGAAGCCCGCGTCGGCGCCGCGTCCGACGATGGACAGATTACTGCGCACGATCGGTATGGAATCGGCATTGGAGTTGTGCGGAGTGACGGTGCCGTCGACCCAGATGGTAAGCGGAACCGAAGCATATTCCGGGTTATTCAGCGCCGCCAGCAGTTCGGCTCCGTTGCACACCGCGACTTCGACGGCGTCTGCGCCCGCGCCGCCGGTGGTTCCGCCGTTAAGACCGGCATAGCCGTAGACGGTTTCGAAATCCGGCGACTCGATCTTGCATGCGCTCAATAACATGAAACTGAGGCACGCTGTCGTTAACAGCCTGTGATAATTCATTGTGATATCCCCTCTCTGAGAACTTTGTGAAAATTGCAGGTGGGCTATTCTAGAAAAATTTTTATTCGCGGTTAATCTGTAATGTACACAAGCATACCGATGTCCCGCGGACAATGTCCGATGGACATTTTGTCCCGCGGACATTTGCGCGGTGCTCATATCGCCGAGGTTCAAATGCATTCGTGCTGCGCGCCCGATTTTTATGAAAGCGGACGATGCAAAAAACTTTAGTCAACGCCGCGACGCGGATTGAAGCTTGCGAACGCAATCCGGCGAATTTCTTTGACGACGAACGTACTCGCTGGAAGACAAGAGTGAAGCGCGCCTTGTATGCAACGCAGGATTTAAAATATCCAAAATGATTGGAATGAATGCCGACAGCGGCATACCGGGATTCCTTGCCTGATAAAAGATTATTTCACGAAGCTGCGCCGGCATGAGCGCTCATGGCGGATGAGCGGATATTTTCCTGGTCGCACGCGGTGTTCGCGGATTAAAACTCCGGGCGGACGGGTCGAAGCAACATGAACATGCTGCTGACCATGCTGTTATCCCGGGTGCTGGGGATATTTCTGATAATCCTCGGCGCGCTCATTCTGCTGCGGCGCCGTTACTACCTGTCCGTATTCGCCGAATTCGGGCGTCAACGCTTAACCCGCACTGTCATATCGATGGGTGAACTGCTGGCGGGAGTGTTCCTGGTCGTCATTCATAATCAATGGTCCTCGCCGGCCGCGGGGCTCGTATCGCTCATTGGCTGGATGGCGGTGCTGGAAAGTCTTGTTTACCTGGCGCTGCCCGATCGCTTCGTCGAGAAATTTCTGAAAACCTTCAACACGGCCGGCTGGTACCTCTGCGGAGGTCTGCTCGCCATCGCGACCGGTTGCTATCTCGTCGCATACGGTTTCGGCTGCGCCGGCTGAACACTGAACGCACAAAGAAAGACATTCCTCTGGCGGAGAACGCAGAGGCGCGAAAGATTCCGGGGACGGTTGCCGTATTTTCGTTTTAAAGCGCGTTCTCCGCGCCCCGCGAGACGGCAAAGCTTCACTCTTGACCGTAGCGCCTTTGCGAACTTTGCGAGGGATCTTTTTCCCCAACTCCGCGAGAGGTATTTTTCAGTTAAGCGGCCCGCCCGGCCAGAGTCGGCGCAGAGACTCGGGCAGCGCGTTCCATACTTTATCCATTTCGCCGGGCGAAACGTGGCGGTCGAGCACCGCGAACACGCCCTGCACGATTTCACGGGCGCGCGGGGTGAGTGCCGGATCCGCCAAGGCATCGATGACGGTTTCCAGGTAATCATCCTGCTGCCGGATGTGCCGCACCGCTTCCGCGGGTCGCCAGCCGTCATAGTAGAAGCCTTTGAGTACCAGCGGCAGCTGCGCCGCGAGGTGCGCGGACAGTTCCACAGGCAGACGGTCGCGCAATGCCTGCAGGCCCGCGGCCAGCCCGCGCAAGGCGTTGTGCTTGTCCAGCCCGCCGACCTCTTCGCTGAAATCCTTGATCCACTCGTGCACTTTCTGCACGCTGCTGTCCAGGGTTGGAAAACCGGTTGCACTCATAGCGTCCTCCTGCGGGGCTTCGATTACTAGGAGGACTCACCGCGCACAGCGGAGTTCAGATGTTTCGACACGTGGAGTTCCGTTTTAACAAGTATTCGCCGGACGCCCGGAAACAAAACTAATTTTTAAACCGGAGGGTCTACTTGAATACGTTTACAGATCGCAAAGGAGTCTGCGATGAAAAAATTTTTATCCGGGGCGGTTTCCGTCCTGCTTGCTTTTGGTTTGCTGCCCGGTTGCAGCAGCGCTCCGAAACACGATATGGCCCCCAGGCAGTCGCTCACCGGCCATGACGAGGAGATCATCGATTACTCCAAGCGCATGATCGAGGAAGGGCGTCGCGTGTTCCGCTACGAAACCTTCGACAGCGAGCAGTTCTGGGGCGGCCAGTTGCAACTGCACAAGGCCATCGCCGGTGAGAAGAACGGCGGCGTCGGCAAGGGGCTGAGTCCCAACATGGCGCTCCAGCTCGGACTCAAGGTCGATACGCAGTACCTGCCATCAGTACTGCTGGAAGCCATCAAGAACACCACTATCAGTCTGGACAATCCCGACACCACGCTGGCTCTGCTCAAGGCCAACGCGGTGGTCGGCGTCACCGGCTTCTTCGATAAGAAGGGCCGGCTGGAGTCGGTGGGCATCCAGTGCGCGCTCTGTCACTCGACGGTGGACAACTGGTTTATGCAAGGTATCGGCAAGCGGCAGGACGGCTGGGCCAACCGCGATCTCGACGTCGGCGCTATCGTTGCGCTGGCGCCGAACCTGCAGCCCTTCAGCGATCTGCTGGGCGTCAACATCGCAACCGTGAAAAAGGTGCTCCAGAGCTGGGGGCCCGGACGTTATGACGCGGAACTGGACAAGGACGGCAAGGCCTTCCGGCCCGACGGCAAGCCCGCGGCGACACTGCTGCCTCCGGCATTCGGCCTGGCGGGCGTCAATCTGCACACCTGGACCGGCTTCGGTTCCATCCCCTACTGGAACGCCTATGTGGCCACCACGCAGATGCACGGTACGGGCACTTTCTTCGATACCCGCTTCAACGATCGGCAACGCTATCCGGTCGCCGCGCGCGCCGGCACCGGCAATGTGCGCAGTGTGCCGGATAAAGTAGCGATGACCCAGGCGCCGCTGCACTTCTACCAGCTTTCCATTCCCGCGCCGAAGCCGCCGGCGGACAGTTTCGACAAGGAAGCGGCGGGACGTGGCGAGAAACTGTTCAACAAGCAGGCGCGCTGTGCGAGCTGCCATGTACCGCCGCTGTTCACCGAACCCGGCAACAACCTGCACGCCGCGAATGAGATCGGCATCGACGATTTCCAGGCGCTACGCTCGCCGACCGGCAAGTACCGCACCGCGCCGCTCGCCGGATTGTGGACGCACCAGAAAGGCGGCTTCTACCACGACGGCCGATTCGCGAACCTGCGCGAGGTGGTGGATCATTACGACGATTTCTTAAGACTCTCGCTGAGCGACCAACAAAAGCAGGATCTGGTGGAGTACCTCAAGTCACTCTGAGGCGGGTATGGCGGGCTCCGGGGAAACCGTAACCCGCTTTTTTAGAAAGGATCTCTCGACGCGAAGGGGGCAGAAGACCGCGACGCAGCCCGCCAGGCAAACACGTTTTTATTTTTCTTATTGAACTGCCAAAGGCCGCGCGCACATTTCACGGCGATCTCTGCATGCTTCGCGGTCACGGCTTTCGGCTAAAGCGTCTCTACGTTCTCTGCGAGAGGAGCATTTTCTTTTGGAGTTATGTTTCAGCCTGCAGGCCGGCTTCGGCATTGGCGATGGCGCGGTCGATCTCCGGGAAGAAATTGCCGCGCCCGATCTGCTGAATCACGCCGGCTTTCTCCAGCTTGCCCGTTACGCGCGCATTGGCTCCCGCCAGGACGACTCTCACGTTGCGCTTGTGCATGTCCCGGATGATTTCTTCCAGACTCTGCAAACCGGTAATGTCCATGAACGGAACCCGTCTTAAATAGATGACCAACACCTTCAGGTCCTCACGGGCGCCGACCAGCTTGCGCTGGAAATTCTCCACCGCGCCGAAGAAGAAAGGCCCCTCCACCGAATAGACGAGCACGCCGGGCGGCAATTCGCCGAGCTTCGGGTCCGCCGACTCGCGGCTCAGGTCGCGGGCGTTGAGCTGGGTCACTTCGACGGTCAGCGCCATGCGGCTCAGGAAGTGCAGGGTCGCCAGGATCACGCCGATGTTGACCGCGACGATCAGGTCGACGAATACGGTCAGGCCGAAGGTGATGAGCAGGATCCCGACATCCGCGCGCGGCGCGCGCCGGAGCATGCGCACGAAGTGCTTGGCCTCGCTCATGTTCCAGGCGACCATGAACAGGATCGCCGCCAGCGCGGCGAGAGGGATATTGACCGCGAGCGGCGCCAGGAACAACAACACCAGCACCAGCGTGAGCGCGTGCACGATGCCGGCAAGAGGGCTGTTGCCGCCGTTGCGGATATTGGTCGCGGTGCGAGCGATCGCGCCGGTGGCGGCGAAACCGCCGAACAGGGGCGACGCGATGTTGGCGATGCCCTGACCGATCAGTTCCTGGTTCGAATCGTGTCGCGTCCGCGCCATATTGTCCGCCACCACCGCGGACAGCAGCGATTCGATGCTGCCGAGCATCGCGATGGTGAAGGCCGGCCGGATCAGGTCGAGCATCTGCGACAGCGTGGCCCGCGGCAGTTCGAAAGCGGGCAACCCGCGCGGAATTCCGCCGAAGGCGCTGCCGACCGTAACGACGCCCTCGAAATGGAACACGGCCTGCAGCACGGTGACGATGACCAGCGCCATGGCCGGGCCGGGAACCCGCTGCAGTCCGGGCAACCGCGGCGCGCCGATCACCAGCAGCAGCGCGAGCGCCGACAGACAGGTGGTGGCCGGATGGAACTCCGGCAATGACAGCAGGAGTTGCCAGAACTTCTCGTGGAAATGCTGGCCGTGCGGCGCGGGCAGGCCGAAAAAATATTGCCACTGGCCAACCCAGATGATCACCGCAATGCCGGCGGTAAATCCGGTGATGACCGGCGCGGGAATGAACTTGATGATGTTGCCGAGGCGCGTCAGCCCGAGCAGCAACAGCATGACGCCCGCCATCATGGTGGCGATCTGTAATCCGGTGATGCCGTATTTCGCCGTGATGCCGGAGAGAATCACGATAAAGGCCCCGGTAGGCCCGGCGATCTGTACCCGGCTGCCGCCCAGACTGGACACCGCAAGTCCGGCCACGACCGCGGTATAGAGTCCCTGCTCCGGCTTGGCCCCGGAGGCGATCGCGAAGGCCATCGCCAGGGGCAGCGCCACGATGCCGACGATAACGCCGGACACGATATTCGGCAGCCAGTACCGCCGGCTGAACAGCCCGGCGCGCTTGGCTTCAAGCAGGGCGATCATATGGGGCGGGGTTGTTGCATGGCCGTATAATAAGGCAACCCGCGGGAAAACGGCCAGCAGCAGTCTGCCCGATCACGGGGTTTTTCTGAAACTCAGTAATATTAAGGATGGCGCATGCGCGCCACATGGCTTTTCCCTGTATAAAGCCCCCATCCTACATGCCGCTTTGCACCTTGCCGACCATATAGCCCACAAACGGAATATATTGATACAAGCCTTCGATGCCGTCCCAATAATCCTGGTGGATCACGACCCGTCCCTCGGCGTCGGTGCGGATATGGCTCATGCCGATGGATTTCGATTCCACGATATCGCCGCTCATCTTGAAGCGCATGCGCATCACCCATCTCAGGTAATAGTCGTTGTTCCTGGCCGCGACGTCGTTCACCTCGACCGTGAGCGACTCCACGCGCTCGGCGGTGCGCAGCATGTAGTCGACCACTTCCTCGCGTGTGCGCAGAGTGCGGACGGTGTCGTTAAAGTACAGCTGCGGGGCATATGCCTTTTCAAGGCGCGTCTTCGCTGCGGCATCCTTGAGATCAGACATGGCCAGCAAGAAATTCTCGAGCGCGGCGCGGTCGCGCGCCGGAACACCGGGGATGTCAGTCAGCGCCTTGAGGTAGTCATCGGTGTAGTCGACATGCAGTTTCCTGCCGGTGCAGCCCGTGCACAACAATAAGATTGTGACGGCCGTCATCAGCAAGGCGCGGGTGTTATATAAAGCCATTTTGTGCTCCCTGTTTATTCTTGTTTTATAACCACCGGTGATACTATGTGATCCGGTTCTAATGGATGGCGTAATCAACATGCTTGCGTCGTGCAGGGAGTCTAATCGAAGGGGACGATCCGTGAAACGCCCGGGTTCTCATTTTATCAATTTCGCCTTTTTCCAGGCGTTGTGGTTCGCCTGCATTCTGGGCGCCGCGCGGGACAGGGTGTGGCCGGGCCTGGCGCTGCTCGGCTGCTTCATGCTCTGGCAGCTGTGGCCGGGACGCCGCGCGCGCGGGGATGTGGGCCTGATCCTGATCTGCGCCGCGATCGGACTGCTGGTCGACACCCTGTGGATACGCTTTGGCCTGATTCACTATCGTGCCGCCGTGCCCTATGCCGACTGGGCGCCGCTGTGGATTGTCGCGTTGTGGATCACGCTTGGGCTGACGCTGAATCATTCGCTGGCCTGGCTGCGCCGCTACGTCTGGGCATCGGTCGCGCTGGGCGCGATCGGCAGCCCCCTGTCGTATTTTGCGGGCTCGCGCCTGGGCGCCGCCGAACTGCCCGCGGATCTGACCTGGTCGATGCTGGCCTTCAGCCTGAGCTGGGCCATACTCGTGCCCGCACTGGTCTATCTGGGTTCGAAGATGTCTGATGAACGTGGCATTTATAATTCTATTTCTCGCCAAGACGCAAAGGCGCCAAGGTAGAAAATCGTGAGATTTCCGAAGTCTTCTTTTACTTTGCGTTCTTGGCGGCTTCGCGAGAGATATTCTTTCTTGCGGTTTGGCGAGTGGTAAACATATGAATACGCATACTTTATATAACAGTTCGATTGTCTTGCTGGTCGCGGTATCGCTCGGCTGGCTGTGGCAGGTGCGCAGCCGCAACGCCGGCATCGCGGATGTGCTTTGGGCCTACGGGCTCGGCGGCGCCGCGATTTACTACGCGCTGACCGGTCCCGGCGCCGTGGCGCCGCGCGCGGCGGTCGGGGTTTTAACCGGCGTCTGGTTCGCCCGCCTCGGCACGCACATCCTGCTGCGCATGCGGCGCGAGCGGCACGAGGACGGCCGTTACCGCGCGCTGCGCGAACGCTATGGCGCGAACATCAATCTCTTTCATTTTTTCTTTTTCATCGCGCAGGCTGTGGCCGCCTGGCTGTTTGCGCTGCCGGCGTGGATCGTGTCGCATAACCCGGCAACGCGCCATTGGGTATTACTGCTGGCGGGTCTGATCGCATTGATTGCGTTTTGCGGCGAATCCCTCGCCGACCGCCAACTGGAAAAATTCCGGGCGAATCCCGCCAACAAGGGCAAGACCTGCCGCGCGGGTCTCTGGCGCTACTCGCGGCATCCGAACTATTTCTTCGAGTGGTTGCACTGGTTCGCCTATCCCGTGCTCGCCTGCGGAGCGCCATATGGCGCGTGGGCGTGGCTCGCCCCGGCCCTGATGTTCCTGTTTCTCAATTATTTCACCGGCATTCCCTACACCGAACGGCAGGCTCTGCGTTCGCGCGGCGAGGACTACCGCGACTACCAGAGCAAGACCAGCGCCTTCATACCCTGGAGACCGCAACCGTGAGCGTTATAAAACTGGCCGAGAGCGGCCTGCTGCCCGATATCCTGGTGCGTTACGGCATCCGCAGGCTGCTGCGGCAACGGCTGCGCGCGGAGAGCCGCGATGGCGATATTGAGGACCGGCAGCAGGCGTTCACGCAGTTGCTGGAAGAATTGCGCCGCAGCCCCATCGCCCTGCAGACCGCGGCCGCCAACGAACAGCATTATGAAGTGCCGACGGAGTTCTATCTCAAATCGCTCGGCCGGCATCTGAAGTACAGCGCCTGCTGGTGGCCGGAGGGTGTCACCGAACTTGAGGCCGCGGAGGAAGCGATGCTGCGCCTTACCTGCGAGCGCGCGCAGCTCGCGGACGGGCAACGCATACTGGAACTCGGCTGCGGCTGGGGCTCGTTGAGCTTGTGGATGGCGCAACACTATCCGCGCGCAACGATCACGGCCGTCTCGAATTCCGCCACGCAGCGGCAGCATATTCTGGAACAGGCCCGCCGGCGCGGGCTGAAAAATATTGAGGTCATCACCACCGACATGAACGATTTCGCGACCAGTCATAAATTCGATCGCGTCGTTTCGGTGGAAATGTTCGAACACATGCGCAACTACCAGAAGTTGATGGCGAATATTTCCGGTTGGCTCAGGCCCGGGGGCAAACTGTTCGTGCACATCTTCTGCCACCGCACGCTGATGTATCCTTTCGAAACCGAGGGCGAGGATAACTGGATGGGCCGCCACTTTTTCACCGGCGGCCTGATGCCGGCCTTCGACACCCTGCTGCACTTCCAGGAGCGTTTAAAGATTGAAGAGCGCTGGCTGGTGAACGGCGTGCATTATCAAAAGACGCTGGATGCCTGGCTGCAAAAGACGGACGCCAACAAGGACGGCATCCTCAAGATATTCGCCGCCACCTACGGCGCCGGTCAGGCCGCCGTCTGGCTCCAGCGCTGGCGCATGTTCTACATGGCATGCTCGGAGTTGTTCGGCTACAACGGCGGTACAGAGTGGCCGGTGGCGCATTATAGATTTGTTAATCCCGGTTAACGTCCCCCTTCCATTTCTACGCAGGGCTCTGCCCGGCGGTGGATGGCCGAAGGCCAGGCGCAGGCAAGTCGTTGCGAGGGACCATAAACCCAAACACATCCGACACACGTTCAAACCCCTGACGTATCCGGTTAAGCGGCTATACTCTGGCAGGAAGCATCAATGGGTCAGGATTGGGCTGTTTGCGGGGTGCTCAATGGGAATCAAGGACTTAAAGTTCCTGGAAGGGGTTGTACACTTAAAGTGTCGTTTTATGTAGTGCCACAGCCATGAGCAACCCTTTGTTCTTCTACGCCGGTAAATTTAGTGTTAACGGGTAGTCAAGAAAAGGCTGGAAACATTCCAGCATAATTAAAATGGGCAAAGCGGGTTTACTGGATGATAGCTTGGACAAACAACATGTTAATTAATCTTTCTCCACAAATCCTCCCAAAATTAGGAGGATTCCATCTAATACAGAAACAGTGGAATCATTCCACTGTTTCCTACTGTTATATTCAATAGGGAGATAATTACATGGTGAACATGGATAGAATGAAAGCCATATTGAGCGAATGGATCAAAGTCGATACATGGCATACCGGCCATCCATTAGATGACAAAAGATTTCACAAAGCGCTGAGCAAAGTCTTTTCTGAATTAGGCGTCCGGATGAATGGGGGCGATTTCGAGGAAGTGCTTCACGAATTAGTTGACGAGTATCACCCAAATTGGAATCAAGGCCATAAAGAAAAGCTTATTAATGATTTTCATTGCGGGCAGAGCATGTCGCTAGCTATCTTTATGATACGCAATGAATGAATATAACAATCGGCTCAAAACGACTCCGGCGCTGTCGCGCCTCCACGTTTTAGCCGCGCGTTATAAGTAAGTTATGGACTTTCTCGTTAGCGCACTCGAACATACGTGGCCACTAGTGGTTGGCGCCGTAGTGATTGCTGAGGGGCTCATGTTTCTGCGCAAGAAGTATGGGCTCAAACCTGTTTTTATAGTTGCGCTGCTTATTGCGGTGGGGTTTATAGGTGCGGCGTATCTAATGGAGCCGAGTTACAGCAAAGCTAGTCATCAGTTTCTTTATGTCGTGGGTTCGTTGTTAAGTGTCCTTGGGCCACTCACCGTGATAGTTCTAGTAATCTACGGCGTGCAAAAACTAAAACCTGTCGCTGCACATGTATTGGTGCTAGGTAGCACTTTGGGTGTAATGTTTGTCTGGCCAATCTGGGCTCTTCTGATTGCGTGCTTCAGTGGTGATTGTCTATGAACTTACTTATAACAAATGTTTCAAGCGCGACCTCGGCGCTGTCGCGCCTCGGCCGCTTATTTGAGCGTTGAAGCTGTAGAAAAACTTCCAAATTTTTAAAATTTGCCGGGAAACGATAGGGGCTGTGGAATAAAATATCGGCACGTTCCCCACATTGGGCGCTGACCGATGGCCAAGTACAAGCCTTACGATTACGATCAAAGCAAGCTGCTGCCGATTCATTTTCATGAGCAGATACTGCCGGGCAGTTTCGAGCATACGCTGACGTATCTGATCGATCACGAGCTGGATTTAACGGTTTTCGATACACGTTATCGCAATGATGAGGGCGGTGCCCCGGCGTATGATCCGGCGATTCTGTTAAAGATCGTGCTGGCGGCCTACGCCCGAGG
>DASUFE010000089.1:0-6041 GCA_036274675.1 Gammaproteobacteria bacterium
GATGTACCGGCTGCTGGTCGGTGAAGTCGCGGGCCAGCGCGGCGAGCTGGATACCTCGATCACCTACATAATGTCCACTTTTGAGCAAATCGCGGACCCGCAGATCGCGGATCATGCCACTCAGATTGCCATATATGCCCAAGACTATGCGGCCGCTTATACCGCGGCGAAACGCTGGGTCGAGCTGGCGCCCGAGGATGCCGAGGCGAATCGTACGATGGCGTTTCTGTCCCTGCAGCAGGGACACACTGATGAAACCGCCGTCTATCTAAGGCGCGTGCTCGGTGAGTACGCGGATGACAACCAGCAGGGATTCCTGGTCATTGCCAGCCTGCTGGGACGCGAGATCCAGGGGCAGAGCAAGGCTGAACCGGCGTTACAGCTTATGCGCGACCTGGTCGCGGAAACCCCCGGAAATCCTTACGCGCATTTCGCCTACGGCAATCTGGCCTCGGTTTTCGGCCGGTGGCAAACCGCGAAGGATGAGCTGAACACTTCCCTGAGCCTGCAGCCGGACCATGTGCCGTCACTGATCCTGCATGCGCGGGTACTGCGCGAACTGGGCGAGACCGAAGCCGGTATCAAGGAATTATCCCAGGCGGTGCAGCGTCACCCCGAGGACAATCATCTGCGGCTGGCTTATGCGCGCATGCTGTTGAGTGCCAATCGTTATCCCGAGGCGCGCGTTCAATACGAGGTTTTGCTGGGCGATATGCCCAACGACCCGGACCTTCTTTATACGCTGGCGCTGCTGAATCTGGATATGGATGAGACGGATAAAGCCGACACCTACTTTCAGCGGTTGCGGCAAACCGGCAGCCGCACCGCGGAAGCGAACTACTATCTGGGGCGCATCGCGGAGATCCGCCGGCAGTATGAGGCCGCGATCCAGAGTTATTCCAGGATCGACCGTGGCGAATACAGGCTGGATGCGCAGATCCGGATCGGTCATTTGCTCGGCAATCTGGACCGGCTGGACGATGCGCGCAAGCACTTCGGCAGCCTGCGGGAGCAAAATACGAATGCCGCAACCCGGACCCGTCTTTATCTCGAGGAAGCCATGCTGCTGGACGGCGGCGGGCATAACGAGCAGGCGATCGAATTGTTGAGCGAAGGGCTCGCGGAATTTCCGGGCAACACGGATCTTTTGTATACGCGCGGTCTGTCCTACGACAAGGTCGGCAGGCTCGATCTGCTCGAGCGGGATATGCTGAGCATATTGGCGCGGGAACCCGGTAACGCCGACGCACTCAACACGCTCGGTTACACGCTCGCGAACCGTACCGAGCGTTACCAGGAAGCCTACGATTTTATCCAACAGGCAATCGCACTGAAGCCCGATAACGCGGCGATTATCGACAGTATGGGCTGGGTGCTCTACCGCATGGGACGGCACGAGGAATCGCTGAAATACCTGAAACGCGCGCTGGCGTTGCAGTTCGACACTGAAATCGCAGCGCATCTGAGCGAAGTGTTGTGGGTGGCGGGCGACCGCCCGGGTGCCGAGTCGGTGCTGCGCAACGCGCTGGAGAAGGAACCCAAGGATCCGAAGCTGCTGAACGTAATGAACCAGCTGCATAACGGGCAGGTTTCCAAGACACCTTGAAAACCGTCTTTTTGTTCGGGAACCTGGCCGGCGCCGTACCCAGATTCACTGCGATTTAGCGTGCGTCGCCGCCCCGTTCTCAAACAAAAATTTATAAAGACGTCTTTAATCGACTTCGGGTATGCTCGCCGCATGCGTTCCGGGGCGTCCGCTCATCCACTGTTTTTTTTGCTGCTGCTTGCGTTCCTGCCGGCATGCGCTCATATGCCGGAATCCGCGACGTCCGGCCCCAATACGTGGGACGCGCGGCGTGCCCGCCTCGAATCGATCCGGCACTGGCGCTTACGCGCCCGTATCGGCGTGGTCGCCGCAACGCAATCCGGCTCCGCCGACCTGCAATGGGAGGAGCAGGGCGAGGTTTTTACACTCAAGGTCAGCGGCGCATTCGGCCACGGCCTGATTGCGATCGAAGGCGACGCCGCTTCGGTTCACCTGAAGACCGGCAAGGGCGAACAGTTAGGCGCCGCGAGCGCCGAGGATCTGATCCTGCAACAGACCGGTTGGGTAATCCCCGTGAACGGGATGCGCCGCTG
Source organism: Gammaproteobacteria bacterium (assembly GCA_036274675.1). Taxonomy (GTDB): domain Bacteria; phylum Pseudomonadota; class Gammaproteobacteria; order HTCC5015; family HTCC5015; genus DASUFE01. The sequence continues at coordinate 2,140 of DASUFE010000089.1, forward strand.
GATGCTGGGACTGCCTTCAGGCCTGTACCCGGACGAGAGTTTCACCCTCGACGATGCGGGACGCATCGACAAACTCCGGGGCGGTGGCTGGGAAATCGAATATGGCAGGTACGGGTTATATCATGGGCATCAGTTGCCGGACCGGATTCGCATGCAGAACGAGCAGGTGAAGATCAAGCTGGCGGTTATCGACTGGGAAATTCTCGACGCAAATGAACAGTGAACCGTGGCCGGCGCCTGCCAAGCTGAATTTATTCCTGCATATCACCGGGCGACGGCCGGACGGATACCATTCGCTGCAGACGGTGTTCCAGTTTCTGGATTTTGGCGACAGTCTGCGATTCGAAACGCGCCGCGATTCCGGGCTTCGGCGCGTCAATCCGGTAGCGGACCTTCCCGAGAATTCGGATATCTGCCTGCGCGCGGCGCGGCTGTTGCAGCAGTCGTCCGGGACAAAACGCGGGGTCGATATTTACCTGGAAAAACGCATTCCCATGGGGGGCGGCCTCGGCGGCGGGAGTTCTGACGCAGCTACAACACTGCTGGCCCTGAACAGACTGTGGGGGCTCGATTACGGGCTGGATAAACTGGTTGTGCTCGGCCTGCAGCTGGGCGCCGATGTGCCGGTGTTCGTGCAGGGTCGTTCCGCCTGGGGCGAAGGCGTCGGTGAACAGTTGCAATTCATCGAATTACCTGAAGCATGGTATCTCGTGATCGCGCCGCCGGTGCAGGTTTCGACCGCGGAAATTTTCAATGCCCCTGATTTGACACGTAATTGCCCCCCTATCACAATACGCGACTTTTTGACCGGTCACGGTCGCAATGTCTGCGAGCCCGTGGTTCGTCAGCGTTATCCGGCGGTGGACAGGACGCTGACTTGGCTGGCGCAATATACGGAAGCCCGTATGACGGGAACCGGCGCCTGTGTTTTCGGGCGATTCCGGACCGAATCCGAAGCGCGAGCTGTACTGGAACTCCATGGGAAAGACCCGGGTGGAGTTGCCTTCGTCGCAAAAGGTCTGAGCCGGTCGCCCTTGTTGCAAGCTTACGGAGACCCCATATAATACGCGGCAGGGGTGTCGCCAAGCGGTAAGGCAGCGGATTCTGATTCCGCCATTCGTAGGTTCGAATCCTGCCACCCCTGCCAGATTTTAATACCGGCTGAAAGCCGGTATTAATTTAGAAGGGTGCAGGATGAGAACGTGTTCGACCAAATCGCCTGGAGCGATTTGGCGCGGCAGCCCCGAAGGGGTGAGCCTCAGGGATGAGGCGAACAATCCTGCCACCCCTGCCAGATTTTTAATACCGGCTAAAGCCGGTATTAATTTAGAAGGGCGCAGGATGAGAACGTGTTCGACCAAATCGCCTGGAGCGATTTGGCGCGGCAGCCCCGAAGGGGCGAGCCTCAGGGATGAGGCGAACAATCCTGCCTCCCCTACCAGATTTAAAGTACTATGCCGGCTCTCGCCGGCATAGCTGTTACTGGGGTACTACAAAGAAGTTGCAAAGTTACAGGGGTGTCGCCGGTAACCCGCTGGGCGGAGCCCTGCGTAGAGCCAGATATCCAGAGTAATCCTGCCACATGGCAGGATGGAAATTGTTAAAGACACAGGGGTGTCGCCAAGCGGTAAGGCAGCGGGTTTTGATCCCGCCATACGTAGGTTCGAATCCTGCCACCCCTGCCAGTTTTAATACTGGCTGAAAGCTAGTATTAAAATTTAGAAGGGTGCAGGATGAGAACGTGTTCGACCAAATCGCCTGGAGCGATTTGGCGCGACAGCCCCGAAGGGGCGAGTCCCATGGATGGGACGAGCAATCCTGCCACCCCTGCCAGTTTTAATACTGGCTGAAAGCCAGTATTAAAATTTAGAAGGGTGCAGGATGAGAACGTGTTCGACTAAATCGCCGGGAGCGATTTGGCGCGATAGCCCCGAAGGGGTGAGCCTCAGAGGGATGAGGCGAACAATCCTGCCACCCCTGCCAACTTTCACGACGGGTAGCGCATCGCATCTGCCATCCATCCGATTTCCATCTACATAAAAAAATAATAACGGAACATGTTCAACCCGTGGGGTATGTTCGATTAGAATCGCGGCGTGCAGCGACCGGGGGTCACAGGCGTGAACGAAAAACGGGAAATACCAAGATCGGATCTTGCCCGCATGATGATTTTCAGCGGCAACTCGCATCCGGAGCTGGCACGCAAGATTGCCTCCCAGCTCAAGATGTCCCTCGGCAAGGCCACTGTCGGGCGTTTCAGCGACGGCGAAATCATGGTGGAAATCGGCGAGAACGTGCGCGGTAAGGACGTTTTCGTCGTACAGCCGACTTCCAAACCCACCGATACCAATCTGATGGAATTGCTGATCATGACCGACGCCCTGCGGCGCGCCTCGGCCGGGCGCATCACGGCGGTGATTCCTTATATGGGCTATTCGCGGCAGGACCGGCGGGTACGCTCCGCGCGCGTGCCGATTACCGCCAAAGTGGTCGCCAATATGCTGACCAGCGTCGGAGTCGACCGCGTGCTTACCGTGGACCTGCACGCCGAACAGATCCAGGGCTTCTTCGATATCCCGGTGGACAATGTCTACGGCTCGCCGCTGTTGATCGCGGATATCTGGCGCCAGAAATACCCGCGCGCGATCGTGGTTTCACCCGACGTCGGCGGCGTGGTACGCGCCCGGGCCTTCGCCAAGCAACTGGACGATACCGACCTGGCGATCATCGACAAACGCCGTCCCAAGGCCAATGTCGCCAAGGTCATGCACATTATCGGCGAGGTCAAGGGCCGCAGCTGCATCATCGTGGACGACATGGTGGACACCGCCGGCACTCTCTGCGAGGCGGCCAGGGCCCTCAAAGAACACGGCGCGCTCAAAGTCGTGGCCTATGTCACTCACCCGGTGCTGTCGGGCAGCGCGCTGAACAATATCGCCAACTCCCAGCTGGATGAGCTCGTGGTAACGGATACCATTCCGCTGCAGGAAGAGGCGAAGGCGATCAAGCAAATCCGGCAGCTCAGTGTCGCCAGCATGCTGGCCGAAACCATACGCCGCATCCATTCCGAAGAATCCGTCAGCAGCATGTATATGGATTAACCCGGCTCTGCCGGCCCGAGAGCCGGCCCCGTGCATGGCCTTTTTCATCAATCATTTTTACCCAGGGCTCCGCCCAGGGCCCTGATTTCGCTGGATTCACGGTCTTTCCCGGTGCTATCATGCGCGCCCTTCCTCGGTCGCAGTGGAAGGTACGAGTCTGGGAATCTATGTTGCTGGCACTCCCGTGTCACGACTCAGAAACCCCGGACGGCTTCATCAGATGGAGCCAATTTAAACCCAATTAATTCAAGAGGTTACGCCAATGGCAAAAGTCGACTTTACGCTGGATGCCGAAGTGCGTGCCGACAAGGGGAAAGGTGCGAGCCGCCGCCTGCGTCGGACGAACAAGGTACCGGCCATTCTCTACGGCGCGGACAAGGAAGCGGCATCCCTGCTGCTGGACCACAACCAGGTGCTGCGCAGGCTGGAAAACGAAGCTTTCTATTCCCATATTCTCACCATCAACATTAACGGCACTGCCCAGGAAGCGGTATTGCGCGACGTCCAGCGCCATCCCGCCAAACCTATGGTCATGCATATGGATTTCCAGCGCATCAGCCAGGATCGCGCCATCCGTGTGCACGTGCCGCTGCACTTCATCAATGAAGACAAGTGCGAGGGCGTCAAGACGGGAGGCGGCCTGATCAGCAAGGTGCTCTCCGAAGTCGAAGTCGAGTGCTTGCCGCGATATCTGCCGGAATTCATCGAAGTGGATATGGCTAAGGTGCAATTGGGCGAATCGCTGCATCTGTCCCAACTGCAATTATCCGAAGGCGTTAAACTGGTGGCGCTGGCTCATGG
>DASUFE010000090.1:0-6265 GCA_036274675.1 Gammaproteobacteria bacterium
GAAGGCGGTCTTAAAAGTTTCGCTGATGCGGCCGGTCGTTTGCAGGATCGCCTTTGGAAGCAGATTTTTCCGCCTTAAAAGCACCGTGTTCTCCGTGCCTCCGCGAGAGGTCTTTCTTTTTTATCCTTTTACGCAGACGACCTGTTTTAGGGTGTGGACGATTTCGACGAGATCGGCCTGGGCGGCCATGACGGCGTCGATATCTTTGTAGGCCATCGGGGTTTCGTCGATCACGTCTTCGTCCTTCCTGCACTCCACACCGCGCGTGGCCTTGATGTGGTCCTCGACGGTGAATTGCTTGCGGGCCTGGGTTCTGGACATGGTGCGTCCTGCGCCGTGGGAGCAGGAGCAGAATGATTCTGCATTGCCCTTGCCGCGAACGATAAAGGATTTGGCGCCCATGCTGCCCGGGATGATGCCGAGTTCTCCTTTGCGGGCGCGCACGGCGCCCTTGCGGGTTACCCAGATATCGGCGCCGAAATGGTGTTCCTGCGTTACATAATTGTGGTGGCAGTTGACCGCTTCCTCGGAAACGAGGAGCTTGCGGCCCAACGCTTTTTCCACGGCAGCGATCGTGTTCTCCATCATCAGCGCGCGGTTGGTGCGCGCATAGTCCTGCGCCCAGCCGACCGCGGCGACGTAATCGTCGAAGTGCGCGGCACCTTCGGAAAAATAGGAGAGGTCCCTTTCCGGCAGATGGATATCGAGCCGCTCCATGTCTTCTTTGGCGAGCTCGATAAAATAGGTGCCGATGCGGTTGCCGATGCCGCGCGAGCCGGAGTGCAGCATCGCCCAGACGTCCTGATTCTCATCGATGCAAAGCTCGATGAAATGGTTGCCGGTGCCGAGCGTGCCGAGGTGACGGTCGGTGTTGACATGGCCGCGGAACAGTCCGGGGTGTTTGTCCTGAACCATTTGTAACCGGGTGTCCGATTCGAGCGCGGCCCAATGTTCGGCGGTCGACCGCGGAATATTGCGCCAGGCGCCGCGATCGTTCGGGCCTGCGTTATGTGTCCGGCCGTGCGGCACCGCTTTTTCGATCGCCGAGCGCACGGCCGATAAATTATCGGGCAGCTCGCCCGCTTTCATGCTGAGCCGGCACGCCATCATGCCGCAGCCGATATCGACGCCTACGGCCGCTGGGATAATCGCGCCGCGGGTCGGAATGACGCTGCCGACGGTCGAGCCGAAACCCATATGCGCATCCGGCATGATGGCGATGTGGCGGTGGATAAAGGGCAAGCCGGCGCAGTTGCGGATCTGCCGGATCGCTTCTTCTTCCAGCTGCACACCCTCGATCCAGGCCTTGGCCTCGCCGGTTTCAAAATTCAGAATCTTGTAACCCATAACTCTGCCGGAGCTGTTATTTGAAAGAAGATTTCATTATTTTCCGGTCGTTCCGGAATGCCCGTTGGAATCGCGTTTTACGAACCGGGCGACGAGGCTGCGAAATACGATTCGTCGCTCATGTCCGGCCGCAACCGTGAATACTGACCGGTTTCCGTTTCAAGGATGCCACTGTAGGCCTTTATCAGAACAGCCTCGCCCACTATCCTGGAATTTCCGTGTTCCGCGGTAATGTCTCGCTCAATTCTCCACTGAAAATCCGCCGGCGTATACCCCATGGACGCAACGTGATCTTTTATTTCGGGAATTTTTACGAGTTCCCTGACGGAATATCTGAGGGCCATCTTGCGGGGCAGCAATACGGAGAACGATAACGGAATTTCTTCATAAAAAATGTTTTTCATGTCCACGGGCGCCGTATTCATAAAAGCCAGCCGCCAATCGATATCGGCATCAGGATAGCGGTGGCGGAATTTTTCGACTACCGCCCCTTTGGGTGGAACCTGGTTTCTGGGGAAGATCAATGCCCAGTCTCTGACTATGTAGCGGTCGGTTCGTGCGAGTTTTCCCTGAGCCCACGCACTTTCATAAAAAACCAGGTGTATTGGCGCGCGCACAACGGGTCTCTGCGGGTCGTCTCCGCCGAACAGCCTGCTCAACAGGTTTAGAATATCCTGCCTCTGCCCGATTCCGCAGCCCTGGATATGAATCTCGGTTTGAGCGTCAACAAGGGTGTCGGGCAGGGGATTCAGCGCTCCTTCCGCAAGGGCTTTTTCCAGGCTGGCGGCTTCGGTTCTGGCGCCATCTTCTACAACCGGTACTGCTATGCCCGTAGTTGAGGAATGAGTGACAAGATTGATGACGCCCCATGGCAATCCGTTTCCCGGCGGCGATTGCAGGCGGTCGCGCACGGCTTGCAGCGAGCGCGATCCCGTTTCCAGATACCCTGTGTCGGCTCGCGGATCATACCGGTAATAGTCTTCGGCGGGGGCGTAGAACGGGAGTTTGTCCCCCGTATCCGCGCCCATTATGAAGGTGATGTTTTCGCGCCCGGTTGTTGCCGCGCCGCCGGCGGTTTCCGCCAGGACAGGGTCCGGACGGAACATTGACAACGACGCGTACAGCAGGACCCGTAGGGCGCCCTTAGTCCATTTTCGCAAGCGGTTCATCCGCCTCCGCCAGCTTCGATCCTGTAACAAGACGCTGCAATAGCTCATCGGAAATGTCTGATAATCCTTCGTCCGACAATTTGACCGAATACACGCCGAGATTGACGATCACGCTCTTGCCGAGAGCCAGGTATTTTTTCAGCTCCGGAATCCGCTCAAGCAGCAGCCGGCAAGCTTCGCTGCCGTTCTTGATCGCGATGATCGTATTGTCAACGCCGTGCGCTTCATCGACCCAGATGCCATCCAGGTAATGGAAGGTCTTGCCCTCGATTTGACGCGTTCCCGCCGGAGCTTGGGATTTCTTCGAGTGCGTGCTCAAGGTGAGCGATGCCATCTCGAAATCCTGGCCGCCGCCAACTGCGAGATTGGACACGCCCTGGGGCAGCGGCGATGGCTGTTTGACCGGTTCGGGTGGCGCGCCCGGGTTGCGGATCACGTGGTCCACCGCAATAAACGACGTATAGTCGGTCAGCAGATTATAGGTGAGCCCGAGCCTGGTGATTTCCTCTTTCAGGGAAGAGCCATTGAGAACTTCATCGTAGTCGCTCAGCAGCTTGATGCGCTGCCTGGCCCACAGGTAGCGCAACCCGCTATTGGTGCTCCGGGGTTTTGCAGAATTGACCGGTATCGACTGCTGGTAAACGCTGTTACCGGAGAATCCGCTGATACGAATGTCGCCTGCGGGCGTGCCCCGCCATTTTCCGATAACCGTTACCGGCCGCTCGGCCAGTATGTCCGGCACACTTTCGGGCTGAACATCGTAGGTCGAAAAACCCTGGTAAGCGATGCTGATGCCGGTCAGTACCGGGGATTCGATGTACTTGCGGAAGAGATCCGCCTTTTTTTTGCCTTCCGATGCGTTCAGGACGATAAAGGGTTCACCCTGGCCTGCCAGGGCCATGCCTTCGATCAAGTGCCGGTTGACACTGCTGCCGATGCCGAAGGGGAAGAAGTTCGAGTGATTAAGGTTGGTCTCGATCAGTTCGAAGGACTCATTTTCGATGCCGACGAAACCATCCGTGACGATGACGATGGAACGCGCGATACCTTCCTGTCGCGGCAGCGCAAGCGCACGTTTCAGTGCCGGCAGCAATTCGGTGCCGCCGCTGCCTTGCTGCGCGTCGATAAAGGCTGTCGCCTGGTCGATGTTTTCCCCGGTGGCGGGAAGTGATTTTTTCGACCAAAGCGCGGAGGTTCCGGCGAACAGCAATACATTGAATGTGTCGGTGGGGCGCAGACCTGAAATCAGATCCTTTAACAGTTGTTTCGAAACATCCAGCGGGAAACCGTTCATGGATCCGGAAACATCCACGATAAATATGTAATCACGGGGCGGAATATCGCTCAGCGCAGGACGTTCCGGCGGCTGCATGATCAACAGGAAAAAGTTCTCGCCTTCGCCTTGATACAGCAGCAGGCCGGTTTGAATTTTGCCGCCGGCGAGCTGGTATCTCAGCACGTAATCGCGGTTGCCGCCGTTTGTTTCCGCGCGATCAAGGATTGCCCGTGCCTCCGCCTTGCCCGAGAAGGCGGTGTTGATCTTGTGCGAAGGGCTGCTCAGGGCCTGGATCGGTATCGCGGTCGAGATATTCACCTTTATATCGAACGAACTGGACGGTGCGGAACCTTTCTTGAGATATGGATTGCTTATCCAGGATTCCTTTTCATCCTTGCTGTTCGAATAGCGGGGGCCGGCCACTGTGGGATAAACGAATTCGTAAATTTTATTGGCCGGCGTAAGCAATTCCGTATAGCTCAATTCAACCATGATATTGTCGCCTGGCATGATATTGGCGACGTTCATCTGGAATACGTTCGGCCTGTGCTGTTCGAGCAGGGAAGCGGTCTTGCCCGCTTCTTTGGCCTGCTCGTATTCCGCGCGAGCCTGTTGTTTTTCCCTGATCTTCGCAATGAGCACGCGCTGCCCGATGGTCATTTTCATCGCGTATACGGCCGCCTGCGTTGAACCGGGAAATACATAAATGGCTTCGATGGGCCGGCTGCCGCTGTTTTTATAGGTCTGCGTCACGCGGACGTCGGCGATCACGCCCGAGATGTTCACGTTCACATCGGTGGACAATAAAGGCATGCTGTCCACTTCCGGATCGTCGCTGATAACCTGGAAATAGGGGGATTGTGTTTTGCCGGTTAATTCGTCCTCTTCTTCGGTACCAGACCATTGAGCCGGCGATTGTGTCGGCAGTGTCAAAGCGATTAAAGCCAGCAGCCTGAAGAAATCCTTGTTCATATAGCCCCCTTTAGGATTTTGAAAATTAACCCGTTTTCGCCCCTCGGAATTTTGTTCAATCTTAACAGTATGCGAGCCGAGCCTCGTAAGCCAGGCGCTTATTATTTTTTTCCGATCCTGGGTTCAGTGCCGTTGAGTAGTCTTTGAATGTTGGCGCGGTGACGCCACCAGATCAGTACACTCATGAACAAAATCCATCCGAAGATGCTGATGGAACCCAACCACCACCAGGTATAAAACGGCGCCAGCGCGAAAGCGGTGAGGGCGGAGAGCGAGGAGATCCGGAAGATAAAGGCCATCAAGAGCCAGGTTGCGCCGGTGAACACGAAGATCGGCCAGGCGATGCCGAGCAGCACGCCGTAGGCGGTGGCGACGCCCTTGCCGCCCTTGAAACCGAAATACAGCGGATACAGATGGCCGAGGAAAGCGCCGATGCCGGCCGCGGCCGGCAACCACGCAGGCCCCGCGCCCGCTTGCTGCAGATACAGTTTCGCCAGCAAAACCGGCAGCAATCCTTTCGCCGCATCCCCGAGCAGTGTAATAATGGCCGCCGTTTTACTGCCGGTGCGCAGCACGTTGGTGGCGCCGGGTGAACCGGAGCCGTGCGTGCGCGGATCGGGCAGGCCCATCAGCCGGCAGGTGATGATCGCGGTCGAAATCGAGCCGAACAGATAGCCGAGCAGCAGTGCGCCGGAAAGATATGCAAATGTCGTGGATATCATGGAATTGAAAGGGCCTCTAATGAGTCATTCCCGCGCAGGCGGGAATCCATGGTTTTTATTTTACTGGATGCCGGGTCAAGCCCGGCATGACGGGCCTTCCGGTAAAGTGGTCTGATGTTAACACCGAAGCTTACAGAGACAAAGGTGAAGCCGGATAAAACGAATCTCGTGCTCACTCACGGCTGGGGCATGAATTCCCAGGTCTGGGATCTGGCGCTGCCGTCGTTAAAGGCGGCCTTCGAGGTGCAGGCGCTCGATCTGCCCGGCCACGGGCGTAACGCGGGGCAGGCTCCCGGCGTCACGCTGGAGGAGTGGGCTTATGCCTTGCTCGCGCAGGCGAATTCGCCTGCGGTTTGGGCCGGCTGGTCGCTGGGCGGATTGGTCGCGCTGGCGGCGGCGCGCAAGTCGCCGGAAAAAATCCGCGCCCTGGTGCTGGTCGCGAGTACGCCCAAATTCGTACAAGGCCCGGACTGGCCGCACGCCATCACGCCTGAATTGCTGTACAAATTCGAGGAGAACCTGCGCAGCGATTATCACCGGTTGCTGGAGGATTTCATCGTACTGCAGTCGATGGGCGCCTCGAAGCTGCGCGAAGAGGCGCGGCTGTTGCGCGGATATTTAAAGGAAGGGGGCGAGCCCGCGCCGGAAGCCTTGAGTCTGGGCCTCAAGTTTCTTTTGCAAACGGATCTGCGCGCGGCCTTGCGCGAGCTGCGTTGTCCCTGTCTGGTGCTGCTCGGCGACCGGGACAAGCTGGTGCCCTCGGCGCTGGCCGAGGTGTT
>DASUFE010000091.1:0-9916 GCA_036274675.1 Gammaproteobacteria bacterium
CTCGAAATCGGGCACAGCGTGCGCACCTGCGCCGAATGCGCGATCGAAGCGACGCGTGACGTCACCGTAGTCACCAACCTGCTGGAATCGCGCCTGCTGGCGGGCCCGGCGGAACTGCTGGACAAGATGCGTGAAGTCACGGCCGAGAGCCGGATCTGGTCGAAGGAGGATTTCTTCAAGGCCAAACTGGCGGAGCAGGAACAACGCCATAAAAAATTCGATGAGACCGCCTACCGACTTGAGCCAAACCTGAAAGAAGGTCCCGGCGGCTTACGCGACATCCAGACCATCTTCTGGGTAGCCAAGCGCTATTTCGGCGCCGCGCGCCTGGAAGACCTCACCCGGCTCGGTTTCCTGACCCAGGAGGAGCTTGACGCGCTGATCAGCGGGCGGCGTCTGTTGTGGAAAATCCGCTTCGCGCTGCATATCGCCTCGGGGCATCACGAAGACCGCCTGCTGTTCAACCACCAGCGCGAACTGGCCGAGCAATTCGGCTATCAGGACCAGGAACATAATCTCGCGGTCGAGCAGTTTATGCAAAACTACTATAGAGCGGTCACCGAACTGGAACGGCTAAATGAAATGCTGTTGCAGTTGCTCTATGAGGCTATCGAACACAGGGGCGCGAAAGACAAACCCAGAACCATCAACGAGCGCTTCGTCGCGGTCCACGGCTACCTGCAGGCCGCGCATGCCCGGGTATTCGCGGAATACCCTCCCGCGCTGCTGGAAATCTTTCTGCTCAAGCAACGCCACCCGGAAATCAAGGGTGTCGCGGCGCAGACAATCCGCCTGATCCGCAATCACCGCCATCTCATCGACCAGAAATTCCGCGACGATCTGGTGAACCGCGAATTATTCATGGCGATCCTGAAGGAGCCCCACGGGATCAGCCATGAATTGCGGCGCATGAACCGCTACGGCGTGCTGGCGGCCTATCTGCCGGAATTCGAGAATATCGTCGGGCGCATGCAGTACGACCTGTTCCATATTTATACCGTCGACGTGCATACCCTGTTCGTGCTGCGCAACGTGCGGCGTTTCAGCGTGCCGGAGCACGCGCACTGGCAACCGGCCTGCACCGATATCTTCCCGACTCTCGAACATCCCGAGATCCTTTATATCGCTGCGCTGTTTCACGATATCGCCAAGGGTCGCGGCGGCGATCACTCCGAGCTCGGCGCCAAGGATGTCGAGAAATTCTGCAAAAATCACGATATCAGCCAGAGCAACATGCGGCTGATCCAGTGGCTGGTGCAGAACCATCTGCTGATGTCGATGACCGCCCAGCGCAAGGATATCAGCGATCCGGCGGTTATCCACGATTTCGCGCTCAAGGTCGGCGACCAGAAAACCCTGAACTACATATACCTGCTGACCGTGGCGGATATCAGCGCGACCAATCCGGAGCTGATGACCTCCTGGCGTTCGCGCCTGCTGCTGGAACTCTACCTGCGCACCAAGCACGTATTCCGCCATGGGCTGGCCAAACCGGTTGACGCCGGCATCCGCATCCGCGAACGCCAGGACGAGGCCTTCGAAATGCTGCAGAAAAAGCGCAAGAGCCTTGCCAGCAGCCTGCTGCCCTTTCTCGGGAAAAAGGGACCGACGCTCGAGACCTGCCGGAAAATCTGGGCCGACTTCGGCGACGACTATTTCCTGCGACACGCGCCGGAAGAGATCGCCTGGCATACCGAGGCCATCGCGGCAGCCAAGCCTTACGAGCTGCCGTTGGTGCTGATCAATCGCGAGGTGGTGCGCGGCACCACCCCCATTTTCATCTATTCCCGCGACAACGACCATTTCTTCGCGATCACCACCAGCGTGATGACGCGCCTCGGCCTCAATATCGTCGATGCCCGCATTATCACTTCGAAAAGCGGCTTCACGCTGGATACCTATCTGGTGCTGGACGAGCATAACAGGCCCATTACCGACGAAACCCGTATCGCCGAAATCCACCAGTTGTTGAGCGGCGGTATCCGGCAGCGCGGCCAATTACCCGACATACCGCCCCGCGCCGTCCCGCGGCAACTGAAACACTTCAACACACCGACCCGCGTCACCGCCGAAGACGACAGCGATGGGCGTCATACCCTGCTCGAAGTTATCGCCGCGGACCGTCCTGGACTGCTGGCGCGCATCGGCCGTGCCTTTCTCGAACGCAATATCCGTGTGCACAACGCCAAAATCAGCACCGTCGGCGCCAATGCGGAAAACATCTTTATCGTGAGTGATATGCGCAACCAGCCGATCAAGGAACCGGCGGAACGGGAGGCCCTGATCGCAGCGCTGCACCGTCATATCGATGCGCAAACTCAAGGTACTGCCGCCGCTGCTTACAATATTTGATTGCTCACGCCCGGGCCGGAATGGACGCCGGGCGACCCCCTGCGTAAAAATAACTGGCCTCCACCTATATCTTCCATGAAAATACGCGCAGTAATGTTGAGACAGGTTTCATGGCGGACTCCCCTACTTTAGCACTGGCCAAAACACTGATCGCGCAGAGTTCGGTCACACCGGATGATGCCGGCTGCCAGCGACTGCTGGCCGAACGGCTGCAAACGCTCGGTTTCAAAATCGAACCGCTGCGCTTCGGCCAAGTGGATAACCTGTGGGCCCGGCGCGGCGACAAGGGGCCTCTGTTCGTTTTCGCCGGCCACACCGACGTGGTGCCGACCGGTCCCCTTCCCCAATGGCAAAGCAATCCCTTCGAGCCCGCGGTGCGCGACGGCAAACTTTACGGCCGCGGCGCCGCCGACATGAAAGGCAGTCTCGCCGCGATGATTGTTGCAACCGAACAATTTGTGCAGCAACATCCGCGACACCGGGGCAGCATCGGTTTCCTGCTGACCAGCGACGAGGAAGGCCCCGCCCTCGATGGCACGGTCAAAGTGGTGGAGCACCTGCTCGCGCGCCAGGAACGCATCGACTGGTGCCTGGTGGGGGAACCGACCTGCACTGATAAAGTCGGCGATACCATCAAGAACGGACGCCGCGGATCACTCTCGGGAATCCTGAGCATATATGGCCAGCAGGGCCATGTCGCCTACCCGCACATGGCTGATAATCCCGTACACCGGGCCGCACCGGCGCTGGCCGAATTGTGCGCGATCGAATGGGACCGGGGCAACGAGCACTTTCCGCCGACGACATTCCAGATCTCGAATATCCACGCCGGCACCGGCGCCGATAACGTCATTCCCGGCGAATTGAAAGTGCATTTCAATTTTCGTTATTCAACCGCCGTCACCCATGGCGGCCTCCAGGAACGCGTCGAATCGCTGCTCAGGAAACACAAGCTCAAGTACCGGCTCGACTGGACACTCTCGGGTCACCCCTTCCTGACCTCGAAGGGCGAGCTGATCGATGCCGTAACACAGGCGATCCGGTCCGAAACGGGAATCGAGACCGAACTGTCCACCGCCGGCGGCACGTCCGACGGGCGCTTTATCGCGCCCACCGGCGCGCAGGTGGTGGAACTGGGCCCCGTCAACGCTACAATCCACAAGATCAATGAATGCGTAGCCATCGAAGAGCTTGAAAAACTGACGGCGATCTACCACCGGACCCTGCAGAACCTTCTAGCCTGAAACGCTCTTCTTCGTGGCGCTCCCCGCCGCCAGTTCTTCGACAAACACCTCTCCGGCGAAATGACACGCAATTTTGTGTTCGGCGCTGCCGCCCGCCCTCGCCTGCAGCAAAGGCTCTTCGCGTCTGCAAATCTCCTGGACGAAAGGACAACGCGTATGGAACCGGCATGCGGCAGGCGGATTGATTGGAGAAGGCACATCCCCCGCAAAGGCGTGCAGTGGCTTGCGAGAGACCGGATCGGGAACGGGAATGGCGGCAATCAATGACTGGGTATAGGGATGCAAGGGACGACGGTACAATGTTTCAGCATCAGCTGTCTCCACGATTTTACCAAGATACATAACGGCAATCCGGTCCGAAATATGCTTCACCACCGACAGGTCATGCGCGATGAATATCAGCGTCAAACCCATCTCCCGCTGCAAACTCATCAGCAAGTTGAGAATCTGCGACTGTATGGAAACATCCAGCGCCGACACGGCCTCATCGCAGACCAGAAGTTTCGGCTGCAAGGCGATAGCTCTCGCTATACCTATCCGTTGGCGCTGTCCACCCGAGAATTCATGCGGGAATCGATGCGCCACATCCTCGTTCAAACCCACGCGCTTTAATAACATCGCGACCTGAGCTTTCCGCTCTGACTCTGATCCAATGGCATGAATCAAAAAAGGTTCTTCCAGGGTATTGCCGACGGGATGTCTAGGGTTCAACGAATCCGAAGGGTCTTGAAAAATCATCTGCATCTTGCGCCGCAAGGGCTTCAATTCCCTGTTGCGCAACGAACCAATGTCGGCTCCTTCAAACTCAATCGACCCAGAAGTGAGCTCCTCGAGACGCATTATGCAACGCGCCAAGGTGCTCTTACCGCAGCCCGACTCACCGACGATGCCGAGAGTTTCCCCAACGTTAACGGAAAGCGATACATCATCCACGGCATGTACTACCGCGACCTGTCGCAGCAACACCCCTCGCCGTACCGGATAATGCTTTTTGATTTCCGATAACTTTAGTAAAACATGATCAATCGTCATAGAGTTCATGCCAACGGATACATGCAGCAACATGGTCTTCATCAACTACAAACAGTTCCGGATCCGCATCAGCGCATTGTGGAATAGCCCAGTTACAGCGGTCCCTGAAACGGCATCCTCCCGGTAAATTTCTTAAGCTGGGCACGGTACCCTTAATCGTTTTTAATTCGGTTTTCGCACCTCCCGCCAATGCAGGAATCGCTTGCAATAAGCCAAGCGTGTAAGGGTGTCGGGGGAGTTCGAACAATTGCCTGAGGGGAGATTTTTCGATTATGCGTCCTGCGTACATTACCGCGACGCGATCGCAGATTTGAGCGACAACGCCGAGATCGTGCGTAATGAATATCACCGACATCCCCATCTCGCTCTGCAAACCCTTGATCAAGTCTAAAATCTGCGCCTGCATTGTAACGTCGAGGGCCGTCGTGGGTTCATCCGCAATCAAAATATCAGGCTTGCATGCCAGCGCCATGGCAATCATGACGCGTTGCGACATGCCACCGGAAAGCTGATGTGGATACTCTTCCATGCGTTGCGCCGCGGCAGGGATGCCGACTTTATGCAGCTGTTCCAGGCACGCCTTGCGAATCGCTACCCGATCCATGTCCGGGAAATGCAGCTCATAGACCTCCGCCAGCTGATTTCCAATTTTCTGGACGGGATTGAGGGCCGTCATCGGCTCCTGAAATATCATCGCGATCCGTCTGCCGCGCAATAAATACATCTCACTAACCGGCTGCGCCAGGATATCCTTCCCGTTGAACACTATCTGGCCCGATTCAATACTCCCCGCAGGCTGAGGCAGCAAACGCATGATCGACAACGCGGTGATGCTCTTGCCGCATCCCGACTCGCCGACCAGGCCCAGGGTTTCGCCCGGGAACAGGTCGAGGTTCACATCGCTTAAAACCCGGACATATCCATCGTCTGTATCAAATCCGACCGACAGATTACGTACGGATAACAAGGCGCTCCCGGTTTGCGACATCACTTAACCCGGTATCTTGTGTCAATAATCGTAACCGGCTCGAATTTCTCTCCCGCCTTCCTGGCCGCCAGCGTGCGTTCCTTCTCTTCCTCATCAATCCAGAACAACCCAAAGTCGCCATATGGGAACAGGTATTCCGCCATTTTAGGCCCATGAAAATCAGGCAACTTCAGCCAGCGCCAATAACTGTATCGGGTATAGGGCACATAATAGTCCGGCGTATAGATGCACAGGTCGTGAATTTTTGCGGCGGTCTCCCTCGCCAAACGTTTACGCTCCTCCTCTTCGGTGCCAAACCGGTAACGATCTATAAGGTCGTCCAGCGCCGGATCGGCAACATTGCTGTAATTGTTTGTATTAGGTATATGCGCATTGTCTGAGTGAAATAAAGACCAGAACTCCGGCCTGAATGTGGGGCCGAGCGCCATGTATGCAACTTGATGCTTTTTGTCTCTGTACAACTTATGCAGAGCCTCTGAATCCTTCAAGGAAAGGTTGATTTCAACGCCTGCCTTTTTGGCTTCCTCGCGCAGCAGAACAAACCGCTCGGTCAGATTATCCTGACCATAATCAATGGTAACCGACAGGCGCTTGCCGTCCTTAACGCGGATTCCATCCGGACCACGCTCAATCCATCCCGCCTTTTTAAAGAATTCATCCGCTTTCCCAAGATCATATTCACGGGCACGGATTTGGTTATTGGTATAATCGCCATAACCTTTAAAAATCGTATGCTGCCTTTCGTAGTCGCCTCTTAGCAATTCGTCAATTATTTTCTGGATATTCAGCGAGTGTTCGAAGCCGCACCGCACATTTATATCCCTGAATAATTCATAGTCCGTATTCAGGAAATAACCCTGAATTCTCTGGGGCGTGTCATTGTAAAACTGGATTTTATGAATATAGCCGGCATCGTAATCGCTACCTGTCGCTTTTTCGTGCCAATAGTCAGGCCATGGCATCCAATATTCATCCAGCTCGCCCTTGAGAAAGTGCTGAAAAGCAATCTGTAACTCCCGAATCACCTGAACGTGGATAACATCCACGTTATAACGGTTCTTGTAATACTTGTAGTCCTTGGCCCACCAGTCCTGCTTGCGCGTAAATTCCACGTACTTGCCTTTTTTTACTTTGGTTATCTGGTAAGGACCGACATTGGGCTCCACGCGCCAGTTGTAGTCCCGAACCCAGTTTTCATCCAGCTTATGAAAATGCCATGGCGTCGGACCAAAGGAATAATAATAAAGCATATCCGATCTTGGCTTTTTACTGGTCCCGGTAATGCTGATGGTATAGTCATCGTACTTTTTGACACTGGCGATATTTTCTTCATAGTAATTGTTGGTCACCGGGTCCACGATAAATTTAGATCGCGAAAATTCGTTTGTGAACAAATAATCATCAGCCGTCACCGGCAGGCCATCCGACCATTTTGCGTTCGGGTCAAGCTTGTAGTAGACGGTAAGGCCGTCTTTGCCGTACGCCCAGTGTGTCGCCAAAGAGGGAATAAAATTCGCCGTTTCCGGATGGATCGCCACCAGACCCATTGCGCTATCGTTAACGTAGTTAGCGAATATGCCCCCGGCATCCGGCCCGCTGCTGCGCAGCGTTAGAGGAAAGCTATAAACAAAGCTCCTCAAAGTACCGCCCTTTTTCGCATCAGGCGACGAGAACACCGGATCATCGTTGTTCGTCTCCCATATCAACCCCTCAGGCAGCGGTTCCACGGGATAAGCCGGCGGCTGCTCAACAAAGACTGTTTTATGGTTATCTACGACATCAGCATCCTGCTCTTCAGAGCAGGCCATTAAAAACAGCAGCGCCATAATTGCCATCGCGCACAGCGCATAAGCCTTTTTCATGCCGGTTCCCCCATCATCTGTAAAAAGTGTATTTCTTCGGATCGAATGCTTCACGTATCGCCTCACCAACGAACGTGACCATGGTGAGCACCATGACAAGCGCCGCAACCACGGAACTCGCAATCCACGGCGCATGTAAATTATCCGTGCCCTCTCTCAATATTTCACCCCAGCTCGGTGTCGGCGGCGGGAGGCCGAATCCGAGAAAATCCAGAGCGGTTAAAGCAGTTATACCTGAGACGACCGAGAAAGGAATGAAAGTAACGACGATATAAACAGAGTTAGGCAGTATGTGATAAAACAATATTCTGGTTGTCGAGGCGCCAAGCGCCCTGGCCGCGGAGACGTAAGCGCGAGCCTTTTCCTTGTAAGTCGAGGTTCGCATGTACCAAGTCATCGACATCCAGCCGAACATCACCATAATCAGGATCAACGTCCAGAAATCCGGCACCACAAATGAAGCAATGATCATGATTACGTACAGAAACGGCACGTTGGACCAGATTTCAATCAAACGTTGAAACAGCAAATCGAAAATACCGCCGCTGTAACCCATCAGGCAGCCCAAAGCAATTCCCACAACATAATTGGAAATGAGAAGGATCAGGGAAAACGCCATCGCAGTCCGGAAGCCGTATAACAGCCGTGCTGCGACATCGCGGCCCGCCACATCGGTGCCCAGATAATGTCGCTGCAGCCAGTCCGGGGCGGTTGGAGGATACTTGCCCTTCACAAAGTGATTCTCATAAGGATTGTAAGGTATGGGCGGCATTAACACCCAGCCATCGAGCGCCTGCTCTTGTATCAATTCTTTAAGCTGGCGGTAGTTGGTTTCATAATCATAATCCAGGCCGAATACCCTGCCGGGGATAATCGATCCATATGAAGGGAAATACAGCTTGTGCTGATAGCTGACGATCAGCGCACGGCTGTTAGCCAACAGCTCGGCAAACATTGAAAGGAACAGCAACACAACCAGCACTATCGCGGACCAGTAGCCGCGCCGTATCGACATGAAACGCCGCAGCGCTTTTCGGGTTAATGGATTAAGACGCATGAAATATCACATGTTTTATTCGAACTTGACGCGTGGATCCACCAGTGCAACGCAGAAGTCGGACAGAATATTGCCGAGCAGGTACAGAAAAGCGGAAATAGCCAATATTCCCATTACTACGGGATAATCGCGATCAACCAACGATTCATATCCCAGCAGTCCAAAACCATCTATATTGAAAACCTTCTCGATCAAAAACGCACCGGTCAGGAAAAATGAAATGTTTTCACCAAAGGTTGTCGCGACCGGAATCAGGCTGTTGCGCAACGCATGCCTGAAAGCGGCGCGCCTGAAGGGAACACCTTTGGCGATTGCAGTCCGGACATAATCCGCCGCCAGATTTTCTAAAAGGGAATTCTTCATAATAAACGTCATCACTGCAAAACTGCCGGATAGATAAGCCAACAGCGGTAATGCCGCATGACGGAACAGGTCGCCGATTTTTCCGAAGAACCCCAGCTCATCAAAATCATCGCCGATAAAACCGCCAAGCGGGAAGATTTCCCATGTTGAGGCGAACAGAATCAGCAGCAATATACCGACTACAAATCCCGGCACGGCGTAACCGGTGAACACGAAAAACGAGGTTATGTGGTCAATGGGAGAATTATGGCGAATCGCTTTAAGCACCCCCAGCGGTATACAAATTATATAGGTCAATACCATTGTAACCAGCCCGTAGAAAATGGATACAGGCAGGCGTTCTTTAATCGTTTGCCATACAGGTTCGTTGTAGCGCGTCGAATAACCCAGATCAAGCACCAGAATTTTCCTTACCCACTGCAAATAACTCATAATTACCGGCTTATCGAAGCCGTAGTATTCACGCAACTGCTGCAACTGATCTTCTGATAATACGCTACGCCCGAATTCAGCTCGCATCCCGCCCCGATCTCCGCCCATCTGGCTTTCCATCAAGATACGCTCGATCGGGCCACCTGGCACAAAACGCGTGATTACGAACACCATCAGAGTGATGCCGATAAACGTCGGGATGATCAACAGCAATCGTCGAATAAAATATGAGGTCATAGCCTGAAGCGGAATTGTAAATGAGCGCGATTAACCGCCTGTTGCGGCCACTTGAGGTATGGACAGTGCGTCAAAGCGAATAATCTCCTGAAACGAGTTGAGAAATAGCATAAAACAATTCTGTTTCAAAGACTTTTCTCTCCTGGACTCTCCATACCCCGGAGCAGTGAAACTATTAGTCTGATCGCGCAGCAGTTGGATGTTGATCACGCTTGGGAGTTCACGTATAACCTCGCCGGCAACCCTGCCATGCATGGAGTACCCGAAATCTCCCCAATCCCGTCATGAAATAGTATGATCGCGCACATTAAAACAACCATTAACGTCAGGAGTCGAGTATGGGGTTTCT
>DASUFE010000092.1:0-22528 GCA_036274675.1 Gammaproteobacteria bacterium
GAGCTGAACGAAAAGGTGCAGTCCAACGAGCGCGAGTTGCAGGAACGGCAGACCGAAGTCGAAGCCGTGATCGCGCAGCAGCGCGCGGTGGAGCTGGAGCTGGAAAAGAAGCGCGAGGCGCAGACCGAATCCAACGACCAGTTGAACACCGTGCAGGCCGAGTTCTACCGGGTGGGAGCGGAAATCTCCCGCATTGAACAGTCCATCCAGCACAACCGTGAAACGCGTCAGCGGCAGGTGGAAGATCTGGAAAAGATCAACAGTTCATGGCAGGAATTGCGCCAGCACATCGAGGATGACAGCGCCAAGCTGGAAGACGTCTCGCGCGGCATCGCCGACAAGGAACCTGCGTTCAGCGCGCTCAAGCAGACCCAGCAGCATTCGGCGCTGCGCCTGACGCAGGCCGAACAGACCATGGCGGACTGGCAGCAGTCCTGGGAAGCTTTCAACCGGGACGACGCTGCGGTCACGCAATCGGTGCAGGTTGAGCAGACCCGCCAGCAACAGTTAGGGCAGCAGATCGAACGCCTGAACCTGCGCCTGCAGAAACTGAACGAGGAGCGCGCGAACCAGAGCACAGCCGAGCTGGAGACGCAGCAGCAGGCGCTGGCGGCGGAAGAGTCGCGCCACGGTGCCGCCATGGACGCGCTGCAGCAGGACATGCTGCGAGCCAACAACAGCGTACTGGCGGCGCGCGAGAATATCGACGGATTGGGCCGGCAACTGGACGAGGCTCGAAACGGGATCCAGGACGGCCGCGGCCGGCTGGCCTCGCTTGAGGCCTTGCAGCAGGCGGCCCTCGGCAAGCAGGACAAGACGGTGGTGCAATGGCTGGAAAAGCGCGGCCTGCACCGGCAGCCGCGGCTCGCCGAACGCGTGCAAGTGCGCGACGGCTGGGAGCGCGCGGTGGAGACCGTATTGGGTCCGTACCTCGAAGCGGTCTGTGTCGATAATGTACAAGGCATCGAGGATTATCTCGCCGAACTCGGGCAGGGTTCGCTGACCCTGCTGGAAGCGCGCGGCGGCGGCAATTTCGATAAGGGCGCCCTGATCGGCTACCTGGCCGGCAAGGTCGAGAGCGAGTTCGAACTGCCCGCGGTGATTCAGCAGGTGCGTATTGCCAACAGCCTGCAGTCCGCGCTGGCGTCGCGCGCCTCGCTCAAGGACGGCGAATCCGTGATTACGAAGGAAGGTATCTGGATCGGCCGCAACTGGCTGCGGGTCGCGCGCAGCGCGCGCGACCAGGGCGGCGTGCTGGAACGCGAGCAGGAGATCAAAAATATCCGGCAGCAACTGGAAGGCGCGCAAGCACAGGCGCAGGATATCGAGCGGCAACTGGCCGAGGTCAGGCAGCAACTGACCGCCCAGGAGCGCCGGCGGGAGGAGCTGCAGTCTTCACTGCGCGAAGCGAACAGCAGCCTCGCGGATGCCAAGAGCCGTTTGCACGCAGTCACTATCCGCATGCAGCAGGTAGCGACGCGGCGCGATGAACTTGCCATCGAGCTCGCCGAGGTCAACCAACAGATCGAACAGGACCGCAAGGAACTGCGGCAGTCGCAGGAGCGCATGCAGGCGGCGCAACTGAAGGCTGAATCGAACGCAGGCATGCGCGAAGATCTGCAGGCACGCCGTGACACATTGGCTGCGGAATTGCAACAGGCTCGCGCACATGCCCAGGCCGACCGCGAGGCCCTGCACGAGATCGAACTCAGCATCGGATCGATGCGTTCCATCAAAACCTCCACTGATCAGAACCTGGCGCGGATGAAGCAGCAGTTGGAACATCTGCAGGCGCGCCGCGATGCGCTGGAGTCCGCGTTGTCGAACGAGGCCGAACCGGTCGAGCAGCTGGAAGCCTCATTGAAACAGTTTCTGCAGAAGCGGGTCGACGTCGACAAGCGTCTGGGCGAAGCGCGTACCCATGTCGAGATCGTCGAAAGCGAGATCCGCGGGCTGGAGCAGCAGCGCGGCTCGCTGGAAAACCAGGTGCAGGAGCTGCGCGCGGCCCTCGAGCAGATCCGCCTCGCGGCGCAGGAAGTTCGTGTGCGCAGCCAGACCCTGGAAGAACAGTTGCAGGAGAGCGGCTTCGAGAAGGCCGCCCTTTTGGAAACACTGCCCGCCGAAGCGTCGATCGACGCCTGGGCGGAGGAAGTAACGAAGGCGGACCAGAAAATCCAGCGCATGGGCCCGATCAACCTGGCCGCCATCGACGAGCACCGGGAGCAGACCGAGCGCAAGGAATACCTCGACAAGCAGTTCAATGATCTGACCGAAGCGCTGAGCACGCTCGAGAGCGCCATCGCCAAGATCGACAAAGAAACGCGCGCCCGTTTCAAGGAAGTGTTTGATCTTGTGAATACCCACATCCGGGACATGTTCCCGCGCCTTTTCGGCGGTGGGCAGGCGCATCTGGAGATGACCGGCAACGACCTGTTGAGCACCGGCGTCTCCATCATGGCGCGGCCGCCGGGCAAGCGCATATCCAATATCCATCTGCTCTCGGGCGGTGAGAAGGCCTTGACCGCGGTCGCGATGGTGTTCGCGATCTTCCATCTGAACCCGGCGCCCTTCTGCATGCTCGACGAAGTGGACGCGCCGCTGGACGAAGCCAATGTGGGACGTTTCTGCGCACTGGTGCGCGAGATGGCGAGCCGTGTGCAGTTCATCGTCATCACGCATAACAAGACCACGATGGAAATGATGAATCAGTTGATGGGCGTTACCATGCGCGAAGCGGGCGTGTCGCGGCTGGTCGCGGTCGATATCGATGAGGCGGTGAAAATGGCCGCCGCCTGATTTTCAAGCCGGTACCTTATATTGAGGTTATCGTTCGGGATATGGACATACTACGTTGGATATTGCTGGTTTTCGGACTGCTCCTGATCGCCGCCGTCTATTTTACCGGCCGCCGCGGTGAGCCGGATTCCTTGCAACGCAGGGCCCCCGGTTTCGACGATTCACGCCGCCCTTATCATGAGGAAGACGGGGATAATGATCCGACGGAGCCGGATGAATATGAAACGGATACGGATGACGCGGGTGATGACGACTCCGGGTCGCAGGAGGAAGCGAGTTTTGATTTCGAGCGGCTGCTGGCCGATGATAAGGACGGGGCTGCGCCGGCGCCGTCAAGGAGTGTGGGTAAGTCCGGCCGGCATTCCATGCTGCTGGAGGACGAGTTTGTCGTCGTGCATCTGATGGTGCCTTCGATCAGCAGCCTGTCCGGGTCCCGGCTATATTCGGCGCTGCACGAACTGGGATTCGACCTTGAAGAGGACGCCATCTTCCATTACCGGGAATCCGACTGTCCGCTGCTGGTCGTCAATATGTTCAAGCCTGGTACCTTTCCCGGCGAGCCCGACGATTTCACCTCGAAGGGGATCAGCTTCATCCTCCGGCTGTCCAGGACCCACCGCCCCCTGGATGCTTTCGACGAGATGATCGCGCTCGCCTATGAACTCAAGTCCATGCTGAACCTCCAACTGTTCGATATGCAACGCAGTTCCCTGACCAAACAGACGATCGCCTTCATTGAAGAGGAGGTCGGCGAGTACCAGCGCAGGCGCGGTTTATGAAGGCTTTGCCGAAGGCGGTTACCGAAGAAATCGAACAGCTGCGCCGGGAAATCGACACCCACAATTACCTTTACTACGTGATGGACAGCCCCCGCATCACCGATGCGGAGTATGACCGCCTGTTCCGCCGCCTCCAGGAACTGGAGGCGCAATATCCCGGTGCCGTCACCGCCGATTCGCCCACGCAGCGCGTGGGCGCCGCGCCGCTGCCCGAATTCGCCGAGGTCCGCCATGAAGTGCCCATGCTGTCGCTGTCCAATGCCTTCAGCGGCGAAGAAATCGTGGCTTTCGACCGGCGCATACGTGAACGCCTGCAGACGGATGAGCCGATTAAATATTCGGCAGAACCCAAACTGGACGGGCTGGCGGTAAGTCTCCTCTATGAAGATGGCCGGCTGATACGCGCCGCCACCCGCGGCGACGGCACAACCGGCGAGGATGTTACGCAGAATATCCGCACCATACAGTCCGTGCCGTTGCGTCTGCAGACGACAGACTTTCCGAAAACACTGGAAGTCCGCGGCGAGGTGTTTATGACCAGGCGCGGTTTCGAGGAAATGAACAGGAAGGCCCGTGAAAAGGGCGAGAAAGAGTTTGCCAATCCGCGCAATGCGGCCGCCGGCAGCCTGCGCCAGCTTGATCCGAGGATCACTGCGCAGCGCCCGCTTGAAATCTTTTTCTACGGAGTCGGCAAGGTCGAGGGAGGTGCTTTGCCCGAGACGCAAGGCGCCATGCTTCAGCAGTTGCGTTCCTGGGGTTTGCGCTTCAACCCCGAGTCCTCGCTCGCCAACGGCGCCGAGGGTTGCATTAGCTATTACGAGTATATCGGCCGGCGCCGGGATTCGCTGCCCTATGAAATCGACGGCGTCGTCTACAAGGTCAATTCGCTGAAGCTGCAGCGCGAGCTCGGCTTTGTCTCGCGCGCGCCGCGCTGGGCGGTCGCGCACAAGTATCCGGCGCAGGAACAGCAGACGCTGCTGCTGGACGTCGAGTTTCAGGTGGGACGCACGGGGGCGTTGACGCCGGTGGCGCGCCTGCAACCGGTCAGTGTCGGCGGCGTTACCGTCAGCAACGCGACCTTGCACAATATGGACGAAATCGAGCGCAAGGATATACGGATCGGCGACATGGTGATCGTGCGCCGTGCCGGAGATGTTATTCCTGAAGTGGCGTCGGTCATCGTGGATCGACGCCCTGATGGCGCGAAAAAAATCCGGCTGCCGAAAAAATGCCCCGTCTGCGGTTCCGATATCCTGCGTGAAGAAGAGGAAGCCGTCGCGCGCTGCATCGGCGGCCTTTACTGCGCCGCCCAGCGCAAGCAGGCGATCCGGCATTATGCCTCGCGCCGGGCGCTCGATATCGAGGGACTGGGCGACAAGCTGGTGGAACAGGTTGTCGACGCGGGACTGGTGAAGCATGTCGATGATGTTTATCGTCTGACCCGCGAACAGTGGGCGGGGCTCGAACGCATGGGTGAAAAGTCGGCTGATAACCTGCTGCAGGCGCTGGAAAAAAGCAAAAGCACCACGCTCTCCCGTTTCATCTACGCGCTCGGCATACGCGAGGTCGGGGAGGCAACGGCCGCCAATCTGGCCCGCCATTTCGGCAGGCTCGATAAGCTGATCGGCGCGGACGAGGCCGGCCTGCAGGAGGTTCCCGATATCGGGCCGGTGGTGGCGCAGCACGTGGCCGCCTTTTTCAGGCAGGACCATAACCGGGACGTGATACAACAGCTGCGGCGGGCCGGGGTGCATTGGCCCGAGCAGGACCCGGTCGCCGCGGCCCCGAAACCCCTGGATGGCAGGACTTATGTGCTGACCGGAACGCTGACCGCCATGACCCGGGACGAGGCCAAGGAAAAACTCGAGACCCTGGGGGCCAAGGTCGCCGGCAGCGTGTCGAAAAATACCACAGGAGTCGTCGCCGGTGAGAGCCCGGGCAGTAAACTGGAAAAGGCTGAAAAACTCGGGGTTCCGGTGCTGGATGAAGCGCAATTCCTACGGTTGTTGCAGAATCCCGGATAAAAATAAACCACCAGGCACACCGAGCGCCAGGCAACTAAAGATCCGTTGCTTTTTGATTTTCTCTGTACCTAGTGTTCTCCGTGGTTTGTATGTTATAAAACAACCCTGATGTAGAGCGGTTTACGGTTGTTTTCTCCATGCAGATCAAACTCTTTGATACCACCCTGCGCGACGGCACCCAGGCCGAGGACGTCTCCTTCACGGTCGACGACAAGATCTACATCGCCAGGCTGCTGGACGAATTCGGCATCCATTATATTGAGGGCGGCTGGCCGGGTTCGAATCCCAAGGACATGGATTTCTTCACGGAAATCAAAAAACATCCGCTTGGCCGCGCGAAGGTAACCGCATTCGGGTCCACGCGCCGGGCGAATCTGCAGAGCGACAAGGACCCCAACCTGCAGGCTCTGGTGCAGAGCGGAGTCCCGGTCGCCTGCATCTTCGGCAAGTCCTGGGACTTCCATGTCACGCGGGCTCTCAATATCACCCTGCCGCAGAACCTGGAAATCATCGAGGATTCGGTCGCCTATCTGAAACGCCACTTTGATGAAGTCATCTACGATGCCGAACATTTTTTCGACGGATACAAGGCTAATCCCGAATACGCCCTGCAGACTCTGCAGGCGGCGGCGCGCGGCGGCGCGAGCTACATAACCCTGTGCGACACCAACGGCGGCCGCCTGCCCTGGGAAATCGCGGCCGTGATGGCGGAAGTGAAGAAAACGCTGGGCAAGCCTCTTGGCATCCACGTGCACAACGACAGCGAGACCGCCGTCGCCAACACTCTCGCGGCCGTTCAGGGCGGAGCGACGCTGGTGCAGGGCACTATCAACGGGATCGGCGAGCGTTGCGGCAATGCCAACCTGATCAGCATTATTCCCGGCATCCAGTTGAAACTCGGTTTCACCTGCGTGAGCGAGGACAATTTGAAGAATCTCACGCGGGTCAGTCGCGCGGTGCAGGAGCTGGCGAATATGAACGAATGGAAGAACCAGCCCTATACCGGCGTCAGCGCTTTCGCGCACAAAGGCGGCATCCACGTGTCGGCGGTCATGAAGGACTCGCATACTTATGAACATATCCGGCCTGAACTCGTCGGCAATCACCGGCGCGTGCTGGTGAGTGATCTGTCGGGCCGCTCGAATTTTCTTTACAAGCTCGAGGAACTGGGACTCCAGTTCGACGCCAAGGATCCCGCGTTGCAGGGCATTGTCGACGCAGTCAAGACAATGGAACGCATGGGTTATGCCTACGAGGCTGCCGATGCGAGCCTCGAACTGCTGATCCAGAAAACGCGCGGGCAGTTGAAGGAGTATTTCAAACTGCGCGGCTATCGCGTGGTGGACGAGCGTCGCGACGAACAGGATGCGCCGGTCAGTGAAGCAACGGTGCAGCTTGAGGCCCTGGACGGTGAAATGCTGCATACGGCCAGTCTCGGCGAGGGCCCTGTGGACGCGCTGAATACCGCGCTCATCAAGGCCCTCTCCGGTTTCTATCCGGTGCTGAACGAAGTGCACCTGATCGATTTCAAGGTGCGCATCCTCAATGCGCGCAAGGGGACCAAGGCGGTGACTCGAGTCATGATCGAGTCCTCGGACGGCAGGATGCACTGGACTACCGTCGGAGTCGACAGCGATATCCTCGGCGCCTCCTATACAGCCCTGGTCGATTCCATCCGTTACAAGCTATATAAAGAGAACGCATAGGCTCTGCGGCAGGGCCGTCCCGCTCCCATAAGGCGACTCAGGGCGCGGAATGCTGGCGCCTCGGCCGGCATTGGCCTACACTCGGTCTGCTGTGTTTCAACAGCAGGGCAATAAAAATAAAGTCAACCTCAAGGAGAGCGCGATGTTCCAATTATCCGCCAAACCGCAGTCTGTTGGTAAAGTGCTGGATGAAAGCATCCGGCTGTTTTTCGCCAGCTTCAAGCATGTTTTTATTCTGTCGCTTATCGGAACGCTGGCCATAATGACGCCCAACTTCTTGATGAACGAAGCAATGAGTGGAATGGAGGGGGGCGATCCAACCCAAGTTCTCGCGGTACTCAGCCAGTACTTTGCCTGGTTCGTCGGCGGCATGCTGGTTTTTATAGTTTTTAACAATGCCATGATTTATAGCATCGACAGGATTTCCCACGGGCAGGAATCCATTGCCGGAGAGTCGCTCACCGTCGGATTTAAGAAACTGCTTCTGGTTATCCTGGCCTTCATATTCTATTTTCTGGCGGTCGTGGGCGGCTTTATATTGCTGATCATTCCAGGCCTTATTCTGACCTTGTCCTTGTTCCTCTACACCCCGCTCGTTGTTTGCAGGGATCTGGGGCCCGTGGGCGCCCTGAAAACCAGTCATAACCTGATATGGGGCAACTGGTGGCGAACCGCGGCCGTATTTACGGTTCCTCTGTTCGTCATGATCATACTGGGTATCCTGGTTGCGATGGTTGCCGGCGTCGTGGCGGCGATGATAGACATGCCTGGCACGGATACACTGGGGGGCCGCGCCGCCGTCAACCAGGTCACCAATGTCGGGATGACGCTGTTTTATATTTTGATGTATCCCTATTTCTCTTCGCTGCTGCTGACGCAGTTGAATGATTTGAAATTGCGCAAACAGGGTTCGGATCTTGAAGCGCGTGTCACGGCAGCATAATTTTTTATTGTTACTCGCGACATGTCTGTCTGCCGCGCTGTTTCCGGACAGCGCGGCCGCAGTCTCAGCCGCTGAGGCGGAGCGGCATTTATTGCCGGCCGTCGAGAACTGCCTGGCGAAATACGATTCCAGGAAGGCCGATACGGAAGAGGATGCGGCAACGGATCCTATAGTAATTCCCAGGGACTGCCCGGAGCTTGCGTATTACATGAGGAGGGACCTTCTTACCCGCTCCTTGCATCCGCCTCTGCCAGAGACGGTCAGTGATCGGGAGTTGATTTTGCTCGCGGGTCTCCTGGAAGCGGCGCGCCGCCGCGCGGAGGGCTATGCCCTGGACCATGCCGGGTTGGGTGAATTGTTGAAGACTGTACATAAACCCGCCGTACCCGGATCCAAGAAAAGCTGGTGGACCGCCTTCATGGAATGGCTGCGCGGCCGTTTTCCGAAAATGGAGAGGTCGCCGCAACTGGACCGCCTTGCCGCCTGGCTGGACGGACTGCTGCCCTCGGCGCAAACGGTCAAATTCCTTTTTTACGGCCTGCTTGTCACGGTTCTGCTGGCTGCCTTGGCGATTCTGCTGCTGGAAATCCGCGCCGCGGGTCTGGCGGCTTATATCGGAAATTTTTTCCGCGCCAGGAGCCGCCGGTCCCGCCGGGAGTCGCCGCAACAAATACGCGCAGAGCCGGGTATGGATGAAATTCGCGGCCTGCCGTTGTCTGCCCGCACGCCGGCCCTGCTCAAGCTTTGCATATCGCTGCTGGTGCGGAGAAGGTTTATCGAAAGCGACAAGGGGCTTACCAATCGCGAACTGTTGCAGCGGCTTCACGCAGGCCATCCGGAATTATCGAAGTCCTTCGAAAGACTGGTCGATTGCGCGGAGTATTATGTTTATGGAGAACATGCGCCAACCGATGAAGGCGTAGGCGAATCCTTCATTCATGCCGAGCGCGTGCTTCAGGCGGCGGTGGTTTGAGTTTCCCAGGGCGCGTAATGAAATATCACAGGGTACTTTCTTGAGGGACCGGATTACGGTATTGGCGGGAGCGGCGGTGTCGCTTTTTCTGGTGTATGTGATACTGATGCCGTCGGCGGGACGCTACGACACGGGGAGTATTTCGCGCCCGACGTCGGTCGATGCGGGCGATTATGGGTTGCTCGGACTCAGGACCTGGCTTGATAAAGCCGGTATCCGCACGCTGAGTCTGAAAAGCCGCTATAACAAACTGTCCGACGACACACGTTTACCGCGACGGGGCAATCTATTGATCACCAGCCTGCCTCATGGGCTGCCGGCGCGAACGCGCGAGCTTGAGTCGCTGCACGCATGGCTGGCCGAGGGGAATTATGCACTGATTCTCTCCGCCCAATACGATCGCCCGGACTGGGCCAATCTTGGTATGTTGCGCTTTGCGTCCGCGGACACGGATGACGTGCTCGAGGAATTCGGTTTCGAGTTCCGATATCCAAAACAGGAAAAGCAGGAGGACCAGGCTGCGGCGAAGCCGGAGACGGAGGCGGCGCAGAACCCGGCGCCCAGCCAGGAATCTCCCGGATTTTTCAGCAGACTGCTGCAGGAGGACCCCGCCAGGAAACGCCTCATTCCGCAGCGGGCGCCGACCATGCTGCTTCCCCAGTTGCGGCACTCGCGGACCCGTGCAGTAACCGCGGTCGAAACCACGAGCTATGGTTTCAACGGGCCCCCTTTAACTACCGCCGAAGACTCCCTCGCCATGGCGCTCGGCTTGTTGAAGAATCGGGAAACCGGGGACGCCGTGTTCTGGGAGGCGACGGTGGGAAAAGGCGGCTTCTGGTTGTCCGCCTATCCGGATTTGTTTGGAAACCTGACCCTGGGCCGGGCCGACAACTCTAAACTGCTGGCCAATCTGCTGGCGTTCGGCCTGCAGCCGGACGGCAGTGTGGTATTCGATGATTTTCATTTCGGCATTTCCGATCTTTATGATCCGCAGGCTTTTTTTGCCGACAAGCGCCTGCACCACACGCTGCTTTTCATTCTCGGTTTCTGGATCCTGTATCTGCTCGGCTACTCCAACCGCCTTGGTCCTCCCGCTGCCGTCGCGCGGGCGCCGCGCGCTTCCGATTTCGTCGAAACCCTGGGCGGACTGTTCGCGCGCCGTCTCAGCGCACTCGCGGTCGCGCGGGGGCTGATCCGTCAGTTTTACAATGAAGTGCGTGCCTTGTACCGACTGCCGGAAAACGGACAACCCGTCTGGGATCGGCTGGCATCGAGGCATGCGCGCGCGGACAACGATCTTGAGCAGCTGCGCGCCATGGCCGAAGGCTGTGAACGCGGACGCGCCCCCAAGCTGCACCACCTGATTTCCACTCTACAAAGAATAAGGAAAGAACCGCGATGAACAGCGCTAAATCTCTGGCCGACCGTCTGAAGTCCAATCTGAATGCCGTTATTTTCGGTATGGATGAGGCTATCCACGGGATCTGTCTGGCCCTGATCGCGAGGGGACATATCCTGCTGGAAGGCGTACCCGGGCTCGGTAAAACCCTGCTTGCCAAAACCCTGGCAAGACAGCTCGACGGTGATTTCAAACGGATTCAATGCACCTCGGACATGATGCCTTCCGACCTCACCGGCATTCATGTATTCAACGCCGCCCAGGGAAGTTTCGAACTGCTGAGAGGGCCGCTGTTCGCGAAAGTGGTGCTGGTGGATGAAATAAACCGGACCGGCCCAAAAACACAGTCCGCCCTGTTGCAGGCGATGGAGGAGGGCCGCATAACCCTGGATCGCGCCACCTATCCATTGCAGGAGGATTTCCTGGTGATCGCTTCCCAGAATCCCTATGAGTACGAGGGAACCTTTCCGCTGCTCGAATCGCAACTTGACCGATTCCTGCTCAAGCTTACCGTCGGCTATCCTGCGTCGGATATTGAAAAGAAAATCCTGCGCAACTATGCGCACCCCGGAGGCGGGCACGATGAGGAAGCAAAGGCTGACCTGCTGGATCCGGCGCTGGTCGCGCAGGCCCGCGCCGAGGCGCGGGCAGTGCACGTCGCTGATGTTATCTACGATTACGTGACCGCCATCGCGCAAGCCTCGCGGGCGCACGCCGCGCTCAGCCTTGGACTGTCCAGCCGCGGAG
This sequence comes from Gammaproteobacteria bacterium, assembly GCA_036274675.1. Lineage (GTDB taxonomy): Bacteria > Pseudomonadota > Gammaproteobacteria > HTCC5015 > HTCC5015 > DASUFE01. The sequence continues at coordinate 11,368 of DASUFE010000092.1, forward strand.
CGCTGGCGCTGATGCGTTGCGCCAAGGCGCAGGCGGCCTTGCGAGCTTCGGAATTCGTAACCCCGGACGATGTAAAAAATGTCGCGCAGGCAACAATCGCGCATCGATTGATATTGACCCCTGAAGCGGTGCTTGACGGACGGCGGTCAGAGGATGTTCTCAGCGATATATTGGCCCAGATTGAAGTGCCGAGGCATGCCGTCGCGGACGCGGGTTGAGCGGGGCGCGATGTCTCTTTCGGTAAGAACATATTATTTTCTCGGGTTGACGGCGTTGCTGGGCGGCGCCGGGCAGTGGCTGGGAGGCCCATGGCAGGACCTGTGGCGCGTCCCGGCGGCCTTGCTGATCCTGGGTATGCTGCTGGAGTGGCGGCTGACAGGGCGGGTGGTTTTTACGGCGGAATGCAGCGCCTGTGAAGCCATCGCGCTCGGACGTCCGGCCGTGCTGGGCCTGCAGTTGCAAAACTTCGCCGCATCGGTATTGCATATCGAGGCGAGCATTGCGCTTGCTCCCGTGTTTCAGCCCGAAGCTGAAACGGGCTTCGTGCATCACTGCAGCCTGCCCGCTTACGGCTCCGCTGTCCTGTCGTGCCGTGTGCACGCGACGGGCCTTGGCGAGTACGAAGCGGGACGCTTGTATACGCGACTGCGCGGCCGTCTTGGCCTCGCATGGTGGCGGCGCGAATTCGCGGTCGGACGCAAGCTGCGAGTGATTCCCGACAGTCTGGAAGCGGTCGATCTGTACCCCGGCCTTGCGCGCCGGGGCGCAAGGCCGCGGCGCGTGCAGCCGGGTTCCGAGGGCGGCGCCGAGCTGCTGCAGATGCGGGATTACTGTCCCGGGGATCCGATGCGCCTTATCGATTGGAAAGCCACGGCGCGTTCCGGCAAACCCATGGTCCGCGTTTTCTCCGAAGAGCAGCAGCTGGAACTGGTGCTGCTGATCGATGCCGGGCGTGGCAGCCGTCTGCAAACGGGCCGGCTTGACCGCCTGCACCATTACATTAACGTGGCGGCGCGACTGGGCGAAGCAGCCCTGCGTAACGGGGACCGCGTCGGATTGGTGTCTTTCGCCGATCAGCCTATCGAAACGACCAGCATCGGGCGCGGCATGCCCGCGCTGATCGGCATTCGTGAACACCTCGAACGGCTGCGGGCACGCAACACCGAATCCAATCCTCTGCTGGCGGCCTTACATCTGAAAACCCTGCTTAAACACCGGGGACTGGTGGTATTCCTCACGGAAATAAGCGGCGCGGATTCCGCCGGCCAGTTGATAAAGGCGGCGGCGTTGCTCTCGCCCAAGCATAGCGCGCTGATCGCGGGCGTCATGGACGAGGACATCGAACGCATGCGCTGCGAGACGACCGGCTCCTGGCTTGACGCTTACCGCAACTACGCAGCCCAGGAGTATATGCAGGCCGTGCGCCGCAGCATGTTGCGCCTGCGCCGGCTGGGCGGACACGTCGTGCTGGCGAAAGCTTCCGATCTGGATGCGAAGGTTATGCAGGGCTACCTGAATTTGCGCCAGGAGCGCCGAGTGTAGCGGTTCTGGCGCGCGGCGGGAACAGCAGGCGCAGCTTCCAGATTCTGCCGGTAATCGTCAGCCAGAACACCAGGAAGAAACCGAAACCGATCAGGCTGCGCTGCAGCAGATCGAAACGGGGATCGGGCGAGATAAAGCCTTCAATGATGCCGGCGCCGATCAGGAAGGGCACAACGGTCACCAGGACTTTGGCGCTCCTGTGGACGGCGAGCCGGAACGCGACCGCGCGCGGGTGAATACCGGGCCGGGCCAGCGCCTCGCCGAGACCCATTCCGAGCGCGCCTGCGATACAGATCACGCTAAGCTCGACGACTCCATGCGCGACGATGAACTCGAACAGGCGCCCGTCCATGCCGTATTCCCGGGTGAAGGCGAAGGTGCCGCCCAGCATCAGCCCGTTCAGGGCAATGAGATAAAACGTGCCGAGGCCGTACAGGCAGCCGCAGACGAAGGCGAACAGAGTGACGGAAACATTGTTGCTGATGATCGAGAACGACAGGACCGAAGAGGGAAGAATGTTGAGCAGGTCGTCGGTCCAGAGTTTTCCGGTCTGCACGGTGTTGATCATGTCCTCTGAAACGAACAGGCCCGCCAGTTCCGGGAAGTAATGCACCAGCAGCCAACCCGCCACGCCGCAGCAGAGGAATATCGAAACGGTCGCCTGCAGCGCGCCGCGCAGCTCGCCGAGAATGCGGGGGGTGTCGGTGCGGACGATGACCGCGATACTGCGGAGCAATCGTTCCGGCTTGCGATACATGGTTTCATGCGCCTGGTGCAGCAAGGTCTCGAGGTAGCGCGTAATGCGGTTGCCGGGCAGCACAGCCTGGGCCAGGGCAAGGTCGTTCGACAATCCGCGAAACTCTTCCGCGAACTGCAGCACTTCCGATGCATCGTCGTATTTGATGTCGCCGCGGGTGCGCAGATACCGCTCGATCCCTTGCCAACGTTCATGGCGGCGCTGCAGCCATGAACCTATCGCCTCGCGCTGGTTATTCTCCTGTTTCATTTGCCCGCCAGTTTCAGCAGCTGCCGGTGTATCTGGGCTTCCATCCGGGATTCCTTGTCGGCCGCGGGGAGCGCTGCGCCGGTCTTTTCTAGAAAACGCCCGCCGATGGAGATGCGCGATTTGCGTTCCAGGGTTTTCCAGCGTTCCAGGATTTCCAGCAGCAGGTCCTGGTCCGCGGGCGCGAGCCGGGAGTCGATGGCAAGCCGGGTCGCGTCTTGCAGCGATTCGCGGTCGATCTTTTCTTCGTGGACCAGCAGGGTGCCCGCGGCCATATCGCCGATCCTGACATGGTGCCGGGTGCACAACGCGCAAGCGAGGCCGATCATGTAGGCGGTGGGCAGGGAGTCGATCAGACGGAACAGGTTGCGGATCAGCAGGGCGCCGGCTCCCGGAGTCTCGCCCCGCAGGGTTACGATGCGCACCCCGGCCATGCGCTTGCCGGGGGTGCGGCCCTGCAGCAGGATCTCCAGCACGGGATGATAGAGCAGGTAGATCAGCCCGGCGGGAAGCAGCACCACGTAAAAAGGCCACATCGCGGCGTTCTCCTGCTCGCTGTTGAACCATTGCTTCAGCGGCTGCCAGAAGAAAAAACCGAAACCGGCCAACCATGCGAGCGCGAACAGCAGCCGGATGTGCCAGTCAATGACGAAAGCGTGGCTGCGACTGCCGGCTCCGGCGATTTCCAGCGAGAGCGGGGTTCCATCGGGCGTATCGATTTCCAGCCGTTCCGACATAGCAGGCCCTTTAGAAAATTATGTTGATCGAGGAACTTCTGATTACCGATGTTCCGCGGAAAATAGCAAAGCTTTGCGTGCATTATGGTATAACAAGTTCCGGCGCCGTGCAGTAATTGGGCCGCCCTGTCAGCGTTCAATTTCATAGATCAGATCCATACTTTGATTCCAGCCCGATTCGGCCTCGAGCTTGAGGTTTTTCGATAACTGATAGCTCAGGCCGATCCGCGAAGTCTGGTCGAACAGCCCGACGATGTAGCGGATGAACAGCCGCGGCGAGATGCGTTTACCGATAAACAGCGAGCTCTTGCTGACATCGCCTTCACTTTGTATGTTGAATTCGTCCAGATTCAGGGTGCGCGCGATATCGTCGGTAATGAATTTGCCTTTCTTCATGCCCAGCGCCGCCACCGCGCCGACCAGGGCGTTGGCATCGGTCTCGGTGGCGCTGCCGAGCGGCTTGCCGGTCAGCAGTATCGCCATGGCTTCGCTGTCCGGAAGCGGCGGCTCGGAGTAAACCCGGCTCTCCGGATTCTCAAGGGTGCCGCCGATTTCCAGGTTGACGCTGACATCGGGGGTCCGGCGCAAGGCGAGAATATCCAGGCCGGGATTGTCGTAGGGTCCCTGGAACAGCAGGCGGCCGCGTTCGATATCCAGTTGTTGTCCGAACGCTTTGTATTGTCCTTGTCGCACGGTCAATTCTCCATTCGCCGCCAGCGGGCGCCCGGGCGGTTTGTTCAGGGTCAGCTGTCCGTCCAGGCCGGCATTGAATCCGAAGCCTTCGAATTTCACATCGTCGCCCAGTATCAGCTGCAGCCGGCTGCTCAAGCGGAAATTTCCGCGCGCGTGCCCGGTCTCGTCCGTGAGCACGGCATCCTGCGAAACTTTCACGGCGGATTCCGGCAAGGTCTTGATATTCATATGGGCCGAGGGGATCCGGATTACGCCTTGGGCATCCATATGGTCCTGCCCCGCCCGGATGTCGAGGCGGGGACTGATCCGTGCCTGGACGGCCGGCAGGTGCAATATCTCGAAGTTCTCACCTTCGACGCGCGCTTCCAGCGCCGGCGCTTTAGCCCATGCGAGCGTGCCGTCCAGTCTGAGTCGGCCGGGTCCGGATTCCGCCGAACCTTCAAATGCAACTTTCCCGCCCGGTTCGCCGCGCGCCTCGAGGCGGAGCCCGTCGATTCCTATTCCCCAGCGTGGAATCCGTGCCGAAGCATCGGCAAGCAGCAATGAACCGGTGATCGCGGGCCGTTCGAGGGTGCCGCCGAGTTTCAGCGATGTCTCGAGGTCGCCGTTCAATTCGGCAATGTCCGGTATAAGAGTCTGCAGCGGGGCCAGATTATGGAAACGGGCCGTGATATCACCCTCCAGTTTCCGATTGTGCAACTGGACGGCGAAATTGCCCTGAGCAGTTCCGTAACCTGGAAATGCGAGTGATGTGTTCGCTGTCAGGCGCTGTGCGCGCAGTTCCATCCGCAGCGTGGCTTGCTCCCAGCGGTAATTATCAGCCGGCGTCCCTTCGCGGCGTATTCCGATCGTACCCGCATCCGCCTTGAGGTCGAGCGTGGCCGTGGGGTTCGCTCTGGTTCCGCCAAGATCCAAAGTGCCGTCGATCAGTCCGTTCAGCGTCACGCGCGGTCCCAGCCAGGCATCGAGCAGCCCGGCCGGCACGGCGGAGAGGCCGGCCTTGCCGCGCAGAGACCCTTTTGCCGCCGCATCCAGTTCCACGCATACGCGCGCCGCATCGGCGGCGGACCAGCACGCCGGATCAAAGCGGAGGCTGCCTCCGCCGAAATTTATGGCCACGGGTTGCTGCAGCGCCCAGGCGGGTAACCGGGCCGGCTGCAGTTCCGCGTTGAGGAGACGGCCATGCCAGTGTTTGTTCAGGTAGGCGCCGTCGATGATCAGGCTTGCGCCGAGCGCATCGCCCTGCAGCCGGCTGTCGATATGATGAGCCGCGGCATTGCCGCGAGCGTTTAAGCTGAAGGCCGACGCCGTGCGGCCATCAAACGTCAACCGCTCCGCCGCGACGCTCAAGGCATACTGTTGTCGGTCAGTCGTTTCGAGCGTGGCGTGCAGGCTGCCAACGCGATATTTATCGTAGACCAGCTGGCCGCCGTCCAGTGAGGCGGTGAGACGCGGTGAGTTCCGTGCTCCGCTGGCGCGGCCGTCGGCATTCAATGTGCCCGCAAGCCCGCGCCACAGCGCAGCCAGGCGCGGCGCCCGCAATCGCCACTCGGCATCGATGCGCTGGCGGTCGAAGCCGCCGCTCAGGCTCAGCGAATTTTCCGCCACCGCCAATTCGAGCCCGGGGCTTTTGAAAGAGCCGCCCTTGAATTCGAGCGCCCCCTTGAGGCGGAGCGGCCGCGAGCGGAGAGAACCCTCGCCGCGGATGCGATCCAGGCGGGCGCTCCATTGTCCGGAGCTGTGACTTCCGGTGCTGTGGAGATCCAGGCCCAGCCTTTCCGGCAACTGCGGGTACAGGGATCTGAGATCGATATTGGCAGCGGCGATATCGGTTTGCCACTCGAGGGCCGGCAGCCACTGTATGGAGCCTTTGATGCCAGCGGTTCCGTTTAATGCCTGGAGTTGAATGCTTGTAGTGTGCAGTCCGCCGTGATCGCCGCCGGCTGCCAGCGAAAATTTCAAGGGAGGCAGTTCCGGCGCCTGCACATTGCCCTGTCCGCGCAGGCGGTAATCGTCCAGCCAGCCGCTGGCGTGCAGCTCCCCATCGGTGCCGAGGGGGAAGGGCATGAGCGGAGGCTGCAGTCCGCTCCAGCGATTGTGCAGTTCTGCATGCGGCATGCCTCCTGCGACTCCGGTCAGTAAATAGCCGCTGGTGCTGAGCGATCCGGGCTGGCTGAGGGTGTGTTCCAGTTCGAGCCGCCTGATATCGCCGCTGATGCGTCCCGCGCCGGCGAGTTCGAAGGAGGGGTGGGTGTAGCGCCATTGCAGCGCGAGTTCTCCCGCAAAGGGAAATCTGCTGTCGACGGAAGCCTGCGCCGTCAGACTGTAGGCCGGCGCCGCAACCGACAGCCGGTTCACGTTGAGACGGGAATCGAGTGTGCCGTCCAGGAGGACGCGGTTCAGTGCGAAACTTTGCGGGCCGTAATCCACTTGCATGCCACGGATTTCGCCCGCAGCGAGCGCGATCCTCAGAGGGAGGGAAAAATCACTCAAAGGTGTCTTCGCGCCGGCTCCTTGCGCGCCAGCCGCGGGCGTATAACGGATGCTGACATGTACTGCGCGCAACGCACGTATCTTGCAGGTTGCGTAGAGCAGGGCCGAAGGCTCCCAGTCCAGGTCCAGTTTGTCGACACTGATATCGACGGCGTCGTTGCGATAGTGAAGTCGTTCCAGGCTGAGGCCTGCGGCCAGGGTTCCGGATATCTGTTCAATCTCGATGTCAAGGATGGCGGCGGCATGCCGCAGCAGGCCGCGGCTCAAAGTTTCACTGTTGACGACCACCACAATCACAAGCGTAACGAAAGCAGTCACGGTCAGCAGCGACAGCGCGACCCGGGCCAAGAAACGCCGTTTGTCTATGCGCCGGTTCATAAATCGGGGCCCATATTGATATGAATCCGCCACTCCCTGGCGTCGTCGAGCGCTTTAGCGAAGTCGAGCCGGATCGGCCCGATGGGCGAGAGCCAGCGCAGGCCGAGACCGGCGCCGTGCTTCGATTCGTAGTCAGCGCGTTTGTTGAAGGCATTGCCGGCGTCATAAAACAGGGCCAGCGCCCATTGCTGCAGAATCCGGTGATCGTACTCGAGCCCGCCCGTCAGCAGACGCTTGCCGCCGATCACGTCGCCGTCCGGTCCGATGGGTCCGAGCGACTGGTAATCGTAACCGCGTATGCTGGTATCGCCGCCGGCGAAAAATCGCAGCGAGGCCGGCAAGGCGTCGAATTCCGATACGCGGGTGGCGCCGCCTTCGGTATGCAGCAGGAGGCGGCCTCGCCCGAGCGCGTGAATGTAGCGGGCTTTTGCCTGCAGCTGGAGTAAAGAGATATCCGAGAATACATCTTCGGATGCGCCCTGGACGCTGGCATTGAGACGCCAGCCGTACAGCGGGTAGGTCGATTCGCTGCTGTGTGTTTTGGCGAAGCTGAGGCCCGGCAACAGCAGATCCGTGCGGTCGCGCACCTCGGACACCGTAAAGTCTTCGCGCTGGAAGTTGAGCGACCAGGTCTGCAGCCAGTCGGCGTCATTAAGAAATGAATAATGCGTGCCCAGACTCGAAATGGCGCTGACCGCGGTTTCGGTTTCCTCGTCGACGTGCCCGGCAAAGTACTTCAGGTTTTCGTGCTGCGGCGAACGCAGCGGGATCGTATAGCCGGCAAGAAACTCCGACTGCCGGGGGGAAATACTGAGGCCGGTATTGAAGCGGTGCCCGGCGGGATTCAGATAGCGGTTCTCGTAATCGAATTTGACGCGAGGCCCGGTGTCGGTGCCGTATCCGGCGCCCATTGTAAAGCTGTGCTGCTTGAGCGGGACCATCTCGATTTCAATTGGAACCTGGCGATCGACCGACTGTTCCGGCAGCGGCCGTACATAAACGCGGGAGAAATAATTGCTGCTGAGGGCCTGCTGCAAGTCGATGAGTTTGGAGCTGTCATAGGCTTCGCCCGGAACGAAGTCGATATAGCGGTTGATCAATTCGGGGCTCAGAATCGACTGATCGACCGTGATCGCGCCGAAGCGGTAACGCGGTCCTGTCGTATAGTCGATCTCGATCCGCGCATTATTGGCGGAGGTATCCACCAGCAGTTGCGTTCTGGTGAAGGCGGCGTCGAAATAGCCACGAGTGAGTGCGAGCGTGGACAGGTGCTTCTTGATCGCCTCGTATTTTCCATGGTCCAGCCGCTCGCCGGGGCGAATGACAAGCCCGGGGGGCAGGGCGCGGAAAGCCGGATCTGCCTGCCCTTCGCCGTTGATACCAATGTGGATCTTCTCCACCGTGACCGGAGGCCCGGGCTCGATTTTGAGGTGCAACTCCCAGCAGCGCGGCCCGGATATAAACCGTTTTTCCGCGCGCAGCTGGTAGTACCCCAGAGCCTGGCCCGCTTCGCGGATTTCAGCATCCGCTTGCTGGAGCAGTGCCTGCAGGCGCCATGCGGGAGTCTCGCAATTCTCACCGCTCAGACTGAGATGACTGCGTATGTTTCCCGCCAGAACCTCGGATGCGCCATCGATGGAGATGGCAGGCTGTTTGGCCCAGGCGACCGCACTGCCTGTGCCGATAAGAATAAACACGAAGGCCTGGCGAAGACGCATGCAAGGGACGCTGAACTTCCTGTTCTAGTGATCGGATAGCGTCTGATGAGACAATCCCCGGCAATAAAGGTTGTGGAAGAGAGGAGTCAGGAATTCTGGCTCCTGGCTTCAGACTTCTGAATCCTGTCTTAACTAAATGTTGCGCAACAATTCGTTGATACCGACCTTGCTGCGGGTTTTGGCGTCGACCTGTTTGACGATGACGGCGCAATAGAGGCTGTATTTGCCGTCGGCGGAGGGCAGGCTGCCCGATACCACCACCGAGCCAGCCGGAATACGGCCGTAACCGATCTCACCGGTGGCCCGGTTGTAGATGCGAGTGCTCTGCCCGATGTAAACGCCCATCGAGATCACGGCGCCTTCCTCGACAATCACGCCCTCGACGATTTCGGAGCGTGCGCCGACGAACACATCGTCTTCGATAATGGTGGGCGCCGCCTGCAGCGGTTCAAGTACGCCGCCGATGCCGACCCCGCCGGACAGGTGCACATTCTTGCCGATCTGAGCGCAGGAACCGACGGTGGCCCAGGTATCCACCATGCTGCCGCTGTCCACATAAGCGCCTATATTGACGTAGCTCGGCATCAGGATCACGCCGGGAGCGACGAATGAGCCGCGGCGCGCCGTCGCGGGCGGCACAATGCGAATGCCGCTCGCGGACAGACGCTGTTCGCTCCACTCGGCGAATTTATTCGGGACCTTGTCGTAATAGCGGGTGAAAGCGCCATCCATGGATATGTTGGGATTGATGCGGAATGACAGCAGCACCGCTTTTTTCAGCCAGTCGTTGACTCGCCATTGATGGTTGCCGAGCGGCTCGGCGACACGCGCCTTACCCTGGTCCAGCAATTCGAGCGCCTGCCCGACGGCGGCCGCGACTTCCGGCGATACGTTGGCTGGGGTAATCTCGTTGCGCTGCTCGTAAGCCTGTTCAATAATCTCTTTCATAAACCTGTCTCAAAATTACTACGCCTGGTAATACTTCATTAAAAGCTCGCCTGTACACGCCCTGGTCCTGATATACCCGATGCTCCGCGCTCGGGGCAGGTTTACAGAGTTTCCAGAAATTCCTTGATGCGCTGGGCGGCGTCTCTGCATTGCGCCGTTTCAGCAACCAGGGCGATGCGCACATGGCCGCTGCCGGGATTACGGCCGTCGATGGTACGGGAAAGATAACTGCCGGGCAATACAGTCAGATTCTGCCGGGCGTACAGTTCGCGCGTGAATTCCTGATCATCGACTGGAGTCGGCAGCCACAGGAAGAATGCCGCTTCCGGTTGCCGCAGTTCCAGCGCCGGTTTGAGGATGTCCAGCACGACGCGGAATTTCTCGCGATACAGGCGGCGGTTCTCCGCGACATGCGTCTCGTCGTTCCAGGCGGCGATACTGGCTTGTTGTACGGTTTCGCTCATGGCCGAGCCGTGATAGGTGCGGTAACGCGTGAACGCATCGATCAGTCGCGCATCGCCGGCCGCAAACCCGGAGCGGAGCCCGGGCAGGCTGGAACGTTTCGACAGACTGTTCAGCACCAGGCAGTTGTGAAAATCGCTCCGGCCCGAGGCCAGCGCCGTCTGCAGCAAGCCGCCCGGGGGATGGGCTTCATCTTCGTAGATTTCGGAATAACATTCATCGGAGACGATAACAAAGCCGTGGGTATCCGCGCGGGACAGCAGTTGTCGCAGGCTTGGCTCCGGCAGCAGCCGGCCCGTCGGATTATTCGGTGTGCACAAATACAGCAGTTGGCACTGCGCCCATATGTGTTCGGGAACGGCATCGAAATCGGGTTGATAGTCCCGCTCCGGATCCAAGGGGTAGTAGTAAGGTTCGGCTCCGGCCAGCAGGGCTGCCCCTTCATAGATCTGGTAGAACGGATTCGGCAGCAGGACTCGTGGTTTATGCGCGCGGTCGACCAGGGCCTGGGCAACCGAAAACAACCCTTCGCGAGTGCCGTTGACCGGCAGTATATGGCGTTCCGGGTCGAGACTGCTTGCGGGCAGCGCATAGCGCCGCTGCAACCATGCCGCGATGCATTCGCGCAGGGCCGGCAAGCCTTTGGTCAGCGGATAACGCTGGATGCCGCTTATGTGTGTTTGCAGGGCTTGTTTGACGAATTCGGGGGCCGGATGCTGCGGCTCGCCGATCGACAGCGCGATATGCGGTTTTGCGACGGGATGCACGCCGGCTTTGAGGGCCGCCAGTTTCTCGAAAGGATAGGGTTGGAGACGTTGTAAATCTGAGTTCATCGGGTTCTGGTATCCGTGCCCAAGGACGGGACGGCGGCATTATACCGATTTTTGAAGCAGAGACGCCGAGGCGCGAAGCGGGATCTGATACTGATATTGCTCCGCTGCGTCTTTGCGTCTCGGCGTCAGGGCCGGGGGATTGAGATTAACAGCGGATCAGAGTATCTGCGGCATGATCGAGTAGGGGCTGGGAGGCGTTACCTGCTGCGGCTGCTGGGGTTTGTGCTCGTCCAGCCACAGCATGATGTCGTAATAGCTGCGGATGTTGCGCACGTAAATTACGGGTTCCCAGCCGCGCGCGTAACCGTATTTAGCTTTGTCATACCATTTTTTCTTGGCCAGCAGCGGCAGGAA
>DASUFE010000093.1:0-6289 GCA_036274675.1 Gammaproteobacteria bacterium
CGCATCGAAGGGGAAATAAAAATGCCCCTTCGTTGCGAAGGGGGTTAAAAGAGGAATCAGGACTTGGCGTGTTCTTTCAGGTATTCGTTCCCGGGGAAATTCAGGCGCAGAACTTTCAGCGTGTTCCGCTCCGGTTCCACCAGGTTGAGTTCGCGGTAGGATCTGGCCATGATTTCCAGCGCTTCTTCGTTGAAAGCGGTGTCGTAGAAATATTGCAGTATGTAGTTGCAGCGGTTAACCGCGGCCACCCAGGCTCCGCGGCGCACATAATACCGGGCCACGTGGATCTCGTGTTCGGCCAGCTTGTGCTTGAGATAGATCATCCGCAGTCTTGAGTCGGCCGCATACCTGCTGTTGGGAAATTTCCGTATCAGCTGCATGAAATCGTTGAAGGAGTCGAACAGGGGTTTCTGGTTGAAGTCGGCGGCGTCGCGCGGCACCCAGCGCTCGAAGATCGAGATGTGCTGCTGATAGTTCGCCATCGCCTTGATGTAATAGGCGTAATCGACGTTCTCGTGCGTCGGGTTGAAGCGGATGAAGCGGTCCGCCTCCGCTATTGTTTCTTCGGGTTTGTTGTGGCGGTAGTAGGCATAGGCAAGTTCGAGCTGCGCCTGCAGCGCGTAAGGGCTGAAGGGGTAGCGCGATTCCAGGATATGGAAATACTGGATGGCCACCTCGAAACGGGAGTTTTCGAGGGAGGCATGCGCCCTTTTGTAAAGATTTTTGGCGTCGTCGTTGGCGGTCAGGACGTCCGGGTCTTTTTCCCCGCAGCCGCCGAGGGCGAGCGCGAGCAGGAGTACGGAAAGCGCGAATTTAAGAGAAATGCGTGTCATTAGGTGCAGGTTCCTGTCGGGTTGCGGGATTCTATAGTATTTCTCAGGCCTTAACCATAAAGGCCGGCCGCAGGCGCAAATACCGGCCGTATTTTCAAAGCCTGTTAACAATCCGATATTCCCGCATATAATCCGCCGATGGCCGAACCCCTTCAAATCGAACTGCAGATTCCGCCCGAAGCCGCGGGTAAACGCTTGGATAAGGTTCTGGCCGAATTGTTTCCCGAATATTCACGCAGTTGCCTGCAAAACTGGTTGAAGCAGGGCTTTATCACACTGGACGCGAGCGCCGGCATCGCCAAATACAAGGTGTACGGGGGCGAATCCCTGCGGCTGGACGTGCCCGCCGGGGCGCCCGCTCAGGAGGAGGCCGCCGAGGACATCGCCCTCGAGATAGTGCACGAAGACGCGGACATCATCGTCATCAACAAGCCGCCGGGGCTGGTGGTGCATCCCGCGGCCGGCAACCGCAGCGGCACTCTGCAGAACGGGCTGCTATACCGTTACCCCGAACTGGCCGAGGTGCCGCGGGCGGGGCTGGTGCACCGCCTGGACAAGGACACTTCGGGCCTGCTGGTGGTGGCGCGGCACCTGCGCGCGCACAAAAGCCTGGTGGATCAGTTGCAGGCCCGCAGCATGGGCCGCGAGTACGACGCCATCGTGCAGGGCGTGGTGATTTCCGGCGGCGAGATCGACCAGCCCGTCGGGCGCCATTCGCACGACCGTCTGCGCATGGCCGTGCGTGAAGGCGGCCGCGAGGCCGTCACCCACTACCGGCTGGTGGAGCGTTTCCGCGCCCATAGCCATCTGCGCGTACAGCTCGAAACCGGCCGCACGCATCAGATCCGCGTGCATATGGCCCACATCCGTAAACCGGTGGTCGGCGATCCTTTATACGGCGGCCGCCTGAAAGTGCCGCCCGAAGCGACGCCGCAACTGGCCGAGCGCTTGCATGCCTTACGCCGCCAGGCCTTGCATGCGAGCCGTCTGGAATTATTGCATCCGGCGACGGATGAGCCCGTTGAGTGGAGCGTGGAATTGCCCGGGGATATGCAACTTCTGCTGGAGGCCTTGCGCGACGACAGCAGGCGGGCGGGGCAGAACTGATGCGCAATCCCTTTCTGATCCGACCCAAGTGGCCGGCGGCGCGCCGGGTCCGGGCCTTTGTCACCACCCGGATGCTGCCCTCGGGCAACGAGGGCAGCAAGCCGCCGTATCATGCCTTCAATCTTGCGGCGCATGTCGGCGACGACCCGGAGCAGGTGCAGCGCAACCGCGAATTGCTCAAGCAGCATATCCTCCTGCCCGCCGAACCCTGCTGGCTCAAGCAGGTGCATGGCAATACCGTGTGCGAGGCCGAGGTGTGGAAAGAGCCGCCCGAAGCCGACGCCGCATGGACCACGAAAACCGATACCCCCTGCGTGGTGCTGACGGCGGACTGCGTGCCGATCCTGTTGTGCGATCGCGCGGGCACCATGGCCGCGGCCATACACGCGGGCTGGAAGGGCCTGCACAACGGCATCATTCTGAAAACGGTCGGCGCTCTGCCGGGACCGCCCGAACGCCTGCTGGCCTGGATGGGCCCGGCGATAGGCCCGCGCGCCTACGAAGTCGACCGCAAGGTGCATGAGCTGTTTGTAACTCTGAACCCCGCCTTCGCCACTGCCTTCAAACCCGCCGACCCGGGCCACTGGCGCTTCGACCTCTACCGCGTCGCCCGCATGCAGCTCGAAGCCTGCGGCATCGAGGATATCTATGGAGGTGACCGTTGCACCTACACCGAATCGAGCGTGTTTTATTCCTACCGCCGTGATGGCGAGACTGGACGGATGGCGAGCCTGATCTGGTTGCAGAGTTAATTGTTATTTCCCTTCGTGCCGAAGGCGGCAAGCGGAATGTCTCTTTATCTTTTCCCCCTTCGCCTCGAAGGGGGAGAGGGGGATGTCTCTTCTCTTTCTCCCCCTTCGCATCGAAGGGGGATGGCGAAGCCAGGGGGATGTCTCTTCTCTTTCTCCCCCTTCGTGTCGAAGGGGGATGGCGCAGCCAGGGGGATGTTTCAATCCCTATTGTTCCTACACCCCTTCGCATCGAAGGGAGTGGCCGCACCCGGGGAAACGCGTCTGGGGATATGGTTTAAGGGCGCGTCTGCATCACGACTTAGAGCTCCGACTCTCCCTTCCCCCGCTTGTTTCTACGCAGGGCTCAGCCCAACGGGATATTTGGCTTCAACTGCACAAGCATCACCAGTCGGACGACGCAAGCCCCGCGAAGCACAGGGAGATATTTCGTCTTTCTGCCGATTACTGCCCGGCCGTTTGCCGCGGGCTACAGTTCCGCGGCCGCCTTCTGCACGATGATGCGGATGTAAAAGGGCACCTCGCCGATCGTTCGGTACAGGCGGGCATACTGCTTCCATGTTTCCACGACCAAACGCGGCTGGCCGTCCGTATACGCGCCCAGCAGCGCCGCGCCCAGCAGGTAATTGTTCAACTCGGCATCTTTCCCCGCGGCATTTTTTGCCAGCAGCTCCCGCGCACGGCGCTGCATTTCAGCGCCGTTCCGCTGCGCGATGGAGCGGTAGAAGTCGAGCCACTGCTGCAAATCGGGCCTGGCTCTGGCATGGCAGTTTTTTACGGCCGGCGCGTTCCAGATCGACAGAGCCGATTGGCTGTCCAGGTTCGCCAGCATGAACTGGCCCAGTGCGTGCCAGTTTTTTAACCAGAGTTTTGCCGGCGCCGCCTTATCGCATTGCGATGCCGTCAGCAGCAGGACCGAGAGATCCTTCACATAGGGATCGGCGGCGGCCGGAGCGTCTTCCGGCGGCGCGCCCTGCAGCAAACCGCCGAGCAGGCTGCGCGCCCCGCGCGCGGTTTTGGCGATTAGCAGATCCTCCTTGGCGGTCAAATTGCGTGCAGCGTAGAACTCGCCGGGCTGCAGCATTTCCAGGACGGGGAGCGGCAGGGTATTCAGCCTGAACTCCAGGGATTTTCTTTCCATAAAGAAGGCTTTGTGCGCCCGCGTGTCCAGGTAGGGAAAATAATCCGAATTCAACGGCACTGGCGCCGACCGCAGAAAGGGGCTCAGAATTTCCCGAGTGCCCAACAGCCGGTAATTCAGATCCGCCGTCGTGCGAATATTGAGTTTCCCCAGCGTATCGTGCAAATCGCTGTTCAGTATTCTGTCGGCCTGCAACATGCCGAGCGGGCCGTTTTTGCGGGCGATAATCAGGATGTCGAGATTGTTCGCGGCATAAACGGCGTAGTCGCCGAAGTTCGCGTCCAGGGCCTTGAGCACGCTGGCGATGTTCCGCCAGTTGGTTTCATACAAGTGCAGCCACTGGGTGAAAATACCGTCCTCGACCAGGTAGCGTTTCACCTGCGAGTAGAACTCCTGGGTGAACAGGCTGGCGACGCCGCTCACCCACGGGTTGGACGGCTCCGAGGCGATCAGATCGTATTGCCGGTTGTTGACCGAGAAAAAGGTTTTGGCGTCCTCGACATGGATTTTGCTGCGCGGGTCCGTGTGCGCGCGCGCCACCCTGTCGCCGAATTCCCGGGAAGCCGCTATGACGGCCGACTCGATCTCGACGGTATCGACCTGCTCCATCTGCGACAGCTCCAGCAGGGTCTGAGTGGTGAGTCCGGAACCTAGGCCTATGATCGCGGCTGTTCTGATTTCGGGTTTGAATCCGTACGGCAGCGCGGCGGCGAGTATCATCGTGTTTTCGTCGCTCGTCGCTGATTGCCGCGGATTGTAGTTGATAGAGGCGTCCGGTTTGCCGTTGGTGCTGAGCACCCGCATGTCCGGCCTGCCGTGCACGCTGACGCTGGAAGTTTTGCCGTCGCGGTAAAAATAGACTTCCGTACCGTTCTCGATATACGCGCGCCCGTAGCGGAACACGCCGGAGGCGAGCTGCGCAGGGCTGATATGAGAAAAGCTGAAAACCGCCAGGAAAGCCGCTGCCACGGCGGCGCAGATTCCCGCCAGCCGCGCGCGCCGCCCGGCGCCGAATATGAAAGCCAGCAGCGCGAGGCCGAGCGCGATATCCAGGAACGCGCCCAGGCTGATCAGATTCTTCAGGCCCAGCAGGGGCAGCGTGTTCACGGCGAGCAGCACGCCCGCGATCGACCCCGCCGTGTTGAAGGCGTAGATCCGCCCGATGCTCTTTTCACCATAACCGGTTTTGAGCAGGCTGTGCGTGAACAGCGGCAGCGTCATGCCGGCGCAGAAGGTGGCCGGCAGCATGATGGCGAGCGCGATGCCGTGGCTGGCGAGCAGCAGCAGGCTATAAGCCTGTTCGGTCTTGTTCAGCGCGCGCACCAGCGTCGACATCCAGTCGAAGGTCGCGCCGTACAGCGGCAGCGTCAGCAGCGCGAGCAGGCCCATCGCGATCTGCACCTGAGCGGCGAATTTCACCGGCGAGGGAAAGTTGTCGATGCGTTTGCGGATCCACAGCCCGCCGCACGCAAGGCCGGTGATGAAGGCGCTCAACATCAATTCGAATGCGTGCGTCGAACTCCCCAGTACCAGGCTCAGCATCCGGATCCAGCCGATCTCGTAGATGAAGGAAGCCAGGCCGGTGACGAAGGCAGCGCCCAGCAGCAGCCGGTTTTCCCGGTTGGCGCCGGCGTTCGGCCCGGCCCGCATTGGCGCAGTGGCTGGCGCGATATCGAGCTTGATGGTCATCCACACTATCAGCGCAAGCAATATATTGATAATCCCGGCCGTCGTGATCGTGCCCGGCAGGCCCACCGCTTCGATCAGCCAGAAACCACTGACCAGCACACCGATGGCGGCGCCGATGCTATTGGTGAAATACAACAGCGCGATGGTGCCGCCCGAGCCCGCCGGATACCGGCGCACGATGCCTGCGGTCATGAGAGGGAAGGTCATGCCGAGCAGGATGGATTGCGGAATGATCATCGCCGCCCCGAGAGTCCATTTTATGGCATGGGCGAGCGCGATCGAGCCGGTCGCGGGCAGCAGGCTGTTGTAAGCGAGGTCGATGATGGCGGTGAAGCTGCCGTGGAATATGAGCGCCAGGATGCCGATAACTCCCTCAACGAGCGCGTAGGCCAGCACCGGAGTGCGCAAGCGCGAGGAATATTGCCCCGCCACCCAGGCGCCGATTGCCATGCCGCCCATAAAGATGGATAGCACGAGCGATTGCGCATAGGCCGCGTGGCCCAGGAACAGCTTCAGGTAATGCGACCAGATGGATTCGTAGATGAGGCCCGAGAAACCGGACACAGTGAAGAGCACATAATAAATCGCTTTGGGAGGGTTCAGTTTAAGCTCCTGATTCAGCATACCTTCCGTGCCCCTTTTCTAATTATTCGGCCGGGTCAGTATATCCCGTGTATGTACGGAAAATTACACATGATCAGGAGATGGGCGATAACAGGCATGGAACGGCGGATAAACGTCTTCCTGTCTCTTCTCTTTCTCCCCCTTCG
>DASUFE010000094.1:0-26330 GCA_036274675.1 Gammaproteobacteria bacterium
ATTTTATGCTTGTCTTGGGGAGCATGGGAGTAGTTACAGCAAGTTCATCTCCCAGCATGGAGAAAAGTGTGCAAAGGAGGTTAGAGAAAGCTGCAATTCGATTTTCTGTAATAAGGATCTAATTTATAAATTATGTATAAGAAGCTCCTCGGAAGAATGTGGGTATATATATGCCGCAACCTCTATAGAAAAATTTTATTCTCTTGAAGGGAAAATTGGGAGAGCTAAAGAAAAGCTTTTATTTTATGTGGCCAGTCCATATTCAAGACCCCTGAAAATCAGTTTTTTGTTGCTAATATCTGCTCCACTAATCATGTTATTTTTACCGAGAGTATTTTTTATGGTTTCAAAATGGTTGAGAGGTTAAAAGAGCCTAACAAGTGCGTCGTGTGTGACTCGGCGCTAAACGCGCCTCGCCACACACGCAAACGTTAGGCGACATGCGTGATTGGACAGCTATCCGTGCCTTTGACGGACTCGATCTTACGGAGTCCTTCGTTTTGTCATGGAATCGCGACCAAAACGCGCTTCGATTCGATGTTGACTTTGTGTTGACGGAAGAGCACCCCGCGTTTCGTCCTCCGTCCGCTGAAGAGTGGGCATGTTTTCGGCGTGGAATTCTCGAGTTTCCAAACGCTCGCTCGGTTAAGGGGCTTCCCAAAATGTCAGAGGTGCGCCCGGCCGTCGATGCGACCGTCGAAAATGACTATGGCCACTTCGATAGCTTCATCGAATCAAGCCCGAAGCGCTTTGAGGTCACTGGTGACTTCGGTACTTTTTTGGTTGAGTCAGACGAGCCAACAGTGGTTCTGCATGCGGATGTCGCCTAACAAGCAGTTGCAGCCGACCGTGATACCCAATCGCTGGCGCGCAGCAAGCGCGTCATTTCATTATGCGCTTGCTGCGCGCTGGACAGCGCATCGCGCGGCGGCTGAACTGCGGCGTTAGGATTCAAGATGAAATCTGAGAGAGAATTAAAGGCACTTCAAGAGCTCAGTGGGAAATTGCTTGGAATCCTTGAATTCGAATTGGCCCGCGGGAACCATATTGCAAGCATAGATGCTCCAGCTGGTATCCGTTGTCCGTTAGCCATCACTTTATCTAGGCCCCTTGATATAGAGGGATACAAGATGAGCCATTCTTTGCCTGATGGAGTAACAACATGGGAAAACCGCGACTCTCACTATCCACTAGAGAGAGGCTATCTTTGCGAAAATTCACGGCATGTAATTGCGGGCCTGTTCAATGAATCCTAACAAGGGGCTCAAGCGACTCCGGCGCTCCCGCGTTTTAGCTGATCGCTATGTAAACCACGAATTCAAGCAATGAACATCAGAGAAGCAAGTGAAGAAGATTTGGAAGCGGTTGCGCAGATTCTTATGCGAACGCAAGACCTTCACGCTCAGGCATCACCCGAAAGATATTCTTCCATAACATTTTCCAGTGCGGTTGATTTACTTCGTCCCTACCTTGGAAGAGACGGTTTTTGGGTTGTAATTAAAAATAGCGCAGTGCTGGGCTATGCAATAGCTGAATATAAAAAAGTTGCGGAATCAAAGATTCTTCGCGCGCGGGAGTATTGTTATCTGCACCAAATTGGTGTTGCAGAGTCTTCGCGTGGGAAGGGTGCCGGGAAGCTCTTAATAGAGCATCTGAAGGAGGAATGCGCCAAACGTGGTGTCAAGGATATTGAATTGGATGTCTGGAATTTCAATTCTGGAGCCAGGCTGTTTTTCCAGAGCTGCGGGTTTGAGCTATTTGCGTCGAAAATGCGTATATCACATAACAAATCACTCAACGGGAACGCGCGATGAATCACGCGCCCGTCAGTGAATTGTTATGTGCGCCCAGACCCTCCGCCGCCTGAGTATGCGCGGGTGGTTTTCTAAGGAGAGTGGGGTCGGCGGCGCTGCGTGGCCGCATGAGTATTACATAAGCCGAATTCTCGTGATCCGGCTCAGGTTGAGCGGCTACACAACATTGCTGGTGAAATCCGGGTCCCTTTAGTTCATTCAGGTGGGATAGGTTGATCAAGATCAAGGCGAGGCCGGCTCGGATGTCCTAGAGTCTTTCCATGCATGATGGAAATTGTCCAACCAGGCGCCAGGAGTATAAGGAGTTGCCGTTAGTCTATTCCTGCTCCGGCTGTTCGAATGCCGCTCAGCTCGCCAACACGCTGGCGGTGCGGCTCGACCGCGAAGGGCTCGCCGAAATGTCCTGCATCGCGGGCGTGGGCGGCAACGTCAAATCCCTGGTCAAAAAGGCGACTTCGGGGCGGCCGGTGGTCGTGCTGGATGGCTGCGCGCTGAACTGCGCGAGGAAATGCCTGGAGCGTCACGGCGTGACACCCGTGCTCCATATCGACCTGTCCGCGCACGGTGTCAAAAAACGCTATCATGAAGACGCTTCCGTCGTTGAAACCTGGCGCGTCTGGCGCGAAACGGTGCTGCCCGCGGTCGCGGCCTTGCCGGTGGAGTAGCCGCCCGGACGAAGTTGCACCATCGAATAGGCGGAACGGGTTGCCGAATGAATAAGAATCCAGCGCCAACGCCCGCAAGAACCTGGGCCTATCCGTGGTTTTTCCCGGCCGCCTCGATTTACGCGGCGCTTGCGATTCCGCTGTCTGTCCATGCCATGACTTCGGGCATGCTGTGGCCGCCCGGCCTCGCGGGTTCCGGCCATGCCTATGAAATGCTTTTCGGTTTCGCCCTTGCGCTCGTGGCCGGCTACACGCTGGGTCAGATGCCGTCCCGGGAATTGCTTGCGCTGTTCGCATTCTGGCTGGGCGCCAGGCTGATGATCCTCGTGCCTTTCGATACCCCAAGGCACATATTTAATGCGCTGTTTGTCATCACACTGGCCTGGCACGCCGTGCCGAGGTTTCTGGCGGCGAAGAAATGGCGCAACCGCGCACTCAGTCCGCTGCTGCTGGGCCTGTGCGCGTTTCCGGTCGTATACGCGATCGCCGATTATGTCGCGCCGACCATGGAAAAACAGCGTCTGCTGCTGCAGCAAGTGGTGCTGCTGGTCTCGTTGCTGATGGCGTTTATGGGCGGGCGCATCATTCCGGCCGCGGCAGCCGGCGAAGCGCAGCGTCTGGGGTTCGAGATGGAGGCGCGCGTGCAACCCCGCTTCGAGGCCGCGCTCATCATCCTGCTGTCGGTCGCCGCCGTGGCGTTGTTCTTTCCTAAGGGTAATCCGGTTGCCGGTTCAAGCACGGCCGCCGCCGGTTGCGCCGCCGCGATACGTTGCTATCGCTGGCGACTGTGGCGTTTACGGAAACGTCCGGATTTGATCTGTCTGGGGATGGGCTACTGCTGGCTTGCGCTTGGATTACTCCTCTATGGCCGGGAAATTTTCTTCGAGGCGCCGCGCCAGGTGGCGATTCTGCATATCATCACCGTGGGCGCGCTCGGCACGCTGTCCACCGGAGTCATGGCGCGTCTTCAGTTCCAGCATTCCGCGCGCCACGCGCCGCCCTTGCGCATCGTGCTGACCGCCGCCGTTCTGATCGTTGCAGCCGCGGCGTTGCGCGTCGCGGCAGGAGCGGCAACCGATGACAGGGTCGTGCTGCTGTGGGCGGCGGCGCTCTGCTGGTCCGGCGCCTATCTGTACTTCGCCTTCCATTTTCTGGCAGGCCTGTGGGATCACTGGCTGGGGAAAGCGCCTGCTTGACGCAAATCAAGCCGGCGCCCACGCTGGGGCGTTAGAATATCCAAAATTCATTAACGTGTTTATTCATGCTCAAAATCCACGACCCGTCGGCCTTGAACGCCGGCACTAACGCATTGTTCAATCTCGGCTTCCGTCCTTTTTTCGCCGGGGCCGCGCTGCACGCCGTGCTCGTCATGCTGGCCTGGATGGGCATCTATGTGTTCGGCATGCATCTGTTGCGGCCAAAACTGCCCGCAGTCGCCTGGCATGCCCATGAAATGATCTACGGTTATGCGATGGCGGTGATCGCGGGCTTCCTGCTGACCGCCGTCCGCAACTGGACCGGTTTGCCGACGCTCAGCGGCCGCCCGCTGGCCCTGCTGTTCGCGCTCTGGGCGCTGGCGCGTCTTTTACCGCTCCTTAATACAGGCGGAGGACTGTATGCGCTGGCCGCGCTGGATCTGGGTTTCGTGCTGGCCCTGCTGTGCGCGGTCGCCGCGCCGGTCATACGCTCCCGGCAGTGGCGGCAACTCGGGGTGACTTCCAAGCTGGTATTGCTGGGGCTCGGTAATGCCGCATTTTACGCGGGCCTGCTCGGCTGGATCGATGGAGGGGTGCGCATCGGAATTTACGGCGGTCTGTATCTGATCATCGCGCTTATTCTGACCATGAGCCGCCGGCTGATTCCGTTTTTCACCGAGCGCGGCGTGGGTTATCCGGTGCAGCTCAGGAACCGGCGCTGGCTGGATATCGCAAGCCTGCTGCTGTTCGTACTGTTCGTGGTCCTGGACGTGTTCGCCGGGATGAAGCAGGCCGCCGCCGCGACGGCGCTCGCTCTGTTCGTGCTGCATGCCCTCCGGTTGGCCGGTTGGTACACCTGGGGCATCCGGGCGTATCCCCTGCTGTGGGGGCTGCACCTGGCCTATGCTTTCATCACGCTCGGGTTTCCCCTCTACGCCGCTTCGGTGTATTACGCGGTTTCGCCCTTTTTGAGCCTGCACGCCTTCGCCGTCGGCGGGATCGGGCTGGTCACGCTCGCGATGATGGCGCGCGTGTCGCTGGGCCATACCGGGCGCAACGTGCACCAGCCGCCCGCCGTCGTCCAATACGCGCTGCTGGCGCTGGTTATTGCCGCGATCCTGCGGGTGTTCGCACCGCTGCTCTATATGGAACATTACCGCCTGTGGATCGCGTGTTCGCAGACGTTCTGGATACTGTCCTTCGGCAGCTTCCTGCTGACGTATTTCCCGATGCTGACGAAACCCCGCATTGACGGCCAACCGGGATGAACGGGCTTTCGCCGCGGGTCGAATATCACTATATATTTTAAAAATCTTCGAGAAACAGGCGGTACGCAATGAATACGAAGATCCGGGACGACGGCGTATGGCCCGGCCTGTCCCGCGACGAACTCGCTGCAAACCCGGTAACGCAGTTCGCATACTGGCTGGACGAAGCCCGGCTGGCGGGGATCGTCGATGCAAATGCAATGACGCTCGCCACCGCAGGCGCGGACGGCAGCCCGTCGCAGCGCATGGTGCTGCTGAAGGATTTCGATGAAACCGGGTTTGTCTTTTATACCAATCTGGAAAGCCGCAAGGCGCGCGAGATTGCGGGCAACCCGCAAGTCAGCCTGCATTTCGGCTGGCTTCCGTTGCAACGCCAGGTCATCGTCGGCGGGCGCACGGAAAAACTGTCCACGGCGGAAGCCTTCCGTTATTTCAGCAGCCGGCCCCGCGCCAGCCGCCTCGCCGCCTGGGCCTCGCGGCAGAGCCGGCCGGTGATTTCGCGCGAACAGTTGGAGCGGCAGTTCGAGGAAGTGAAGCAGAGGTTCGGCGAAGGCGAAATTCCGCTGCCTTCCTTCTGGGGCGGTTACCGCGTGCGCCCGCACAGCATCGAATTCTGGCAGGGACGCCAGCACCGGTTGCACGACCGCTTTGTGTACCGGCGCGGGGCGGAAGAGGCTTGGGCAATCGAGCGTCTTTCGCCCTGACTTTCCCGGATTATTAAGGAGCGTTTCAGCCCGTTTCTGCAGAAGCTTCGGCAACAGCGTTGTGCCCGCGGTTTTTTTGCGGCACACTGCCCGCATTCATTTTTCCGGTGAAGCAAATGACCGCGGCGCCCGAGGATATCCGCAGCAGGCTGAAGCAGCATTACCTGTTCAACAGCATCGACGATGCCCTGTTGACCGGTCTCGCGCAGGGCGTGCGCAAGGTCAGCCTGGCGGCGGGCGAGATCCTGTTCCATCACGGCAGCCCGGCGGAGCGTTTCTACCTGATCGGCTCGGGCCAGATCAAGCTGTCGCGCATCTCTCCGGCCGGCCAGGAGAAGGTGATCGAAGTGATGTACCCCGGAAGCACCTTCGCCGAAGCCGTGATGTTCATGCAAAACCCCGTCTACCCGGTGACGGCGCAGGCCCTCTCCGAGAGTCTGCTGTATGGAATTCCCAACCAGGCCTACCGCGCCATACTCGCTAAAAGCACCGACTACTGTTTCCGCCTGCTGGCGGACCTCAGCATGCGCCTGCATCACCATGTGCAGGAAATCGATAACCTCAGCCAGCAGAACGCCATGTATCGGCTGGTCCGTTACCTGGTCTACCAGATACCGGCGGACGCCGGGCGCTCCTGCACCCTGACGCTCACGATTCCCAAACAGACTCTGGCCTCGAAACTGTCCATCAAGCCGGAGTCGTTTTCCCGCCTGCTGGCCGTCCTGTCGCAGGACGGCATTATTTCGGTGGACCGGCAAACCCTCGTCATCCACGACGTGGAGCGGCTGAAAAACTTCGAATAGGCCCGCCGCTCTTGACCAAGGTCAAGGGAGCGCCGCCGGCGAATGGCCTATAGTTTCCCTGGATGGGAGGCGTAAACCGACAGCGCGGCGGATATCCCCCTGCCCCCGGTACATGTCCGCCGCGCCAATCGCAGGTTTTGATCCGGATCAATCGCCCCCTCCTAAAGACATGCGGACCGCATGTCCTGCTGTGACAGACAACATACACGGAGACTTTATGGCGCAACGCATGATTCCGCTGGTGAGCGTCCCGGTTACCGGGAGCGGCGCGCAGCCCGCCGCCCCGCCGATCGGCGAGCAGCGGCTGCCGCGTTATACCAGCTATCCGCCCGCGACCGAATTTGCCGCCCTTGACGGCGAGCTGTACGCGGATTGGCTGGGCGCACTGCCGGCGGCCGAACCGGTATCGCTGTATCTGCACATTCCGTATTGCAGGCAGCTGTGCCTGTTCTGCGGCTGCTTCACCAGAATCACGAGCCACTACGAAGCGGTACGGGAGTACCTGGGATTGTTGCTGCGCGAGATCGCGCAGACGAGGGCGCGGCTCGGCCGCAGGCTCGGCGCCGCGCACGTGCACTTCGGCGGCGGTTCGCCCACCATTCTGGAGCCCGCGGATTTCAGCCGCCTGATGGATGCGCTGCACGAAAGCTTCGATATACAACCCGGAGCGGAGATCGCGCTCGAAATCGATCCGCGCACCATCGATGCGTCAAAATGCGCGGCCTATGCCCGCGGCGGCGTGAATCGCGCGAGCCTTGGCGTACAGGATTTTTCCACGCGGGTGCAGCAGGCCGTGAACCGGATACAGCCTTATGAACTGGTCGCGACGGCGGTGGCTCAACTGCGCAGCGCCGGCATCGAACGCATCAACCTGGATCTGATGTACGGGCTGCCGTACCAGACGGTGGATTCGGTGCTCGAAACCGCCCGGCTGGCGCTGGAGCTCGAACCGCAACGGCTGGCCGTGTTCGGTTATGCGCACGTGCCCTGGATGCGCAAGCATCAGCGCGTGCTCGACGAAATGCCGCTGCCCGGGCCGGCTGAGCGCAGCCGCATGGCCGAGGCGATGCGCCGGGTTTTCATCTGGAACGGCTACAAATCCATCGGCATCGATCACTACGCGTGCGATGACGATGAGCTGACACGCGCGCTTGAAGCGGGCAGTCTGCGGCGCAATTTCCAGGGCTATACCGCCGATGCCTCCGGCACGCTGCTGGCGTTCGGCCTGTCGGCGATCAGCGCGCTGCCGGCAGGCTACGCGCAGAACACCTCGTCCATTCATGACTACAGGAAACAGCTGGCGGCCGGAGCGCCGGTGGTAGCGCGCGGACTTGCGACCACGGACGATGACCGCATGCGGCGCGACATCATCGGCGCGCTGATGTGTTATTACCGGGTGGACCTGCGCGAAGCATCGCGCAGGCATGGCCGTGACGAAGCTTTCATTCCGGAGCGGACTCTCCTGAAAACGTTCGAGGAGAGAGGCCTGGTCACGACGCAGGGCGATGTCGTGGCTCTCACCCCCGAGGGACGCCCTCATGTGCGCGCCGTGTGCGCGGTCTTCGATCAATACCTGCGGCTGTCGCAGCACCGATATTCCCTGGTCGTCTGACGCATCTCGTCACTGCAGAGCAAGCGCACCCGGCCGGTGCGCCTTATTTCCCCCGATCATCCGCTCACGCAGATCGGCCGTCCGCCATCGCCTAGCATCCCTGAAACAAGAAAATGGCGATATACGCCATGTAAAAACCCTTTTGCTTCTTAAAAACCTGGTGTAGATTCTGAAAAGAATCAAGGGCGCGGAAACTTCAGACCTCTCTAATTAAATATGGGTGAAGTGGAGAAACCGCGCTTTATGTTTAAAACAGAAAGTTAAGACCAAAATCCCGGTAAACCTCGAGAACACAGAGGTTTAATACAGAAACAGAGGTCGAAGGCCTCTGTTTTCTACTGTTATGTGTAAAAGGTGGCAGAAATGGAACGATTATTCATCATATTTTTCAGTCTGAATATTTCTATCTGCAGCGCGGCTTCAATGAATTGCGATGTGGAAAAATCAGAAATTGACGTGTCCGTTCATGTGAAAATTGTGGTCCCGCATCCAGAAGAAATGGTGCTTATTACTCCAAGGGGGGCAAGTATTTGGCTGATGGGTGATGGTGTTTCGAATCCGGTTTATGAAATTAATGGATTTGAAGACTTGGCCGCTTTTACATTAACGGCGGCAACTACAGGAACAATATGGAAGGATGGAAAGGAAGTCTTAATTCCAATATTAGAGACGCCGGGAGAATATGAGCTGTATATAGCTGATAATGTTGAAACCGAGAGGGAAAACGCATTATGGATGAGCTGCAAATTCAAATTGTAATAAAACACGTAACAAATCACTCAACGTGGCGCGATAAATCGCACGTCCGTCAGTGGAACGTTGGATTCCCCAAACCCGTAATGTGAGTGGGAATGAAATGGAAGAAGTTTCAGAAATTGCCCGAGCCGCCATATTTGAAATCATCTCGAACCAAATTCGGGACAATAACCCTCGTGAAGTCCGGGAAACTTTTGAGCGATTACTCTTCGAAGGGCATACAGAAGAAGGAGCTATGAAACTTATCGGTTATGCAGTGACGGTTGAGATATCTGAAATTATGAAGAATCAAAAACCATTCAACGAGGCTCGCTACATCGAAAACCTTGGCAAGCTTCCAGAAATGTCGTGGGGGGAGGACGAATAAAAGGGAGTCTAACAATTTTTCAACCGGACACGGCGAACAGCGCCGCGCCGGCCTAACTAACGTTGGGAAGGCCGCCATTTCTTGTCTTTCCAAAAAGACCAAATTTGCTCCATCATTGCACTCAATGGCGGAGAATTTTCGTTCAACTATGGCTCGCTTTAGCCCGGACTCGGCGATGAACGCGCCTCTCCCGCTAAGCAGCCGTTAAGTACACGAATGGAAACGGATTACATAACAGGCTTGGAGTTTATCCTGCTTATAGTAATCGGGGCATTATTCCCATGGTTAATAGCTACACTCGTTCAAACACGCATCTACTTTAAACATGGACTCTCAAAATGGCATGCCCTTGTCTCGTCAATAATTACTCTGTTTTCAGCTGCAATTTCAGGAGTCATTTTATGGCAGGCCGCGCCAATTTTAACTGTGGCGTGGCAACAATTAGTATTGCAGCATTTAATCCTGCGAATGCCTGTGGTTTTGTCAGGCTTGCTCGCATTTTTGCCGATTGGTCCAATGACTATAAGCACCTTGGTCGTGGCATTTCCTGTAACTTGGTTGTTCTTGAGAAGGTACAGTAATGCTTGATAATCAACAAAGCGGCGATCACTTTTTCCCCTACGCCGCTTCATCCCTGTGCGGGTTGGCCGTTTATCTGGCGATCATCATGGCGACGGGCAGAAACGAAGCCTGGGACCACGGTTCTTATTATTCTTTGGGGATTCCATTCATGTGCATCGCTGCTTTTGTCATTGGCTATCTGTTCCCGGTCAGGCCCTGGCGTTGGGCGCTGGGCATGGCGGGCGGCCAGGTGGTCGGCGCCTTGCTGAACGGCAGCTCTCTTTCGTTATTGCCATTCGCCGTCCTTTTCATGATGGTTATTTCCATTCCCCAGTTCCTCGCCGCGTTCTTCGGTTCCAGACTCGCGGCCCGGAAATCGGCAAAATGACAACCGTCTTCCTGTTTATATTCGGCATCGGTCTGCTGATCGTGGCCTATCGGGGCTACCGCAAGGGTGAAATTCGCGCCGGTACCGGCGGCTTCAAACTTTATACGCCGACACGCGAAGCCAATCCGCTGGCTTTCCACTTCTTTATTCTGTTGTACGTTTTCGGCGGATTTGCATTATTAATATGGGGGATACTGGTGCTGGCGGGCCTGGCGGAACCGCTGCCTTTGAATTGATTGCAAATCGCTCGCTATGGCGCCGGATGTGCAGGATGTGCAGATATTCCTGTATGAACATCAGCTGGTTTAGTGTACAACCTGCAAGTCATGCAGACGGGTCGCCGTACCGGCGCCATCTTGATTCACGCATCAGGCCAACAACAATCATCCGGGGGATTAAGTGAAAACAACCGATTCGATCGTCAAAATTCGTGCGCCGGCAGGCAAAGTCTGGCGGGCCTTGACCGTGCCTGATCTGGTCAAGCAATGGCAGTATGGCTCCGATCTGCTGACCACCTGGGAGCCGGGCGCCCCGATCATTTTCCGTAATGAATGGAACGGGCAGGTTTTTGAGCAGAAGGGCGCCGTACTTGAGTTCATACCGGAATCGCGTCTGAAGTATTCGCTGTTCTTCCCCCACCCCGGCCTGCAGGACATTCCAGAACATTACTTCTTCATGACCTATGAGTTGACCGAGAGCGGCGGGCTCACAACGCTGCTTTTACGTCAGGAAGACCCGCGTCCCAATGCCCCTTCTGGCGGAGACGATGGCCCCGACGTTCTTTCAGACTTGAAAGAGCTGGTTGAGGTCAAGATGCCGTGAGCGCAGGTGGCGCTGACAATTCATTCCAGCCGGCGCCGCTTGGCGGCCCGGTTTAATTCGGGCGTTGGCCCGCGCGGAGTATGTCCCATGCCTAAGATCGACATTGCGGCGGTACCCATGAGAAAGGGTTCGGGCTACCCCAGTCCGTTCGATGAGCCCTGCGCCACGCGCACCCGGCGCAGGCTGGGGGATGCAGGCGGCCTCAAGGACTTCGGCGTGAACCTGATGACGCTGCCGCCCGGCGCGTGGTCGAGCCAGCGGCATTGGCATAGTCATGAAGACGAGTTCGTCTATGTGCTCGAAGGCGAAGTCACGCTCGTTGAAGATCAGGGTAGGACTCTGCTGCGGGCCGGGGAGTGCGCCGCGTTTCCGAAAGGCACGGGCAACGGTCATCACTTGATCAATGAATCGGCGGCGGTTGCGATCTATCTGGAAGTGGGTTCGCGGCATCCGGACGATCTGACGACGTGCTCGGACATCGACCTGAAAAGCGCGAACTCCGATGGACGATTTGTCCGCAAGGACGGCACACCCTATGGTTAGCCCGACGAGGATGCGACTGCCCGGAATGTCGTGTGATACTTTCCCCGGTCGTCGCCCATTTATTTTTTTTCGCTGCGCAGGAAGCGCACCAGCCAGCGCGCTTCGTTCTCCTTGAGCATCCAGGACCAGGAAGGCATGATCGTTCCTTCGCGTCCCTGGAGTATGGTCGACACCAGCATGTCTTCGTTCTTGCCGCCCAGGGTCTTCGGGTTGAGGGCGGGCCCGACGTCCCCCTGCAGGGACTTCCCGTGACAGACGCTGCAGTTCTGCGCCAGCACCTGGCGCAGCTGTTGCTGGCGCTCCTTCCCGGGCTGTTCGATCACTCCCGTCACCGTCAGATAAACGGTCGGTATCAGCGCCAGCGACAGCAGGGCGGGGCGCAGTTTTTTCATTCTGTTGTGGCGGTTCATATTTATCCAGCTTAGCAAGGGAGCGGGTCGGCGCCTTGATGTACCTCAACCGGGCGGCTTAATGCGCCTGCGCCAGCCGCGCATCGCCTTTGCGCACAATGTGCTGGAGACCGTCGAGATTCAGCAGCTGCACGTTGCGGTGCGCGACCTTGAGCAGCCCGGAGCTCTGGAAGCGGTGCAGCAGCCGGCTGACGGTTTCCAGGGCCAGGCCGAGGTAATTGGCGATATCGTGGCGCGGCATGCTGAGATTGAGCTCGTCCGCCATGCGACCACTTTCCTGCATGACCTGGGAGAGCCTGATGAAGAACTGCGCCAGGCGTTGTTCGGCATTCATGCGGCCGAGCATGAAGATGGTGCGGTGCTCGTCGCCGAGCTGACGGCTGATTTTTTTCATCAGCAGCCGCTGCAAATCCGAATCACCGCGCGCGATCTGCTGCAGGGTTTCAAAGGGTATGCGATAGACGCCCGCCGTTTCCAGCGCTTCCAGGGTATGGGTATGGCGGCCGGTTTCCAGTGCGTCGAAGCCGATCAGGTCGCTGGTGAAATGGAAGCCCGTGATCTGTTCCTCGCCGGCATCCGAATCGACATGCGCTTTAAAGGAACCGGAATTGATCAGATACAGGCTGTCGCCTTCCGAGCCGGCGCTGAACAGGCGCTCCCCGCGATGCAGGATCCTGGGGCGTCCGATCAACTGCTCCAGCCGCTTGCGCGTTTCGGCGGACAGTCCTGAGAGCAGGCCTATCGCGTGCCGGGAGGCGTCGCTGTCGCGGGCCTGGGTTGCATGATGCAGTGCGTGTATCGATCCCATGTCATTACTCCTGTTCAATGCGGGAGCCGTCAATCCGGCCTATGGTGTAATTAAAGCCCGCGGCGGGGGGCTTTTGTATCGTGGCTTTTAGCTAGAAAATGCAGCGACCCTGCTTGCATGGGGTCGGCGCGGCCTCCGCTTAAGTCGTTGATTTTCCAGAAAAGTTGTTTCGGCCGGAGGCGCAAGGCTGCGCGGCGTATCTAGATACTTTTAACTAGACGGTCCCGGTCTGGACAAATCCCGGGGGCGTTGACACACTTGCTTCAGCATTGACCGGCCCGACGGATATATAAAGAAGGCATGCCACGGCAGAAGATCGCCCAGACTGAAACGCAAACCTACCTGGAACTGGCGGAAATCCTTTGTATGACGCTGGCCCCGGACGGAGAGGTGCTGCACATCAATCCCTATGGCGCCCTCCTGGCCGGCTATGAGCCGGCCGAGATCATCGGCCGGCGCTGGGTGGAGAATTTCGTTCCCGCAAGCTATCGCGGTGATATCGAAACCGTATTCCGGGCGGCGCTCATGGTCGGCACCGAGGATTCGCTGCATTTCCAGAATCCCGTGCTGACGAAAGACGGGCGCGAAATCATGATTTACTGGCACTACCGCTGCCTGCGGGACGAGCGCAGCGAGATTACGCGGGTGGTCTGCACCGGCATCGACGTCACCGGGCGCTCGCAGGCCGAGCGCAATCTGGAGAAGGTCGAGGCGCGCGCCAACGCCGTACTGGATTCGGTCGTTGACGCCATCATCAATATAGACGCCGTCGGCACGATACAGATGTTCAACCCCGCCGCGGTGAAGATGTTCGGCTACAGCGAGGCCGAGGTGCTGGGAAAGAACGTCAGCCTGTTGATGGGGCGGCCGCACCGCGAGAAACACGACGGCTACATCCATAATTACCTTAACACCGGCGACGCCAAGATCATCGGCATCGGCCGCGAACTGATGGCGCTCCGGAAAAACGGCACCGAATTTCCGATCCATCTGACCGTGAGCGAGGTCCGGGGGTCCGGGCAACGCAGCTTTACCGGGATCATCCGCGACCTTACGGAACTCAGGGAGAGCGAGCGCCGCCTGCGCCAGCGCGACGAGGAAATCCTTGAGACGCGCGAGCGCCTGGCGCACATGGAGCGACTCAGCACTTTCAACGCCATGACGGCCGGTATCGCGCACGAACTGAACCAGCCGCTGGCGGCCATCACCATCTACGCCCAGGCCTGTTACCGCCTGGTCGACGCGAGCATGGACGAACCGGAACTCAAACGCGCCCTGAAAAAAATAGACGATCAGGTGGGGCGCGCGGCGCAGGTGATCCGCCGCCTGCGCACGCTGGTGAACAAGCGCGAGTCGGTGCGCGAAGCCACGCACCTCAACCGGCTGATCGAGGAGACGGTCGAGATCGTGCGGATCGACGGTCGCTCGCGCGATGTCCGGTTCGACAGCGCGCTGGAGCCGCTGCTGCCGCCGGTGCAGGTGGACCCCGTGCAGATCCAGCAGGTGCTGCTCAACCTGCTGCTGAACAGCGTCGACGCGCTGGAGGCGCGCGAACCGGCGGAGCGCGCCATCCATATCGGCAGCGCGCTGCTGCCCGAAGGCGCGGTCCGCGTCAGCGTCCGGGATAACGGCATCGGCCTGATGGAAGAAAGCCGCGACCGCATTTTCAGTCCCTTCTTCAGCACCAAGTCCAAGGGTATGGGCATGGGCCTGCATATCAGTCATACGATCGTTACCGCGCACGGCGGCAACCTGGGCTACAATGCGGTGAATCCCGGAACCGAGTTTTATTTCATTCTGCCGTTGAACGGGGGTTAGGAGCGAGCCATGCAGCAGATCGTGTTCGTGGTTGACGATGACGAGGCGGTGCGCGACGCATTGCGCCTGCTGCTGAAGTCCGCCCATCTGCCGGTGCAGGATTACGCGAGCCCGGCGGAATTTCTCGAAAGTTACGATCCGCGCCAGGGCGGCTGCCTGGTGCTCGATATCCACATGCCCGGGCTGAACGGCCTGCAGTTGCAGGACGAATTGTCGCGTCGCGGCGGCGGCATTCCGATCGTTTTCATCACGGGTCACGGCGACGTGTCGATGGCGGTGCAGGCGATGAAGCAGGGCGCCGTCGAATTTCTGCAGAAACCGTTTCGCGACGAGGATCTGCTCGGCGCTATCCGCAAGGCCTTTGAGCGCGACCGGAAACACCGCGAGCAATACCGCGAATCGGACGGGGTGCGCCGCCGTTATGACACATTGACGCCGCGTGAAAAGGAGATCATGCAGAAAGTGGCGGCCGGGCAGTCCAGCAAGCAGATCGCGAACGAACTTGACATCAGCCAGCGCACGGTGGAAATACACCGCGGTTCGGTTATGCAGAAGATGCAGGCCGACTCCGTCGCCGCCCTGGTGAAAATGATGTTGCTGGTCTCCGCCTGAGCCGGTTCCCTCCGGAATCTCGCCTGATTGATTCGGGTCTTAAAATTTAAGACAAGACAAATGCATGCTATCGGTAGCAGCCCGGAGGCCTCTATGATAAAAACCAGTATGAAAAAAACCCTTTGGATAGTAGTGGCCAGTAAGGCCCGCGCCCGCATCTTCAGTGCGGGAACCCGGAAATCGATGCCGCTCACGGAAGTTTACGTGCTGGTCGATCCCGGCTCGCGTCTGCACGAGCGCGCGGTGATGGCGGACCGTCCCGGCCGCGCGCACGCCCGTTCCGGGCAAGGCCGGCATGCCATGGAGCAGTATTCCGTCAAACACGACGGAGCGAAACGTTTTGCCGCCCGTGTTTGCGCCTATCTCGAAAGCGCCCGCCGCCAGAACCGTTTCCAGAGTCTGATGCTGGTTGCTTCCCCGGAATTCGCCGGTTTGCTGCACGGCCGGATGAGCCCGCAGCTCCGGCTCTGCATCGACGGCGAAATCCACAAGAATATTTCCACGCTGCCGGAACAGGCAATCCGCGAGTTCCTGCCGTCGCGGCCGGCACGGAGCGAGCAGAAATTGTTTCTGTCTTGACGCGGCGACATTACATGGTGGCGATATGCGGAATATTCTGATCATTCAGGGCCACCCGGATGCGGCGCCGCATTACGGGCACGCGCTGGCGCAGGCGTATCGGGAAGCGGCGCGGCATGCAGGTCATGCAGTGCGTGAAATCGATGTGGCGCAGCTTGAGTTCCCGCTGCTCCGCAGCAAACAGGATTTCGAAAACGGCAGTCCGCCCGACCCGATCCGCGGCGCGCAGGAAGCGATTGCATGGGCCGGTCATATTGTGATCTTTTATCCGCTCTGGCTGGGGTCGATGCCGGCGCTGCTCAAGGGATTTCTGGAACAGGTATTCCGGCCCGGCTTCGCCCTGCCGGAAGGGAAAAACAGGTTGCCGTGGAAGAAGCGGCCCGGCGGGCGCAGCGCGCATATTGTGATCACCATGGGCATGCCCGCGCTGTTTTATCGCTGGTATTTCCGCGCCCACAGCCTGAAAAGCCTGGAGCGGAATATACTCGGGTTCTGCGGCATCAGGACGGTACGGGAGAGCCTGGTCGGGCTCGTTGAGGCGCTTGATGGCGCGGCCCGGCAAAAATGGCTGTACCGGATGGCGAATCTCGGTATGGCGGCGAAATAAACGATACAGGAGGGGGCATGAATATTAAAACGATACGCGAATTCTTTTTGGCCGCGATCCGGCCGGTAACACGCTGATGCGCCATTCGGAAGCTCATCGCTCGGATCGCATCGGCTGGCTACGCGCCGCGGTAATGGGCGCCAATGACGGCATCGTCTCCACCTCGAGCCTGGTGCTCGGTGTCGCCGCGGCCGGAGTGGCGGGCGACGCGATCCTGATCGCCGGAGCGGCCGGCCTGGTCGCGGGCGCGATGTCGATGGCGGCGGGTGAATATGTATCGGTCAGCACTCAGTCTGACACCGAGCACGCGGATATCGAACGCGAGCGCGGTGAGCTGGCCGCGGACCGGGAATACGAACACCGGGAGCTCGCTGAAATCTACGTCGGCCGCGGCTTGAGCCCCGGGCTTGCCGACCAGGTCGCGCACGAACTGATGGCGCACGATGCTCTCGCCGCGCATGCGCGGGACGAGCTCGGTATTTTCAGGATGACGCGCGCACGTCCTTTGCAGGCGGCATTGGCCTCGGCGGCCAGCTTCGCCGTAGGCGCGAGCCTGCCGCTGCTGACCGTGATGCTCGCCGGCGATGAATGGCTGATGGCTTCCGTGGTCGCGATGTCGCTGGTATTCCTCGCCGTACTCGGCGGCCTTGCCGCCGGTGCGGGCGGCGCGAACACCCTGCGCGGCGCAATCCGCGTCACCACATGGGGTGCGCTGGCAATGGCTTTGACGGCGGGCGTGGGAAAGCTGTTCGGCGTGGTTCCGTAAAGCCAGACGTGTAAAGAAAGCCGGTCGCTACTTTTTGCGATGGCTCCTGCGCCAGCCGGGAGGTCTCGGAAGATTTCCCGTATGGCCATGGATGGGACTGTTGATGCGCACTTTGGCCGCGGCATTCGGTTCATGGCCCATAAAGCGCGCGGCGTCCTCGCTGCTCAGGGGTCTTGCAATGTAATAACCCTGTCCGAAATCGCAGCCGTAGGATTTCAGCAATTGATATTGCTGTTCGGTCTCGATGCCTTCCGCCACCACCATGATGTTCAGGCTGTGCGCAAGTGAAATGGTCGCCTTGACGATTTCAGTGGAGCTGCCGCCGTTCTCGCTCTGCATGATCCCGTCGACGAACCTGCGATCGATCTTCAATACCTGCACCGGAAGCTGGTCGAGATAACTCAAGGAGGAATAGCCCGTACCGAAGTCATCGATGGCGAGCTCGATACGGCGCGCACGCAGTTCGTCCAGCAAAAGGTCCATCGATTCGCTCTGCTCCATCAGGGTGGACTCGGTGATTTCCAGTTTCAGCAGGCTGCTGTCGATGCCCGTCTCCCGCAGCGTACGGTCCAGTTGCGCCAGGAAATGCGGTTGGCTCAACTCGAGCGAGGACAGATTGACGGCGATGGTCGGCGGTTTTGCGAGCCGGTATTCCTTTATCCATCCGACCAGTTGCGCGCAGG
Source organism: Gammaproteobacteria bacterium (assembly GCA_036274675.1). Lineage (GTDB taxonomy): Bacteria > Pseudomonadota > Gammaproteobacteria > HTCC5015 > HTCC5015 > DASUFE01. The sequence goes on from DASUFE010000094.1 coordinate 17,783, forward strand.
CCTGGTGCAGAACCCATGAACCAAGTATCGAAATCAATCCCGACTCTTCCGCGACTGCGATGAATTTATCCGGCGGGATCAGTCCTTTTGCCGGATGCTGCCATCGCGCCAGAGCTTCGAAGCCGCCGAGTTGTCCTGTTTGCAGATTGACGATCGGCTGATAGACCAGGAAGAACTGGTTCTGCTCCAGCGCCTTGTACAGGTCGGCTTCGAGTTCGGAGATTTCCAGGGTGTGTTCATGCATTTTTGAATCGAAGATCTGGTAAGTGTCGCGACCGCGCTCCTTGGCCTTATACATGGCGATATCGGCGTCACGCAGGATCTCGCCGGAGTACGCATACTGGTTTTTGCAGAAAACCAGGCCGATGCTGACCTTGAAGAATAACGGGGTTTTTTCCACCTGAAAGGGCTCATTGAAAGCGGCGATCAGGCGATCGCAATAATCGATGACCTCGCCTTCGGATTTCGCGTCTTCCACCAGCACGGTGAACTCGTCCCCGCCCAGGCGCGCAACCTTGTACCGTGCGGGAGCCAGCTGTTCCAGGCGTCTGGCCGCCGCATTCAGGATGAAGTCGCCCAACTGATGGCCATGCGTATCGTTGATCTGCTTGAAGCGGTCCCCGTCGATGAACATGAGCGCGAAACGGTAATCCGGGTTCGAGCGGGCCTGCTGTATCTGTTCCTCCAGTCGTTCCAGCAGCCACAGCCGGTTGGGCAGGCCGGTCAGGGCGTCATGATAGGCGATATGGAAGAGCTCGGCCTGGGCGGCCTTGCGCTCCTCGATTTCTTTCGAAAGCTCACGTTCCGCCGCGCGGCGTTCTTCCACTTCGTTGCGGACCACTCGCAGACGCCACATGGTGAAGCCGTACATGGCATACAGACCGAGCGCAACGGCCAGCAGGCGCGCCCACCATGTCATCCACCAGGGCGGGAATATGATGAGATCCAGTTTCACCCCTCTCTCGTTCCATACTCCGTCATTGTTCGAACCGACCACCTGGAACTGATAACGCCCCGGATCGAGATTGGTGTAACGGACGCGGCGCCGGCTGCTGTCCACTTCAGTCCAGTTCTTTTCCAGTCCTTCCAGCCGGTAACGGTAGCGGTTTTTGGTGGGCGAGATGAAATCAAGCGCGGCAAATTTGAAGGTCAGATCGCGCTGGTCGTAAGGCAGCGCCAGCTTGTCGAGCAGGTTGATCTGCTTCGGCAGATACGGCGAATCGTTCGGCGCGATCTCTTTCTGAAAAAGTTCGAGACCTGTCAACACGATATTGGGGACCCGGGTATTGCGAGGCAGGTTATAAGGGTCGAACACGACCAATCCCTTGGTGCCGCCGAAGTACATAAGACCGTCGCGCGACAGCAGATGACTGTAGCGGTTGAATTCATTGGCCGGCAGGCCGTCGAACTTGTTGAAATTTTCGAAGACTTCCCGCTGCGGATCGAACAGCGATAATCCGCCGCGCGTTCCCAGCCACAGACGGCCGCTTTTGTCCGGTTCGATGGATGCGACGAAGGGATCGGCAAGACCGTCCGCAACCGTATAGCGTTTGATCTCGCCCGTGCCATGGTTATAGCGGGTCAGCCCCTTCGCGGTAGCCGCCCACAAAAATCCCTGGGGGTCCTCGTAGAGGTCGAATATCGCGACGGTTTGTTTGGCCAGCGGCGGCTGGTTGAAACGCTGCGTCCGGGGATCGTATATTTCAAGACCCTGGTAACCGCCGATCCAGAGATGGCCGTAACGACTGGCTTCGATGGAATTGACCGAGCCGTTGATCAGGCCGGATGCGTCGCTTTTATCATTGTATTGGAAGGATACGAACTCGCCGGTCTCGGGATTGAAGCGCTGCAAGCCCTGGTTCCACACGCTCAGCCACAACCAGCCGTCCGCGTCCTCGACGATCTGGAAAATATTATTATTGGCGATAGTCCGGTCTTGCGGAGCCGACGGATCGTGCTGGTAACGGATGAACTCGCCGGTGGCCGGATCAAAACGGTTCAACCCGCCCGCCCAGGTGCCGATCCAGAGCCGGCCCAGGTGATCCTCTTCCAGGGACAACACGCTGTTGTTGCTGAGGCTGCGCGGATTGTCCGGGTCATGCATGTACTTGGTGAACCGGCCCGACCTGGGGTCGTAGCGGTTCAGGCCGCCGCCGTCGGTGGCGATCCAGATCCGGCCGCCGCGGTCTTCGAGCAGTTCCATCAACAGGTCCCATGATAATTGCCGGTCGCCGGGTCCGGCGCCGATAGCGATGAATTTTTCAAGGTGTTCGCTGATGCGCTGTACGCCGAAAGAAGACACGCAAAACCACAGTGACCCTTCATCGTCTTCGTAGATTTCATTGATGCCGGCGGGACCGAAAGCGCCCGGCGCGGTCGCCGATGCGGGGATATGTATAAAGTCGTCGGTGTCCGGCCGGTAGAGATGCACGCCCTGCTTGTCGGTTCCAATCCACACCCGGTCCTTGCTGTCGATCAGGATTGCGGCCAGAGTATCGGTGCTGAGCGAATGTGGATTATTTTTTTCGCGCCGGTAGTGGCGATAGCCCCGGGTCTCCGGATCGATGACATACAGACCGTTATCGCTGGTCATCCAGATTTTGCCCTGACGGTCCATCTTGAGCGACGATGAGGTTGCGCCCATGGCGGGATGGCCCAGTTCTCCCGTTTTGTAGAAGCGCTCGATCTGATAAGTCCTGGTGTCGAAGCGGTACAGTCCGCTGGTGGCCGTCATCCACAGGATGGAAGGATCCCGGCGGTCGTTGATGATTTCGGTGATGGTGCGGGGAGCTTCCTGCGCATTGCCCAGGGGTTTGTCCAGGGAGTGGTAAATCATTTCGCGTTTACGGGCGTCGAAGCCGATCAGGCCGCCGTTTTCCGCGCCCAACCACAGGATCCCGCCCGGACTTTCGGCCATGCTCCAGATGACATTGCCCCCGGTCAGCGAGTAGTTATCGAAAGTCTCGGTCTCCGGATTGAAGGCGCTGAGCATGCTGTTGCCGACCCACAGCGTCTGCGCGGAGTCGATCAGCAGACTCCAGACCAGGTTGGAGCCGATACTGCCGGGATCATCGGGGTCGTTGCTGAAAACGGTGTATTCATAGCCATCGTAGCGCCGCAGGCCGTTGTCGGTTCCCACCCACAGGTAACCCGCCGCATCGCGATGTACTGCATAGACCCAGTCGCGTGTGGGTCCGGCCTCAAGGTGCAGGGAATTGACTTTGAAGCGCGCGGGGTGGTTGATGGCGGGCACCGCCATGACCTGGCTTGCGACCGTCAGCAAGGCGGCGACAATCAGACAGTCTTTACTCCTTTGCAATGCTTTCACAGGCTATGGTCCCGCAGGTCTTTGTTCTATAACAGTTATCGCCAGCGCAAGGATTTTCTTGATGGGGGCATCCGCGCGCCGCGGACAAGGTCCGGCAGCATGATCAGGAGCAGGCAATTGTCTTGATCACGCTAACGGGCGGATTGTCTCAAAGCGGATATTCCTGGCGCCGGCCATCTTTTTAAATGATAGCATCACTCAGGGAAGGCGATTGACCCGGGTCGATTTTTCTAATCGGCCGGAGCGCCTGACGTCTTGCCGCGCCGCTCGGTGTTCTCGACGCGGATCACGCGGCCGTCGACCACGGTCGCGATGCGTTTGAAATAATTGGCGTCGAAATCGTAGATCCAGTCTTCGAGCGCGGTGCCGGCCGGGTAGAACGGCCCGGTGAGACTGACGCGATAATCCTGTTCGGAAATGCGCCGCTCGATCAGGGCGGGCTCGCCGCAGCGCGACAGCAGTTCAAGCGTGGACATGCCTTCCGAAAGTTCCAGCGGCTGACAGCGCTTCGCCGGGCGGGTAAAGCCGTAAGGCCCGGTCTCGATGCCGGTGAGTTCGCCGTTGCGGAAGCGCAGGAAGCGCATCAGCTTCTGCGGGCCGAAGTTGTACTGCCATTCCTCCTCGTACGGCAACAGGTAGTGCGCGGTCAGGACCGATACCAGCAACACCTTGATATCCGGTTCGCCGCAGAGATCCCTCACTTCGAACATGCGGTCGCCCGGCCCGACCAGATGCTGACCGCAGCGCAGCGCGTCGTCGCCGGCGGCGGGGAGTGAGATAAGCAGCAACAGGCCTGCAACGGCACGGCGAGCGCTATTCATGGAAGCGGGTTGCAGGAATGCCGATCATGGTAGGAGTTTAGATGAAGTCCGGCCTTCGGTGTTCTGCAATAACACCCTGCCGTTCAGCCTGCGTTCAGCTGTAGCCGGATGAAATCCGGTGTACAAAATTGCCCCCGGCGATTTTGCGCGTTCGGATGAAGTAAGTAGGTTGGGGTGGTATGTTCGGAGAGCGTGGGTAAGAACAGAAACCCCAACGGGGTTTTCAGGATTTTAGTTTGTTGGGGTTCATTGCATTCACCCCAACCTACTCACTGCTCACTACGCCTGTGAACTCCATCGATTCCCAGGTTCGGAATGAAGATCAGTTTTTAAGGCGGTAGCCGGTCCTGAAGATCCACCCTATCAGCAGCAGGCACAGCGTCATGAAAACCGCCGTCATGCCGAGACTGACTCCGACCTTGACGTCGGCGACGCCGTAAAAGCTCCAGCGGAAACCGCTGATCAGATACACCACCGGGTTGAACAGCGTGATCGTCTGCCACGCCGGCGGCAGCATCTCTATGGAATAGAAGGCGCCGCCCAGGAAGGTCAGCGGGGTGATGATCATCAGCGGCACCACCTGCAGTTTCTCGAAACCGTCGGCCCAGACGCCGATGATGAAGCCCAGCAGACAGAACGTGGCCGCGGTAAGCGCCAGGAACCCGATCATCCATACCGGATGCGCGATGTGGTAATCGACGAACAGCCGCGCCGTGATCAGGATGAGCGTGCCGAGCATGATCGACTTGGTGGTCGCGGCGCCGACATAGCCGATCACGATCTCGACCGGCGAGATCGGCGCCGACAATACTTCGTAGATCGTGCCCGCGAAGCGCGGCAGATAGATGCCGAACGCGGCATTGCCGATGCTTTCGTTCAGGATCGACAGCATGATCAGCCCCGGGATGATGAAGGCGCCGTAACTCACTCCCCCGATCTCGCCCATGCGCGAGCCGATGGCGGAGCCGAACACCACGAAGTACAACGAGGTGGAGAGCACCGGCGAGGCGATGCTTTCCATCAGCGTGCGGAAGGTGCGCGACATCTCGAAATGGTAAATGGCCCAAACGGATTGAAAATTCATGGCTAGGTCTCTACAAGGCTGTGGTTATATTGCGCCCGCATCATGGCCTGGCGCTCACCAGGCTGACGAAAATTTCCTCCAGCGAGCTCTGCCGGGAATGCAGGTCCTTGAAATCGATCCCGCGCTCGCCGAGCTTGCGCAGCAGCTCGGCGATGCCGGTGTGCTCGCGCTGGGCGTCGAAAGTGTAGGTCAGCTCGGCCCCGTCCGCGGACAGCGCCAGCGGGTAGCCCGCGAGCTCGTCGGGGATGCGCGGCAGCGGGTTTTGCAGCTGCAGGGTCAGCTGCTTCTTGCCGAGCTTTTGAATCAGCGCCGCCTTGTCCTCGACCAGCATGATCTCGCCCTTGCTGATGACGCCGATGCGGTCGGCCATTTCCTCGGCTTCCTGTATGTAATGCGTGGTCAGGATGATGGTGACGCCGCTCTTGCGCAGCTCCCGCACCATCTCCCACATATCGCGGCGCAGCTCGACGTCGACGCCGGCCGTGGGTTCGTCGAGGAACAGGATGTCGGGCTCGTGGGAGAGCGCCTTGGCGATCATTACGCGCCGCTTCATGCCGCCCGACAGCGTCATGATGCGGGAATCTCTTTTGTCCCACAGCGAGAGCTTGCGCAGGATCTGCTCCAGGTAGGCTGGGTTCGGCGCTTTGCCGAACAGGCCGCGGCTGAAGCGCATCGTCGTCCAGACGCTTTCGAAGGCGGTGGTCGCGAGTTCCTGCGGCACCAGGCCTATCATGGAACGGGCGGCGCGGTAGTCCGCGATGATATCATGCCCGCCGGCCAGCACCGTGCCGCCGCTCGGGTTGACGATGCCGCAGATGATGTTGATCAGCGTGGTCTTGCCCGCGCCGTTCGGGCCGAGCAGGGCGAAGATCTCGCCGCGGCGTATTTCCAGGCTGACGTTTTTCAGCGCCTGGAACCCTGAGGCGTAGACTTTGTTGAGATTCCGGACGGAAATGATGGACTGCACATGGCCTCCTGTAACCTGAAGCGAATATTCCATTAATCAGCGGTGAATTGGAAGCGGCTTCGGCGTGGCAAGTCGATATGTCAGGCCGAAATCCGGTCCGGCATTCTTAATTCGATTGCAGGCGGGGCCGGGGTTTCCTTCATTATATAGGCCTCAACCCGCCGGCCGAACTCATGGACATCCAGGCCCAGGAAAATACCCGATTGCAGCCGGAGCTTTGCCAGTCCTTTCGCCGCGAGTCGGCGCGAACCCGAATGCGGTTGCGAACTTTTAAGGAGCGCCGCCGAGATCTGGATGAGGCCCTGGACAAATTTTCCGATATCTGCCCGCTTGCCGGTTTCGAGCCACAGCTCCTCCAGCACCTCATGGGCTTCCCACCAATAGCGGTAATTGAACAGGTCGACGGCATAAAGATAACGTTGTGAAAGATTCCAGGTCGCGGCATCAAACGCGACCGCCGGAGGCGGTATTTGAGGAATATGACCGGTGCGGTCTTTCACCGGACGCGTCATACGGATACCGGGCAGATAGCGCCTGTCCGGAAATGGAATGCCCGTATAGCGGGATATTTTGATATCCGCCGTCACTTGAGGATTTTGCAGGGGAGGTTTCCCAGGAGTCATCCCGATTCAACGAAACTTCCTGCGTGGACTGTTTTTCTCACCTGAATTAGAACTCATCACGACCCTGTCTTCGACAAAGTGTGACAGGTTTGGTGATGTGCTGCCGCATGAGATGAAAGAATGCCCGCCTTTCTCTAAGGGACCCTCCTTAAGAAATGCCGGTATCCACTATTAATAAGGGTCTTAACCGCCCTTAAAACAGGAAAGAAATTATAAAAATCAAGTTCTCAGATTTTACACGCGCGCGAAATGCGTTACGTAATGACCGTGATACGGCTGTATTGCGCCGGGAGTTGTTCAGCCTCGAACAGCTGAAACGGCACGCGATTACACTGGCGGGACAGCATGAAATTGATCCGCGCCGGGGACCGGACAAGTTGCTGCCACGGCTGGCCGACAATGCGCGGGTGCTGCAGGCAGTGTATGACGTGGTGGCGGATACCTCCGGCGGACAGCCGGTCGATGCGGCGGAGGCCTGGTTACTCGACAATTTTTATCTGATCGAGCAGCAGATCGCTCTCGCGCGCCGGTATTTGCCGCAGGGCTATAGCCGGCAGCTGCCGCGACTGGCCGGCGGCCAGTCAGCCGGTTTCCCGCGTATTTATGACCTGGCTCTGGAATTGATCGTGCATATGGACGGCCGGGTCGACCGCGATAACGCCACCCAGTTTATCGCCCTCTACCAGACCGTCGAACCCTTGAAGCTGGGCGAGTTGTGGGCGTTTCCCATCATGCTGCAGCTGGCGCTGCTGGAAAACCTGCGCCGCGTCGGCTTGCATATTGCCCGGCGGCGCGAGGAGCGCGAGACAGCCATCACCTGGGCCGACCGCATGCTCGAGACGGTCGAGCGGGAGCCGAAACAGCTGATCCAGTTGCTGGCCGAGTTCGCCAATGCCGATGTGCCGCTGACCGCGCCCTTCGTGGAGGAGTTTTACGCGAGGCTTCAGGCGCAGGGACCCGCCATGGCTTTCGTGCAAACCTGGGTCGAGCAGAGACTGCTGGAACAGGGTGTGACCGCGACACAACTGTCGGAAGTGGCCGCGCGCAGGGCGGCCGCCAACCGGATTTCGATCGCCAACAGCATCGGCAGCCTGCACTTCGTCGGTACGATGGACTGGAAAAATTACGTCGAGTCGCTCAGCGTGGTGGAACAGATCCTGTCCGGCGATCCCGCGGGCATGTATGCCGGCCAGGATTTCGACACGCGCGATCGCTACCGGCATGTCATCGAGGATCTGGCGCGGAACTGCCCGTGCAATGAACCGGAAGTGGCGCGCAAAGCCGTCGCACTCGCGCGGGAATCCGCGGAGCGCCTGAGCGTCGACGATCGCAGCGCGCATGTAGGCTACTATCTGATTGATCGCGGACAGAGACTGCTGGAACGCGCCATCGACTGCCGGAAATCGCGGGCTCCCCGGCTGGGCCGGAATTGGCGGCTGATTTTTTATCTGGCTCCCATCCTGATGCTCACTGCATGCGTCGAATGGCTGGCGCTGTCGCCGCTCGGCGGATTTGCGGCGGAGGACTGGCGTTGCTGGTTGTTCGCGATTACAGCCGCGATCGGCGGCTCGATGCCGGCCGTGGCGCTGGTGAATCTGCTGGTCACCCACCGCCTGCCGCCGCGCGCCTTGCCGCGCCTGGATTTTTCAAAGGGCATTCCGGATGCCCATCGCACGATGGTGGTTGTCCCCACCCTGTTGAGCAGGCCGCAGGAGGTCGACGATC
>DASUFE010000095.1:0-13811 GCA_036274675.1 Gammaproteobacteria bacterium
CTCTACGGTGCGGACAAGGAAGCGGCGCCCCTGCTGCTGGATCACAACCAGGTTTTGCGCAGGCTGGAAAACGAAGCCTTCTATTCCCATATTCTCACCATCAATATCAACGGCACTGCACAGGAAGCGGTATTGCGCGACGTACAGCGCCATCCCGCCAAGCCCCACATCATGCACATGGATTTCCAGCGCATCAGCCAGGATCGCGCCATCCGCGTGCATGTGCCGCTGCACTTCATCAACGAAGACAAGTGCGAAGGCGTCAAGACCGGCGGCGGCCTGATCAGCAAGGTGCTCTCCGAAGTGGAAGTCGAGTGCTTGCCGCGTTATCTGCCCGAATTTATCGAAGTAGATATGGCCAAGGTGCAGCTGGGCGAATCTTTGCATCTGTCCCAACTGCAACTGTCCGAAGGCGTCAAGCTGGTGGCCCTGGCGCACGGCGATTCCACCGTGGCGATGGTCTACAAGCCGCGCGCGGTTGAGGAAGAAGCTCCTGTCGCCGCTACGCCTGCTGAAGGCGAAGCCGCGGCCGCCGCGGCTCCCGCCGCGGGCGCTGAAGGCGCCGACAAGGGCGGTAAAGGCAAGGCCGAATAACGGGCCTTGCTGCCTTTCCAATGAAGCATGTCGTGGACCCGGGCCTGACCTTGCTGGTCGGCCTGGGCAATCCCGGTTCCAAATACGAACAGACCCGGCACAATGCCGGGTTCTGGTTCGTGGACGAAGTGGCCCGGCGCCTGAGTGCTTCCTTCCGTACTGAAAGCAAATTCCAGGGTCTGGTCGCCGAAGCTTCCCACAAAGGGCGCAAGATTCATCTGCTCAAGCCCACCACTTACATGAATCTGAGCGGCCAGTCGGTGCAGGCCTATGTGCATTACTACGATATCCCGCTGGACCAGTTGCTGATCGCGCACGATGAACTGGATGTGCCGCCCGGGGCCGTCAAGCTCAAATTCGGCGGCGGTTTCGCCGGCCATAACGGCCTGATCGACATGGGCCGTCTGCCCAGCCCCGATTTCTGGAGACTGCGCATCGGCATCGGGCGGCCTACCCGCAAAGGGCCCGATTACCTGCTGGACCGGCCGGGCAAGGCCGAGCGCGCGCGGATCGACGAGGCGATAGCCGCCTCTCTCGGCGCCCTGGAGTTGATGCTGGACGGTCAGATGCACAAGGCCATGCAGCAGCTGCACACGCGGCCCGCGGATTCCGTTGCCGGTGCGGATTAAGGCGAGCTTCTATGTCACGCTTTAAAAAAGCGGCAGAATGCGCCGTTTTAATACTGAATAACTCGATAAGGGGCTGAAGATGGAAAGCAACGCTGCTGACACGATGGAGATCGTTAAACAACTCCTGTTCGTTTTTGGAGTGATCCTGGCCGCCGGCGCGGTTGCCGCATTTGTCGCCCAGCGCATCCGCGTACCGGATATCGTGCTGTTCATGTTCGCGGGCGTTTTACTCGGTCCCGAAGTCCTGGGAGTGCTCAATATTACAAGCACTTCCGTGTTGAACCAGCTGATCCTGATTTTCGGCGCTTCCTTTATCATATTTGACGGCGGCGCTTCGCTGCGTTTCGACGTGCTGAAAAAAGTCTGGATCACTTTGACGATTATCTCGACCGTCGGCGTCGTGATCACCATGGTTGTTACGGCGATTGCCGCGCAATACGTGCTCGGCATAACGCTGATCACCGCTCTGCTGCTTGGCTCCGTAATCGCATCTACCGATCCGGCAACCCTGATTCCGGTATTCCGCCAGGTGAAGATTAAAGACCGCGTAACCCAGACTGTGGTCAGCGAATCCGGTTTGAACGATGCGACCGGCGCCATCATTACCTTGAGCCTGCTGGACATCGCCCTGGGTACGGAAACGTTCTCGCTGGGCGGTTCGCTGTTATCGCTGCTGCGCGAGGCCGGCATGGGTTTGCTGATCGGCGCCGTGACCGGTTATCTGGCGATCCTTTTTATCGCGCATGAACGCCTCGGATTCCTGCGCGAGCATCTGCCGCTGGTTGCCCTGCTGGTGGTGATTTCGGGATATCTGTCGGCCTTGAGTTTCCATGGCAGCGGTTTTATGGCCGCGCTGGTCGCCGGCCTGTTCGTGGGCAACCGGGTTTCCTTCGGTTACCCGCTCGAGCACGGAGAAAACGAGAAACTGGCCGATTTCGTCGAAACCACCGCGTTGATTGTGCGCATCTTCATTTTCATCCTGCTCGGTTCGCAGGTGAACTTCGAGCTGATCCGGGAATATTTCTGGAGCAGCCTTATCGTGGTGGCGGTTTTCATGCTGGTCGCGCGTCCGCTGACGGTGTTCGCCTGCGCCGGCATCGACCGGCGCGCCGGGTGGTCGCTGCGGGAACTGCTGTTCATGTGCTGGACCCGCGAGACCGGCGTGATCCCGGCGGCGCTGGCGGGGATGCTGCAGGGCATGAAAGTGCCCGGTGCGGATATCATCGCCGCCGTCACCTTCATGGCGATCCTGTCGACCATCATGATACAGGCGAGCAGCACGCGCTGGTTCGCCGGCAAACTGGGCTTGCAGGAATAAATTTTAACGAGACGCGGGAACGGAGCTTAGAGCTATGGGATTTAAATGCGGTATCGTCGGCCTGCCCAATGTCGGCAAGTCCACGCTCTTCAACGCACTGACGCGCGCGCAGATCGCGGCCGAAAACTATCCGTTCTGCACCATCGACCCGAACGTCGGCGTGGTGCCGGTACCCGATCCGCGGCTGGATGCGCTTTCCACTATCGTCAAGCCGCAGAAAATCATTCCGACCACGATGGAGTTCGTCGACATCGCGGGCCTGGTGGCGGGCGCCTCCAAGGGCGAAGGGCTCGGCAACCAGTTCCTGGGGCACATCCGCGAGACCGATGCAATCGCGCACGTGGTGCGTTGCTTCGAGAACGACGATATCATTCACGTCGCCGGCAAGGTGAATCCGCTGAGCGACATTGAAGTCATCGATACCGAACTGATGCTGTCCGACATGGACGCGGTCGACAAGGCGCTCACGCGCACCGCGCGCAGCGCCAAGTCGGGCGAAAAGGAAGCGGTCGCGCGCGCGAAGCTGCTGGAAGCGCTGAAAGCGCATATCGACGGCGGCCAACCCGCGCGCACTCTGAAATTGACCGACGAACAGCGGCCGCTGATGAAGGAGTACGGACTGATTACAGCCAAGCCGGTGATGTTCATCGCCAACGTCAACGAGGACGGTTTCGAAAACAACCCGCACTTGCAAAGCCTGCAGGCCCACGCGCAAAAGCAGGGCGCCCAGGTGGTCGCAATCTGCGCGGCCATCGAGGCGGAGATCATGCAGCTGGAAGAAGCCGAGCGACAGGAATTCCTGAAGGACATGGGCATGCAGGAGCCGGGTTTGAACCGCGTGATCCGCGCCGGTTACAGCCTGCTCGGTCTGCAGACTTTCTTTACCGCCGGCGAAAAGGAAGTCCGCGCCTGGACCGTGAAAAGCGGCGCCACCGCTCCACAGGCCGCCGGTCGCATTCATACCGATTTTGAAAAAGGCTTTATCCGCGCCGAAGTCGTGGCCTACGAGGATTACATCCAGTACCGGGGCGAGCAGGGCGCGCGCGATGCCGGGAAGTGGCGCCTGGAAGGCAAGGAATACCTGATGCATGAAGGCGACGTGGTCCATTTCCGGTTTAATGTTTAATTTTCATCCCCCTGCGCTCCGCGCATCCCTCTTCGAAACCGAAGGGGGATAGAGGAGAGATGATTCCCGGCGCGGACAACACCCGCATTATTTATAAAGTAGTGTCGGTTTTTGGGTTAAGGGAACGGCGTTCGTTCCGACTACTGATACTTTGGATGTTTATCCACTGATCGGTGGAGTCGTTGGGAACGGCGCTCGTGCTGTCCGACTAGTGATACAAATGTGCCTGTGAGATGCATCCCCAGACTCGCAGGCTACGGGTGGACTTGAACCGACGCGTCTGGGGATGTAACTACAGCACAGATGCTTCACGAGTCGGACGGCACGGGATAAACACTCGCATTTATAAAGTGGTGTCGGTCCCAGGTGAGGAGGAAAGATTGGGCGGGGTAAGAGGATGGAAATGGTGGCTACGGGTGGACTTGAACCACCGACACCCGCATTATGAATGCGGTGCTCTAACCAGCTGAGCTACGTAGCCCCGGGGCCACAGAAGGGACGGAATAATAGCCGGTTTGACCGGCATTTTCCAGACGGGGACAACATGAGGAATAATTTTTCGCCGTGTCGGCCGGCTGGCCATTGAGGTAAGAAACATGCACGCAGAACTGCTAAAACTTCAGAAAGTCAGGATTATCCCGGTGCTCGCGCTGCCCAACGTGGCGGATGCCGCGCCGGTGGCGGAAGCTCTGGTAAAGGGCGGGTTGCCTTGCGCCGAGGTCACATTCAGGACCGATGCCGCCGTGGAGGCGATCCGGATCATGGCGAAGCGCGGGGACATGCAGGTCGGCGCAGGGACGGTGCTGAAGGTGGACCAGGTGAAGGCCGCGGTCGACGCCGGAGCGACCTTCATCGTGTCGCCGGGCATCAACCCCAAGGTCGTCAAGTATTGTGTCGACAATGGCATCCCGATCACTCCCGGAACCGCCAACCCCACCGATATCGAAGTCGCGCTCGACCACGGGCTCGAGGTCGTGAAATTCTTCCCCGCTGAAACCCTGGGCGGGCTGGAGGCGCTGCAAGCCTTCAGTGCGCCTTATAACATGATGAGATTCATCCCGACCGGCGGTATCGGCCCCAAGAATCTGCTCGACTACCTCAAATTCCCCAAGGTCATCGCCTGCGGCGGCACCTGGATGGTGAAGGCGGAGTTGATTGCGGAAAAGAAATTCGATCAGATCGCGAGCCTTTCACGCGAGGCGGTGCAGCTTGCCGCCGGATCCCGGAGTTGATCGCCTTATGCAATCGCCGGCAACGCCGCGGTACTCGCGTTTAAGGCGTTAAGTCGAACGGGTGCGGAGCGCATGATTCAGGATTCGATATAGATCGAGCGATTTATATAAATCTTTTCAATACAGTCACTCGAATGGATGAGGGACGCGAGCGGGAATTTGCTGGTTTTGTAGGGAAAGTTGTGCTATATCATGCGCTCGGATTCAGGTTTTCATGGGGTCGGACAGGAACCCAGGTAAATGATGTTTGACGGTGTAAATTCCAGCATTCGCGAGTTCCGCCGGACGGGCGGGCTCCTTTCAGGCGTAGCGTAAATCCCACCTGTTTCATATATATCTGTTGTAGAGCCAGCCTTTGATTTCCATAGCATCCACCATCGAACCGATATTCATCCAACGGGCAATAATCTTTGCTGGGCAGGATTTGTTTTCAAGCGCTGTACGTACTCAAGGACGCAGCGAGCACAGCCGGATACGCCGCGTGCCGGTTATAGGGTGCGCTTCCGCGCGCGCGGACGAAACTGAACGCGCCGGGCGGAGCCTTGCGTAGAAACAGTTTGGTAAATGAGCGTTGCAAGTTCATTTTTTAAAGAGCATCGCCCGGTGGAGAAGATTTAAAAGAATTTAGCCAGTCTGGCTATCTCGTTGCCCAACCATTTGTGTGCTTGGTGGCGCGGCAGCGTAATCTAACAACACACTTTTTGAGAGTATGTGAATATGAATATTTATGTTGGTAATCTGCCCTATAGCATCAGCGAGGACGAGCTGAAGAACGCATTTGCGAAATTCGGTTCCGTTACGAGCGTGAAGATCATCATCGACAAGGCGACCGGTCGTTCCAAGGGCTTCGCTTTCGTCGAAATGTCGAGCGCATCGGAGGGCAATCAGGCGATCAAATCCCTGAATGAAACCGACCTCAACGGGCGGAATATCAAAGTAAACGAAGCCAGACCGCGCGAAGAAAGCGCGCCGCGCAGAGCAAGATTCTGATGTATTGGCAGCGGATCTCCCCGGAGATCCGCTGTTTTTTTCATCGGTTCCGGGCGCAAACGGCACCGCCGCTTGCGGGCTCTTGTTTTGTTCGCATAGAGCGAGACGGAACCGCGAGTCCGGATGTAAGGACGGCTTCGGTTAATCCTTGATTTCTTCCCACGCCGCCTGCAGCCGTTTCGCGGAAACAGGCTCGCTGGTGCCCAGCGCCTGCGCGAACAGCGACACGCGGAATTCCTCCAGCAGCCAGCGGTAGCGGCGGAAGGCGGGCTTGTCCCTGCGTTTAGTGTCTTCCAGCAGCGTTTTGCAGTTTTCCCAGAACGGCGCGATCTCGGCCGCGAGCTGGCGGTCGCGCGCGGGATTCTGTTCCAGCTTTTCCAGGCGCACGATGATTGCCTTCAGATAACGCGGCAGCCGGTCCAGCTGCTGTTGCGGCGTCGCCTTGACGAAGCCCGGATAGACGAGTTGCGAGAGCTGCTCCCGGATCTCGCGCAGAGCCGGCAGCCATTGCGGCGGCACATCGCCCTGCAGGCGCCGCTGCAGGCTGCGCCAGGATTCCAGTATTTGCGCAAGCTGACCCGCGATGCGATTCGCGATCGGCGCCAGCTGCTTGTCGGCCCATTCCGCTTCCATGCGGAAGACGGACTGGCCGCGGAGCGTCTCATGCTTGCTGAAAAGCGCGCTATCGACGACCCGTTGCGCCATGTCGCGCTTCAGCCCGGCCGTGTCGCCGATGGGCGCGTAGAGCAGGCAGAGCTGGTCGATATCGGGCAGGTTTTTTTCCAGGTAGCGAATGCTCTTCGCATGCAGTTTGCAGAACAGTTGCAGCACGCCGTCGCGGTGCGCGACCGCGGCCTTGTCGGGATTGTCCAGTACCTTGAGATCGATGCGGCCGTCCGCCGCGACCAGCGCGGGATAGCCGCGCAGCTTGAGTCCCTGGTGCCGGATCTCGACGAATTCCGGCAGGTCGCCGAAATCCCAGTCCGGCACATCCGCGCGTTCGTAACGCTCCACCGGCAGTCCTTCGAAGCTCGCGGTCGCGGTTTTGCCGACGCCGGCCTTGAGCTGTTCGAGGTCGCGTCCGCGCGCGATCACGCGACCGTCCTGCACGATGTGGAAATTCATCCTGAGATGCGGCGGCAATTCGCCGGGCTGCCAGGCCTCCGCCGGTATGGGGGTGCCGTTCATGCGCTGCAGTTGCGCGCCCAGCGCCGGCAGCAGTGGAACAGTGCCGGCCGCGGAGTCGGTGACCAGTGCCTCCGCCGACGCTTTCGCAAAGTCGGGCGCCGGCACGAAATTGCGGCGCAGCGGCTTGGGCAGCGATTTGATCAGCAGCGTGATTTTTTCCGTGAGCAGACCGGGGATCAGCCATTCGAAGGGCGCGGCTTCGATCTGGTTGAGCGCCGCCAGCGGGATGCGCGCGGTTACGCCGTCGTCCTCGTGTCCGGGTTCGAAATGATAGCTCAAGGGAATCTTCAGGCCGTTGAGATTCAACGCGTCCGGAAAGCTGTTGCGGGTGACGCCGGCGGCGTCGTGCTGCATCAGCCGGTCCTTGTCGAGCAGGAACCGGCGTCGCTCCGCTTCCGGCTGTTTCTTGTACCAGGCCTTGAAGCCGTCGATATCGTTTATGTCCGGCGGGACCAGCGGGTCGAAGAAGGCGTACAGCACGTCCTCGTCGACCAGCACGTCCTGCCGCCGTGACTTGGCTTCCAGTTCCAGTACCTCGCCGCGCGCCTTGCGATTGTGCGCGAAGAATTCCAGCGGGCTGCTTTCCTCGCGCACCAGCGCGCCGCGGATGAAAAGTTCGCGCGCGTGCGCGGGATTCACCCGCGCGTAATTCATGCGGCGCTGCGCGACCAGGATCAGGCCGTAGAGACTCACCTGTTCCAGGGCCATGACGCGCCCGTGCGCGGCCTCCCAGTGCGGATCCGAATAGCTGCGTTTCACCAGGTGCGCGGCGAGCGGCTCGATCCATTCCGGTTCGATGCGGGCTACGGTGCGCGCGTAGCGTTTGGCTGTTTCCACCAGTTCGGCGGCGACAATCCACTTGGGCTTGTTTTTGAACACGTAAGAGCCCGGGAAAATATACAGCTTCAGATCACGCGCGCCGGTGTACTCGTGCTCATCGCCCTTGACTGCGATATTGCTCAGCAGCCCGCTCAGCAGCGCGCGGTGGATATTGGGATAGATGTTCTCCAGCACCACCTCGGCATGGTCGGGCATCATATCCATCTCGGCGGCAAGCCCCGCGAGCTGGCGGTGCACGTCGCGCCATTCCTGCATGCGCACGTAGGAGAGGAAATGGCTCTGGCAGAGCTTGCGCAGCTGCGAGTTGGAGGAGCCGGCCTGCTCGCGGTAGAAATTCCACAGCCGCAGGTACGCGATGAAATCCGAATGCTTGTCGCCGAAGGCGGCGTGCTTTTCGTCCGCGGCCTGCTGCTGTTCGAAGGGGCGCTCGCGCGGATCCTGGATCGACAGGGCGGCCGCGATGATCAGCACTTCGCGCAGGCATTTCTCGCGGTGCGCCTGCAGCAGCATGCGGGCGATGCGCACGTCGACCGGGAAGCGCGCCAGCTTGAGCCCGATATCGGTGATGCGGTTGGCCTCGTCGACGGCGCCGAGTTCGTGCAGCAGCTTGAAGCCGTCGCGGATGTAGCGCGTGTCGGGCGGCTCGATAAACGGAAAGTCCTCGATATCGCCGAGCTTGAGGCTCAGCATCTGTAAAATGACCGAGGCCAGGCCCGTGCGCAGGATTTCCGGTTCGGTGAATTCGGGGCGTTGCCGGTAATCCTCCTCGCTGTAGAGCCGGATGCAGACGCCGGGGCCGACGCGGCCGCAGCGTCCCGCGCGCTGGTTCGCCGAGGCCTGCGACACCGGCTCGATCGGCAGCCGCTGCACCTTGGTGCGGTAGCTGTAACGGCTGATGCGGGCGAGGCCGCTGTCGATGACGTAGCGCACGCCCGGCACGGTGATCGAGGTTTCCGCCACGTTGGTTGCGAGCACGATGCGGCGTCCGCCGTGCGCCTGGAACACGCGCGCCTGCTGCGCCGCCGAGAGCCGCCCGTACAGCGGCATGATCTCGGTATTCGGCAGCTGCCGCTTGCGCAGCCAGTCCGCGGCCTCGCGGATATCGCGTTCGCCGGAGAGAAAGATCAGGATATCGCCCGGCCCGCAGGCGACGAGTTCGTCGATCGCGTCCAGCAGCGACTGCTTGCGGTCGATATCTTTGGCATCCTCGCTGTCGCCGTGCAGCGGGCGGTAGCGGATCTCGACCGGGTAGGTGCGCCCGGAAACCTCGATGACCGGCGCGTCGCCGAAATGCCTCGAGAAACGCTGCGGGTCGATCGTGGCCGAGGTGATGATGACTTTCAGCTCCGGCCGGCGCGGCAGCAGGCGGCTGAGGTAGCCCAGCAGGAAATCGATGTTGAGCGAGCGTTCGTGGGCTTCGTCGATGATCAGCGTATCGTAGGCCAGAAGTTGCGGATCGTGCTGGGTTTCGGCCAGCAGGATGCCGTCGGTCATCACCTTTATATAAGTGTCCGGGCCTACCTGGTCCGTGAAGCGCACCTTGAAGCCGACCGTGCCGCCGACCTGGCCCTTCAGTTCTTCGGCGATGCGCGCCGACAGGCTGCGCGCGGCGATGCGCCGCGGCTGGGTATGGCCGATCATGCCGGCGACGCCGCGCCCGGCTTCGAGGCAGATTTTCGGTAATTGCGTCGTTTTGCCGGAACCGGTTTCGCCGCAGACGATCACCACCTGATGATCCTGGATCGCCTTGAGGATTTCCGCGCGCCGCTCCGCCACCGGCAGCTCGGCGGGATACTCCGGTTGCGGTTTTTTGCGCAGGCGTTCGTGCTGCCGCAGCAGCGCCGCCGCGATCTCCTGCTGCAGGGCCGGCAGCCCGCGGTCGATCGGCTGGTTATTGTCCAGCCGCCGCTGCAAGGTCTGCAGTTTACGGCGCAGCTCGGCGCGCTCGCGCAACGCACATTGCGCGATATGCTGCTCCAGCGTACTGAGATCGGCGGGATTCTGTGTCATGGCGGCACTTATATAAGTGCCGCATTCTAACACTTTTGGTTTTATTCCTTCTCTCCGCTGGGCAGAGCCCTGCGCAGGAATAGAGATAGTAGAGTGAGGGTGGGGGGTATTGCCTGCCTCTCTCCAGGGGGGAGGCATCCGTTGTTAAGGTATTTGTCATGCCGGAAGCTGCAAGGCAGCTATCCGGCATCCAGGGATTTCTAATATGGATTCCGGACAAGCTGCGCTTTCCGGAATGACAGCGTTTCTAATGCGGCCTTGCTTCCGTACCGGCGGAGGCCTGCCGGCGTGCGTGTTCCAGTTGCTCACCCGCGGCAGAGAGGTTCTCCTCCACGAATTCCCAGTTCAGCAGGTGCTCCAGGAACGCCTGCACGTGGTCGGCCCGCCGGTTCTGATAATCCAGGTAATAGGCGTGTTCCCAGACATCCATCGTCAGCAGCGGCTTGTGGCCGTGCCGCATGGGATTGACCGCATTGGGCGTGCTGATAATCTCGAGCCGGTCCTGCTCGCTCAGCACCAGCCACACATAGCCCGAACCGAAGCGGCCTTCCGCCTCGGCCGCCATTTTCCTGCTGAATTCGTCGATGGAGCCGAAGCTGTCCTTCAGGATTTCAGCAAGGCTTTCGGGCGGGCGGCCACCGCCGCCGGGTTTCATGCTGTTCCAGTAGAAGGTGTGGTTCCATACCTGCGCGGCATTGTTGAAAACCGGCGCCTCTTCGGCAATATTGATGATCTCTTCCAGGCTGCGGTTTTCGTAATCCGTGCCCGCAATAGCCTTCTGCAGTTTCTGCAGGTAGCCCCGATGGTGTTTCTCATAGTGAAATTCGAGGGTCTGGCGGCTGATATAAGGTTCCAGGGCTTCCTTGGAATAGGGCAGCGGCGGCAATTCGAAATTCATAAGCGTCTCCTTCAGATGTCATCCTGTGTGGCTTCTAAAAATAGACACCCGCGCCTGCCATTGTTCTGAAACGGCGGACTCAAGTTACGGTTGGCGCGTGCCGAAGAGCTCCGGTAAATACCCCGGACAAATCAGGTAAAACATGGAGTGAACGGAAAAGCAAAATCGCGGGTTGCCGTTTCCAATCGCGCCTGCGTTGTGTCACATTAGCGGCCCGGCGGTGTTAACCCAGGTTTGGCATGCAGGCTCGTACCCGAAAAGAAGACGCGATCAAGAAACTCGGCAACCTGTTCCTGCAGGGGCTGATCGCCGTGCTGCCCGTCGTCGCCACCCTCGCCATTCTGTTCTGGCTTGGCGTCTACACCGAAGCTTTCCTCGGCGGCATTATCAAACTCATCCTGCCGGTTTCCTGGTACTGGCCCGGAATGGGTTTCCTTATGGGCGTCGTCGTGGTGTTCATCGTCGGCCTGTTCGTCGACGCATACATCTTCCAGCGCTTCGGCGAGATTACCGAAGGCATCCTGCTGCGCATTCCGATCGTGAAGACGATCTACAACGGCATCCGCGATATCGCCCATTTCCTCACCCCCTCGGAGGAACGCAAGGAGATCGGCAACCCGGTGCTGGTGCGCCTCACCGACGACATGCGCGTCATCGGTTTCGTCACCGGCACCCAGATGCCCTACGAGTGCGAGGAGGAGTCGGTGGCGGTATACATGCCGATGAGCTACCAGATCGGCGGCTATACCATCTATATACCCAGGAGCCGTATCGAACCGCTCAATATGCCTGTCGAGCAGGCCATGCGCATGGTGCTGACCGCGGGCATGAGCGAGTTCAGCAAAAATGGAAATGGCAAGAACGGCAACGGTCAGAACGGGCAAACCAAGAAATAGTCCTGTCGAGCGACAACGAAGCAATCGGGTCTCCAGGGAAGGCATAGGCCGGCAGCCGCGACCTTCAAACGCAAAGCACGTCAACGCTGACGTCCCGCGGAGGCGGGAATCTATTCGGAAAAACCTGATCGTAACTCGGCTGTCCTTTCATTGCATGTGCGCCGCGTGTGAAATGATTGACCAATGTTTGTTCTTGAATAGGTTGTTCTGATTCTTGTTTCTATGCGAGCTCTGCGCGAGAATCTTTGTGTTTATGGTTTTTTCTTTGCGCCTGGTGAGAGTAAATTCCCTTATCCTTTTTTTCTGCCTGTTGTTTCCTTCGAGTGCTTGTCTTGCGGCGGTGGATTGGGTGTCGTTCACGTGGGATAACGATCTCTTCGTGGGCGAGGATAACGGCTACACGAACGGTGGGTTCTGGACGTGGTTCAATACGGGCCGGCGCGACAAGGAGCAGCCCGCGCCGTCGTGGCTGCAGGCGCCGCTGATGTGGAGCATGTCGAAGGAGGAGAAGCCGCTGTACCGGGTGAACGCCCACACCGCCGGACATATGATGGTGACGCCCGAGGATATCACGCGGCGAAATCCCGACTCGAAGGACATTCCCTATTCAGGCTTGGCCTATTACATGAACAGTCATATGCAGGTGTATGACGACTACGCGGATCTCTCCGGCGTGACGCTCGGGCTGATCGGCCCCTCTTCGGGGGCGGCTTCTCTGCAGAAATTCGTGCATAAAAGAATCAGCGGCGCGGACGAGCCGCAGGGATGGCACGCGCAGCTCAAGAACGAAGTGGTGTTCCGCCTGACGCGGAATCGCGTGTGGCGCGAGTGGGCCTCCCCGGAGGGAGGATCCGATTTTCTGTTGATGGGGGGTGCCAATCTCGGCACGCTGGAAACCTCCGTGGCCGGTTATGCGATGTTCCGCTGGGGCAGCAATCTTGCGCAGTCCTATGCGTTCATGGCGTACGACGGGAGCCGGGCGATCAATCCGCTGGCCTTGAACGGGGGTTGGCACCTGTACCTCGGGTTGAGCGCGCGCTATGTCGCGCATCTGATCTTCACCGACGGTAATACCTTTCGCGACAGCCCTTCTATCAACGCCGACCGTTCGAAGGCGGGCTATATAACGGGCTTTTCCTATTCGTGGAGCGATTGGGCCGCGACGCTCGCAATCGAGGACATGGCTTTCAACGAAGAACAGTTCAAGGGCATCGAACGCTACGGCACTTTCACCCTTGCGTACCGGTTTAAATAGGAAAACCTCTCGCAGAGTTCGCCAAGATCGCTTAAATTAAACAAAATACTTTTGACGCTTGCCAGTCCGGGGGGAAGAGTATGTTGTCGGAAGCGGAAATAGCGATCGCGCGGCACTTGATCGTTCAATACCGGAGATTCGGGCGGCAATGGCGCATCCTGCGCTGGTTGATGTTACTGGCCGCAGTTTTGATGCTGATTATTCTGGTTTTTGCCTGGCAAAAGCTGGAATATCTGGTCAGTCTCGATGCCGCGACTTTGGATACCGATGTCAGCCCGGATGATCTCAAGACCCTGTTGTTCGAGCGTGTCGATATGCTCCGGCTCGAACTCAAGCTGTACATCACCTTGTTCCTGCATGCGGTGCTGGGGCCGCTGCTGATCGTCGCCGCTCTGTACGGCTGGAACCGGTGGCCCGTGCATTTCAGCCTCAAAGCCCGCTTGCTGGAGAGCGCGCTGGAGAATGAACTTGCTGCTGGCGAAACACTGGAGTTTATGAAAGAAGAAGATGCTTAATATTTCGCCTCGTTGGCGTTTTCCAGTCACATCCCCCTGTCTCTGTTCTTAGGCAGGTTCTCCGAACACCCCTTCGTTACGAAGGGGGTTGAGGGTCAAATTAGCGGCGGCTCCCCGCTTCACTTATAATCCGGCTCCTTATATTTTCCGTTCAGGATAACTATGCAACCCGGTACTTCAGCCCTGTCATCGAAATTTATTCCCGGTTGGCTGGTATTGCTGGGCGCGTTGACGGCGATCGCGCCTTTCGCGGTCGATATGTACCTGCCGGGGTTCCCGGCGATCCAACGCAGCCTCGGGGCGCCCGCGGGCCGCATGGA
>DASUFE010000096.1:0-28912 GCA_036274675.1 Gammaproteobacteria bacterium
ACGGGCGGTTCCTGGAGCTGGAGTGGATGCGGCACCTCCGGGACCTCGCGCGAGCAGACGGTAGCGCCGTCGGCAAATTGTACGGCGACAGCCACTTACACCAACACCTGCGGCGGGCGCAGCACCCAGAACTTCAGCGTGACCGTGAGCAGCAGTTCAAGCTCCTCCTCGTCCGGCGGCGGCTCTAAGTTCGTAGGCAACATAACCACCCAGGGCCAGGTCCGGTCCGATTTCAAGCAGTACTGGAACCAGATCACGCCTGAGAACGAAGGCAAGTGGGGTTCGGTGGAAGGCACCCGCGATTCCTACAACTGGAGCGGCGTCGACAGGGCCTACAGCTATGCCCAGCAGAACGGTATTGCATTCAAGGAACACACCTTCGTCTGGGGCAACCAGTCGCCGAGCTGGATCAATAACATCAGCGCCTCGGAGCAGCGGGCCGAGATCCAGGAGTGGATCCATGATTTCTGCGCGCGCTACCCGAACACCAAGTACATCGACGTGGTCAACGAGGCGACGCCGGGCCACGCTCCCGCGGGCTATGCGGCAAACGCCTTCGGCAGCAACTGGATCATCAGTGTATTCCAGATCGCGCAGCAGGAGTGCCCGAACGCCATCCTGATCCTGAACGACTACAACGTGACCCGCTGGAACACGGATCAGTTCATCTCCATGGCGAAGCCGGCGGTCCAGGCCGGGGTCGTGGACGCCATCGGCGACCAGGCGCACGGTCTTGAGACCATTTCGCTCTCGGAGTTGTCGAGCAATCTGAACAAGGTCGCCGCGCTCGGTCTGCCGATTTATATCACCGAATATGACATCGCGCAGACGAATGACCAGACGCAGCTGTCGATCATGCAGCAGCAGTTCCCGCTGTTCTACAACCATGCGTCGGTCAAAGGGGTCACCTTCTGGGGTTATGTGGTGGGCGCGACCTGGGTGAACGGCAGCGGCCTCATCTACAGCGACGGCACGAAACGCCCGGCCATGAGCTGGTTGATGAACTATCTGGGCCGGTAATTATATGGAGCGGCGCGGAGGAAACTCCGCCGGCTGCGGTTAAGGAAGTCCCCTCCCGGCATAGGGATGTGCCGAATTCTTTCCAGTAGGAGGGGGGATATGAAATGAGAGCCGGAGCCCCCTGCGGTCCGGACGACAGAATTACTCCCCCTCGGAGTAATGTAGTGCGGAAAATATCCGTGATTAGGGTGGGCACTGCCCACCCTTTTTTTTACTGGAAGTGACTATTGAGAGAGAGGGGATTCCTAATGAAAGCTTTCATCAAGTTTTACGTGTTGCTGAGATTAGTCTTTTGCGGCGCAGTGCATCCGGGAAAACGTGTACGGAAGCACGGGTATATTGCGGCTATAAGCCTGTTCATCTGCATGGCGATGCTGTCAGGCGCGGCGCGGGCGGATAATCCGATTGTCCAGACTATCTATACCGCCGATCCCGCTCCGTTCGTTTACAACGATCGCCTCTACCTCTACACCGGACATGACGAGGATGGATCGACCTATTTCACCATGAAGGATTGGCGGGTCTACTCCTCCACCGACATGGTCAACTGGACCGACCACGGTTCCCCGTTGAGCCTTGCATCCTTCAGTTGGGCAAGCAGTGACGCGTGGGCGAGCCGCGCCATCTACCGTAATGGCAAGTTCTACTGGTATGTAACGGCGACGGCAAGGAACACCAATCGAAGGGCTATCGGCGTGGCTGTCTCGAACAGTCCTACCGGGCCGTTTACGGATGCGCTCGGCCGCCCGCTGGTGGAGAATAATGAGATCGACCCGCACGTCATTATTGACGATGACGGGCAGGCCTATCTCTACTGGGGAAACCCGAATCTGTGGTACGTGCGCCTGAATTCCGACATGATCTCCTACTCGGGCAGCCCAACACAGATACCGCTCACCACCCAGGGTTACGGCGCCCGGACCGGCGATGCGAGCCGTCCCACTCTCTACGAAGAAGGGCCCTGGATCCACAAGCGCAACGGCTTGTACTACAACGTCTTCGCGGCAAAATGCTGTTCTGAGTTTATCGGTTACTCGACGGCTACCGGCCCCACGGGTCCGTGGACCTATCGGGGCACGGTCATGCCCACGCAGGGCGGCAGCTTCACCAATCATCCGGGCGTTATCGACTACAAAGGCGGCTCGTACTTTTTCTATCACAATGGAGCTCTGCCGGGCGGCGGCGGCTTTACCCGCTCGGTTGCCGTGGAGAAGTTCACCTACAACTCCGATGGCACCATCCCGACGATCAACATGTCGACAGCCGGGGCGCCCCAGATCGGCACTCTGGATCCCTATATCCGGCAGGAAGCGGAGACCATCGCCTGGGAGTCCGGGATCGAGACGGAGCCGGCCAGCGCGGGCGGTATGAGCGTCGGATTTATCAACAATGGCGACTATATCAAGGTCAAGGGTGTCGCCTTCGGCGCCGGCGCCGTGTCCTTCACCGCCAGGGTGGCTTCCGCGGGCAATGGCGGGAACATCGAGCTGCGCCTGGGCGGCGTGAGCGGTACGTTGATAGGTGCCTGCAATGTACCCAATACCGGTGGCTGGCAGAGTTGGACCAGCGTCTCCTGTCCGGTCAGCGGCGCGACGGGTACCCATGACCTGTACCTGCGATTCACCGGCGCGGATGGTTACCTGTTCAACATGGACTGGTGGCAGTTCAGCTCCGGCAGCTCAAGCTCATCATCGTCCAGCAGTTCATCGAGCAGCAGTTCGAGCTCCAGCTCCTCGGGCGGAGGATCCGTGCTGACGGTAGAACTGGAAAGTCTTTCGGGTCAGAACAATTTCCCGCCGTTCAATGTGGAATTCGATTCAACCGCGTCAGCCGGAATGTATATCGCCTGGCCGAACAACGGCGATCAGGTATTAAGTTCGCCGTCAGACAGCGCCACCGGCCAGGTCGAGATCCCGTTTACGCTCTCGCAGACGGCGAATGTCCAGTTCCAGATACAGGCGAACCTGCCCAATGCCAGTGACGACTCGTTCTATTACAAACTGGACGGCGGTTCCTGGAACGCCCAGAACAATATAACGACCAGCGGCTGGGCAGCGCTGACATTGACCACGCTCGACAACCTCGCCGCGGGCGGGCACACCTTCAGGATTGAGAGACGGGAGGATGGCGCAAGACTCGATAAAGTGATGCTCGCAGCTTCGGCCGGCGAGATAACGGGTTCCGATGGCTCCGGCTCATCGAGCAGTTCAAGCTCCTCGTCGAGCAGTTCAAGCTCTGCAAGTTCTTCGAGCAGCGGTTGTGCGGCGTCGGCGATCACGCCTTATCTGCAGGTGAACGCGGGCGCCTGGCAGCAGGCCTCGAGCGTGAGCATAACAGCGGGCAATTCGGTGAAATTCGGTCCGCAGCCGGTATCGGGCGGCGCCTGGAGCTGGGCGGGATGCGGCACCTCCGGCACGGCGCGCGAGCAGACGGTTACGCCCACGGCCTCATGCACGGCGACCGCGACCTACACCAACAGCTGCGGCGCGCAGAGCACGCAGAACTTCACGGTTACGGTCAGTGGCTCGTCCAGCAGCAGTTCATCGAGTTCTTCATCAAGCAGTTCGTCCTCGAGCAGTTCAAGTTCGTCCTCCTCGAGTTCTTCATCGAGCAGCTCCAGCAGTTCGAGCTCGGGCGGCGGCAGCTGCACTCCGGTCGCGACCGGCGGCAATTCCGGTAACTTCAACACAACAGGAGCGTATTGCTTCCGTGTGCAAAGCGCGGTGAACGGTTGGGGCGTGTCGAACTTCGACGGGCGCACCATCTCAGTCACGGTCAACGGCACGGGCACGGCGGTGACGACTGTAGGCGCCTCATTGCCGGCCAAAGGGTCCAGCGACTATTACCACTTCAGCAGCAGTGCCGGAGCGGTTTCCTGGGCTTCTGTCTACTGGTGGTGATTAACAGCAACGGATACGGGGCGAGCATTGTTTTAAATAAAAATTAATGTTTGGAGGAGGGTTCAATGAAAGCTTTAATTGGATTTACAATGCTTGCCCTGGTAGTGACAGGGGTTCAGGCGCAAACCAATACGATACGCGTAAATCTGGGAACCACTATTCGCCCGGTTACACATGCGGCTTCCGGTTCGCTTTATGGCGTGACTGAAACCCTGCCCCCCGATATAGCAAACCTGGTGGCTCCTTTAAAACCCCGTGACTTTGCCCAACCCGCCCGGGCTGGTGTGGGAAATCAGCATAATAATGGGGCGGGTGCAATTCCTGTTGCACGGCGGCTTGCTGCTACAACCGCCAGAGTCCAGGTGAATATGCCGGATATGCTGCCGGGCTGGCCGTACCAATGGCCGGGCCAATCGAGCTGGTTATCGCAAGTTGCTTCTTTTATCAATGAAAAAAAAGCATCGGGCGTGAGCAATATTTACGCATACTATATATGGAACGAACCCAACATCACGTGGAACAACGCGAACGGAAACTTCAATTCGACGCTGTGGAAGCCGACTTACGATATGATTCGCGCGCAGGATCCGGGCGCGCAAATCATCGGCCCTGGCGCCGCCTGGTATGACCGCACGTATATTCAGTCCTTCCTTCAGTATTGCATGGCGAATAATTGCCTTCCGGATATTATCGCCTGGCATGAACTCCAGGGCTCGGATAACTTCAGCAGCCATTTCGACGATTATCGGAATCTGGAACAAAGCCTTGGCATCTCGCCACGGCTGATCAGCATCAACGAATACTCTCACAATACTCACGAGTATGAAGGTGCTCCCGGCGTTTCGGTGCCCTTCATAGCAAAGTTTGAGCGCAAGAAGGTAGACAGTGCGCTCATTTCCTGGTGGTTTACGAATTTGCCGGGCAGATTGGGCAGTCTCTTGACTGCAAACAATGAACGCGGCGGCGGCTGGTGGCTGTACAAATGGTATGGCGACATGAGCGGCAACATGGTCAGCGTGACCCCTCCCAGCGAAAACGGTGACGGTATCGACGCGTTTGCCAACCTTGATGCCGGCGCGGGTTATGCCAGTATCTGTCTGGGTGGCGATTACACCGGTGTGGTTAATGTGGTGGTGAATGGAATTCCCTCCAGCTTCGGTAATACGGTAAATGTGAAAGTGGAATATGTACCGTGGGCGAATAAGGATACGCCGGCCAGTCCCATAACGGTATCGCAGGTCGCTGAAAGCGTTGTTAACAGCAGTATTACCGTGCCAGTCAATGTCATTAATCCGTTCTATGGATATCGGATTTACATCGATGGGACACTCTCATCCAGCTCAAGCTCAAGCAGCTCTTCTTCCAGCAGCTCTTCGAGCGGCGGTTGCGCGCCGACGGCAATTACGCCTTACCTGAGGGTTAATGCCGGTACCTGGCAGCAGACCTCGAGCGTGAGCATTGCGGCGGGCAATTCGGTGCAATTCGGTCCGCAACCGGTGTCGGGCGGTTCCTGGAGCTGGGCGGGCTGCGGCACCTCGGGTACGGCGCGCGAGCAGACGCTATCGCCGACGGCGAGCTGCACCGCGACGGCCAACTACACCAACACCTGCGGCGCGCAGAGCACGCAGAACTTCACCGTGACGGTGAGCGGCGGTTCGTCCTCGAGCAGTTCCTCCTCGTCGAGCAGCAGCTCTTCGAGCGGCGGCTGCGCGCCGTCGGCGATCACGCCTTACCTGCAGGTGAACGCGGGCGCCTGGCAACAGACCTCGAGTGTGAGCATAGTGGCGGGCAATTCGGTGAAATTCGGTCCGCAACCGGCGACGGGCGGTTCCTGGAGCTGGGCGGGCTGCGGCACCTCGGGCACGGCGCGCGAGCAGACGGTATCGCCGGCGGCGAGCTGCACCGCGACGGCCAACTACACCAACACCTGCGGCGCGCAGAGCACGCAGAACTTCACCGTGGCGGTGAGCGGCAGTTCGTCCTCGAGCAGTTCCTCCTCGTCGAGCAGCAGCTCCAGCAGTTCTTCATCGAGTTCTTCGAGCAGCAGCTCGTCCTCCAGCGCTTCGGGCGGAGGCGGCTGTACAGCGATCGCGACCGACGGCAACTCCGGCAATTTCAATACGACCGGTGCTTATTGCTTCCGCGTGCAGAGCTCGGTGAACGGCTGGGGCGTGTCCAACTTCACGGGGCGCAGCATTGCCGTGACGGTTAACGGTTCCGGCGCGGCCGTAACAACGGTCGGTGCGCCGCTGCCGTCCAAAGGCGCGAGCGATTATTATCACTTCAACAGTACTGCGGGCACTTACTCGTATGCTTCGGTTTACTGGTGGTAAATCGAGCGGACAGTCATGAAAGAACCGGGACGAGAACCGTCCCGGTTCCTATGGCAGCGCCGGGCGCCTTTCAAGACGGGCAGGAGCGGTTGACGCTGGCATGCAGCGCGACTGATACTTGATCTTTCCTTGACTCCTAACGGCAATGCAATCAGGAATAAAACCGGTACGGCTTGTTGTATTGGCTCTTCTTGTCCCGTTATTGATCGGCGAGGCGGAGGCGGTTGGCGGCCAAAGCGGCGCTGAGCTTGCGCTCAGGTACGATGAGCCGGCGGGTGACGAGTGGGTGCGGGCGCTGCCGGTCGGCAATGGCCGGCTCGGGGCCATGGTGTATGGCAATCCCGCCAGCGAGCGGCTTCAGCTGAACGAAGACACGATATGGTCGGGCGGTCCTTACCGCAATGACAGTCCGGATGCGCGGGCGGCGCTGCCGAAAATCCGGGAGCTTATTTTTAAAGGCAAGCCTGCGCGGGCGCAGAAACTGGCCGGCGAGACTTTTTTCAAAGGCCCCAATGGCATGATGTACCAGCCGGTGGGGGAACTGATGCTGTCTTTTCCCGGGCATGAGGGTTACCAGAACTATTATCGGGAACTGAACCTGGAAACGGCCGTTGCCACCACGCGCTATTCGGTCGGCGGCGTTGAATATACCCGCACTGTTTTTTCCAGCGCACCCGACCAGCTGATCGTGGTCCGGCTCGCGGCGAGCCGGCCGGGGTCACTCAACTTTACGGCGTCGCTGGCAAGCCCGCAGCAATCGACGGTTGCGAGCCGTGGGAGCGAACTGGTTCTGTCCGGCAGGGCCGGTGATCATGAAGGCGTTCCGGGAAAGATCCGGTTTCAGACAATCGCCCGATTCGAGGCCGCCGGCGGTTCGATCGCGTCTGCGGGCTCAGTGCTGAACGTCAGTGGCGCCGACGCTGTCACGGTGCGTATTTCGATCGCCAGTAATTTCAGAAAGTATGACGACCTCGGCGCTGACGAACAGGCGCGCGCCAGGCATTATTTGAAACAAGCGGCGCAAAAATCATATGCGAGGCTGCTTGATACGCACAAGGCCGATTATCAGAAATATTTCGACCGGGTGAAATTGGATCTCGGCGCCACGGCCGCGGCGGATAAACCCACCGATGAGCGTATCGACGCCTTTGCGGACGGGGACGATCCACAGCTCATCGAACTGTATTTTCAGTTCGGCCGTTACCTGCTGATTTCCAGCTCCCGTCCCGGCACCCAGCCCGCCAATCTCCAGGGCATATGGAACCGCGAACTGCAGCCGCCGTGGGACAGCAAATACACGCTCAATATCAACGCGGAAATGAATTACTGGCCGGCTCATCTCACCAACCTTTCCGAACTGAACGAGCCGCTGATCCGTATGGTAAAAGATCTGTCCGTGACCGGGCGCGAGACGGCCCGCAGCATGTACGGCGCCCGCGGCTGGGTCGTCCACCATAATACCGATATCTGGCGGAGCACCGGGCCGGTCGACGGCGTGGTCTGGGGACTATGGCCAATGGGCGGCGCCTGGCTGGCGCATCAATTGTGGGAACAATATCTTTACACCGGCGACCGGGAATTCCTGCGCGAGATCTATCCGGTGTTGCAAGGAGCCGCCGAATTCTATGCCGATTTCCTGGTGCAAGAACCCGCGAGCGGGCGACTGGTGGTCGCACCGAGCATTTCCCCGGAAAATGCTCCGCGCAACCGTCCCAAAATCTCCATCGCGGCGGGCGCCACGCTGGATAACCAACTGGTGTTCGAATTGTTTAGCGATACGATCCGGGCCGCCGGTATCCTGGATACGGACCGGAGCTTTGCGGAAACATTGCGGGCGAAGCGGGCGGCGCTGCCGCCCATGCGCATCGGCCGGCTGGGTCAGCTTCAGGAGTGGATGCAGGATCTGGACAGTCCCTCCGACCATCATCGGCATGTTTCGCATCTGTTCGGCCTGTACCCGGCGGATCTGATTTCTCCTTACCGCACGCCGCGGCTTTTTGCCGCGGCCCGCGCCTCGCTGGAATATCGGGGTGATCTCTCCACGGGTTGGTCGATGGGGTGGAAGGTGAATCTCTGGGCGCGCCTGCAGGACGGCGATCACGCGCTGAAGCTGCTCAAGCAACAACTTGCGCCTGTCAAATCCGAACCCAGGCGCGAGAGCGGAGGCACATATCCGAACCTGTTCGACGCGCATCCGCCGTTCCAGATCGACGGTAATTTCGGATGCACCGCGGGCATCGCCGAGATGCTGCTGCAAAGCCACGACGGCGCGATTCACCTGCTGCCCGCACTGCCCGGGGAGTGGAGCAAGGGCAGCATCCGCGGATTGCGCGCCCGCGGCGGATTTATTATTGAATCCTTGAAATGGGAGCAGGGGAAGGTCGCTGAGCTCACTCTCCGATCCACGCTCGGCGGCAACGCCCGCATACGCGCCGCGCATGAACTCGCGGGCACGAGTGGAGTGAAGCTGAAAAAAGCGAATGGCCCGAATCCCAATTTCTTTTATCAGTCCGCCGCAACCCCGGAGCCCCTGATATCGCCCAGGGCGAAACCTGGAAACACGGGCGTGGCGGCGGTTTATGAATATGATTTCGAAACGAAACCCGGACAGATTTATACTCTCACTGGATTATGAGAGCATACGCCGCAAGACTGTTACCATCTTTATTAAACATAGGTGATGATATATGACCCCCCACCCCGGATCACTGAAGAAACCCATGCATCTGCGGAAAATGAGTCAGACCCTGGCGTTGCTGGTCGCGCTCACGGCATGTGCGGGGCATGAATATGCCGGAGACGGCCAGACGGGCGGGAATCCCATTTTCAAAAATATCTTCACGGCCGATCCGGCTCCATTGGTGGTTGGCGATACCTTATATGTGTATACCGGCCACGATGAAGCGGACCCGGACCAGATGTTCAACATTACCGAATGGGTCGTTTATTCCACTACGGACATGAAGCACTGGACCTTTCGCGGCCCGGTTATGAGGCCCACCGATTTCAGTTGGGCGGTCAGCGACGCCTGGGCGTCCCAGGTGATCGAAAAGAACGGCAAGTTCTGGTTCTACACGACCGTGGAACACAAACCGCCGTACAAGACCAAGGCCATCGGGGTCGCGGTCGCGGACACTCCGCTCGGTCCGTTCAAGGACGCGCGAGGCACAGCCCTCGCCAAAGACCCGACCACTCCCACGCCGGAAGATCCGCACGACTGGGACGATATCGATCCGACCGTGTTTACCGACGATGACGGTACGACCTGGCTGGCCTGGGGCAATATGCATTTGTATCTGGCCAGGCTCAAATCGAACATGATCGATTTCGACGGAGCCATCCTCGAAATATATCTGCCCAACTACACGGAAGGGCCGTGGCTGCACAAGCGCAAGCAGATGTATTACCTGACCTATGCCTGCTTCGCGCACCAGAACATGTTCGAAAAAATCTGTTATGCCACGGCGCCCCGGATTACCGGTCCCTGGACCTACCAGGGTATTCTGACGGACCGCACCAGGAACAGCTTCACCATCCACCCCGGCATCGTCGAGTACAAGGGCCAGTGGTACTTTTTTTACCATCAGGCGAACCTCGGCCTGAACGGTCTGGAGGGGGCCATGGGCAGACGGTCGGTCGAAGCGGAGTATCTTTACTACAACGACGACGGCACCATCAAGCCGATCCGCAAAACCAAAGCCGGGCTGAGTATTCCGCCCGCGCCGACCCCGGGCTACCAGGGCCCCGTCTTCAATCCCGACGGCCCGCTGGTCACGGTGAAAAGCGATATCGACGTCACTCAGAACACCGCCACCGCCTTCACCGCGTGGCCGGGAAGTCCGGCGCTGCGGACTATGGCCGATCCTTATAACGCCGCCATCGCCTCGGACAGTTTCAATCGCGGCGACAGCGGCGTCACTTGCCTCGGGCAGACCTTCAGCCTCGACGCCGATTTGAAATTGCAGGAAATCACTTTGTATGCGGGCGATGGATTGGGTACCACTGAAGACAAGCCGGCGACACTGGCTTTGTACGAGCTGGGCGCGGCCGGCGTGAAAGACAATGCCGCTTCCTACGCGGCGGGGAGAAAGAACCTGCTGGGACCGGACGAAGGACTGCAAATCAATTACAGGCCGCAGCCGCGGGGATTATTGCGGCTGCGTCTGACGGGATCCCGTCAGCCACTGTTGAAAGCGGGTAAGCGCTATGTACTGGAACTGCAGGGCGTACGCGGTTCGGCACCGCTGTTCTGGCTCAGAACAAAGACGGATATCTATCCGGCGGGCGCGGCCTACCAGGACCGGATGCTGATCCGGGATGCGGCCTACCAGGACGGTATGCCGATCCAGGATGCGGCCTCAGTCAGCAGCGATTTTGCCATGGCTTTGTACGGGGAAACACAGGGACGGCGTTAGTCTCGTCATATCTGTATGAACTGGCCTGCTGTAGAGCGCGGCGGACCAAGCCGGGGCGGCGCAAACCGCCCCGGCTTTTTTAATCGCTGCGCAATGATTCGACAATAATCGTAATGACCGCTAAAGGGCTTGCCGACGGGTGATTCAATCGAATACCCGATTGGCTTTACCTTGAAACCCCTTGAGAATTACGTCTTCATTTTAAGAGCAACTACCATCAGAGCGAGACCCCACGTGTCTGCTCTATTACGGAACCGTTTCGCACAAAAAAACCGAGCAAGCAACTGATAAGGGAATATCACGGGGATGATAATCAGGCGGTCGATGCTTTTAGAGCATAACAGCGGGGAAGCCGGGCTTTTTAAGGAGCAATCCGCGGTCAGAATTCTTGCGATAAATAGTATCGAAGAGCTGCGCAGCCACGAAAGCGCACTGGATGATCTGGCAAAATCCGCCACCGAAGCCAATGTATTTCTTGAATCCTGGATGTTTTTCCCGGCGCTGGAAGCATTCGGCCGCCGCAAGCGCATCGTCTTTCTGTTGTTCTTCGAGGAAGACCCCAAAGGTTCCAGGCTCTGCGGCTTCATGCCGCTGCAGCGGCGGACATGGTTTCATGGCTTGCCTTTTCCCACGCTTGCACTCTGGAATTATCCGCACAGCTTCCTGGCGACTCCGCTGCTGAGAAAGGGCTACGCCGGCGAAGTGGTAGACGCTTTCTTCGCCTGGGTAAAAAACCGGCGACGCGGCGCGCTGCTTCTGGAGTTGCCCCGGATTTCCTGCATCGGCGACCTGCATATTTCACTTGAACGTACGCTGCAGCAGGACAGGCTGGTGACGGCCGATTCCCGCTACGAGCGCGCGCTGTTTCGACCGCGCGAGAGCGCCGAGCTCTATTTTGAAGAGGCCTTGTCGAAAAAACGGCGCAAGGAGTTCAGGCGCCTTGAGCGCCAATTATCCGGGATAGGGACGCTGGCGGTTGACAGAATGGACGCCGGCGCGGATCCGGCGGTATGGATCGAAGAATTCCTGCGGTTGGAACTCGCGGGCTGGAAGGGGCGTAAAGGCACCGCCTTCGCCGCTCAGAATGAGAACCGGACTTTCTTCCGTAAAATCGCCGAGGCGGCGGCGCTGCGGGGACGCCTTGAAATGCTCGCGTTGCGGCTCGACGGCAGGGCGATCGCGATGAAATGCAATCTGCTTGCGAAGAACGGCGGTTTCGCCTTCAAGATCGCCTATGATGAACAGTTCCACCAGTACTCGCCCGGCGTGTTGCTGGAGCTGGCGCAGATCCGCTGGCTGCATGCCGATCCGGCCCGCCAATGGATGGATTCCTGCGCGGACCCGGGTCATTTCATGATCAACCGCCTGTGGCTGGATCGAAGGCCGCTGCGCACACTGGTTGTATCCACGGGACATCCCTTCGGAAATGCCGCGGTCAGGATCGTGCGATTTCTGAAGTTCATATACCGGTTCCGCAATCGCAGCCGCCCCGAACACGGCAAGCGCGATTATAAATCGGTCTTCCCGCTATCAACTCAATAGGAGTTTTGATGACGAGTCTGCAGAACGCTCAAATACTATCCCGGCCGGAATATAACTCTCCTGTCACCGAAACTGAAACCCTGATTGACATCGCGCCGAGCGCCGGCGGACTGTTTGACCGTAAACCCTTCCTGGTTCGCCACCACCTTGATAATCATCCTCTGTTCGGTTTATCGCGGCTGATGCAGCTGGCGCAATATCTGCCCAGGGAATGCATCGAGTACAACGCCGGTGATCTTCCGGTGAGTCTCGGCGACAGCCCGACGCCCGGTAACGGACTGTCAGTGGAGGAAACGCTGCGCCGGATCCGGGACTGCCGGTCCTGGATGGTCCTTAAGAACGTCGAGCGGGATACGGAGTATGCAAAACTTCTGGAGCAATGCCTGGACGAAGTTTCAATGGCGGTGGGCGGCCGAATTGCCAACATGCGCCAGCAAGAAGGTTTTATATTCGTTTCCTCGCCCGGGTCCATCACTCCATACCATATGGACCCGGAGCACAATTTCCTGCTGCAGATATCCGGTTCGAAGACGGTGGCGATATTCGATCCCGCCGACCGGGAGTTGATTCCCCATGAAACTCTCGAACGCTTTCACAGCGGTTTCCGCCGCAAGCTTATTCTCGAGGAATCGCACAGGGGCCGTGCGCGCGAATTCCGCCTTGAACCCGGAACCGGCCTGCACTTTCCGGTGACTGCGCCGCACTGGGTGAGAAACGGCGACGACGTCTCGGTTTCATTCAGCATCACTTTTCGCAGCCGGTCATGCGACCGCCGGGAGACCCTGTACCGGATCAACGCGTCGCTGCGCAAAATCGGAATCAGCCCGGTGGCGCCCGGCCAAAGCGCCTGGCGGGACGGTTTCAAGCTCGGGATTCATGGCATGACACGAAGCGTGAAGCGCGCCCTGCGGCGCGCGCGGCGCCCGGACGGTGCGTCCGTTTCCAGACGCGGGGCCCGCTATGGAAACCAGTTCTGATCGCGGCGGGGCGTCAAGTCATTGTGCAAGGACTTTACAGAAACTCAGACCATCGCGGCGAGGCGGCGAAGGCGGCGTGGATCAGGCCCACATGCGAGTATGCCTGAGGATAGTTGCCCCACATCGCGCCGGTCGTCATGTCGCGATCCTCGGATATCAGGCCCAGCGGCGACAGAACTTCGCGGACAAGCCGCATAATGGCGGCCGACTCCTCCCTTTTGCCGGTCATGGCCAGCGCTTCGATCAGCCAGAATGTACAGATTACGAAGGCCACTGACGGTACGCCGAGACCATCGTCGTTTCGGTAGCGCAGCAACCAGCCGCTCACGCTCAATTCCGAACGGATGGAATCCACGGTTTTATGCAGGCGCGGGTCGCTTCCGGTCAGGAATTTGAGGGGCGCCATCTGCAGGAGCGAGGCGTCGATATGTTCGCCGCCGTACTCCGAAGCGAAACCGCCGCGGTCCGCCATCCAGGTTTTCGAAATAATTTCCGCATGAATTTTGTCCGCGGCGTTACGGAATTCGACCGCCCGTTCCGGAGTAAACCGGCTCATGATACGCG
Organism: Gammaproteobacteria bacterium; assembly: GCA_036274675.1. GTDB lineage: Bacteria > Pseudomonadota > Gammaproteobacteria > HTCC5015 > HTCC5015 > DASUFE01. The sequence goes on from DASUFE010000096.1 coordinate 13,752, forward strand.
ACGTACGCTCCGCGGCGGCCCAGCACATCAGACTGGAGAAGGTTTGAGGTTTCCATTCCTTGCGGAACTCCCAGATGCCCGCATCGGGCGTGCCGGCTATTTCGATGGCCTTGCGCGCGAGGCGTTCCACGAGCTGCAGGGTCTCGGGCGTCCGCTCCAGTTGAAAGCGATCATCGATAAACACGGGCGTCAGTGCGAGCACCAGCTCACCGAAGACATCGTGCTGCTGGTGCAGGGCCGCCGCGTTGCCGACACGGACCGGCCCGTCGTTGTTGAAACCCGACCAGTTTTCCAGCAGACGCTCCTCAAGATCCGATCCGCCGTCGACCGTGTAGAGCGGTTTCAGATCGAGATCCGGGGCCTTCGCCGTGATGTCGAGTAGAAATTTGATGAAATGCTCGCGCTCCTCGAAATGCCCGAGCAGACGCAGCGCATCGAGTACATAGTAGGAGTCGCGCAGCCAGCAATACCGGTAGTCCCAGGTGCGGCCGCTGCCGGGCGCCTCCGGAATCGAGGTGGTCATCGCGGCGATGATCGCCCCGGTATTCTCGAAGCAATGGAGCTTGAGCACCAGGGCCGAGCGGATAACCTCCTGTTGATAATGAGGCGGGATGTTGCAATGCTTGACCCACCGCTGCCAGTATCGAGTGGTTTCGGAAAGAAAGCGTGCACACAAAAGGGACAATTCTTCCTCGATCGGTGTATCCCAGCTCAGCACCAGATGCCGCCGCCCGGACAGCACAAACGACTCTCCGTTCAGACAGGTCGGCTCGATGTCGAATGCCAGACGCAGTGGAGCGGAGAATCCTTCAAACTGGAGATAGTTTTGCCCCTGCTGCACGGAGGGAATCGCCTTCGACCAGCCGAGCCGGGGCTCGCAGCGTACACGGATATGAGGTTTTCCCTTGAGCGGTTCGATGATGCGCACGAGCTGGGTCGGCCGATGCATACGATCCTGCTGACTAAAGCGGGGAGCGAAGTCTATAATACGGAACTGGCCGCCCGGCGCGTCAAACACCGTCTCCAGTATATTGGTGTTTTCGAGGTACCGTTGCCGGCCCGTCTGTCCATCGGCAGGTTCCACGACAAACTCGCCTCCGGACGGATCAAGCAATCTGCCGAACGCCGGCTCCGAGTCGAATTGCGGCAGGCAACACCAGACCACGCTCCCGCTGCGCTCGATCAGCGCAGAAAACTGGCAGTTCCCGATCAGACCAAGGTCTTCTAGTCGCATGCCAGGAAATTAGCAGATTCACGTAGTACTGTGAACCCTCGGTGGCCGGTGGCGCCCTCAGCTCCGTCAATACATTGGAGGAAACATATGGATTTGAGTACGGAAGTATCCCCCGGAATTTCGGGTCAGGCATGAGAAGCATACTGAGATTCGTGCTGGTCTGGCTGGCGGCCCTTACGGTGCTGGTTATAGTTGCCTGGTATGCCGTTTCCCTCACAACGCGCGGGTGGTTCGAAAAGGACGTCGCCCTGCGGGCGGAATTGGCGGTCAGCGGCGCTCGCAGGGCGCTGGTGACGGAGCTTCAGCAAAAGAATGTCAAGGCCTTGCGCGCTCTGCTGGTAGACATCAGTCAGGATGAGCGCATTCTGGCCGCCGCGCTGTGCTCCATCGATCTGCGCCGCCAGATTGCGGCAACCGAAAAATTTCAGGACGAATTCTCGTGCGCCCGCATCGGCGACTATCCGGGATTTCCGCTCGCTCCAGCCCAGGGCTCCTGGGCTACGTGGAGAACGAAAATAGATTTGCCGGGCGGCGAGGTGCATATCAGCGCAATTCCCCTGATTGATGAAAACAAGGCCCTGGCATTTGTGGTGCTGGTCCATGATCTGGCTTTTGCGCAGCGGCGGGAAAACAGCACCCAGATGTTTCTCCTGGTTGCATTTATCACCCTGGCGGCGCTCGCTTCGATTGTAACGCTGGTGACGACAAGGTTGCTGTGGAGAGGCTGGCGCAGGACCTTGCGCCAGATCGCCTTTGGCGAGAGCGATACGCGCCGTCCGGAGTTCATGCCGCTGGTACAGGATTTACGCGAGTTGCTCAACCGTCTGGCCCGTGAAGAGCACTCTGAAATGGAGGGCGGGGTATGGAACCCGATGCGGCTCAAGCTCACCTTGCGGCGTCATCTGCACGGCGAGCGCCTGATCGTTGTCGCCAACCGTGAACCTTATATTCACGATCGCGCCCCGGACGGATCAATCCGCATACTGCATCCCGCCAGCGGGCTGGTAACGGCGCTGGAACCGGTGATGCGCGCCTGCTCCGGAGTCTGGGTCGCGCACGGCGCCGGTTCCGCCGACCGCGATACCGTGGATGCAAGCGATCATGTCCGCGTGCCCCCGGGAGAGAAATCATATTCCATCCGGCGATTGTGGCTCAGCCCCGAAGAAGAGAAAGGATATTACTATGGCTTTTCCAACGAGGGACTCTGGCCGTTATGCCATGTCGCGCATACCCGGCCCATATTCAGGAGTGAAGACTGGGAATACTATCGTACGGTTAACCAGCGGTTTGCAGACGCCATATGCCAGGAGGCGGATACCGATAATCCGGTCATCATGGTCCAGGATTATCATTTTGCGCTGCTGCCGAAGATGTTGCGGGCGCGGCTGCCGCGCGCGACCATTCTGATGTTCTGGCATATCCCCTGGCCAAACGCGGAGCAGATCAGCATCTGTCCCTGGCACGTGGAACTGGTGGAGGGTCTGCTCGGCAGCAGCATCCTTGGATTCCATACCCAGCTGCACTGTAATAACTTTATGGAAGCCGCGGATCGTTTTCTGGAGTCGCGGATCGACCGCGAGGATTTCGCGATCATCCGGAATCGGCGACGGACGCTGGTCCGGCCTTATCCGATCTCCGTGGAATGGCCCAACCACTGGGCGGATGCCAGTCCACCCGCGGAGCAGTGCAGGGCCGAAGTACTGGCCGAGTTGAAACTTCCGGAGGACGGCCGCATCGGTGTCGGCGTCGATCGAATGGACTATACCAAGGGTATCGAGGAAAGGTTCCGCGCCGTCGAGAGATTGATGGAACGGGAGCCCGGCTGGCTTGGCCGTTTCAGTTTTCTTCAGATCGCATCGCCGAGCCGGACCCTGATCGAACGCTACAGTCAGCTCAACCGTGATGTCGAGCAGTTGGCCGACCGTATCAATAAAAGATTCGGCAGGGACGGCTGGCAGCCCATCGTCTTGAAGCGCCAGCATACGGAACCGGCTGATGTGTTCAGGCTTTATCGCGCGGCGGACATATGCTATGTGAGCAGCCTGCATGACGGCATGAACCTGGTAGCGAAGGAATTCGTGACCGCCAGGGACGACGAGCAGGGCGTGCTGGTGCTGTCCAGGTTCGCGGGCGCGGCGCGCGAGTTGACCGAAGCTCTGATCGTGAATCCTTATGATATTGAAGAGGCCAGCGCGGCGCTGTCCGCGGCCCTGCGCATGCCGGGCGAGGAGCAGCGAGTCCGCATGCGCGCCATGCGCGGGCTGGTTTCGGAATTGAATGTCTACCGCTGGGCGGGACGGATGCTGCTGGATGCCAGCACCTTGCGCCAGCGCGAGCAGCTCACTGGTTTACTCGATCCACGCCTCAACGGGAGCGAATTTTCTCATGAAGCCGATTCTTGACCCGCTTCATCTGCCCGTTCTGCGGAAATTCCTGCAGCCCGACACGCTGATCGCGTTCGATTACGACGGCACATTGGCGCCTATTGTAGGCGACCCGGGCTGCGCCGAAATGCGTCCGCGGACCCGGGACCTGCTCAGGCACGTCGCAATGAAATATCCCACGGTCGTGATCACGGGGAGAAAGCGTCTTGAAGCCCTGGGGTTTCTGGGTGGTATACCGTTATTCGAGGTGATCGGCAATCACGGTGCGGAAAACCGGGGAGCGGTGCCCAGGCATATCATCCGGCGCGTGGCGGAATGGCGTCAGGAACTGGAGAAAAGACTCGGAGCGATGGAGGGCGTTGCCCTGGAAGATAAATGTTATTCCCTGTCGGTCCATTACAGGCGCTCCGGAGACGGCGATGCGGTCTCGAAGATCATAAGCGAGATAGAGAATCTGGAAGGCGCGCGCTGGATCGGCGGTAAATCCGTGGTCAATATCGTACCGGACGAAGCTCCGGGCAAGGGTGAAGCTTTGCTGCGTTTATGCAAACGGCTCGGGAGCCCGAGGTCCATCTTCGTGGGGGATGACGACACGGATGAAGATGTATTTGCGATGACCGGAACCAGTCCGGTGCTGGGCATCAGGGTAGGGTCGACCGAAAACACCGCGGCCGATTACTATATAAATGATCAGACGGATATCGATCCTTTGTTAAATACGATGATGGAGCCAAATCTATAAATCTTGAGGCGATTGACCAAAACCTCAGGTATTTGTATTGTTCCCTGCTGTCAGCAGAGTCGGATCAGCAATAATAAGGATCGTATCCCGATACATGCGCCGGACTAAAAATCATTTAGCACTGTTGCTGATCGGTTATGTCGTAGTTTATGTGCTTGTGGATCGCGTCAGTTACATCTATCCCGTCGCTCCCTTCGCAATAACCCCCTGGAATCCTCAAACCGGCCTGGCGCTCGCTTTACTGCTGCGGTTCGGCGTCCGATTCTGGCCCCTCCAGTTCGCGGGAGCGCTCGCCGCAGAATGGTATGTGCGCGATTTTCAGGCGCCCCTCGGTCTGATCCTGCTTTCCTGCGCCATCATGACGGCGGGATATACGGCTGCTTCCGCCGTCCTTGTCGGCAAACTCAGGATAGATCCGACTTTTACCCGGTTGCGCGACCTGAACTGGTTTATGGCCGTTGTTATCGCCTTCACCCTGCCTATCGCATTAAGTTACATCATGATGTTCCTGTTCGACGGGTTGATACCGCCGGACGAATTTCTGATGGATGTACTCATATATTGGGTCGGCGATGTAATCGGAATTATCGTTACCACGCCATTACTGCTGGTGCACTGGCCGGTAACCGTGAATGCGTTGCGGCGCCTGTTCGGGAGCCGCGAAAATATCGCCCAGATTATCACCATACTGTGCGTACTCTGGGGGGTTTTCGGGTGGAATGTCACCGATGAATTCAAGTATTTTTATCCGCTGTTCCTGCCCTTGATATGGATTGCCATGCGCCACGGTTTGAAGGGCGCAACTCTTGCTATCCTGGTCATACAGCTGGGCCTGATCATATCCGTACAGAGAAGCGAGCAGAGATATGTCACGGTACTGGAATTGCAAGCCCTGATGTTTGCGCTCGCGGCCACGGGACTGTTCCTTGGCATGGCGGTGACTGAGCGCCAAAGAGCCGAGTCCATGCTCAGCCAGCGCGAAGTCATCCTTAACCGCGCTCTGAGGTTCGCGTCGGCCAGTGAAATGTCTTCCGCGCTGGCGCATGAACTTAATCAGCCGCTATCGGCGATAGGCGGTTATGTCAGTTCCTGCCGCCTGTTGCTGTCGGCACGGCAGCCGGAGCGGCTGCATGATACCCTGGAAAAGGTTACCGCCGAAGTCGCCCGGGCGAGTCAGGTCATACACCGGCTGCGGGATTTTTACCGCGGAGGCGTCACCAAGCTGGAACGCATCACCGTTGCGGAGTTGTTTGAGGGTATCTGGTCGTCCGTCATTAAAAAAGCCGAACGTCACGGAGTCAATCTTAAAATCCAGTTTGATGATATATTGCCGGAAATATTTCAGATATTTATAGACCGCATTCAGCTTGAAACCGTGGTGCATAATCTGGTGGCGAACGCCATAGATGCATTGGTTGCGGGCCCTGTCGAACGCAGGGAAATCCTGATTACAGTCGGCAAGGATCCCGCGGGTCGGCTGCGCGTAGAGGTGCGGGATACAGGTCCCGGAGTGCCCATGGAAATGCAATCGCGCCTGTTTGATGTCTTCGAAACCACTAAACCCGAAGGGCTGGGGCTTGGCCTGGGCATCAGTCGCTCGATTATCGAAGCCCATGGCGGCAAGTTATGGCTGGAGCCGACCGCCGAAGGCGCGTGTTTTATATTTACCCTGCCTGCCGCAACCGATGAATAGCCTGGAGCCGACGGTTTTCCTGGTCGATGACGATCCCGCGGTGCGGGACAGCCTGTCGCTGTTCCTGAGCCTGAAAGGCTTCCGTATCCAGCCTTTTGCGTCGGCCGAGGATTTTCTCGCTGTATACAGCACGCAGTATCCAGGGTGCCTGGTGCTGGATGTGCAACTGAGCGGTATGGATGGCCTGGCTCTGCAGGCCCGTCTGGTGGAAAAAAATATCGGTCTTCCTGTCATTGTAATGACCGCTTATGGCGATGTGGCCACCGCGCGCGCCGCGCTCAAGGGCGGGGCCGTGGATTTTCTGGAAAAGCCCATAGACGTGGAATTATTGTACAAGGCTGTGCATGAGGCGTTCGACCGCGACCGCAGCAGCCGTATACGGGAATCTGAAAAAATAGAATTGGAAGCGCGCCTGTCGTTCTTGTCCGAGCGTGAGAAGCAGGTTTTAACACTGGTCGTTGACGGGAAGCATAACCGTGAAATCGCCGCGGCGCTTGGCATCAGCCCCCGTACGGTCGAAGTACATAAAGCCCGCATCATGGAAAAATGCCGCGTGCCGCGGCTTACCGATCTGTTGCGTATCGTATTGAAAAACAGTTTGCTGCAGTCTCCCCGGTAAGGGATTCCCTTAAGGGGGTCCCGAATTACTAGCCCTCATGGAAACTCTTAATATTTCCCCGGTGATAGTGTCACATCTTGATGTGCATTGTCATGTGAGAGCTTTGGACCCCAAGCCAAAGTCTCTCGACCAGCCGCCGCAGTATTTCTGTGCCACTGCGGCGGGCTGGGATAATCCGTCAACTGATATTCCGGGAGAGCAACATGATGAATAATTTTTTGAAGGGATTGGCAGCGCCGGCTCTGGTTCTGGCTTTGATCTCCGGTTGCGCCGGCAGTAAGTCCAAGGATACCCAGCTCGCCAATACAGGTGCTGCGGCAGCCGACGCTAAAAGCGGCGGCAAGGAGAACCGCGGTTCTTATACTGTGGTATCCGGCGACAATCTCTGGAATATCGCCGGCAGTGGTTCCGTTTATGGGGACCCCTACCAATGGCCCCTGATTTATAAGGCCAACAAATCCAAGATTTCAGACGCTGACCTGATTTATCCTGGCCAGATTTTCGACATCGACGGGTCGCCGTCTTCCGCCGAAGTGAAAATGGCTGTAACCCATGCCAGAACCCGCGGCGCCTGGTCTGCGGCTTCGATCGAGTCTTCGGACAGGGCCTATCTCTCCCGCAATTAAGCTCAAATGACAAAGAGCCGCCACGGTTTCCGTGGCGGCATGATTCATCACCGACAGAATTCAGATAATGCAAGCGGCTCCAGAAAGAACCGGGCATGCGATCATATCCAGCTTTCTCGGAAGTTCCCCCTTCTGGTACAAACGGACTCTGATCGGTTTTCTGGCGCTGAATATATTGTTGTATTTCACGGCCGGCCCGCTGGCAACCTCGTGGGTCATTCTGGGCGAATTCATTTTTACTCTGGCTATGGCCCTCAAGTGCTTCCCGTTGCAGACGGGCGGATTGCTGGCCCTGCAAGCCTTGTTTTTAGGGCTGACGGATGCCGCCACCGTTTATCGGGAGGTGGAACACGGGTTGCCGGTGCTACTGCTGGTTATCTATATGGTTGCCGGCGTGCATTTCCTGCGCGAGATGCTGTTCAGGATCATCAGCCGCATTCTGCTGGGGATACGCTCCCGTATATTCCTGAACTTCGTCACTATTTCCGTGGTTGCCCTGTTGTCGGCTTTTCTGGATGCTCTGACCATTCTTGCCGTGCTGATGGCGACGGCAACCGGTTTTTATGAAGTGTATAACCGGGCCGTTCCGGGCGTCCGATATGAGGGCGAACCGGATCCTGACGATGCGTATATCAATAGCCTGCAACGCAAGGACCTGAATGATTTTCGCGCGATGCTGCGCAGCCTTTTGATGCATGGAGCCGTGGGAACCACGATCGGCGGCGTTTTCACTCTGGTCGGTGAACCGCAGAATGTAATGATCGGTCATGAGGCCGGCTGGAATTTCGTCGAATTTACACGCCATGTGTCGACGGTTGCGCTGCCCACCTTACTGGCGGGCATGGTCACTTGCCTGGCTCTTGAGAAACTGCGCTGGTTCGGATATGGCGCGGAGCTGCCTCCCGGCGTCCGCGGGATACTGGAGGATGAGGATCGTAAGCTGCGTGCAGAGGGCACGATCAGAGACCGGATGCTTATGGCCGCTCAAGCCATAGTGGCGGTGCTGATGGTGCTGGCTTTGGCGCTGCATGTCGCGGAAATCGGGTTGATCGGTCTTGCCGTGATCGTGCTTATGACGGCGCTCACGGGTGTTACCGATGAACACAGGCTGGCGAAAAGTTTCGCGTCTGGTCTTCCTTTTGCTTCGCTATTGGTTATTTTCTATGTGATCGTGGCGATGATCGAGAGCCAGCATATGTTCAAACCGGTTATCCACTGGGTGCTCGGGTTCGAAGACAGCGCACAACCGATGCTGATATTTCTGACGAACGGGTTGCTTTCCGCCATCAGCGACAATGTATTCGTTGCCACCATTTACATGGGCCCCTTGAAAGAAGCTTTTGAGCAGGGCCTTGGCAGCCGTGAATTATTCGATGCCCAATCGGTGGCCGTGGTGATGGGAACCGGTATTCCCGGCATGTCCACGCCAAACGGACAGGCCGCCTTCCTGTTTCTCCTGATGTCAGAGATCGCCCCGAAAATCCGTCTGGGTTATGGGCGCATGGTCTGGATGGCTTTCCCTTATTTTGTAATTTGCACCGTGGTTTCGGGTATCGCTCTGTCCCGGCTTTGAGCCGATGGGAAATCAGGCCCGGCGGTTATTTCAATCCTTCAGGCTTATGCGATTGGATCTTTGTGCTCTTCGTCAACGCTTAGTAATAATTCAACTCGCTCGCCTTCCCCCAGAACACGCGATAGACGAAAACCGTATAGGCAATGATGAAGGGTAATACGATCAGGACGCCGGTCAGAATGATCAGCAGCGATTCGGGGGCGCTGGCGGCGTCCCAGATTGTCATCCGGTCGAGCACTATATAAGGAAAGAAACTGTAGGCGAGCCCGATAAAGCCCAGCAGGAACAGGCCTGCGCTGCCGGCGAAGGGGACCCAGCACCAGCGGTCATCCGGCAGCGGCAGTTTTTTCAGCACGAGCTCCAGCCAGATGACGAGCCCGGCGGTGAGCAGGGGAATCGGCAGCAGGATCAGGAAATTCGGCAGTGAGAACCATTTTTCGAAAATGCGCGCGCTCACCAGCGGCGTTGCGGCGGAGACCGCGAGTATGCCGGCGGCGGTGCCCCAGACCGCGAGCCGCGCCCAGCGCACCGCCTTGCGCTGCAATGCGCCCTCGGTTTTCATGATCTGCCAGGACGCGCCGAGCAGGGCATAGCCCGCCGTGAGGCAGACGCCGACCAGCAGGCCGAAGGCATGGGCGCTCGCGGTGCGCGCGAAGCCGACGATATACAGCGCGAGCATATAGCCCTGCGCGAGTGTCGCGATCAGGGAGCCGGCAATGAACGACTTGTCCCAGAGGTGCTTGTGGTGCTCCTTGACCTTGGCGCGGAAATCGAAGGACACGCCGCGCAGGATCAGCCCGCCCAGCATCAATGCCACCGGCAGGTAGAGCCCGGTCAGGATCACGCCGTGCGCGGCCGGGAACGCCACCAGCAGAATGCCGATGCCGAGCACCAGCCAGGTTTCATTCGCGTCCCAGAACGGTCCGATGGAGGCGATCATGCGGTCTTTTTCAGCATCGCTGGCGCGACTCATCAGAATTCCGGTGCCGAGGTCGTAACCGTCGAGGATAACGTAAGCGAGGATCGCCAGCCCCATCAGCGCCATGAACACCAGGGGCAGCCATTGACCGTTGCTCAGATGCTCCATGATTACTCTCCCTTCCGCCCTTTATTTTCCGAGGCGGCGTCGGATACGGCGGCATAGGAAAAGCCTTGCCTGTTCAATGCGTCTTCCGCATGGCGCGCCATATAGAACAGCACGGAAATGAAGGCCGTTCCCAATAACGCGTACAAACTCAAATATATCGCCAGCGACACGCCGATCATTCCGCTGTCCACGTTCTCGGCCGCCGCGCGCGCGGTCGGCAGCACACCATATACCAGCCAGGGCTGGCGGCCGATCTCGGTGGTATACCAGCCCGCCAGCAGCGCGGCCCAGCCGGAAAAAGTCATCCCCACCAGTATCCGCGCCAGCCAGGGTTGCGGTGCGCCGGCGGATTTCAGCTGCCAGGCGCCGATCCAGGACGCCGCGAACATCAACAGCCCGATGCCGACCATGATGCGGAAGGCGAAGAATACCGGCGCGACCGGGGGATGAGCGTCGCCGAACTCGTTCAGTCCTTTTACTTCGCCATCGGGACGGTGTGTCAGGATGATGCTGCCGAGGCGCGGGATGGCCAGTTCGAAGCGGTTCGTCCGGTTTTTCTCGTCCGGAATCGCGAACAGGCGCAGGTCGGCGCCTCTTTCGGTTTCCCAGATGCCTTCCATCGCGGCAATCTTGGCGGGTTGATATTCAAGCGTGTTCAGGCCGTGCAGGTCGCCGACCAGGATCTGCACCGGGATCAACACGGCGGCCAGGTATACCCCGGTTTTCAGTTGCGTGAGTACGCCGGGGCTGCGATCGTTCCTCAGCCAGCGGTAGGAAGCGATTCCCGAAACCAGGAAAGCGCCGGTGAGCGCGGACGCCAGCAGCATGTGCGCCAGCCGGTACGGCATGGAGGGGTTGAACAGGACTTCCAGCCAGTCGGTGGCATGCGCGACTCCATCGCGCATTTCAAAACCGGCGGGTGTTTGCATCCAGGAGTTGAGCGCGAGTATCCAGAACGCCGACAGCGTAGTGCCCGCGGCAACCAGCACCGTCGCCAGCGTATGCACGCGGTTCGATACACGGTTGAAGCCGAACAGCATGATGCCGAGGAAACTCGCTTCCAGAAAGAACGCGGTGATTACCTCGTAGGCGAGCAGGGGGCCGGCGATATTGCCTACCGTCAGCATATAGCCGGGCCAGTTGGTGCCGAACTGGAAGGACATCGTAATGCCGGTGACGACGCCGATCGCGAAACAAAGGGCGAACACTTTCACCCAAAAGCGGTAGGCCTCCATCCATTTCGCGTCGCGGGTGGCGTTATGCCGCAGCTTGAAGAACAGCAGGATCCATCCCAGAGCGATGGTGATGGCGGGGAACAGAATGTGGAAGCTGATATTCGCGGCGAACTGGATGCGGGCGAGCATTAAGCTGTCCATGGTCGGATTCCTTGGCGTTCGGTTGTTATTGGAGGCGCGGGCATTTTAGACCAATCAACAGGAGCATACCTGGACCTCCGAAAGGGCTAGGGTTCGGGGGAGTCCAGGAATTCCTCGATCAGCGCGGAGGTCAGCGCGGGATAGCGGGATTCTTTTGGCGCCATGAGCGCCTCTCCCAGATAGTCGCCGTGCCCGCCGGGCAGTATCAGCAGCCGGGCCCGGGGAATCGTGCGGCTGATTTCGAGGGCGTGTTCAGGCTTGACGATGTCGTGGTCGCCCGCCACGACCAGGGTCTGGACCCTTAGGTTTCTCAGATACCGGTTGCTGAGATCCTTGAAGTTGAGCATGCGTTCCCGGTCCTTGTCGTGCATGCGCTTGAGTTTCCCGGGGTCCGGATTCACTTTGAGGAACGCGTCCTTCAGCGGTTGCGGCATGTTCGAAATATCGGCTTTCTCCATGAAGGACCACAGCTGGGGCCAGGCGCCTTCTTTCCTTGTTATGGAAGACGCGAAGACGAGCTTCCTGACGAGTTCCGGATGGCGGATGGCGACTTGCAGCGCCACGCTTGCGCCATTGCTGAATCCGAAGAGATCGGCCTGTCCGATGCCAAGATGGCTTAGCAGGGCCGCGACGTCATCGGCCGAGGTTTCGAAGGCGAAGGGCTGATTGCGGTCGCTGGTGCGCCCATGACCCTGTTCCTCCAGGGCGATGACCTTGCGATGCAGCGCGAACAGCGGCAGTATCCTGCCGAAGGTCACCTCGATGGTGGAACCGCCTCCGTGCAGCAACACTAAGGGCACGCCTGTGTTTTTACCGTGAATTTCATAGTACATGTGGAGCCCGTTTATATCCGCGTATCCGGACTCGAAGTCCTGCGGATCGGGACGGGGATTCGCGGTGCAGCCCAACAGCATCAGGCAGCAAATGGTCAGGCGTATGAAAGGTGTCTTCATGGGTGCATTCCTGTTTGCGTATTCAGGCTGGGTGAGATTCAGATTACCGCCCGGCATGCGGCTGATCAAGCCGGACCCGGTGGTGCGTCGCCGGCCGCTCGCCTTCCGGGCTTCCGGCTCGTATCGCGGGCGGCGGCTGCGCAAGCTCCGGTCCCAGGGTTTGCGCCGGGAGAGTGAAGAAGAAAGTCGCGCCGCCTTCGGGATTGCCGCGGGCATTCAGCCGGCCGCCGTGGGCTTCGATAATGTGCCGGCTTGCGGAAAGTCCAAGCCCTATCCCCGGGATCGTACCCCGGGTCGCCTTGCTGCGTTGAAACGGCCTGAAGATGCTGTCCATTTCTTCCGCGGCGATACCGATTCCCTGGTCGCTCACCGATACCGTGATCGCCTGCCCGTCGTCCCATGCTTTCACTGTCACGACTCCGCCATTGGGCGAATACTTGACGGCATTCGAAATCAGGTTGTTCAGCACCTGGGCAATTCTCCCTCTGTCGCATTCGCAGAACAGGGGTTCCTCCGGGATCTCGGTCTCGAAGCGGTGCAGCTCGGTAATGGAGCTGTGCAGCTTTACGCAATCGTCGATCAATAAGCCGATATTGTGGCTGGAAATGTTCAGATCGATGTGGCCGGATTCGATGCGCGTCGTGTCGAGCAGGTCTCCGACCATGCGGTCCAGGTTTTTGACCTGGCGCAGGATGATGTTGGCCAGCTTGCGGTCTTCCGGCGCGGATTTTCGAACCAGCACCTCCGAGGCCATGGACATGGAGTTGAGCGGGTTGCGCAGATCGTGCGCGATCGCGGCGATAAAGCGCAGCTGTTCCTGCTGCTTCTCCGCCAGGTTCCGGGCCATGGAATTGAAATTGGAAGCAATCTGCCGGATCTCGTGCAGACCGCGCGGCACGGCTCGCACCGCCGGATCGCCGGAACCGAATTTTGAAATGGTGCCGGCCACGACTTTCAAGGGATGGGCTATGTTGATGAACATCATCGCCAGCAGACCCACCAGCAGCAGGCCGCTCAGGGTAGCCATAAAGAATGCGATTCTGTCGGCCATCCTGTTTTGATGATCGACCATTGCAATGATTTGTTTCATTTGCGATTTGTTGATTTCAATTACTTTGTCGGCGACGTCATGAGTCCTGTCGACATACCCTCGGATTTCCGTATACTGGTCTACCGGCGCGAGATCGGATACTTTGAGCTGGTGCTGTTTTTGGAAATAGGAGCTGATCTCTATTTCAAGTTCGTCAAGGGCTTCCTTTTCTTCCGGGCTGTTAGCGAGTTTCTTCAAGGCTGTGAGAAGATGCGGGATTTCCGTTTGTTCAGCCCTGCTGCTGGCCACGATATCGGTGTCTGCGTCAGGCGAATAAAAAATTATATTTCTGTTGTGGATCAGCAGATAGGATTTCAGCTCCTGCGCAAGGTCTATGCTTTGTCCCGCCGCCGCGATGTTTTTGGCCTCCCTGTCCAACAGGTTGGTCATATGGATAAGCGAGATACCCATTGATACGAACAGTCCGAAGATAAGAGTGGCGAACAGGAATGCCGCGTTTCTGACTTTCATACTCTCCTCAGCCGGCCGGGCTGTACGGTTTAAATTCGATCAAGGTGCTGCGCGTCATCGGATCGGTCACGGGTTGCTGATATCAACTGTTTTTGGGTTTTAGGTCAGGTAAAGGTTCCGGATTTCGGCTCTGGATTCGGGATACCGGATTCGCGCGCTCGAAGTCGTCGGTCACTGAGCAGGGCTTAGTTTTAACCACCCGTATAAGTGCGTCAACCTCTGTCTGCGCCAGGCGCGGAGCGGGAGTTAATACCGCGGCGTTGCTCAACGAGTACCTCCGCATTTTTTTACTGGTGTGTACACCTAATTCCAGGCGTACAGCAGAAATTGTTCCCTGAACCTGCGGCAGTGAGTGGGCAGGGTTTCACGTTGCTTTGCTTTTATATGTTTTCCAGAGAGAATGGGTTTAAAAACTGCCGCCCGAAGAGCAGCTTCCGGTTCGTTTCATCCAGCTCCGCCTCGCCCCAGACCGTTTCTCAGTTCGCTTCGATAAGCACTCTCTGTTTCTCATGGATAACTTTCCCTGCGTCCCCGAAAAGCAGGAAGTGATGCGCCGCATCCGGAGAGCATCGTCTGCGAGCTTCGTTGCCGGCGCGTCCCTGAGGGCAGATGTCGTAGGCGGGGCTTAGCTGGAGGCCTGCTATGAGTGCCGTCGTCGTGAGGTTGAAAGTGGGAGCTTTGTTCTGCTGTTCGTGCCGCGTCGTGATGCGGAAAACAGGGTTTTATTTGTATGGCTGTTTCTACGCAGGACTCCGTCCAGCGCGTCCGACTGCTGATGCAAGGGGCTTCGTTTGGGGCCCGCTATGCAAGTGCCGCCGTCGTGATGCATTAATGCCTGAAGTTACAGATCTGTGGAATTGGGGGCCGGGGTCTCTGAGTCGTGACACGGTTGCCTAAAGGGGGCTTCGTTTGAGGTTCGCTATTCGTGCCGTCCGACTACTGACGCATTTGAGGAGTAGCAGGGATCTGTGGAGTCGTTGGTGGAGCGGAGGAGGATCGAACTCCCGACCTCTGCATTGCGAACGCTAGTTACAACACGTAAGGCGTTGTTTTTATTAACATCAACGCGGGCGCCCGTAGCGCAAAATCCCGGCAAATCATAACGCATCCGTACGGAATCCGGCAAAAGTCCGGCAAGGTTTCCTTTCATGGTATTCCCATCTAAGAGCATAAATACCTAGATAATCGTTGATTGTTTTAAATACCGGCATAAAATTGGCCTGGATATGGCGCTAGGAGCGCTATACGCGGGTTAGCGGCAGAAGCGGTTCCACATAATGGAAAACCAATCTGTCGAGTAAAAATGTAATGCG
>DASUFE010000097.1:0-19395 GCA_036274675.1 Gammaproteobacteria bacterium
TATCTTGCAAAAGCCGGCTGTACTGGTTCTGGGGGACGGCAGTGTCTTCCAGGGCGTATCGATAGGTGTGGACGGTCACACCGTCGGCGAAGTGGTTTTCAATACAGCCATGACCGGATATCAGGAAATTCTTACGGACCCGTCCTATTCCCGGCAGATCGTCACCTTGACCTATCCGCATATCGGCAATACCGGCGTCAATCCGGAAGACCAGGAGTCCTCGCGCGTCCATGCCGCGGGCCTCGTCATCCGCGACCTGCCGCTCTTGACCAGCAACTGGCGTTGCCAACAGTCCCTGCCCGAGTACCTCGCGCAGAACGGCATAGTGGCCATCGCCGAGATCGATACCCGCCGCCTAACCCGCCTGTTGCGGGAAAAGGGCGCCCAGAACGGCTGCATCATGGCCGGCAAAGACGCCGCTGAAACACGGGCGCTGCAACTGGCGCGGGCGTTCCCGGGCCTGGTCGGCATGGACCTGGCGAAGGAAGTGACGGTGTCCGCCGCCTATAAATGGACCGAAGGCACCTGGCGCCTGGGCGAAGCCAAGGGTCAGATTCCGCGCGGCGCGACCGGCCGGGGCGAGCGCGATTATCACGTGGTCGCCTACGATTTCGGGGTCAAGCTCAATATTCTGCGCATGCTTTCGGACCGCGGCTGCCGCCTGACGGTGGTGCCGGCCAAAACCTCCGCGGCGGAAGTGCTGGCTTTGCAGCCCGACGGAATTTTTCTATCCAATGGTCCCGGCGATCCCGAGCCCTGCCTCTACGCCATCGAGGCGATCCGCGAATTCCTGCGCATCGGCAAACCGGTGTTTGGCATCTGTCTCGGCCATCAGTTGCTTGGACTCGCCTGCGGCGCAAAAACCCGCAAGATGAAGTTCGGGCATCATGGGGCCAACCATCCGGTGCAGGAACTTGCGACCGGTCGGGTATTGATTACGAGCCAGAACCACGGTTTCGAGGTCGACGAGAGAAGCCTGCCGCCGAACGTGAAAGCGACGCACCGCTCGCTGTTCGACGGTTCGCTGCAGGGCATACATACGGTCGACAAACCCGCCTTCAGCTTTCAGGGTCATCCCGAGGCAAGCCCGGGTCCGCACGATATCGGCCACCTGTTTGATCATTTCATCGAATTAATGGATAAAACCACGGAGCACACGGAGCGCACGGAGAATAAGAAAGTGAAACTAAAAAATTAATATCTGTTTTAGCTCCGTGTAATCCGCGATCAAATGATTTTATGCCTAAAAAAGATTAGGCATGTTGAGGTGAGGCCGGGAGGCGAACCCAGACAGGTTTCACCGAAATTGAAAAAAGTAAAAATAGGAACGGCACAATCGCCGATCTCAAACATTGAGGTTGAATTTTTGTTGTTGGGGGTTCGTTACACTCATCCCAACCTGCGGACTCCACGGAAGATTGAGTAAAACCTGAAGATACCGAGCGCACGATCCACGAATTTTAAAAGACTGCCATGCCGAAAAGAACTGACATAGAGAGTATCCTTATAATCGGCGCCGGCCCGATCATCATCGGTCAGGCCTGCGAATTCGATTATTCGGGAACCCAGGCCTGCAAGGCCCTGCGCGAGGAAGGCTACCGGGTGATCCTGGTGAATTCCAACCCGGCGACCATCATGACCGACCCCGGCAGCGCGGACGCGGTCTATATCGAGCCGGTGCGCTGGCAGAACATCGCCGAGATCATCGAGAAGGAACGCCCCGATGCGCTGCTGCCGACGATGGGCGGGCAGACCGCGCTCAATACCGCGCTCGATCTGGCGCGGCACGGCGTGCTCCAGAAATACGCAGTCGAGATGATCGGCGCCAGCCGCGAGGCCATCGACATGGCCGAGGACCGCGAACTGTTCCGCAAGGCCATGCATGAGATCGGCCTGGCGACGCCGCGTTCGTTTATGGCGCGTAGCATGGACGATGCCCGGAAGGCGCAAGAGGCTATCGGCTTTCCGATCATCATCCGCCCGTCCTTCACCATGGGCGGCTCGGGCGGGGGCATCGCCTATAACCGCGAAGAGCTGGAAACCATCGTCGAACGCGGGCTCGACCTGTCTCCGACCGGCGAGGTACTGCTGGAAGAGTCGGTGCTCGGCTGGAAAGAATACGAGATGGAAGTTGTGCGCGACCGCGCGGACAACTGCATCATTGTGTGCTCGATCGAGAATTTCGACCCGATGGGCGTGCACACCGGCGATTCGATCACGGTCGCGCCGGCGCAGACGCTTACCGACAAGGAATACCAGATCATGCGCGACGCCTCGATCGCGGTGCTGCGCAAGATCGGCGTCGATACCGGCGGCTCCAACGTGCAGTTCGCGGTCAATCCCGCCAACGGCCAGCTGGTGGTGATCGAAATGAACCCCCGCGTCTCGCGTTCCTCGGCGCTCGCTTCCAAGGCTACCGGCTTTCCGATCGCCAAGGTCGCGGCGAAGCTCGCGGTCGGTTACACGCTCGATGAGTTGCGCAACGATATCACCGGCGGCGTGACGCCGGCTTCTTTCGAACCCACCATTGATTACGTGGTCACCAAGGTGCCGCGTTTCGCTTTTGAGAAATTCCCGGCGGCCGATGCACGCCTGACGACGCAGATGAAATCCGTCGGCGAAGTGATGGCCATCGGTCGCACCTTCCAGGAGTCCATGCAGAAGGCCCTGCGCGGGCTCGAGATCGGCGTCGACGGCCTCAACCCGATCGTGAAGCAGGAGCTGTCGGAGGATGAAGTCCGGCAGCTGCTGCACGTCCAGCTGCGCGAACCGCGAGGTGAGCGCCTGTGGTACGTCGCGGATGCCTTCCGACTCGGCTATAGCGTGGAGCAAGTGCACGAACTGACGCGCATCGACCCCTGGTTCCTGGTGCAAATCGAGGAACTGGTAAAAATCGAGCACACTGTTTCCACGTTGAAACTGAAAGACCTCGACAAGGAGCGCCTGCGGAGCCTGAAACGCAAAGGCTTCTCCGACAAGCGCCTGGCGCAACTGCTGCATTGCAAGGAAGCCGAGGTACGCGCCCACCGCTGGTCGCTGCACGTGCGGCCGGTGTACAAGCGCGTCGACAGTTGCGCCGCGGAGTTCGCATCGACCACCGCTTACATGTATTCGACCTATGAAGAAGAGTGCGAGTCCGCGCCTACCCAGCGCGAGAAGATCGTGATCCTGGGTGGCGGTCCTAACCGCATCGGCCAGGGCATCGAATTCGATTACTGCTGCGTGCACGCGGCCCTCGCGCTGCGTGAGGACGGTTACGAGACCATCATGGTCAACTGCAACCCGGAGACGGTGTCCACCGATTACGATACCTCCGACCGCCTTTATTTCGAGCCGCTGACGCTGGAAGACGTGCTGGAAATACTGCATGTCGAAAAGCCCAAGGGCGTGATCGTGCAGTACGGCGGGCAGACACCGCTGAAACTGGCGCGGCCGCTGGAGGCGGCGGGCGCTCCCATCATAGGCACCTCGCCGGATTCCATCGACGTGGCCGAGGATCGCGAGCGCTTTCAGGGCCTGGTCGAGAAATTGAAATTGCGTCAGCCCCCGAACCGCACCGCACGCACGCCGGAAGAGGCGTTGAAACTGGCAAATGAGATCGGCTATCCGTTGGTCGTGCGCCCATCCTACGTGCTGGGCGGACGTGCGATGGAAATCGTATCCGACAGCTCGGATCTGCAGCGCTACATGCGCGAGGCGGTCACCGTTTCCAACGACGCGCCGGTGCTGCTGGACCGTTATCTGAACGACGCGATCGAAGTGGATGTAGACGCCCTCTGCGATGGCAAGAACGTACTGATCGGCGGCATCATGGAGCATATCGAGGAAGCGGGCATCCATTCGGGCGATTCGGCCTGTTCCATTCCGCCTTACACACTGAACAAGGAGATCCAGGACAACCTGCGGGCGCAGATGCGCAGCCTGGCGCTGGAATTGCGGGTGATCGGGCTCATGAATGCGCAGTTTGCTATCAAGGGCAAGGATATTTACATACTCGAAGTCAACCCGCGCGCCTCGCGCACCGTGCCCTTCGTATCCAAAGCCATCGGCCTGCCCTTGGCCAAAATCGCGGCCCGGTGTATGGTAGGCAAAACCCTGGCGCAGCAGGGGATCAAGGGCGAAGTCATTCCACCCTATTATTCGGTCAAGGAATCGGTATTCCCCTTCACCAAGTTCCCGGGTGTCGACGCCATACTGGGGCCGGAGATGAAATCCACCGGCGAGGTAATGGGCGTGGGGAGGAGTTTCGGCGAGGCCTTTTACAAGAGCACGCTGGGCGCGGGAGTGGATCTGGCCAAGAGCGGCATCGCGTTTATCAGTGTGCGCGAGGCCGACAAGAAGGCCAGCGTCGAAGTCGCGCGCGACCTGATCCGCAAGGGTTTCAAAATTATCGCGACCGACGGCACGGCCCAGTCCTTGCGTGAGGCGGGATTGCCCTGCGAGCGGGTCAACAAGGTGACCCAGGGTCGGCCCCATATCGTGGACATGATCAAGAACGACGAAATCGATCTGATCATCAATACGACCGAGGGCAAGCAGGCCATACGCGATTCGTTCACGATTCGCCGCGAAGCCATGAATCACAGGGTGACGCTGACCACAACCCTGTCCGGAGCCCGCGCCACTTGCATGGCGCTCGACTACCTGGAGAACGTGGAGGTCAACAAGTTGCAGGATCTGCACCGGAGGTAACCGCCGATGGCAAAGGTACCCATTACAATCCGTGGAGCCGAGAAAATGCGCGAGGAGCTGGAGCAGCTCAAAAGCGTCGAACGGCCGCGCATCATAGAGGCTATTGCGGAGGCGCGCGCGCACGGCGATCTCAAGGAGAACGCCGAATACCACGCGGCGCGCGAACAGCAGAGTTTTACCGAGGGTCGCATCAAGGATCTGGAAGCCAAGCTTTCAAATGCCGAGATCATCGATGTCACAAAAATCAACGCCAACGGCAAGTGCGTGTTCGGCGCGACTGTCGACCTGGTCGATGTCGAAAGCGGCGACTCGGTTACCTATCGCATCGTCGGCGAGGATGAAGCCGATATCAAACAGGGGCTGATCTCCATCAGTTCACCGATTGCCCGCGCGCTGATCGGCAAGGAAACCGACGACGTCGCGAAAGTGCAGGCCCCCGGCGGCGTGCGCGAATACGAAATAACCGACGTTCGGTATGAATAATACTATCTTCCCCAGGAATGCAATATCGTTAAAACCTTAGAAGAATTTCTCTCACGGAGGCACGGGGAGCGCGGAGATTAAATTTCTTGGAAAAAAATCAAATTACTTCTCTGTGAACTCCGTGCCTCCGTGAGAAACTCTTTCTTAGCGTCTTGGCAGATTAAAAAATCAAGCCCCCAACTTTGCGTTCTAAAGTCTATATTCATATCTAATGAAGATTGATCCCTCCCAGCTCGATAAGCACGCTCAAAATAAATTGCTTCCGGTTTATCTGGTGTTCGGCGACGAGCCGCTGCAGATGATGGAAGCGATGCACGCATTGCGCACGGCGGCGCGCGCGCAGGGTTGCGGCAGTCGCGAGGTGCTGGAAGCCGGCAAGGATTTCGACTGGAACCGGCTCGGCTTTTCCGCCAACAGCATGTCGTTGTTCGCCGAGCGCAGAATACTGGAGTTGCGGCTGCCGGGCGGCAGCCCCGGCCAGGACGGCGCGAAAGCGCTGATCGAGTATGCGGAAAGACCGGCCGATGACGCGGTATTGCTGATCGAAAGCGGCAAGATCGATCCGAAGTCCCAGAAGACCAAGTGGTTCCAGGCGCTGGAGGGTGTCGGCGGGATAGTCCAGATTTGGCCAGTTAAACCGGCGGCATTGCCGCAGTGGATCGAGCGACGCCTGCGGGCTTGCGGATTGCAGGCGGACCGGGAGGCGGCCGCGTTGCTGGCGATGCGCACCGAGGGCAATCTGCTGGCGGCGGCGCAGGAGATCGAAAAACTGTCGCTGCTGCACGGGCAGCCCGGCAAGCAGGTGCGGCTGGACGTGCGCCAGGTCGCCGATGCGGTTTCCGACAGCAGCCGCTACAGCGTTTACGACCTGGTCGACGCGGCTCTGGGAGGCGAGACGGCGCGGAGTCTGCGCATCCTGGGCGGTCTCAAACAGGAGGCCGCCGCCACGCCGCTGGTGCTGTGGGCCTTGCAAAACGAAATCCGTTCGCTATATGACATGAAGCAGCGCCTGCAATCAGGGGAACCCCCGGCACGGGTACTGTCCGAGGTATGGGACAGCCGCAAGTCCCGGGTGGAGCAGGCTTTGAAACGGTTATCGGCGGGGACTTGGGGTATACTTCTGAACCTGTGTGCTGGCGCAGATCTGGCGGTCAAAGGTCTGCGTGAGGAAAGAGAGTGGGATGTATTGCGGGAAATCTGCCTCGGCCTGTCCGCCGGATATTTATTCCGTCGGATCGATGTGAAATGAAACCGGATATACGATGAAAGCCAGGGTCGAACAATTGAATTTTGACGGCGCTCAATACATGCAGCAGCTCGGCCGCGAGGCGCGCGCGGCTGCGCGTGTGATCGGCCGTGCCGATACCGCCGTCAAGAACCGGGCCCTGTTGGCGATCGCCCGTCGTATTCTCGAGGCTGAAGCGAAACTGACGGCGGCCAACAAGCTCGATCTGCAAGCAGGACAGAATAGCGGGTTGGATGCCGCCTTAATGGACAGGCTCACATTGACGCAGGCGCGGATAAGGGCCATGGCCGAGGGTCTGCGCCAGGTGGCTGCATTGACCGATCCCGTCGGCGAGATCAGCCAGCTGGCATACCGGCCTTCCGGCATCCGGGTCGGGCGCATGCGGGTGCCGCTCGGCGTCATCGGCATCATTTACGAATCGCGGCCGAACGTGACGGCCGACGCGGCGGCGTTGTGCCTGAAAGCGGGGAACGCCTGTATCCTGCGCGGCGGTTCGGAAGCATTGAATTCCAATCTTGCCATCGCGGAATGCATACATGAGGGCCTGGAAGAGGCCGGCCTGCCGCCGACGGTAGTGCAAGTGTTGCAGTCGAGCGATCGTAACCTGGTGGGCATGCTGCTCAAGATGAAAGACAGCATCGACATCATCATTCCGCGCGGCGGCAAATCGCTGATAGAGCGCGTGGCGCAGGAGTCGGAGATTCCGGTATTGAAGCATCTGGACGGTATCTGCCACGTCTATATCGACGACAAGGCCGATCTGGAAATGGCCAAGCGTGTTGCATTCAACGCCAAAACCTACCGCTACGGTATCTGCGGGGCGATGGAAACCCTGCTGGTGGCGGAGCAGGTCGCGCGGACGGTATTGCCGGATCTGGCGGCGCAGTACCGCAAGGCTGGCGTTGAACTGCGCGGCTGCAAGCGCAGTCGCGGCATCGTGCCGGATATGCTGGAGGCGACCGAAGCCGATTGGACCACTGAATATCTGGCGCCGATCCTCTCCGTCAAAGTGGTTGATGACCTGGACGAGGCGATCGGGCATATCGAACGCTATGGATCGCATCATACCGATGCCATCGTCACCGAGGATTACACGCGCGCACAGCGTTTCCTGCGTGAAGTGGATTCCAGTTCCGTGATGGTGAATGCTCCGACCTGTTTCGCCGACGGCTTCGAATACGGCCTTGGCGCCGAGATCGGCATCAGTACGGACAAGCTGCATGCGCGCGGGCCGGTGGGGCTGGAAGGCTTGACCACCCTCAAGTTCATCATATTGGGGAGCGGCCAGGTTCGTGGATAAATTGGGCGTGGATAAAAGACCCGTTGCTGAATCGGGCGTGGCCGGTCGCATGAATAATCTCGTAACAGCGGAGTAACTCAGGCCGGTGCAGAAACTGATCGGCATATTCGGCGGTACTTTCGATCCCGTACATTACGGACATTTAAAACCGGCCCAGGAAATTTTCCAGCGGCTGCGCCTGGACGAACTGCGCGTGGTTCCCTGTTTCCGCCCGGTGCATCGCGATCCGCCGCTTGCCGATCCCGACCAGCGCATAGAAATGCTGCAGCTGGCGCTGCGCGAATTTCCGCGTTTCATGGCTGATGACCGCGAACTGCGGCGAGGCGGCGATTCCTATACCGTGGATACACTCGAGGAAATGCACAGGGAGTTTCCGCGTGCCACGCTGTGCCTGCTGCTGGGCCAGGATGCCCTTGAGGGTTTCAGGAAATGGCGCCGCTGGCGGCACATCCTGAAGCTGGCGCATCTTCTGGTCTGCGCGCGGCCAGGCTACGGGCTCGAGCGCGGCAGCGAACGCGGCAAGCTGATCGCGGAGTTCGGCATACCTTCCGAGGCCGGGTTGCGCGACCGTCCGTCCGGAGGGATCCTGCCGGTGGCGACGGCGCAGTATGACATTTCCTCGACCCTGGTCCGGCAGCGACTGCGGGAACGTCAGTCCGTCGAGGGACTGGTGCCGCCGGCCCTCGCGGAATGGCTGAATGAAAATCGTATCTATGAGGTAAATTGAAACATGGTATCGATATGCAACTGGCAAAACTGACCAAACTTGTGGTGGGGGCGCTGGAAGACTTGAAAGCGCTGGATCTCAAGGTGCTGGATGTAAGGACGATGACCAGCGTTACGGATACGATGATCATCGTATCCGGCACTTCCACCCGCCACGTCAAGGCGATGGCCGACAGCGTCTTCGAAAAGGCCGCCGCCGCCGGCCACCGGCCGCTTGGTGTCGAAGGGGAGAAGGAGGGCGAGTGGGTGCTGGTCGACCTCGGCGATATCGTGGTGCACATCATGCTGCCGCAGACGCGCGATTTCTATAACCTCGAAAAACTCTGGGACAAGGACCTGGCGCTGGTCGCCGAAAAACGCGCCGTGAAAACCAAATCATAAAACCACAGAGCACACAGAGAGCACAGAGAAGGGCCGGAGATATTTGAAGAATCCTTGAATTAACACCTTGTGTTCTCCGTGTCCTCGGTGGTTTGTAATCTTTATGAAAATTCATTTGATTGCCGTCGGGACCAAAATGCCGGGCTGGGTAGACGAGGCATATCAGGAATATGCCAAACGCCTGACGGACGAATGCCGGTTGCTACTGACCGAGGTGCCCGCCGCCAAGCGAGGCAAGTCGATCGATTCGCGGCAGGCGACGCGGCAGGAGGGGAAGAAGATCCTGGAGAAAATTCCCGCCGGCGCGCGCCGTATCGTGCTGGACGAGCGCGGCCGCATGCTCGACACGCCGGCGCTGGCGCAGCGCCTTAAAGCCTGGTTGCAGGGAGGCGCCGACGTCGCGCTGCTGGTGGGCGGTCCCGACGGCCTGGCGCCCGATTGCAAGGCCGTTGCCGAGGAAACCTGGTCGTTGTCACCGCTGACACTGCCGCATCCATTAGTGAGGGTGGTCGTCGCCGAAGCGCTTTACCGGGCGTGGTCCATGCTGAGGAATCATCCTTATCATAGAGGCGACTAGTTAACGCTTTCTCCTGGAAATTCCAAACTTAATAAAAACAGGCCCCAAACAGGCGAGCTTTGCTAAGAACCATCATCAACATACTCCGAGCGATTATCCGCAAAATTCGCAGGAGCAATCCGCCTTCGGTAAGTAAGGTGATGATTCATGGTGGGCATTCAAAACCGATGCTCTCAGACGGGGATATGGTTTGGGGTTCAAACCTAAAACAGGAAGTCGTAGTACTTTTGGGGCAGATTATACGCTCGTGGGCGATGATCGGGTTTACGATTGATTCGTCTATCCGCTCGATAATAGACAACCGTGTCAATCGCCAGATTGATACATCTCTAATAGAGCCATTCAATAAACGAATAGACCTATTGTCTGGGTTGTGTGAAGAAGTCTGCGCAAACGAAGCCCATGTTAAATTTGTTCATGGGATGTTGCAGAAGATCAAGTCAGAGCAAAAATTGCGTAACATGCTCGTCCATGCTCGTGTGATGGATGATACGAAAAGGCCCCAGACGCATGTGCACATTTCTTCGTGCAGATGGACGAGGCCGCCTCGAAAGATAATTCATAAAAAAATATCCATAAAAGCACTTGAAGATTACTATCAACGTACTCAACGTCTAGCCATGGAGCTGTTTATGGCCGCCGCCCACTACTGATTCATCGGCCAAAAAGTATTGGTTTTGATAAATATCAATAAATCACAGAGATTCTGCTGTTGCTTGCCGTTCTCTATCCCGGAGCCACAGGTACATTGTACGCGCCACGATTTATCCGATAGCCTAAACATTATCACGCCTGGAAGCGCGTTTCTTTCCCCCCTTTCTTTTCGCAAGATAAAAGAAAGGGGGTCGCCACAGCCACGAAGTGGCGGGCGAAACATCTTTTTAAATACGCAGCAATGGGCAGGGGCGGAACCTCGTTGCAAACAAAGGATCTCCAGGGGATTTAATCAATTCCCTACAGTATACTTTCCCTCCATGATTTATCTGGCTTCCAAATCCCCCCGTCGCCGCGAGCTGTTAAGACAGATCGGAGTCGAGTTCGAGTGCGTTGACGTGGATGTTCCGGAGACGCCTGGGTCGGGGGAGAAGCCGCAGGATTATGCGGTCCGCGTCGCGCGGGCGAAGGCGCGAGCCGGATATGAGCGGCTTAAAAAGCCCGAGGCCTGGGTGCTGGGAGCGGACACGGTGGTAACGATCGACGGTTTGATCCTTGGCAAGCCCATGGAGCGCAACGACGGGCTGCGCATGCTGACCCGCCTGTCGGGCCGCACACATACCGTGATCACAGCAGTTACGCTGGCGGGTCCGGGCGCTGAACTGCTGGAGGTCTCGCGCAGCGAAGTCGCTTTTCGCGAGATCAGTGCGGAGGAACAGGAACTGTATTGGCAATCCGGCGAGCCTGTCGACAAGGCGGGCGGTTACGCCATCCAGGGCCTCGCCGCCGTTTTTGTGAAGCATCTGGCGGGCAGCTATTCAGGAGTGGTCGGGCTGCCGCTGTATGAAACCGGAAAACTGCTCGCCGCCCGCAAGACGCCGGCGGGCCGGGAGCAGTCGCGATGAGTCAGGAAATCCTGGTCAACGTGACGCCGCAGGAAACCCGGGTGGCCATGGTTGAGAACGGGGTGCTGCAGGAACTGTTCATCGAGCGCGCCAACAGCAGGGGTCTGGTCGGCAATATCTACAAGGGGAAGGTTGCGCGCGTGATGCCCGGCATGGACGCCGCTTTCGTGGATATCGGCATGGATAAGTCCGCATTCCTCCACGTCTCGGATATTTTGCACGTCGACGCCGCTATCATCGCGGAAAAACCGGAGGTGCAGCCCAAGCGCATATTGATCGGAGAGTTGTTGCGCGAAGGTCAGGAGCTGCTGGTGCAGGTCATCAAGGACCCGCTGGGCTCGAAGGGTGCGCGCCTGACCACGCAGATCACGGTGCCCTCCCGCTTTTTGGTGCTGATACCGAACGACGGCAACGTCGGCATCTCCACTAAAATCGAGGACGAACCTGAACGCGAACGCTTGCGCGCGCTGCTGGAGCCGCTGCCGCGCGACTGCGGCGGCTATATCGTGCGCACGGTCGCCGAGGGAGTCAGCGGCGACAGGCTGCAGTGGGATGCCGAGTTCCTGCGCAAACTTTGGGCCAGGATCGTGGAGAGATCTCAGTCAGTCGGGGCGACTCAACTGGTGCATAACGACCTGCCGCTGATCCTGCGCGTGTTACGGGATCTGGTGGGCGACTCGATCGACCGGGTGCTGGTCGACACCGCCGACAGCTACCGAGGGATGCGGGAGTTCGCGGAAAGCTACATACCTGAAATAGCCGGGCGCATCGAGTTTTATAAAAGCGAGCGCCCGCTGTTCGACCTGTACAGCATCGAGGATGAGATACAGAAAGCGTTGCAACGCAAGGTGTTGTTGAAGTCCGGCGGATATCTGATCATAGACCAGACCGAGTCCATGACCACGATCGACATCAACACGGGTGGATTTATCGGGCGACGCAATCTCGAAGAGACCATTTACAAGACCAATCTCGAGGCGGCGCAGGCGATCGCACGTCAGCTGCGGCTGCGTAATCTCGGCGGGATCATCATCATCGATTTCATCGATATGCTGGACGAAGAGCACAAGCGCCAGGTCAGACGCGCCCTTGTCTCCGCGCTGGAGAAGGATTATGCAAGGACCCAGGTTTCGGAGATGTCGGAATTGGGCCTGGTGGAAATGACGCGCAAGCGCACGCGCGAAAGCCTTGAACACATTCTCTGCGAGCCTTGTCCAACCTGTTCCGGCCGCGGTTCGCTGCGCACCGCGGAAACGGTCTGTTATGACATTTTCAGGGAGATCCTGCGGGTTTCCAAACTGTATGATATCAAGGGCGTGACGGTTGTAGCGTCGGAGAAGGTGACGGGCCTGCTGCTGGACGAACAGTCGGCGGCGCTGGCCGAACTGAGCGGCTTGCTGAATACGGCCGTGCGTCTGCAGGCGGAAACAACCTACACTCAGGAAAATTACGACGTGGTAATGGCTTGAACGGGACGGCATGCGAGCTGCGACTAGAAACATAATCAGGAAAACCTGGTACGGCTGCTGGATCTCCGGCGCGTTCTTGCTTATCGTGCTCGCGCTGGTTTTCAGCGCGATCCGCGTCATGCTGCCGCTCGCCACCGACTACAAATCCGATATCGAAAGCCTGGCTGCGCGCACTCTGGGACACCCGGTGCAGATAGCGCGCATCGATACCGACTGGCTGTGGTTCAGGCCGCGTCTGAGGCTGATCGGGGTGCGGGTGGATGATACGGCGGGAGGTTCCGCCCTGTTCGCCGCGCAGGAAGTCATCCTGGCCATGAATCCTTTTTCCTCGATCATGAACCGCAAGGTCGAAATCGACGAGTTGACCGTCGTGCGCACCGATTTTTCCGTGAGCAGGGATGAAGCCGGACATCTGTATGCGCGGGGCTTCGCGCTTCCCGTGCAGATGGACCCCGCCGCCGGGACCGAACCCGCCGTGCCGGACTTTCTGCGCGGCCGCACGCTGCGTGTGGTCGACAGCGTGGTCGGCTTCTCGGATGCCGCGAGCGGCATCAACTACCGCCTGCAAGCGGTCAACCTGGCCCTGCGGTTGGGCCGTGATCACCACCGTCTTTATCTCAGTGTCAGCCTCCCCGGAGAAATCGGCAAACGTTTCGAGGTGGGGGCGGAATTGCGCGGCGATCTGCGTGATCTGCAAGGCCTGAAGGGACAGCTTTATGTGCGGGTGGCGGGGCTGGAATTGCCGGCCGTGCTGCGGAAAACCTCGTACCGGCGCAGCGTCAAGTCGGGACGCCTGGATTTTGCATTATGGGCCGATCTGGATCCCGAGGCCGGCCGTGAAATCCAGGGCAATATAAACCTGCAGGATTTCGCCGGGAATTTCACCGGTGTGCCGTTGCTGGCCGGCTTCAAATCGCCCTTTAACCGGATATCCGCGGACTTGCGCGGGCGCCTTGCCGGGGACGGATTGGATCTCGAACTGGAAAACCTGTTGTTGTCCAAGGGGGAGACTGCCGCGCCACTCAACGGTCTTGCCATCAAAACCTCCATCGGTGCGCAGGCTTTCGAGCGCGGCGAAATCATGATCGATCATTTGCGGTTGCAGCAGGTATGGCCGATAGCCATGCACTATAAGGTGCTGCGCAAGGCGCTGGCCAAGGCGGGCATCAAGGCCGTCAACGGGGATCTGCTGGGTTTTTACGGCAAGTGGGAACCGGCGCAAGGCGGCGGCGCCCGCAAAATCACGCTGAGTTCGCGGTTTGAGGAATTGGGCGTAACCGGAAGCGGCAAGACCCCGAGTATTTCCAATTTGCGCGGGACGGCGCGCCTGCTCAATAACAACGCGGTCATCGATTTTGAAACGGTCGGCTCTCAATTGGATTATCCCTTCCTGTTCCGCAACAAGATCACGCTGCAAAGCCTCGACGGCCCGCTGTATGCGCATTTCGCCGGTTCCAGCCTGACGCTCGCGGTGCGTAATCTGCTCCTGCAGACACCCCATGTGTCCAGCCGGCATTGGCTCGATTTGCAGTTCGCGACCGGGAAGGCGCCGTACGCGAATATCTATTCGACCTACAAAGACGGTGATGTCAGCTCCGGCCCTCAGTATTTGCCGGTGACCATCATGAGCAAAGAGCTGGTGTCCTGGCTTGACCGGGCCGTTGTCAGCGGCCGCCTGGTCGACGGCGATCTGGAGTTGCGGGGACCGCTCGATAAATTCCCGTTCCGGCACAATGAAGGCATATTTCGCACTGATACGGATTTCGACGGCATGGAAATCGATTATTTCGAAGACTGGCCGCATCTGCAGAACGCGCGGCTGCACACACGATTTTATGGCGCGACCATGGCGATTGCAGTGCACGAAGGACGCGTCTCCGATACCGATATATCCGGCGCCGACGCCTGGATCACGGATTTTAACCAGTCCTGGCTTATCGTGCAGGCGCCCGTGGCCGGGCCGCTGTCCGGCACCGTGAGTTATCTGCGTAACAGCGGTTTAAGAGAGCATCTGGAACCGCTGATCGATCAGGTTACCGCCTCGGGCGCGCAGTCGGGTTTGGTGTATCTCGATATTCCGCTGCACGATGGTCCGGAAGTGAAGTGGCGGTACACCAGTTCCATTTTCGACGGAGCGTTCACGTTCACCGACCTGGGCCTTGAGTTTAAGAATATCAATTGCAGCATCCGTCTCGACCAGGAAAGTATGCATGCGGCGCCTTTCGCGGCCACGCTCAACAATCACCCGGTGAAGATTGATATAGGCACCTACGCCGAAGAGACCGGCAATACGGCGCACATCTCGATTGCCGGCGAGACCGCGCCGGCGAAGCTGCTGCGACGCAAAGGTTTTGATGCCGCGGAATATATAAAGGGCACTGCGAAGATGGATGCCGCGATCGAGCTGCCGCTTACGAAAACCCAGGCGACCGAGCGTTATCCATCCATCGACCTGCGACTGGATACCAGAGCCACGGCGATCAGCCTGCCGGAACCTTTTGCGAAGGATGCTGGAGTGCCGTCGGTGCTGTCGATGCACAGCCAGTTCAGGGACCGCTTCGTGCTGGTCGATGTCGCTTACGGAGGTTGGTTCGAAGGCAAACTGCGCCTTGAAGGAGGCTCGCTCGAGCGCGCCGGTATACGTCTGTTCGAAGGCTCACCCGGCCTGCCGGAGGAGCCGGGACTTTTCATCACCGGCCGCGTCGGCTCGCTGAACATCGACCGGTGGCTGGCATTGCACGGTACCGGAGCCACGGCGGTGAATCCACTGCAACGCATCGAACTCAGAGTCGGGCAACTGACATATCTGGGGCGCACCTTGCCGGATGCGGTCCTGCAATTGACGCAGCAGCCCCAGTATTGGTTTGCCACCGTGGAGTCCCAATTCCTGACCGGATCGGTCGCCATTCCCAAGCCGGATCCATCCGCGCAGAAGCTGGATTTGGATCTGAAATATGCCGATGTAGATTATTTTATGGCCCAATCCCGGGCATCCGATAAACCGTTGTTGCCGGGCGATATCCCGCCGTTCAAACTGAAGAGCGAAAGAATCATATTGAACGGCTGGAATCTGCTGCAGACGGAACTGGACACCGTCGTCGATAAACAGGTTCTGAGCGGCAATTTCAGGGTCAGCGATCCCGACGTCGGCCTGGAAGGCAAGGTAGAGTGGAGCGCGGACAAGAAGGGCGCCCAGCGGACGGAAATCAGCCTGGCTTTCGATTCGAAAAACGTCGGGCGCGGCCTCGGCAAGTTCGGTTACGCCGAGATCATACGCGAGGGCGCCGGTACCGCGAAATTCGATCTCGCCTGGCCCGCGCCGCCGCAGGGATTTGATCTGTCGATCATGAGCGGCGAGGGCCAGATGTCGCTCAAGGACGGGCGCGTGCTCGATATCAAACCGGGCGGGGGACGGCTGTTCGGACTGCTGAGCGTGCAGACCATTCCGCGCCGCCTGGCCTTTGATTTCAGCGATGTTTTCGCGGAAGGCTTCAGCTTCGACAAAATGAAAGGCAACTTCGATTTTTCGGGAGGCGAGGCCTACACCGATAATTATGTTATCGATGGCCCGGTCGGCAGGATCGATATTAAGGGCCGGGTCGGCATGGTGCAGCGCGATTATGACCAGAACATCCTGTTCCGCCCGGATTTATCGTCGAGCCTGCCTATTGTAGGAACCCTGCTGGGCGGTACGGGCACCGGCCTGGCGTTGATCATGATCGACCGGTTGGCGCGTTTGTTCGGCAAGCAGACAGACGATTTGGCGCGTTTCGAATATACTTTGACGGGTAGCTGGGACGATCCGGTGATGACTCCGGTGAAACCGAAACCTCTCAGAAAGGACAAGGATAAGGACAAATGATTTCTACGCGGCGATTGAGTTGCGGCGTGATGAATGATTTGCAGGCATGTTGAAGTATTTTCGCTTCCGGATACCCCACATTCGCGGCCAGCTTTGCCGGGACGCGGTGCTGCTCGCGTCCGTCCTGATGCAGCCGGCGCAGGCACAGTCCTTCGAACTCAATACCGATGACTGGGTCAGACCTCGCAACGGCGCGGCCATTGTCGGATTCGAGGCTCTGCGTCAGACTGTAGAGGCGTGGTCGGCCGGCGGTGGAAGCGGCATAATCGAGATCCGCTATCCCGGTGGTGAGGAAGGTGGTTTGTGGGCGAGTGAGTTGACCGATTGGCTGGTGGCCTTCGGCGTTCCTTCGCAATACATTCATGCCGCTTCGGGCAGTGCGCGCAGGGATCGCATCATGCTCGAGGTCATGGAGCCGGCAAAGCGGCCTCCCTCTGAATAAAAAAATTCAAGAAGAATAAAATTAATCAGGTTAAGGTTCAGGAGATATGTCGTTGATTGCATGTATACAGATGGCTTCGGGCCCCAATGTACAGGCCAATCTTGGCGAGGCCGGGCGCCTGATCAGGAACGCTGTCGCGGCCGGAGCGAAATTCGTGCTGCTGCCGGAACACTTCGCGCAGATGGGCATGAAGGAAACCGATAAGCTCGACATTATGGAAACCGAAGGCAAGGGCCCGATACAGACCTTCCTCGCAGAAACCGCGAGGCAGCACAAAATCTGGGTGGCCGGCGGCTCCATTCCCCTGCGCGGCAATGATCCGAAGCGCGCCCGTTCCAGTCTGTTGCTATACAACGACCAGGGCATACAAGTCGCCCGTTACGACAAGATACACATGTTCGACGTGCATATTCCCCAGAACGGCGAACGCTATCAGGAGTCGGCCACTATCGAACCGGGCGACCAGGTGGTGGTGATTGACACTCCGCTGGGGCGCACCGGCTTGTGCGTCTGCTACGACATGCGCTTCCCCGAGCTGTTCCGCCAGCAGGTGGAGCAGGGCATGGAAGTGCTGCTGATCCCGAGCGCTTTCACCGCGATCACCGGCAAGGTGCATTGGGAGCCGCTGCTGGTCGCGCGCGCGATCGAGAACCAGTGCTATGTCGCCGCGGCGAACCAGGGCGGTTATCACAAGAACGGGCGCGAAACCCACGGCCACAGCATGATCGTCGATCCCTGGGGCAACATCCTCGATTGCCTGCCGAGCGGTTCCGGATTCGTGATCGGCAAGATCGACCGCGCCAAGCTGGAAGCGACGCGCAAGAATTTTCCGGCGATCAGCCACAGAAGGTTGAGTTGCAGCATCGTGTAACCACTTTTGACGCAGAGGCGCCGAGTATTGAAATTTCCGGGACCAAACCATACCACCAAAACAATGTTTAACCCTTCGAATGGTAAGAGTGCGCATTTCATTTTGGATTACCCTTATTCATAATTCGCCTTTCTTCGCGTCTTTGCGTCTCCGCGTCAGACCTATTTGTATTCGAGCACAAAAATGACCGATTCACGTTCCATCGCTGAAAGCCTGATCCTCGACCCCGCCTCGCTTGGCGAGACCCAGTTGCAGTCCGTGTTATCCGGCATGCTGGGGCCCTCGATCGATGCCGCGGATCTGTATTTCCAGGTACGCCAGCGCGAAGCCTGGCAACTGGAGGATGGCATCGTCAAGGAAGGCAGCCGCGATATCGAGCGCGGTGTCGGCGTGCGCGCCATCAGCGGCGAGAAAACGGGGCTTGCCTATTCCGATGAAATCGAATTCCAGGCGCTGCTGGAAGCTTCGCGTTCCGCGCGCGCCATCGCCGCGGGCGGCAAGCCGGGACGGCTGCAGGCGTGGCAGCGCAAAAACGCTCCGGCCCTTTATTCCGCCATCGATCCGCTCGCCGGCATCGACGATACCTCCAAGGTTCAGTTGCTCGCGGAGGTCGACGCGGCGGCGCGTCGCATGGACCCGCGGGTGAAACAGGTATTCGTCACCTTGACGGGCAGCCATGATGTGGTGCTGATCGCCGCCAGCGACGGCACCTGGGCGACTGACGTGCGGCCGCTGGTGCGCCTCTCGGTATCGGTGATCGCCGAAAGCAACGGGCGCCGCGAGCAGGGCAGCGCCGGCGGCGGCGGCCGTTATTCCTATGAGAATCTGCTGCAGCCGGGCGTCGCGCGGTCCTACGCCGAGGAAGCCGTGCGCCAGGCGCTGGTCAATCTCGAGGCGGGCCCCGCGCCGGCCGGCACCATGCCCGTGGTGCTGGCATCCGGCTGGCCCGGCATCCTGCTGCACGAGGCGGTGGGCCACGGGCTCGAAGGCGATTTCAACCGCAAACAGACGTCGGCCTTCTCCGGTCGCATCGGCCAGCAGGTGGCCTCCACGCAATGCACGGTGGTGGATGATGGCACGCTGCCGCAGCGCCGGGGTTCCCTCAACATCGACGATGAGGGGACGCCGACGGAGAAAACCGTGCTGATCGAGAACGGAATCCTGCGCGGCTACATGCAGGACAAGTTAAACGCCGGCCTGATGGGCATGCGTTCCACCGGCAACGGCCGGCGCGAATCCTATGCGCACCTGCCAATGCCGCGCATGACCAATACTTATATGCTGCCCGGGAAATACTCGCCCGAGGAAATCATCGCCTCGGTGGACAAAGGCCTGTACGCGGTGAACTTCGCGGGTGGCCAGGTCGATATCACCAACGGCAAGTTCGTGTTCTCGGCCTCGGAAGCCTATTTGATCGAAAAGGGCAAGGTTACGCGCCCCGTGAAAGGCGCCACCCTGATCGGCAGCGGTCCGGAAACGATGACGCGCATTTCGATGGTCGGCAACGACCTCCAGCTCGACAGCGGCATCGGCGTCTGCGGCAAGGACGGGCAGAGCGTGCCCGTGGGCGTCGGCCAGCCGACGCTGAAGATCGACAGCATTACCGTCGGCGGCACGCAGGCCTGAAAAAATTTGATTTTCTGACGCAGAGACGCCGAGAATTAAAAAAGTATAAATTTTTAGTACCCTCTGCGTCTTTGCGTCTCGGCGTCAAACTGGATTTTCGGTATGAGTGAAATAGTCAGAAATAAACCTAAGACTGATTTATTCGACAAGCAGCGCCTGCT
>DASUFE010000098.1:0-26498 GCA_036274675.1 Gammaproteobacteria bacterium
TAACCGATCAGCGCGCCTTTATCCGTATTGCCGCCGCGCGCCTCCAGCAGCGTCAGCGAACCCTGCCCGAGTTCGACGAGATAATCCTCGACGCCCTGTACATTATCGACGCAGACGGCTTCGAGGTACGGACCGAGCACAGTCTCCACCGCGCGCTCCCAACCGTCGCGCACCTGTACGCGCTCCGCGAGCCGCGGCTGCCGGTGCAGGCCGCGCTTTTCCAGCCATTGCACCACCGTCTTGTCCTGTTTGCCGAGAGCCGCCTGCTGCAAGGCTTCGAGCGAGGCCAGCCGGCCGCGGCCGTCCTGTATCCGGTTGCGCGCCTCGTCCAGTTGCCGGCCCAATCCGTCGATATTCTCGCGCGCCGCCAGCACACTCTTGTTGGCCTGCAGCATGTCTTGCTGCAGCGCATCCATGGCAGCGCCGTGACGCGACTCTTCCGCCGCCAAGCCCTGCTGCTGCGCCTCCAGTTCGGCCGTGCTCTGGTTCGCGCGCTCCTCGTTCAGCTTCTGCAGGCGCAGATTCAGACGCTCGAGCTGCTGTCCGAGCTGGTGCTGCCGGGTCTGCTCGACCTGCACCGACTGCGTCACCGCTGCATCGTCCCGGTTGAAGCCTTCCCAGGACTGCTGCCAATCCGCCATCGCCTGCTCGGCCTGGGTCAGGCGCAGCGCCGAGTGCTGCTGGGTCTGTTTGAGCGCGCTGAATGCGGGCTCCTTGTCGGCGATGCCGCGCGAGACGTCTTGCAACTTGGCGCTGTCGTCCTCGATGTGCTGCCGCAGCTCCTGCCACGAGCTGTTGATCTTTTCCAGGTCTTCCACCTGGCGCTGACGCGTTTCACGGTTGTGCTGGATGGACTGCTCGATGCGGGAGATTTCCGCCCCCACCCGGTAAAACTCGGCCTGCACGGTGTTCAACTGATCGTTGGATTCGGTCTGCGCCTCGCGCTTCTTTTCCAGCTCCAGCTCCACCGCGCGCTGCTGCGCGATCACGGCTTCGACTTCGGTCTGCCGTTCCTGCAACTCGCGCTCGTTGGACTGCACCTTTTCGTTCAGCTCCCGCCAGCGCAGCGCCAGCAGTTCGGCCTTCAGCTTGCGTTCCTCGGCCTTGAGCTGCTTGTAGCGCTCGGCCGCGTTGGCCTGGCGTTTGAGGTGCGCGATCTGTTTTTCCACCTCGTCGCGCACGTCGTTCAGGCGCTCCAGGTTTTCGCGCGTCGCCCGGATACGGCTTTCCGTTTCCTTGCGCCGCTCCTTGTACTTGGTGATGCCGGCGGCCTCCTCCAGGTAGATGCGCAGGTCTTCGGGCTTGGCCTCGATGATGCGCGAGATCATGCCCTGTTCGATGATGGCGTAGCTGCGGGGGCCAAGGCCCGTGCCGAGGAAAATATCGGCAATATCGCGCCGGCGACACTTGATGCCGTTGAGGAAATAGTTGGACTGGCCGTCGCGCGTGACTTCGCGGCGCACGGAAATCTCGTTGTACTGCGCATACTGCCCGCCGAGCTTGTGGTCGGAATTATCAAAAATGAGGTCGACGGAAGCGCGGCCGACCGCGGGGCGCGCGGAAGAACCATTGAAGATGACATCTTCCATGGAATCGCCGCGCAACTGCTTGGCCGAGCTCTCCCCCATTACCCAGCGCACGGCGTCGATCACATTCGATTTGCCGCAGCCGTTGGGGCCGATAATCCCGGTCAGGACATCGGAAAACAGGATGGTGGTGGGTTCGACAAAAGACTTGAAGCCGGCCAGCTTGATTTTACTAAGGCGCATAAATCTGGATGCCCTTTCTCACATATAATATCGGTTTTCTCGAAAAGGCCCCGACCGCGTCGGAGCCCGCCACATTATCGGAGCCGGAAATGTCCGCAAAGCCTAACAAATCACTGGAAACATTCCCCAACCCCCAGCAGGACCGGGATTATACCATCCGGATGGAAATTCCGGAGTTTACCTGTTTGTGCCCGAAAACAGGCCAGCCGGATTTTGCGACCCTGACGCTGGAATACGTACCGGACCGCATCTGCATCGAATTGAAATCATTGAAACTTTATATCTGGTCATTCCGGGACCAGGGCGCCTTCCATGAAGCGGTTACGAACGAGATTCTAAATGACCTGGTAAAGGCTTGCGAGCCGCGCTTTATGCGCCTGACCGCCGAATTCAACGTGCGCGGGGGGATTTATACGACGGTCACCGCCCAGCATCAGGCAGCCGGTTGGGAACCGCCCCTCGCCATCGAGCTGCCCTAGCGCAGATCAGGCCTTGCCGGTTTGAATCGAGAGGTTCCTTCAGGCATACCGGTTATCAACCCGACTTGGGTTGAAAGCAGGTCTGGACTTCAAACCGCTTGCGCTCAACCCGGATGCTTCAGATCCGCAGGGTGTCGAATCTGCTTTGAGTGAACAAAAACCCTTCAAGTCCGCAGGGTATCAAACCATGCCTGTACGGTCGCATGCGGCTCCGTGGGCACGGTGACGGGCGCCGCCGGCGGTAAGCCGGCGGCGCAACGATTAAACAACCACTCCAGCAGCCGGTTGCTGTGCTGCAGCAAGGCCGTGGCGGCGATCACGAAGCTTACCGAGGAACGGCGTATCTTGACCTGCTTGAGATCCGTGAAATGGGGCCGTTTATGAATTTTGCGCAGGGTTAACAAAGCCATGGCGACGGACCAATAGCAGAATTTGCGCAGACCACGCTCTTGCGGCGGCAGCGACAGGGTATAGTTCAAGGCGTTGCGCAAATGACCGTGAGCGATCGCGATCAACTGCCGCAAGCCGGCGGCGAATGCGGGGGCCTCGCCGTTCCGCGCCAGCCTGGCGAGATCATAACCATAGGCAGCGAAAAGTTCTCGTGGCAGCCAGCACACCCCCCGCTCCAGATCCTTGCGGATATCCCGCAGGATATTGGTCATCTGCAGCCCCTGGCCGAACGAAACCGCCAGCCCCATCAAGCGATCGCGTTCACGCTCCAGTGCCGGGCTGTACTGGCAGCAAAGACCGGTCAGCAGCTCACCGACCACGCCGGCCACGTGATAGCAATAACGGTCGAATTCCGCCATATCCTTGAGGCCCTGCGGCGACGTATGGGCCTGGTAATAAACCATGCCCTTGATCATGATCCGGACGCAGCGCTCCAGCCGGGCGCGCTGCGACGGACTGAAACCGTGGGTTATGCCGATCACGCGCGCCGTCTGGGCAATCAGTTCCTTTTCCGCGGGCAGGCGGTCAACCCCAAGCCGCGGATAAAAGCGGCCCACGAATTCCTGCGCCGGAGCGCGTCCGGCTACGGCATCGATAAGGGACTTCGCCAGAGCCGGTTTCTCGCCCGCCCTGACGGCCGTTTCGTCTTCGAGCGTATCGGCGATGCGGCACAACAAATAGGCATTGGCGACCGTGTCGGCCAGTTCAGGCGGCAACTGCGGAATCGTCAGCGCGAAGCTGCGCGCGACGCCTTGCAGCAGCCGCTGCTGGAACGCCTTGTCGGATTCACTGAGAGTTTTGTTCTGCATCCGGCAGCCCCGCTGGGCGAAGCCCTGAAAAAAAATAGTTGGAAGTATCGGTTTGGAACAGATACGCAGCAGCGCTTAACGTCCTCCGTAACGCCGCTCAATATATTGTTCAACAATCTGCTGGAATTCCTCGGCAATACGCTCGCCTTTCAAAGTGACGTCCTTCTTGCCGTCGATATAGACCGGCGCCACCGGACGCTCGCCCGTGCCCGGCAGACTGATGCCTATATCCGCATACTTGCTCTCGCCGGGACCGTTCACCACGCAACCCATCACCGCCACCGACATCGATTCGACGCCAGGGTATCTGCCGCGCCATACCGGCATGTTATGACGAATATAGGACTGAATATCCTGCGCCAGTTGCTGGAAATAGGTGCTGCTGGTGCGGCCGCAACCGGGACAGGCGATCACCAACGGGGTGAACGAACGAATGCCCATGGTCTGCAGAATCTCCTGCGCGACGATCACCTCGCGTGTACGGTCGCCGCCGGGTTCGGGCGTCAGCGAAATGCGGATGGTATCGCCGATACCTTCCTGCAACAGCACCGAGAGCGCGGCGGTCGAGGCGACGATACCCTTGGACCCCATGCCGGCCTCGGTCAGGCCGAGATGCAGTGCATAGTCACAGCGTTGCGCAAGTTCGCGGTACACGGCGATAAGATCCTGCACGCTGCTCGTCTTGCAGGACAGAATAATCTTGTCGTGCGCAAGACCCAGTTGCTCCGCGCGCGCCGCGCTTTCCAGCGCGGATTCGATCACCGTCGAGCGCATGATCTCGTCGAGATCTTTCGGTTGCTTGAGTTGCGCGTTCTCGTCCAGCCTGGCGGCCAGCAGATCCTGGTCCAGGCTGCCCCAGTTGACGCCGATGCGCACGGGCTTGTCGTAACGGCAGGCCACTTCGATCATGGCGGCGAACTGCGGATCTTTCTTGCCGCCGCGCCCGACGTTGCCGGGATTGATGCGGTATTTCGAGAGCGCCTGTGCGCAATCGGGATACTGCGTCAGCAGCTTGTGTCCGTTGAAATGAAAATCCCCGATCAGCGGCACATCGCAGCCCATTTTGTCGAGCTGCTCGCGTATGCGTGCCACCTGAGCCGCGGCTTCGGGGGAATTGACCGTGATCCGCACCAGCTCCGAACCCGCCCTGGACAGCTCCGCCACCTGGGCGGCGGTGCGGATCGGATCCGCGGTATCCGTATTGGTCATGGACTGCACGACCACCGGCGCGTCGCCGCCCACGGTGACGCGGCCGATTTTCACCGCCGTCCGGAGCTTGCGTTTGACATTCTGCAACATAGACGCCTTTGAGGCATGGCCTGGAATACAGAGAGCGCATTTTACCGGAAAAGCCGGCTTCTTGCGTATTGGCCGGGAGTCTTTCAATATAGACAGCCATCACCGGGGGTTAAAACATGCTGTCCGACTTTTACCAGGGAACAAACGCAGCGCTTTCGGGTTTCATGCTGATCCGGCAACGGGGCATAAAACGTTATGTCATAGTCCCCCTTCTGATCAACATACTCCTTTTCGGCAGCGCCCTCTGGTATATCTATGCGCGGGCGGACCGGGGCATCACCGCCATGGTGGAATGGCTGCCGGACTGGCTGGATTGGTTAAGCTGGCTGGTTTGGGCGCTGCTGGGATTGTTACTCTGCAGCGTCGCCTTTTACAGTTTCACGCTGGCGGCGAATTTTATCGGTTCGCCGTTTAACGGCAGGCTGTCGGAAAAAATCGAACAGCGGCTGATCGGCTATGCCCCACCCTCTTCGGGGCAGGTCTATACGACGGCCGGCATCAAAAATTCAATTCATTCCGAACTGGCCAAGCTGGGATATCTGCTGAGTCGCAGCCTGCCCCTGCTGGTGCTCAGCTTCATTCCCGTCATCAATATTTTTGCGCCGCTGCTGTGGTTTCTGTTCGGCGCCTGGATGCTGGCGCTGGAATACCTGGACTATCCCATGGGAAACCACGGCATCCCGTTCGCGGAGCAAAGGCTGAAACTGCGGCAGCGGCCGCTGCTGGCGCTGGGCTTCGGTATGGCGGTCTGCGGCCTGACCTTTATTCCGCTGGTAAATTTTCTGGCCATGCCCGTTGCGGTATCTGGAGCAACCCGGCTTTGGGTACTCCATCTATCCCGCCAATCTCCGGCTTGAAAACTTGAGGGGTGGCTCGCGGTCATAACTGTTGCCACATAACGGGCAGGCTCTCAAAAAGACAGAAGCCATACGCCTTTACGTCGTATGGCTTCTTCTGTTAAGAGGAGGCGTGAGCCCACATCCGGCAGGCTCTCTCTCAGTCTTCAGCCGAGCATCGACTCCCGCCTCCAACCCTGAACACGTTATTCCTGACCTTCCGCCGGAATCTGGAACAGCTTCGACAGGTCGATGCTTCCATGCTCCGCCGGTGTCTGCGGATTGGTGGTATTGGGATTACCCGGATTCAGGCTCGATGCGGTGTCATCCGGCGGGAACAGTGTCAGTGTCTGCAGGAATTCCTGCACTTTCTGCCGGTCGTCCTCTGCGCGCGCCGCGTAATTATTGCGCGCGGTTTGCGCCTCGCCGCCGTGACGCAGAATCACTTCGTTCAGATTGACGCTGCGGCCGTCATGACCGTAGGGAGCAGACGTGGCCACGCCCCACAGCGGCTCGGTTACGAACTGGGTAACCAGCGTGCCGTTGTATTCGCGCTCATGGAAGAACGCACCGAGGTCATGCCGCTTCAGATCAGAGAAGAAATTCCGCACCGTGAACGATGCTTCGTTCGGCAGCAGCTGCGGGAACGGATTGCCGTCCGGAACAGGATGGAACAGCGTGGCCGCGGTGGCGAACAGATCGTTGAAGATACCGCGGACCGGGTCATACACGGTTTCAAGGTCAGCCACGCGGCGATCGCGGTTGATCGTCAGATTCTGCACG
Source organism: Gammaproteobacteria bacterium (assembly GCA_036274675.1). GTDB lineage: Bacteria > Pseudomonadota > Gammaproteobacteria > HTCC5015 > HTCC5015 > DASUFE01. The sequence continues at coordinate 6,426 of DASUFE010000098.1, forward strand.
TGGCAACTGGTGCAGCCGATCGTGTTCATGATCGTCAGACCTTCCTGGGCCCGTTGCGAAACCCGGTACTGTCCAGGCTTGAAATAGTTCAGGAAATAAAATTCCATATGGTCGACCACAGCAGTATCGATTTCATTGGTGACACCGTCACCGTCGGGATCAGTCGATGAGCCGCATGCCCGCGGACGTTCGAAAACATCCAGCGCCGGATCGAATACGAATCCCGCCGGGCTGACGATTCTTTGCGGGTTAACGGGATCCGTGACCGCGCACAGTACAGTGTCGACGGATTGCAGGCCCATCTCATCATTGAATGCACCGTTTATAAATTCGCGCATGGATACGGTGCCACCCTGGGCGAAGAAGGGCCGTACACGCAGGTCGGGGTTGACGCCAACGACACCGCCGGTATTCACCGTGCCGTTGGGATTGGCCGTGATGCTGCCGAAATTGACGCCTTTCGCGGTCAAGGTCCGAGTCTGCGCGGTACCGCCACTGACGCCGCTCGCCGAGCAGGTCGGAGGCGTGAAACCGAAGCCACTGCGCGTTCCCTGGATGCCGAACTGCATGCTTGCGCCCGGCGATATGGTGCCATTGTAACTGGCATTGCGGGCGATCGGCCGCGTCGTATAGCCGTTGATGACCACGGAATCCCAGTTGTTATAAATATTGGCAGTGACGTTGAACTGCAGCGTCACTTCCCAACTGTTGATCGTCGCGCCGCTGGTATTGGTGACCCGAACGTCCACCTGATAGTTACCGGGCCAGGTATTGGTGCCGATGATCGTACAGCTGACCTTGTTGGCGGCCTGCGCCAGGGCCGCGGTCCGGATGGCGCGCAGTTCCGCAGTCATCTCATCGGCCAGCTGTTCGGGCAGACCCAGGCCGAACAAAGCCGGCGCATCCCGGCTATCCGGGCGCGTGGCTACATCGCCGCCGAACCCGGCTGAACCGCGGGGACGACCGTGACACAGCGCGCAGCTGTCCGCCAGGCCCGCGCCAAGCGCGCGGTTAACGGTGACATCGCCTGTGGAATCGAAATTCACGCGGGGTCCGACGCCTTCCGCCATGGAAAATTTGCGCTGGAACAATTGACGACCCCGCCGCACGGAGCGCGCAGGATCCCTCTTGATCAGATAGACAGCGGATCCCGGCGTATTTACATCGCCGTGTCCGGCCCCGATCTGCTGGTCGAGGGATTTGTTGATCACGCCCAAGGGAGCGTTGACATTACCACCGTCGTTGACTTTGGTTACATCCAGCAATTCGGCGTAGCCTGAAGTCCAGCCGAAAAGACAGACCCCCAGAAGTATCATGCGGGTAAAAATTGACATGGCAGCTCTCTCCTCCTCAGTTTTACGCGTGCATGTCATCCACGCAACGCGCCTTCCCGCGCATTGAGTTTGCCGCGCGCGATTAGCAACCGAGAGAGAGCGTGCTAACTATACTTAAGATTTATCTTTTCGGCATTCGTATGAATGCTTTTGTCATTGTGAAATTTCATCGGCATTTCGCGTTAAATTTTGTAAGCAAAAATCCATTGATCCAACGCTCATAATGATATGGTCTTTTAGACCATATGGTTATTAATTTTGTAAAATTTGCAACCAGAACCGGACAATAGCTTTAATCCGGATTAAAGCTCATACATTCAGATCAAAATCTATCGAAGGAAAAGATTATGAATAAAACAATGAACACTCATCGTCTGTGAACAGCTGAGGTTGGCTAAAAAGGCGAGGCGTTATTTTTTAGTGCGCTTAAGCATCCGCCTGCGCTTGTATATCTGCCGTGGCGTCAGCGTATTGCGTTTGTCTTTGTATGGATTGTCACCGCTCTTGAACTGGACCAGCACGGGAGTTCCCTTGAGCTTGAGTTTCTTGCGGAAAAAATGCGCGAGATAGCGCTTGTAGTCGTCCGGCACCCGCTCGACCTGGTTGCCGTGTATAACGATCAGCGGCGGATTCTTCCCGCCCTGATGGGCGTAGCGAAGTTTGATCCGGTGCCCACGCACCAGTGGCGGCTGATGTACATAGAGCGCCTCTTCCAAAAGTTCTGTCAGCTTCGGCGTCGTGAAGTTGCGCATGGCTGATTTGTAAGCGCGGATCGAGGCTTCAAATAACAGGCCGACCCCGCTGCCGTGCAGGGCGGAGATAAAATGAGTTTCCGCGAAATCCAGAAATCCCAGGCGCCGCTCCAGTTCGGATTTGACGCTCGCGCGTTGGTCCTCGCTCAGACCGTCCCACTTGTTCACTACCAGGACCAGAGCCCTGCCCTGTTCCAGCACGTCCCCCATCAGCGACATATCCTGGTCGGTCAGCCCTTCGCTGGCATCCAGCACCAGAAAAACCACATGCGCTTCCGCGATCGCCTGCAGGGATTTTATAACGCTGAATTTTTCGACGGCCTCGTAGACCTTGCCGCGCCGGCGGATGCCCGCCGTATCAATCAGGGTATATTGTTCTCCGTCACGTTCGAACGGTATGAAAATACTGTCGCGTGTAGTGCCGGGCTGATCGTATACCAGCACCCGCTCTTCACCGATCATGCGATTGAGCAGCGTCGATTTACCCACATTCGGACGCCCGATCATCGCAATGCGGATGCCGGGAGCCGCCGCCTCTTCCGCGGCGGCATCCGCTTGCGGTAAGGCGGCCAGCACGATGTTTATCATTTTATCGACGCCGCGACCGTGACTGGCTGCGATGGGCAGGGGCTCGCCCAGACCGAGCGCATAAAAATCATTGATCACCGTTTCCGCATTCAAACCGTCAATCTTGTTCACAATCGTGAAAACCGGCTTCCCGGAACGGCGCAAGTTCTGTGCGATCATCTCATCCGCGGCGGTCAGGCCTTCGCGGGCATCCAGCAGGAACAGCACCGCGTTTGATTCAGCGATGGCCTGCTGGGCTTGCTGCTGCATCAGGGCCTCGATTCCGGATTGGTTGCCGGTCAGGCCTCCCGTATCGACCACCAGATAACCCTGCCCGCCGAGCTGGCCGTCTCCATACTTACGATCACGAGTCAGTCCTGGATAGTTGGCGACCAGCGCGTCCTGGCTGCGGGTGAGGCAATTGAACAAGGTCGATTTACCGACGTTCGGGCGGCCGACCAGTGCGATAACGGGTTTCATAATTTACGAATAAACCATCGGCACGCGGGGGGCATGAAAATTATAATAAAAGGAAGCGCGGAGATTTTATGCACGGGAGAATTGCGCGTCCTCGCGGCGCCCGGCAAGAGTCTTCCCTCCCTTCACGGGGTCAGTCTTTATCCCCGTCGGCGAAGTGCCGGAGTTTCAGCGCGGTCAGACGCCCCTCACGATTCAGCACATAAGCGACATCGTCTACCACCAGGGGAGGCACAGTGATACCGTCGTCGCCGACGCGAACGCGCGCGACGAAACGGCCATCGGCCGTATCCAGCGCGTGCACATAGCCTTCAAAATCCCCGACAATCACCGCGCCGTCGAGCAAGGCGGTGCCGGATACAGGCCGGGCATGCAGTTTGTCCTGCATCCATATCGTCGCTCCAACCAGGCGGTCCAGAGACCAGATATGGCCGTTCTCATCCGCGACGTACAGATGGTCCTCGTCCATGCTCATCTCGTTGTACACGGAATTGTCCGTCGCCCAGATGATCTGGCCGCCTTCCATGTTCAATGCCACGATGCGTCCCTGGTAGGAGCCCGCATACAGTAATCCGCGATCGACCAGCACGGGCATATCGACATCCACCATGCGGGAAAGCTCGGAACGTCCATTGGGGATAGCCACGGGCGTTTCCCATAACAGGCGCCCATCGCGTAAGGCCAGCGCGCTGAGACGGCCGTTATCCATGCCGGACAGCACGGCTCCCGCGACCAGTACCGGGCTGCTTGCCCCATGCAGACTGAGCGCGGGAACACTGTATTTATAAGACCATAGTTTGTCGCCCGTGGTGACGGCAAAGGCTTCCAGGCCACCGTCCACCGTGCGCGCTACGACGGCTCCCATGTCCACCGCTGGTATCGAGAGCATCAGGCTGCTCAATTTCGCACGCCAGGCTTCGCTGCCGTCTTTTTCATTGTAAGCGACTATTTCGCCGTTGCTCGAACCGAGGATCAGCATGCCGTTGCCGCCGCCAACGCCCGCGGAAACAGCCAGCCCGGTTTTAACCTGCCATACGATCTTGCCGTTCGCGCGGTTGACGGCCGATAACAGGCCTTCATGATCAACCGCATACAGCGTTCCGCCGTCCAGATAGAGTTTCAGTTTCAGCAGATACTTGTCGGCGCCGTTTCCGGTATTGGTCGACCACAGTTTGACAAATTCCGCTTCCGGTTCGAAATCAACCAGCGGCGAAGGCGGTTCCGTCGTATCTTTGCCCGCGCATGCCGCAAGCCCGCACGCTAGAATCAGTAACGGCAGCCAGCGCTTACGCATCAGTCGGCTCCGGCGGAGTCAGCTGGTCCAGCTTGTTCTGGATAAGTTGCCGGGTGTATGGAGCAATATCGGAAGCCGACAATGCCCGTTCATAGGCCTGGCGCGCGGTTTCAGGACTGCCTTTGGCAACCTGCAAATCCCCTCTCAATTCCTCGGCCACAGCGGTATAAGCTTCGGGATAATTTTCGTTCAACAGAGCTTCAGTCTGGCCGAAATTCCCCTGGGAAAGAAACAGACGGGCCAACCTGAGCTTGGCGGTGATTTTGATCTCGGGTTGATCTGCATTGCCGATCACCCATTCCAGATCCTTGACGGCACCATCGATATTATTCTGATCGACCGCCAGCTTCGCGGCGAGCAGGGCCGCCAGTGCGGCATAGGCGGTATCGTCATATTTGGAACGCAAGGTTTCAATAGTGGAAGTGTATTGATCGGCCGGCTGGTTACTGTCCATTTTCACCAGCATTTGCGTATACAGGGCGGAAGCCTCGGCAGCCTGCCGCGCCTTCTGGTCCTTCCAGTAGTTCCAGCCGAACAGCACGGCGACGCCGATAAAGAGGCCAAACAATACGGAAGGGCCGTTTTCCTTCCACCATGCTTTCAGGTTCTCGATCTGCTCTTCTTCGCTGTGTTGAACGCTCATTTCGTAATGCCACCTTGGTAATTATTCAAAATAAGATTGCAGTGCCTTGACCAGTTCGCTTCTGCCGATACGCCGCTGTTCCTGGCCGCGCAAGGGTTTTATCGTCACCTCGCCGGCGGCCAATTCTTCGTCGCCGATAATGACCGCCAGATGGGCTCCGCTACGGTCGGCGCGTTTCAGCTGGTTCTTGAGGCCGGCAGAGCCGCAATGATACACGATAGATCGCTCAGGCATGGCATTTCTCAGCTCTTCGGCCAGGACCAGACCGGCACCCTCCCCGGCGGCGGTCGCATTCAGGACATATATATCGGGGGCAAGTTCAGAGGGGCCGCTGTTCTGTTGGCCGATCAGAGCAGAAAGCCGCTCCAGACCGATAGCAAAGCCGATCGCGGGAGTCGGCGACCCTCCCAGCTGTTCAACCAGCCCATCATAGCGTCCGCCCGCGCACACGGTTCCCTGAGCCCCCAGGTCGCCGGTAATCCACTCGAAGACGGTCAGGTTGTAGTAGTCCAGCCCCCGTACCAGCCTTGGATTGACCTCATGGACGATTCCGGCCTGGTCCAGCAGCCGCCGCAGCCCATCGAAATGGGCGCGCGATTCAGCTCCCATAAACTCCGAAAAAGCCGGCGCCGCCGCGATCAGCGGCTTCAGCTCAGGGTTCTTGCTGTCCAGAATCCGCAGTGGATTTTTGTCCAGGCGTTTCAGGCTGTCCTCGTCGAGCCGGTCTTTATGCTGGCCGAAGAAACCGGTCAGGGCGCGCCGGTAGGCTGACCTCTCTTCGCCTGAACCCAGTGAATTGATCTCCAATCGTACGTTCTTAAGCCCCAGCATGCTCCACAGGCGCGCCGTCATCATGATCAATTCCGCATCGATATCAGGCCCCGCCATGCCGAATGCCTCCACCCCGATCTGGCGGAACTCGCGATAACGGCCTTTCTGTGGACGTTCATGCCGGTACATGGTGCCGATGTACCACAGACGCACGGTCTGATTGTGCAGCAACCCGTGTTCGATTCCCGCGCGCACGCAACCGGCGGTGCCTTCTGGGCGCAAGCTCAGGCTGTCGCCGTTGCGGTCTTCGAAGGTATACATTTCCTTCTCGACGATATCGGTCACATCGCCGATGGATCGCGCGAACAGTTCGGTTCTCTCAAGGACCGGAGTGCGTATCTCCTGATAGCCGTAACTCGCCATCAGCCGCATGAGCACCGCCTCCAGACGCTGCCAGGCAGCCGTATCCGCAGGCAGAATATCGTGCATACCACGAATGGACTGGAGCTTATTGGACATAAAGGGAAAATTATTGAATTTATTATTGAGGCTGGGCTGGCGACTCGACGGAGAAGCGGGCGCTGTTATTGCTTCTGATATAAGGCTCGGAATTCACGAACTGTCCGTTGACGGAAACATCGACATGGTTGGCATCACCGATGGTGACATCGAACGGCGCCTGCCCTCTGACGGATAATGACTGGGTCTGGGCGTCGAACAAGCCATAAACGAGTCGCGCGCCGTTGGCATCCAGTACTTCGATCCAGGATATGCCGTCGAGAACCATGCTCAGCCGGTCATCACCGATTCGCGCATCTTTTATTACAGGTTTTTCCGGTGCCGCCGGTTTTTCTTCGGCGGGTGCGGGTTTTTCCTGGACAGGTGCGGTAACAGGCGGAGCCACCCGCGGTTCCTGAGCAGCCGGCGCGACCGGTGTCGGAACAGGTGTCGCGGAAGCCGCCGGAGTTTGCGGCTGCGGCTGAGCGGCGGGTAAAGAGCCGTTCCCCGACGCCACATCCGCCGGTTCGACCGCATCGGGTGTCTCGCCGCGAGGTTCATGCAGGACAGGATCCGCTTGCTGTAACGGATCCGCAACAACCGGAGAGTTCAAAGAAGATGAGTCGGCAATAACTCCGGAAGAAGACGTCAATGCCGTATCCGGAGTATCCAGGAGCAAATTTTCCATCAGCAGCCAGCCGCCAACGACGACCATAATCAAGGAAAGTACGATGGCGGTCCCCGCCCACATCAGGCGTGCGTCGCGTTCCTGTTTGGACGCGGCCACCAAGTGCACCGAAGCCACCAGATCGGGATCCGATTTGGCCTGAACGTTATAGCGTGCGATCAGGGTATCGGGTTCGCAGCGGACCAGCTGGGCGTAGGCGCGGATGTAGCCGCGTACATAGGCAGGAGCCGGCAGCACCTTCGCATCTTCTCCCTCGATCGCTTCTATCAGGCGGGGATCCAGATGCAGGGCGTCGGCCACCGCCTGCAGCGACATGCCGGAGCGTTCGCGAGCCGTCTTCAATTCATGACCGTAGCTGTTGTAATCCATTTTCTATACCCAGGCCTTCAACACGGCTTACTTGGTGCCGCGCAGAAAGGCCGCCTCCTCCGAATCCGGAAATTTATTTTTCAGCAGCAGCGAATAACTCGCTTCCTCATTGCGCCGCCCCAGCGACCGCGCTACGCGCACGGCCAGCCAGAGGCTGGCCGGAGTATGGTTGGCGTAACGCTCAAACTTCTGCAGGTTGGCCTGCGCCTGGGCATACTTGCGTTTTGTGTACTGTAAATTGGCCATTTCAAACAAGGCGTCCGGAAATTTCGGATTGGCCTGGAGCGCCTTTCCGAAATAGGCTTCGGCCTGAGCTTCGTCCTTGTTCTTTAGACTGCAGCGGCCGGCATTGGTGTAGGCGAATTCCGGCGTTTTATACAGCGGGTCCCGCAGCGCAGCCATAAACTGTTTGTCGGCTTCCTTGAACTTGTTCTGGCTGCACAGGAAAATACCGTAATTGTTCAGCGTTCCCGAATCGTTGGGATCGAGACTCAGGGCTTTCTTGAAATGCTTTTGGGCCTTTCCCATTTCCCCCAGCCTGCTCATGAGCAAGGCGTAACCGGAATGCGCCGCCGACAGGCCAGGGTCCTGTTTGAGCGCCTTCTCGAACTTCATTTTGGCCAGGTCCAGGTCACCTTGGGCCAGATAACCGCTGCCCAACTGGGCATTGATTTCCGCCGCTTTATCCAGATCGACCGCCGGCCGGGTGGTGGTACAGGCCGCCAGTACCAGGATCAAGACCAGACCGTACGCCAGATGTTTCATAAATCGCCTTAACCCCGCAAATCCGCTGACCGTATAGACTACTACAATCCCCTGTACGACTACAGGGTGACTCGCAAATGCCCCCAGTCAGAAGGCGGTATGCGCGCCTGGGCGGGGTTCCACGAATTTGAGATGACGCCGGCTGCGGTCCTGCACCTGGCCGACCAGCTGCCCGCAGGCCGCGTCGATATCCTCGCCCCGTGTCTTTCGGATAGTCGCCACATATCCCTGCTGCAACAGGATTTCGCCGAAACGCTCGATATCGGCATCGGCCGACCGTACATATCCGGCGTTATGAAAGGGATTGAAGGGGATCAGATTGATCTTGCTCGGGATGCCCTGCAGAATTTTGGCCAGCTGCCGGGCATGCTCGGGACTGTCGTTGACGCCTTTCAACATTACATATTCAAAGGTAATGCGTCTTCTGGCCTGACTACCCTCCAAATATCTCCGGCAAGCGTCCAGCAATTCGGCCAGCGGGAATTTCCTGTTCAGCGGCACCAGCTGATCGCGCAGCTCGTCGTTCGGCGCATGCAGGGAAATAGCGAGACTGACATCGCTCTCCTGGCGCAGCTTGTCGATGACGGGCACTACGCCGGCGGTACTCAGGGTGACGCGCCGCTTGCTGAGGCCGTAGGCGTTGTCATCGAGCATCAACCGCAGGGCGGGCACCACATTATTGAAGTTCAGCAAGGGCTCGCCCATGCCCATTAATACGATATTGGTAATGGCGGCGGGATCCAGTCCCGCCTCGGCCAACAGCCGGCGCGCCAGCCAGACCTGGCCTATGATCTCCCCGGTGCTCAGATTGCGGTTGAAACCCTGCCGCGCGGTGGCGCAGAAGGAGCAGTCCAGGCTGCAGCCGACCTGCGAGGAGATGCAGAGGGTGCCCCGGTGATCTTCGGGTATGAATACCATTTCGATCCCGTTCGCCGGCGCCTGCGGAGTTTCCACACTCAGCAGCCACTTACGCGTACCGTCGCGCGAAACCTGGCTCTGCACGACCCGCGGCGGCCTGATTTCCGTGAGCTCGCTGAGTCGGTTGCGCAAATCCTTGCTCAGATTCGACATGATGTCGAATTCGGCTACGCCCTGCTGGTGTATCCATTTCATGAGCTGCACGGCGCGGAACGGCTTTTCACCGATGGATTCGAAAAACCCCCGCAAGCCTTGCAGATCGAAATCCAGCAGATTGATTTTGGCTTGGGACGACACTACAGGCTCCGCGTTATGAGTCAGGACCGCTACGTTACCGCGTACGGGGACATACTTTGACAGCGCCGCTGAAGAAAAACTCGATCTCGGTTTTGGCGTTCTGCGCGCTGTCCGAGCCGTGCACTGCGTTCTCATCGACGGTTTGCGCGAAATCCTTGCGGATGGTCCCGGGCGCCGCATCCTTGGGGTTGGTGGCCCCCATCAGCTCGCGGTTCTTTGCAACCGCATTGTCGCCTTCGAGCACCTGAACCATGACGGGTCCGGAAATCATGAATGTCACTAGGTCATTGAAGAACGGCCGGCTCTTGTGAATTTCATAGAATTTTTCGGCTTGCTGTCGGCTCATGTGCAGCATTTGGGCGGCCACGATCTTAAGGCCGGCCTTTTCAAAACGGCGGTAAATTTCGCCGATCAGGTTTTTAGCCACTCCGTCAGGCTTTATTATGGATAAGGTCTGTTCTATCGCCATTGGTTAAAAACTCCAGACTGTACTTACTCAACATTGTTAAAAAACCCATTTAAAGCTGTTTTTCAGCAGCCCTGCTGGGAAAACGCGCGATTTTACGCGGGTTTGGCCCCATAAATCAAAGAAATCTCCCGCAAAGGCGGTTTATCAGACTTCATCCACCCAGGCCATCTGGATAGCCTCCAGAATCTTTTCTCCGGAACGCTTCGGATCGTCTTCGAAGTCCGGGAGTTCGCAAACCCAGCGGTGCAGATCGGTAAACCGGACGTATCGGGGGTCCATGTCGGGATGTACATCCGCCAGCGCGATCGCGATTTCACGGCTGTCCTTCCAGCTAAGTCCCATTGTCACTCCTTCACGATTTGCGCTCGGAAACCAGATTAATCGTATATTTGGGTATTTCCACCACCAGATCCTCATCGGCCACGATCGCCTGGCAGCTCAGCCGTGAATCGGGCTCCAGCCCCCAGGCCTTGTCCAGGTAGTCCTCCTCGTTCTCGGCGGGGGGCTCGAGGGAATCATAGCCCTCGCGCACATGCACATGGCAGGTGGTGCAGGCGCAGGATTTCTCGCAGGCATGCTCGATCTCGATACCGTTATTCAACGCCGCATCGCAAATGCTGATTCCGGGTTTAACCTCGACCTCGGCGCCCTCGGGGCAAATTCGCTCATGCGGCAAAAAAATGATTTTAGGCATCATGTCTCCGGTTTCATACCGTTAAGGGGACCTCTGATAAATCAGAGGTCCTGCGGCACAGGGATGTGCCGCCATTTTTCAAACACTTATAGTGTTTGAAAAATGAAGCAATGCAAAAGTCACGCCTTTTGCATTGGCAGAAAACTGCTCCTGCGTTTTCTGCATTTCCGCCGTCCCTGGCGGTCACGTATCTGAGAAGTCCAGGATGGACTTATTCAGAACTTAATATTAGTACTCGTCGATGCGATGTCCCGCCACCGCGCGCCGGATTCCGGCGTTCATGCGGTGCATCACAAAGCTTTCGCTGGCGGCTTCCAGCGACTTGACGGCTTGACGTATGGCAGCAGGATCCGCACCCTCTTTGGCTGCCAGCAGTATCGCGCGCGCCTCGTCGATGGCGACGCGTTCCTGCTGGTCCAGCAGCGCGCCATCCTGTCGCAGGGCGGTGTCGAGCGCCGTCAGCACGCGCTCCGCCGCGACTTTTTGCTCCTGCAGACGACGATCGGCCTGGTCGGCCGCTGCATTCCGGACCGAGGCTTCCAGCATATCGGAGATCTCAGCATCGCTCAGACCGAAAGAAGGCTTCACTTGCACGCTGGTGGCTACGCCGGTCGTCAGCTCTTCCGCGGCTACGCTCAGCAGTCCGTCCGCATCCACCTGAAAAGTCACGCGAATGCGCGCGGCCCCCGCCAGCATGGGAGGAATATTGCGCAATTCAAAACGGGCCAGCGAACGGCAGGCGCTTACCATTTCGCGCTCGCCCTGGACCACATGGATCGCCATCGCCGTCTGCCCGTCTTTAAAAGTGGTGAACTCCTGCGCCCTGGATATGGGCAGCGCGGAATTGCGGGGGATGATCTTTTCGACCAGACCGCCCATGGTCTCAATACCAAGCGACAGCGGCGTCACATCCAGCAGCAGCATTTCGTCCGCCGTCTTGTTGCCTGCCAGCACATCCGCCTGAACAGCGGCGCCCAGCGCCACTACCTGATCGGGGTCGATATCGGTCAGCACGGCGCGTCCGAACAGACGGCCTGCTTTTTCGCGCACCAGCGGTATGCGAGTGGATCCGCCGACCATGACGACCTCGTCGATCTCCGCCTTCTCGAGGCCCGAGTCACGCAGCGCACGCTGACAGATCTTCAGCGTCCGGTCTATCAAGGGTTTAACTAACTCCTCCAATGTCCGACGGTCCAGATTTCCTTTCCAAATTTTCCCTGCACCCAGATCAACATTCAGTTCAACCGCCATTTCGGTGCTCAACCGTTCCTTGGCATCGATTGCCGCTTCAATGAGAGCCCGACGCGCGCTTCTGTCCTTCACTTCCATGCCGTCCTGGCGTGAGATCCAGTCCGCTATCAGCCCATCGAAATCGTCACCGCCGAGGGCGGTATCGCCCGCGGTGGCCAGCACCTGAAATACGCCGCGTTCGAGACTGAGAATTGAAATATCGAAAGTTCCGCCGCCCAGATCGTAGACGGCGATATGGCCGCCGGCTCCACGATCCAGGCCGTAGGCCACGGCTGCGGCGGTGGGCTCATTCAGCAGGCGCAACACATTCAGCCCGGCCAGGCGGGCCGCGTCCTTGGTCGCCTGACGCTGCGCATCGTCGAAATATGCGGGAACTGTGATCACCGCACCGTACAATTCGCCACCCAATGCAGCTTCGGCGCGCTTGCGCAGCACGCGCAATATTTCGGCGGACACTTCGACTGCATTTACGGTCCTGTTACCGGCTCTCATCACCGGCACCATTGAGCCGTTATCGGCGAAATCATAAGGGAGATGCTGGTAACGTTCGCGGATATCCTCAACCCCGCGACCAATCAGACGCTTCGCGGATATAATGGTGTTGACCGGATCTGAGATGGCCGCCGCGCGCGCGTTAACCCCCACTTCCGTATTTCCATCCATTCCATAGCGAACGATTGAAGGCAGAAGCCTGCGGCCTTCCGCATCGGGTATTACCCAGGGGGCGCCGTCCCGCACGGCGGCAACCAGCGAATGGGTCGTGCCAAGATCAATGCCGACCGCGAGTCTCCGTGCATGCGGCTTCGGAGTTTGTCCCGGTTCTGAAATCTGCAACAAAGCCATGTTCAATCCAGCTCTTCTTCCAATTCGAATTGCAGTTCATCCATTTCATCCTGCAATCTCTGGAAAAACTGCAGCTTGCGCACGATATCACCCGCCGCCGTATAATCCCCGCGCCGCATCCGCTCGGGAAAAGAACCGTAAAGCGCATCGATTTCCCGATCGATCCGTTCGCGTAACTCCAGCAGGCATTCCCGCGGATTCTCCGTGCCGGGTATCGCCTCCAATTCCTCGCGCAACTGTATCTGCCGCATCAGGAATTCAGGCGTCAGCTGTCGATCCGCCGCATCAGGCTTGTACCCTGCCTGTTGGAGCAGGTAACCGGCCCTGTCCACGGGGTTGCTCAGTATGCGATAAGCTTCGTTAACGTAGGCTGCGGTCTGCACCGCAAAACGTTTCTGCCGATCGTCGGCCGTCGCCACCGTATCCGGATGCAGTCGGCGCTGCAGGTTTTTGTAACGATCGGCGAGCTCCCGCTCTTCGACTTCGAACTGCAGCGGCAGCTCGAACAACTCGAAATAGTTCTTTTTAAGGTCGGCTTCTTTCATCAGCATGTGCGTCCCGTTCCCCAATGGACATGTGGCCATGCAAAGCGCATGGCCACACCGGTTTTCAAGCCTGGGCAGTACGGCTAGACGTTAAAACTCTCTCCGCAACCGCACTCATCCTTTACATTGGGGTTATTGAACTTGAAGCCTTCGTTCAAACCTTCGCGCACGAAATCCAGTTGCGTGCCGTCGAGATATACCAGGCTTTTCGGATTCACCACGACCTTGACGCCATGATTCTCAAACACGTGGTCGGCCGGATCGATCTGGTCCGCATATTCAATAATATAGGCCAATCCCGAGCAGCCGCTGGTCCTCACGCCCAGGCGCAAACCAGCGCCCTTTCCCCGTTGTTCAAGGGACTTGCGGACCTGGCGCGCAGCGGCTTCTGTCAACGTAATCATCGCCGTTTCATCCAGCCTAACCACCGCTCGCCGCTTCGCTCTGCACTTCGTTTTCGTGCTTGCGCTTATAATCGGCGATCGCCGCCGCAATCGCATCCTCGGCCAGCACGGAGCAATGGATTTTGACCGGCGGCAGCGCGAGCTCTTCGGCGATATCCTTGTTCTTGATGGTTGAGGCCTCTTCCAGTGTCTTGCCCTTGACCCATTCGGTCACGAGCGAGCTGGAAGCGATCGCGGAACCGCAACCATAGGTCTTGAAACGCGCATCGCGAATGATGCCGCTCTCATCGACCATGATCTGGAGTTTCATCACGTCGCCGCAGGCCGGCGCGCCTACCATGCCCGTGCCGACGCGGTTGTCGCTCTTGTCGAAAGAACCGACGTTACGCGGATTCTCATAGTGATCCAGTACTTTTTCACTGTATGCCATAACTCTCTACCTTTACACCTTACTCAACGTGGACTTGATAATCTTAAGACAACTCAATGCGCGGCCCATTGCACGGATTTCAGGTCGACACCATCCTTGTGCATCTCCCATAACGGGGACAGGGCGCGCAGTTTTTCAACGGATGAGCGTATCTTCTGCACCGTATAATCGACGTCTTCGGCTGTCGTGAAGCGTCCGATCGAAAACCGGATCGAACTGTGGGCCAGTTCATCATCGCGACCGAGAGCGCGCAGCACATAGCTGGGCTCCAGGCTGGCGCTGGTGCATGCGGAACCCGACGATACCGCCAGATCCTTCAACGCCATGATCAGACTCTCGCCCTCGATAAAATTGAAACTGACGTTGAGGTTTCCGGGAACGCGCTGTTCGAGATCGCCGTTAATATATACTTCCTCGATATCCCGGATGCCTTTCAGCAGCCGGTCGCGCAGCGTACGGATGCGCTCGTTATCCTGGACCATCTCTTCGCGGGCGATACGAAAAGCCTCGCCCATGCCGACAATCTGATGAGTGGGCAGCGTTCCTGAACGCAGCCCGCGCTCATGGCCGCCGCCGTGCATCTGCGCCTCCAACCGGATGCGTGGCTTCCGCCGCACATACAAAGCGCCCATGCCCTTGGGACCGTAAACCTTGTGCGCCGAGAACGACATCAGATCGACCGGCAGCTTCTCAAGATCGATCGGCGCCTTGCCGGCGCTCTGCGCCGCGTCCACATGGAAAATGACGCCCCGCTCCCGGCATGCGTTACCGATGGCCTCAATATCCTGAATAACGCCTATCTCATTGTTCACATGCATGACCGATGCCAGCACCGTATCGTCGCGCAAGGCTGCCTTGAATTTTTCCAAATCCAGCAAACCGCTTGGTTCCGGTTCAAGGTAGGTGACCTCGAATCCCTCGCGCTCGAGCTGCCGCATGGTATCCAGCACGGCCTTGTGTTCGGTTTTCACCGTGACGAGATGTCTGCCCTTCTTCTGGTAGAAGTGGGCCGCCCCCTTGATCGCCAGGTTATCGGACTCGGTCGCGCCGCTGGTCCAGACGATTTCACGCGGATCGGCGTTGACCAGCGCGGCAACGTTCGCGCGCGCCTCTTCCACCAGGGCCTCGCTCTGCCAGCCGAAGGTATGCGAGCGTGAAGCGGGGTTACCGAACACGCCCTCGCGCGTCAGGCATTGCATCATCTTGGCGGCCACACGCTCATCGACCGGCGTGGTCGCGGCATAATCCAGATAAATCGGCAATGTTGCTTTAGCTTTAGTCATACTGCTCCAGATAGACTCGTTTATATATTGACCGCCCTGACCGAGGTACGCCGGAACTGGGTCAGAATCCCGTTCAGCGCGGCCACAAAATCATCCGCATTCTGTTGCGAGGTAGCCATGCCCACGCTGACACGGATTGCGGTCAGCGCCAGCTCCGGCTCGACACGCATCGCCAGCAAGACATGACTCGGTTCATGCGCGTTGCTGTGGCAGGCGGAGCCGCTGGAAACCGCGAAACCTTTGCGGTCCAGCTCCAGCAACAGGGTCTCGCCATGGCAGCCGCGCACTCCGAACTGCAGGGTATTGGGCAGGCGCTCCGCTTCCGCGGCAAAAACACTGATCTCGGGACTTTGCTGCAAGGCAATCTGGATGCGGTCGCGAATCTCCCGCATGTGCCGCGCACGGTTCGCCAATTCGCTCTGGGCCAGTTCCGCGGCCATTCCGAACCCAACGATAGCCGCCACATTATGGGTACCGGCGCGCAGACCCTGCTCATGGCCACCGCCATACAGCAGCGGTCGCAGGCTTAGCGAGCGATTCACAATCAGGGCGCCGATGCCTTGCGGACCGCCGAATTTATGAGCCGAAACTGTCATCAGATCCGCGCCGGTTTTTACAAAATCAACCGGTATTTTTCCAGCCGCCTGAGAAGCATCGGTATGAACCGGAATCTGACGCTCGTGCGCCGCCGCGGATATTTCGCTCAGCGGCTGTACGGCTCCAGTCTCGTTATTGGCAAGCATCACCGAAACCAACCGGGTATCATCCCGAATGACTTCGACCAGCGCCGGAACCTTTACCACTCCGTCCGCCGTAACCGGAATTTCGCTCACGGACCAGCCATCATCCCGTAAAGCGAAGGCAGGCTCTCTCAGCGAAGCATGCTCGATCGCGCTGATGGCAACGTTGCCACCGGAACGATTGCTTCCACAAACGGCGCGTAGCGCCAGGTTATTGGCTTCAGTGCCTCCTCCGGTAAACACCACCTGACTTGATTTGGCCCCTACCAGTGCAGCCACTTGCTCACGGGCACGCTCAACGGCGCCACTGGTGAGCCTGCCATAACGATGCTGGCTGGATGCATTACCGTACAACTCGCGCAGGTAGGGCAACATAGTCGCGAGTACGCGTTCATCCAAGGGCGTTGTCGAATTGTGATCCAGATAGACCGGCATAAGATTGAAATCAGGAATTCAGCGCGCTGTTGCGACGTTGGAGAACGAATACGTCCTGCCTGTTGGCGATTTCGCGCGTTACACCGCGATTGATCAAATCGCCCAGACTGACTCCACCCAGGAAATTGCGGATCTGTCGGTTCAGGTCTTCCCACAGATCGTGTGTCAGGCAGGGCAGATCATGCTGACAGTTCTTCTGGCCGCCGCAGCGCGTGGCATCCACCGTTTCATCCACGGCGGCTATGACATCGGCAACGGCGATTTCAGCAGCGGCCTTGCCCAAGGTATAACCACCACCGGGACCGCGGGTGCTGGCAACCAGACCGGTTTTACGCAATTTTGCAAACAACTGTTCCAGATAGGACAGTGAGATGCCCTGGCGTTCGGAGATATCGGCCAAGGCAATGGGACCCTCCATATTATGGACGGCCAAATCCAGCATGGCGGTGACGGCGTAGCGGCCTTTAGTGGTCAAGCGCATGTTTGTACCATTACCTGAGTAAATTGGTCAGATTATAGATTCTTGAGCGAATCAGTCAAGTATTAAGATCAATCAGCCATTACCCCGCCGCTGCTTGCGAGCCTGGGCGGCACTGAATATTCCACGCAATATATTGATCTCGGTAACGGTGAGTCGCGCTTTATTAAACAGACGCCGTAAGCGCCTTAAAAGAGTCTCATGGGGATGCCCGTCTTCTATAACCCCAATATCCCGCAATGTCTGCTGCAGATGCTCATGAAAACTCTCAATAACCGCGCTGGTTGCCTGAGGCTCATCAGTATCGTCAGCCTGCCCATTCTGCAAACCCAAATCTTTTTCCTGCGCCCGACACAGTTCGTATCCATAAATCTGTACCGCGGAAGCAAGATTTAATGAGTTGTATAGGGGATTTGCCGGAATGGAGGTCATGAACTGACAACGCGCCAATTCTTCGTTGGTAAGCCCGGTACGTTCGCGCCCGAAAACAAGAGCGACATCACCCTTCCCCGCATGTTGCAGCAAGGTCTGCACGCATTGTTCCGGGTCCAACAAGGGCCATTCCAGACTTCTGCTGCGCGCGCTGGTACCGATGGCGAGTACGCAATCGGTCAATGCTTCTTCCAGGCTATCGCAGATTCGAGCGGATTTCAGTACATCGTCCGCCGCTCCCGAAGCCAGTGCAATAGCATCGGCGGACGGATATCCCGTGGGTTGCACCAGATAGAGCTGTGACAGGCCCATTGTTTTCATGGAGCGGGCCGCGGCACCGATATTGCCAGGATGGGAAGTGTTGACCAGGACTATACGAATTCGGTCCAATGCTTGAGCCATAAAGTAAAGCCTGTTTTCCCATACAAGTTTTGTTATCCTACGCGTCCCCCGACTTAACGGCGCAGAACAGCAATGCACCCCTTTATCACCATAGCAGTCCGGGCCGCACGCGCGGCCGGCAATATTATCACGCGCGGCCTGAACCGTCTCGACACCCTGCAGGTGGAAGCCAAGCAGACGGATAAGGATTTTGTTTCGGAAATCGACCGCCAGTCGGAAGAGGAAATCATCAAGATTATCCGTCGCTCGTATCCCGAGCATGCCATCCTGGCCGAGGAAAGCGGCGCCCAGGGTGAGGCCGAGTATCAATGGATCATTGATCCGCTGGACGGCACCACCAATTTCCTGCACGGCTTTCCGCAGTTCGCGGTTTCCATAGCTGTCCGCCAGCGCGGCAAACTGACGGCAGGAGTCGTCTATGATCCCATCATGCAGGAGCTGTTCACGGCGGTACAAGGCGGCGGCGCACAGCTGAACGAACGCCGCATTCGCGTCAGTACCCGGCACCAGATGAATACGGCGCTGCTCGGAACCGGCATGCCGTTCCGGCCGGACCAGGACCTTGATTACTATCTTGCCACCCTGCGGATACTGATGCGGGAATCGGCGGGCGTGCGGCGTCCCGGAGCCGCGGCGCTGGATCTGTCCTATGTGGCGGCGGGACGGCTGGACGGTTTCTGGGAATTCGGTCTGAAACCCTGGGATATTGCAGCGGGTGCGCTATTGATTCAGGAAGCCGGCGGCATCATCAGTGACCAGCATGGAAAAGGCGATTTTCTGGAGAGCGGCAATGTTGTCTGCGGCAACCCGAAAATTCATCAGCAGATGCTGAAGCTGATACAAGGCGCACCGAAACCGGCCTGACAAATACCGGCCGGGCGCGCTCAGGGCATGCTATCGAGCGCGCTTTCCCGTTTCGCAGGCATCAGATCCTCGCGCGAAACGCCGAGCCACATCACGATGGCGCTGGCGACGAACACCGAGGAATAGATGCTGAACAGAATGCCGATGGTCAGCGCCAACGCGAAGTAATGCAGCGTTTCCCCGCCGAAAAACAGCATGGACAGCACCGCCAGTTGCGTACAACCGTGTGTAATGATCGTGCGCGACATGGTACGCGTGATGGCGTTATCGATAATCTCGGTAGTACTGGCCTTGCGCATCTTGCGGAAGTTTTCCCGTATCCGGTCGAACACTACCACCGACTCGTTTACCGAATAACCCAGGATAGCCAGCACGCCGGCAAGGACGGTGAGCGAGAAATCCCACTGAAAGAAGGCGAAGAAGCCGAGGATGATCACGATATCGTGCAGGTTGGCGATAATCGCGGCGACGCCGAATTTCCACTCGAAACGCATCCATAGATAGAACACGATGCCCAGCGAAACCGCGATCAGCGCGTAAATGCCGTTTTCCAGCAGCTCCTGGCCGACCTGCGGGCCGACGAACTCGACACGACGCAGTTCCGCGGCAGGTTCCTGCTTCTTCAAGGCCTCCATGACGACTTCCGAGACCTTGCCGCCTGGAACCTCGATTTTGGCCGGCAGGCGTACGAGTACCGTCTGGGAGGTCCCGAAGTTCTGCACGCTGACATCATGAAAATTCAGTCCATCAATAGCCTGGCGTATTTTGGGCAGATCCGCCGACTGCGGATAACTGACTTCCATCAGGGTGCCCCCGGTAAAGTCGATGCCCAGATTGAGCCCCTTGATGGCGAGAAAAATCACCGCCAGCACGAAAGTAATCACCGAGATGACGTTGAATACCAGCGCATGGCGCATGAAGGGAATATCGCGGCGGATCTTGAAAAATTCCATGGACAGTACTCCGATAATTATTTCTTGGCGGCCGCCGCTTGCGGCAGATGCCAGGTCGCGTTGCCGATAGCCAGCCGTGACAGTCGCACGCGGCGGCCGTAAATCAGATTCACCAGAGCGCGCGATATCATCACGCCGCTGAACATCGAGGTCAGGATGCCGAGGCAGAGCACCACCGCAAACCCGCGCACCGAGCCGCTGCCAAAAGCGAACAGCGACAAACCGGCGATCAACGTGGTGATATTGGAGTCCATGATGGTGGCGAAGGCGCGGTCATAGCCTGCGTGTATGCTGGCATGGGGAGTGTTGCCGTTGCGCAGTTCCTCGCGTATACGCTCGTTGATCAGCACGTTGGCATCGATGGCCATACCAATGGTGAGCGCAATACCCGCCATGCCCGGCAGGGTCAGCGTGGTCGGCAGCATGGACAGCAGGCCGATCAGCAGCACCACGTTCGCGCCCAGCGCGAGCACGGAA
>DASUFE010000099.1:0-61381 GCA_036274675.1 Gammaproteobacteria bacterium
CATGTTCACTTCCTGCGGCATCCAGTGGTTGGCGCAGCCGTCGAGGTATTTCTGCCAGGCCCAGTCGTACTTGAAGGGCACCAGCTGGTTGAGATCCGCACGGCAGTTGATGATTTTCTTGTCGTCCACCTGGATGCGGGCCGCGCCGCGCTCGATCTTTTCGAGGCCGGTCGCGCCGCCGTGGGCTCCGGCGGTTTTTTCAGCCGGATGGCCGTAGGCCGGAGCAAATTCGCGTACGTGGGGGGCTTCCTCCTGTTGCTCGAGCTGTTCGAGCACAGCCTCGATCACCGGTGTCGGTACCGCCCTGCCGGGTTCGGAGCCGGTGGAAGCCTGCGGTTGTTTCTTCAATGCCAGCGGGTCATCCCAGTCTAACATCATGGCCATTACCTCTATGCAGAAAAGATTCGTTCAAATTCAATGCTGATCTTATTCAGCGTCGTAAAAAACATTCGTCCAAATTCATCGCTGTTCTTTTTCGGCGTAAGCAGGAAATATTCTTTTTAATTTTTACCCTATGCTCCGGCACGCTTATCCGGCGCGCCGGGTGAAATTTCCGGGTCCACGTTTTCCAGCAAGACCTGTACCTGCCCGAGGCGCTTGCGCAGCCGTTTTTCCCAGCGCGGCAGGCAGCCGCTGAAATCAAACAGCGGCTGGCAGCGGATGTTCTGACGCCGAATCTCGTCGAGTTGCAGTGCTTTCAGCTTTTCCTGCTCCCAGTAGAGCAGGGACTGCATCACGATCGAGGGCTGCTGTTGCTCGGACGGGCTCTTGTCCATTGTCGTTGCCGTATTCATCCGGCCCGTTACTGGCAGGCCTCGCGCTCGTGGTTCTGAATCCGAAGCCGCGTCATCATTGGCACGCTTCACATTCAGGGTCCAATATCGAGCAGACTTTGGGCGCCGGTTCCTCGGTGACGGCTTCGTGATGCTGGCCGTTCCCGTTGCCGTTCTTTTTAACGGCGGGAGCGGACGGCGCCGGAGCAGCTGCGGCCGGTTCCTTGTTCTGCACGGCGTTCAGCTTGTTGCTGCGGCCGCTCATGGTGCTTTTCTCGACGTGAGTCGCGCCGATCGAGCGCAGGTAGTACGTGGTCTTGAGACCGCGCACCCAGGCCAGCTTGTACAGGTTGTCCATCTTCTGGCCCGAGGGCTCGGACATGTACAGGTTCAGCGACTGGCCCTGGTCGATCCACTTCTGCCGGCGGCTGGCGGATTCCACCAGCCAGCGCGGATCGATTTCGAAAGCGGTGGAGTACAGCGCTTTCAAATCCTGCGGGATGCGGTCGATCGGATGCACGCTGCCGTCGTAGTATTTAAGGTCGTTGACCATTACTTCGTCCCACAGGCCGCGATCCTTGAGATCGGCGACCAGGTAGGGATTGATGACGGTGAACTCGCCCGACAGATTCGATTTCACGAACAGGTTCTGGTAGGTCGGCTCGATCGACTGGCTGACGCCGCAGATGTTGGAGATCGTCGCCGTCGGCGCAATCGCCATGCAGTTGGAATTGCGCATGCCGACCGTGCGGACGCGCTCGCGCAGCACGTCCCAGTTCATGGTCTGCGTACGGTCGACCTGCAGGTAACCTTCGCGGTTCTGTTCCAGGATGCTGATCGAGTCGACCGGCAGGATGCCGCGCTCCCACAGCGAACCCTGGAAGCTACTGTAAGTGCCGCGTTCCTCGGCCAGCTCGGTGGAGGCCATGATCGCGTAGTAGCTGACGGCTTCCATCGAACGGTCCGCGAACTCCACGGCTTCGGGCGAGGCGTAGGCGAGGCGCATTTTGTAGAGCGCGTCCTGGAAGCCCATGATGCCGAGGCCCACCGGGCGGTGGCGCAGGTTGGAGCGCCGCGCCTGCGGCACGCTGTAGTAGTTGTAGTCGATCACGTTGTCCAGCATGCGCATCGCGGTGCGGATGGTCCTTTCCAGTTTCGGCAAATCCAGGCCGTTTTCATCGACGTGCGCCGCCAGGTTCACCGAACCCAGGTTGCAGACCGCGATTTCGCTGTCGGAAGTGTTGAGCGTGATTTCCGTGCACAGGTTGGAGGAGTGCACCACGCCGCAATGCTGCTGCGGGCTGCGCAGGTTGCAGGGATCCTTGAAGGTCAGCCACGGATGGCCGGTTTCGAAGAGCATGCTCAGCATCTTGCGCCATAGGGCGGTCGCCTTGGTGCGTTTGAAATTTCTGATTTCGCCACGGTCGGCCTTGGCTTCATATTCCTGATAACGCTTCTTGAAGGCCGCGCCGTACAGGTCGTGCAGGTCCGGCACGTCGTTGGGCGAGAACAGCGTCCAGTCGCCGTCCTCGGAAACACGCTGCATGAACAGGTCTGGAATCCAGTTAGCCGTGTTCATGTCATGGGTGCGGCGGCGGTCGTCGCCCGTGTTCTTGCGCAGATCCAGGAATTCCTCGATGTCGAGGTGCCAGGTTTCGAGATAGGCGCACATCGCGCCCTTGCGCTTGCCGCCCTGGTTGACGGCGACCGCGGTGTCGTTCGCCACTTTCAGGAACGGCACCACGCCCTGGCTCTTGCCGTTGGTGCCCTTGATATGGGCGCCCATGGCGCGCACGCGCGTCCAGTCATTGCCGAGGCCGCCGGCGTATTTGGAGAGCAGTGCGTCGTCCTTGATGGCCGAGAAGATGCCGTCCAGGTCGTCCGGCACCGTGGTCAGGTAGCAGGACGAGAGCTGCGGCCGCAGCGTGCCGGAGTTGAACAGGGTCGGCGTGCTGCTCATAAAGTCAAAGGACGAGAGCAGGTCGTAGAATTCGATGGCCCGGTTTTCACGGTCCACTTCATTGATGGCCAGGCCCATGGCAACGCGCATGAAGAAGGCCTGCGGCAGCTCGAAACGGGTGCCGTGGGAATGGATGAAGTAGCGGTCGTACAGCGTCTGCAGGCCGAGATAAGTAAACTGCTGGTCGCGATCGGCCTTGAGCGCGCGGCCCATCTTGTCCAGGTCGTAACGGGTCAGTTCGTTGTCCAGCAGCTCCAGGCTGACGGCCTTTTTCACGTAGAGTTTGAAGTATTCGGGGTAGCGCTCCGCCATTTCCGCCTGGGTGGCTTCGGTGTTGCCGTCGCCAAGGAAGGCCAGGGCCTCGGTGCGCAGCGTGTCGAGCAAGAGCCGAGCCGCGACGTAGCTGTAATTGGGTTCCTTCTCGATCATCACCCGGGCGCACATGGTCAGCGCCGGGCCGACTTCCTTCTGCGCGATGCCGTCGAACAGATTGCGCTGGGTTTCGTCGACGATCGCCTGCTGATCGACTGCTTCCAATCCCCTGCAGGCTTCAGCTACCAGAGTTTCCAGGCGGGCGATATCAAGCGGTGTTTTGGAGCCATCGGGGAGGGTCAGGTTCAGCGCCGGGGCGTTGGCCTTGGCGGCTTTTGCCTTTGGCTGTTTGGCCTGGGTGGCGGCGCGCTCCCGGGAGCGTTCCTCGCGGTACAGTACATAGGCGCGGGCGACCTTCTGGTGGCCATCGCGCATCAGGCACAGCTCGACCTGGTCCTGGATATCTTCTATATGGAAGGTGCCCCCGTCCGGCTTGCGGCGGGTCAGGGCCGACACGACGTTTTCGGTCAGCAGGGCGACAATTTCATGAATACGGGCGGAAGCGGCCGCAGTGCCGCCTTCCACGGCCAGGAAGGCCTTGGTAATGGCGATCTTGATCTTGTCCTCGGTGAACTGGGTAATCTTGCCGTTACGACGAATCACCCGGTACATGCCGGGGGCGGTCAGTGCGATTTCGGGGTTGGTGGCTTCTCGGACGGCTGCTAGATCGTGTTCAGGAGTGTGGTCGGGTACTTGGATCGTATTGCTCTCTAAATTCATACTCGGCCCCCTTGTAACTTATTGAACTCTGTAGGGTTTTTTCAAAATATTAAAAAAGGCTGAGTGCGCCAGCCTGAACGCGTAATGAAACCACATTTCAGGGCATGAGTACAATATATTGTGGATATAAAATTCCCAATCCCGCATATCTTGTGGTTTATTTGTGAATAAATTCAAAAAAATCGGTGTTTAACCCTTCGGAAAAGAAGTGCAAGGAATGGGGACAAAGGCTCAATAAACTGTGCATAAAAAGCTCGGGAAGTTACTGGTATCTGCCCACTGTGGTTTTCCGATATTCTGCCCGCCCCATGGATAACGATTCACCCCCCGAGATCGCCCTCAAGCGCAGCCTGAACCTGCCTTTAATGCTGTTTTATGGGCTGGGGACTGTGCTTGGCGCCGGTATCTATGCCTTGATCGGGGCTATCGCCGACGCAGCGGGCATGGCCGCGATCTGGTCCTTTATATTCGCCGCGCCGGTCGCGCTCGTGACCGCGGCCACCTATGCCGAGTTGTCGATGCGCCTGCCTTTCAGCGGTGGCGCGGCCGTTTATACCGAGGAGGCTTTCGGCTCCCGTATCCTGACTGTCACGGTAGGTTTTGCCGTCATCCTGACCGGCGTAGTCTCGGCAGCCACGCTGACTCGCGGTTTCGCCGGTTATCTGCCGGTCCTGGTCGAGGCGCCGGCGCCGCTGGCCATGGCCCTGCTGATCGCGGTCATGGCAGTGATCGCGGCCTGGGGTATCCAGGAGTCGGTCATGGCGGTGGCAATCGTGACGGGCATTGAAATAGGCGGTTTACTGCTGGTGCTGGCGTTGGCAGGTGATGCGCTGGCCACCTTTCCTGAACGCTGGTCTGAAATGTTGCCCGGCAATGCCAGTTTTTCCGGGATGACGGCCGCCATCGTGCTGGCCTTCTACGCCTTTATCGGTTTCGAAGACATGGTGAACGTAGCCGAGGAAGTGAAGGATCCGCGCCGGACCATGCCGGTCGCCATCCTGCTCACCCTGGTGATCGCCACTTTACTGTATGTGCTGGTGGCTTTGACCGCCATGCTCGCCTTGCCGCTGGAGACCCTGGCCGGCCATCCCGCGCCGCTGGCCGCCATCCTGCAGCAGCACGGCCCAGCCTATGGTTCGGTGATCAGCCTGATCAGCATCGTCGCCGTAGTGAACGGCGCGCTGGTGCAGATCATCATGGCGGCGCGCATTCTATACGGCCTCGGCAAGCAGTATTCCTGGCTCAGCCGCCTGGCGCGGTTGCATCCCGCGCGCCGCACGCCCGTGCTTGCGACCGTGCTGGTGGCCGCCTGCGTACTCGGTTTCGCGCTGTGGCTGCCGCTGGCTCAACTCGCAACTCTGACCAGCCTGATCCTGCTGCTGGTGTTCACCTTGATGCACGTGGCCTTGATACGCATTAAATCCCTTGACCCCGGCGAACGCGTGCTATGTCCGGTCTGGCTGCCCTGGCTGGGTTTGCTGTTGTGCGCGGGTTTGCTCGCGGCTCGCTGCGCCGGGTCCTGAAACAGTTGCACGGAATGTCCGCGGGACATTACACCGGTTCTTTTCGCGGCTTGTTTTCCAAACGCCGCCACGCTTGAAGTCGGCTCATTCGTCAATTTAATATCCTCGCGACAACCGGCGCGGCAATCGGCCGCCTGAAGCGAGGAGGGGCATGTCCGACTGTAAAAAATATCTCAGCGCACTGCTGAGCGTCCTGGCGTTGAGCGCCTGTGGCGGCAAGGCGCCCGAGGCGCCGGCGGCGGTTGCGGGCTACCGCGCCGAAGTCTTTACCGCCAAGACGATGGGAGGCATGCTCGATCCCGTTTCCAAGGCATTCCTGCTGGTCGGAGAGCAGGGTTCAATTTTGCGTTCGCAGGACGGTTACAGCTGGGACTATGCGGCGACGCCGACCCAACAGCGTCTCCACGGAATCGCGGGTGACTCCCGCAGCGGAGTTCTGATCGCGGTCGGCGCAGCGGGCACTGTGCTGCGCTCCACCGATGCGGGACGCAGCTGGCAGCAAGTGAAGATCGAGATGCCGGCGGGAGTCGATCTGGCGCAGGCGGAGTTGCGTGAGATCATCCATCATCCCGCAAAAGATATATGGTTGGCGGCGGGCACTCACAACGCGATACTGCGCTCGATCGACCAGGGGCAAAACTGGCGCGTGGTATCTTTCGATTCATCCGCGCAAAAACTGGAGATACTCGATCTGTTTGTCGAATCCGCGTCCGGGGATTTTCTGCTGGCCGCCCAGCATGGCGCCATGGGCCGTTCGCGCGACGGCGCGGACTGGAAAATTGTCTACCACGATATGGAGGCCGCCGGGGAATACATACCGCATCTGGTGGCATTCTACGAGCTTGGCGACGCGCTGATCGCCGTCGGTGATGAAGGACGCCTGCTGCTTTCCTGGGACCGCGGCCAGACCTGGAAACTGTCGAAGCTGCCTACTTCCGGTTATTTCACCGGCGGCGCCTACGATCCGGTGCACCACTCCATTGTATTGACCACCCAGGAAGGCGACGACATCGCCTATTCACTGGACCAGGGCCACAGCTGGCGGCTGACGCGGTTACGGGTCAGGAACTGGCCGGGCGATGATATCCCGATGTTGTCGGAGATTGTTTATGACGCGAAGACGCGCGCACTGCTCGCGATGGGCAGCTCGGGGATTGTCGCGCGCTCGATCGACGGCGGAGGAAGCTGGGAAGCGGGCGTGTTAAAGCCCCTGTTCAACCTGAGCCTGACCACGCTGCTGCACGATCCGGAGCGCGACCTGTTCATAGCATCCGGTCTGGGCGGCTTCATCGCCGTCACGCGCGGTCTGCTGCCGGATCCTGCCGTGGGCTGGAGAGTCGTCAGGCCCGGCATCGATCTCTACATGCGGGAGGTCGCCCATGTGCCCGGCACCGATACATTCGTGATCGTCGGAGAGCTGGGCGGTATCTGGCGCTCTGAGGACGACGGAAGCAGCTGGGATGTTATCGAACCGAAGTATCCTTACCCGAACCAGCCGCCCTATCTGCGCGACATTATCATCGATCCGTCGACGCAAGCCCTGGTGGCAGCCGGACCCGACGGCAGCATCATGCGGTCCACGGATGCCGGCCGTAGTTGGAAACCGGTATTCCAGGGCGTGATCACTCTGGGCGAGGCTTTCACCCAGGTACTCGCGGACCAGGGCCATCGTGCTTTGATCGCCTGCGAGGCGACCTACCAGACGGTCTACCGCTCAGGCGACGGCGGCGCGAGTTGGGAAAAGGCCGCGAACCTGCAGACCGGCGGCCGGAATCTGTGGCACGGCGCGGTTTCCGAAAAACTCGGGCTCGTCATGATCGCAGGGCAGCGCGGCATCATCGCCATCAGCGGCGATGGCGGAAGCCACTGGGAACTTCCCGCGACTGGCACCTCCGAAGATCTTTACGGCGCCTTTGCCGATGCCGCGAGCGGCGCGCTGTTCGCGGTCGGGGACTGGGGCATGCTGTTGCGTTCGGAAGACGGCAGACAATGGCGGCAGGTCAACACGGGCACCCGCAGCACCTTGCGCCGCATGTTTGCCGATCCGGCGAGCGGGGCGTTGCTGGCGTTTGGCCAGGAAGGCGTCATCCTGCGTTCGACCGACGGCGGCAAAAGCTGGCGCAAGGCGGCGTCTCCGGATCTCGACAGTGAGCTGCGCAAGGCTCTCGCATACCCGGACGGCAAGCTGGTGATTGTTGGACGTGACGGCGTGATTCTGCTGTCCGGGGATGGCGGCGCGAGTTGGGGCAGAGTACCGAGTCATACCGACGAACATTTCAGGAGCGCCGCGCTCAACCCCGGGACCGGTACCTTGATCGCGGTCGGCGACGGTCTGGTGCGGTTAAGCAGAGTGGAAGAAAAGAAGAATTGATCACAGAGCACACCGGGAAACACAGAGCAAATCAACCTGATAAAACTCTGCGTGCTCCGCGTCCCGGTGATTGATTTTTGGAAACGTATTGTTTTTGGCTTGTCAGTTTTGCGCGGCGCGCGCGTCTATTTTCCCGCGCAGATCGTCCAGCAGTTGCTGGAATTCGGTATTGGTATAGTTCTCCACCAAAGTATATTGGTCGAAGGGAAAGCTGCTCGCGTCCAGGTATTGTTTTATTTCCTGCAGGAAACCGCGTCTGTAGGTTTCGGCGGCGCTTTGTACAGCGCCATACAGATGATCGCGCTGCTGCGCGTTCAGCGGGTCGTCGGCATAGAGTCCGAGATCCTTGAGGTTCGTCTCGAAGTCTTTTTCATGCCGTATCTTGGCGAAGAGCACGGCTTCCTGCTGCCCGTTATTGAGCGGGAATATGCCGTTGACCCCGAGTGTGAACTCCGTGAAATGATGCTGCTCCTTGTCGGATTCCTTTAACAGGCCGTAGCGCTGGTAATCCTGGGGATTCAACAGCTCCTGTATCCGGTCATCGATTTCGGCCAGGCGCAGTTCGATATCCTCGGGCTGGGCGCCGCTCCCGGCTTCACCGTATTCCCGGATATCGCGCAGCGACAATGCAAGCCGCTCGCGTTCAACCAGCAGTTGCTGCAACGCCTCCCGATCGGCCTCGCTCAGGGTAGCGCTTGTCAGCAGGAAGCGGTATTTGCGCGCCACCAGATCTTCCATGCTCTCGTTGTAACGTTCGAGCGCGGGTTTCTTGAAAGCGTCCGGTGCGTCGCTGTCGTCACGGGGTCCGGCCATGACGGCCGCTGGCGGAGCGGCTCCCGGCGCCGCGGCGCTGGTCTGTGCCAGCAGGTATTGCTGCAATTCCTGGAGTTCCCCCTGGTAATCGCTTTGCACGCGCGCGATGCGGTTCTGGCACTGCCGCTGTGCCATGGCCAGTTCCTCTCGCAGACGGATGTTGCTGTAGAACAGGTAACCCAGGGCGGCGCCGCTCAAAATGAGCACTGCCGATATGCCCGCTGTTTGCTTTGTCATTTGTTCCGTCCTACAGGTCGCGCTGGCGCTGCGTCAGGAAATACTGGTAGTCCTGAGGGTCCGTCAGCAGTTCCCGGATCCGCGTTTCGGTATCGTTCAGTTGCGCCCGCAGCGATCCGTCCGCGGCGCCGGATTTGTCCTGCCCGGTCTTCACCGAATCCGCAAGGCGCTCCCACTGATAGAGCAGGCTGCGCAGCTGCCGTTTGCCCGCGGCATCGAGCAGCGCGCTCTCCAGCAAGAATTCGTATTTGCTGCCGATGGCCTGCATGCGGTGCCCGCTCGAAACCAGTTGGTTAAAGCTCGGCCTTGCTTCCTTGGCCGCCGGTTCCGGTTTTTTATTGTATTGCTCCAACAGGTAACTGCGCAGGGCGTCGATTTCCGCCTGGTAGCGTTCTTTCAACTGCGGGATCTGGTCTTCGCATTGCCGGCCGTTGTCGCGGATCTGTCCTGCCAGCAGGTCATTTTGCATGTACAGCAATATGGCGCAGCCGCCGATCAGTGCGGCGAGAATCGCAAACACGCTATTCGTTTTGCTCATCGTTCCCCTCATTTTCAGCGTCGGACATTATTCATGCGCTCCCTCGGGACGGCAAGCGCGGGTTTTGTTTGAAAAATAACCGCTGCCGGGAGGTAAGCTCGGGAATAACCGTTCAAAAAACCGGGGGCCCCTTGAGGGCCCCCGTGAGCTTGCAGCAAATACCGATATTAATAGTTGGTAATGCCGGACGAAGTGCAGCTCTTCCACGTCCCGATGCAAATGCTGCCGGCGTTATGCAGGCGGCTGTTGGTCAGGCGCGCCGTGCTGTTCGGACTGTCGCTGCGGAACACGCCTTCTTTCAGGTTTGACATCTGGCAGTTGTTTGCCGTGACGTTCAAGGGGAAGGTGGTGCCGCCATTCTGACGGATGAACTTGGCCATATTGTTAACGATGCAGTTGTTGGTCGACCAGCTGCCGTTGTCATTGGCCTGGAAGAACTTGTCCTCGCCGTCGAAACCGCTGATGTTGTTGGAGCTGACGCTGCCGCCGTCGGTCGGGTCCTTGAGGGTCATCGCGTCTTCGCCGACGTTCGACCAGTAGATGTTGTCGACGTCGCCGCCGTTCCGGCTATGGATGCCGTCGGCGCCGTTGCTGCCGATGTAGACGTTGCGCACCAGGCCCGGGCCGACGCGGAAGATCGGCGATTGTGATTCGGACTGACTGCCGTCGCCGAGCGCGCTGCCGGCCGTGTAGGTGCGGCAACCGCCGTCGAAAGTACCGCCGTCTTCAACCCGGATCGTCGAATTGACAGTGGTGGTGCTGCCGCCTCTGCATGACGAACCCGTGATGCCGCTGCTGGTGCTCGTGGTGGACGAAGATGAGCTGCTGGAGCTGCTCGAAGATGAGCTCGACGAACTGGAAGAACTGCTGCTCGATGAGCTGCTCGACGACGAGCTGCTGGAGCTGCCGGTGGTGGTCGGAGCGTACGAACACCAGGCGGAAGTCACGCCGGAATAGGCGCCGCCGAAATTCGAGCTGGAGCAGGTGACGCCATTGGTGAAGGTGCCGTAGACGAAGCTGCCGGACTTGCCGAGCGCGACCTGGCGGGTGCCGCTGAAGGAACAGAAGGCGCCGGTATTCTGCGCACACTTGGTGTAGCCGTCCGGATAATCAGTCACGGCGTATGAAGCCGTGCTGCAGGCGGCGAGGATCAGGCCTAAGGATAATTTACGTAACATTTGTTTCATCCCCTCTCTCGAGATTGATTGAACAGTACCGGAGCTGCCGGTCCATGAGATAAAAAACACGGCGGCTGACCGGCTCCATAACGGCCAAGAAATTATCATAAACTGGTCTGACCAATCAATTTTTATTGTCTTGCCAGTTGCTCGGAATGAAAATCTAAACGCCAATCTCGGGACACGGGGAATGCATTTAAAATTCTTTTATTTCAAATATTTATAACCATAAAAATATCCGGGCGACATGCGATTTAAGGTCATACCAGTATGGAGTATGTATAACCACCGTCTGGTCACCAAAAAATTTTTCGGAAGTCTCGGGGACAAGCGGCGTTTTCAAGGAAGACCGGGGGGAAATAAAAAGGCCCGGAGAGAATTTTTCTCCGGGCCCGGTTGTTCGCCGCGTCAGGCCATATCGCCTGCGCGGTGAATTACATTTTTCCTACGCCCGCATTGGCGATCACGATGCCCGGCACGTTGGCGGCCGGATCCAGCGTATACGAGTAGGGGATGCTGATCGTGGCCGTCGAAACCGGATCGGGGCCGGCCGGGAACTCGTCATCCGTGGCTTCCCAGGTGACGTTGTCCCAGATATTGCCGCTGACCTGCCAGAATCCCATGTCCGTCGTATAGAACGTGCCGAGCGGATTGCGGGCGTTCTGAACATAATTGTTCTCGACCCTGATCTTGCCGCCAATGCGAGGGTTCATGCCGCTTGAGTTGATGCCGTTAAAATAATTGTTAAACGAATGCGCGGTGGCGAAACGCAGCAGCGGCGTACGCGAATCGATATTCTGGTACAGGTTATGGTGATAGGTCACGGGGCCGTTGTTACTGTCGCTGTCGCCGGACCCCACCAGGCCGCCGCGGCCGGAATTCTTCAGAATGCTCCAGGAAAGCGTCACGTACTTGGTATTGGCTTTCATATCGAACAGTCCGTCGAAGCCTTCGTCTTCGCCGCCCGACGCTTCCAGGGTGCAGTGATCCACCCAGACGTTGGAGACATCGCTTTCCATCCCGATCGCATCGCCGCCGTTGGAGGTCGGCGAGCCCGATTTCTTCACATTACGCACATGCACGTTCTGAATGATGATGTTGCGCGAATTGCGGATGTGGATGCCGACCTGATCGAAGATCGCGCTGCTGCCCACACCCACCAAGGTGACGTTGGCGACATCCTTGATCTCGATGACGCCGTCGGCGGTGTTGCAGCTGCCGCTGACCTTGGCGGTGTTGCCGACGGTGATGGTTCCCGATACGCGGATGATAATCGGGCTCGTATCCGTGGCGCGGTTGCACAATGCCGCATGAATTTCAGTGCCGGTGCTGGCATTGACCGTCGGACCGCCGGCGCCGCCCGTGGTGCCGCCGTTCTGGGTCGAGAAACCGACTTGGGTGAAGCTGCCACCGGTTGTAGTGGAGCTGCTCGATGAGGAACTGGAAGAGCTTGAGCTCGAAGAACTGCTGCTGGACGAACTGCTGGAGGACGAGCTCGAAGAGCTGGAGCTGGAACTGGAACTGGACGAGGAGCTGCTGGAGCTGCTCGATGACGACGAACCGCCGCAGGCGGCCGCCTGCGGAGCATTGCCGTTGACGGTGATGTAATCGATATTTGCCAGGCCGTTGCTGGTGGCCGCCTGCAGGCGGATACTGTTCACGCCCGCGTTGAGATTCGCCGTGACGGAGCCGCTGTTGACCCAGGTGGTCCAGGCGCCGGTCGCTGCGAAACTGACGCTGGAAGCGACGGTCGCGCCGTTGACAATCAACGAGGCGGCGCGGTCGCCGGAGGCATTGGCGTAACGCCAGGCCAGGGTATACGGACCCGTGGCCGGTGCGCTCACGCTCCAGTTGATGCCCGCGCCGCTTGCATTGGTGGTATTGGCGAAACCGGCGCCGGTGAAGCCGGCGTTGTTGCTGTCGACGGTGCCGTCGAGACCGCAGAAGCCGGCCGTGTTCTCCTGAATCGTCAGTGTCGCGCCGCTTGAGGAACTGCTCGAGCTGGAGCTGCTCGAAGAGCTGCTACTGGAACTCGAAGAGGATGAACTGCTGCTGGAGCTCGAGGAAGAGCTGCTCGAAGAACTGCTGCTCGACGACGAGCTGGAGCTTGAAGAACTGGAAGAGCTGCTGGAGCTACTGCTCGAGCTGCCGCTGCCCACGCAGGACGGCGCCATGAAACTGCCGTCGTGGTTGCCCTGCACGCCGAAGGCGTTGGTCGCCGTCTGACCCGGGGCCGGTAACTGCCAGCTGCAGCAGTTGGTGAACTGGAAGCTGGTGCCGGGGTTGGCGCCGCTGCGGGTGGCGTTCCACTGAGTGGTCACGGTGACCTGCTCAGGGAAGTTCAGGGTAACGGTCCAGCTGCTAAGCGCCGTGGTACCGCTGTTGGTGACGGAAACATCCACCTGAAAAAAGGTGCCGCCCGTGTTCGAAGGCGTCGCCGTACAGGTGTATGCTGCGTAGGCAGCATTGCTGGCGACAAGCGCCAGGCATAAACAAAGTTTGCGTAGCATTTTTATCCCCTCACTAATTATTTATTTAAAAGTATTGAAGCGGGCCGCCTGCATCATGCGCGTGCTCGCTCAAAGCGACTGGAAATTAACACTCCGCCGCCGCCCTGTAAATTGGTCTGACCAATAAATTTATTATGTCTTGCCAGTTTTATAGACCCATTCTGCATAGGGCCCGGGCATAAAATGGAATTCGATAATAAAATTTAGGAATTTCAATAAATTAAAAATTAAAGAGTGGCCGGATGCCAGGCTGTGGACATTGCCGGGACGTACTTTAGAAAACAGCGCCCCCGCTGGAAAAAACCGGGCTTAGCTTTTAACCTTAGCCCCTGTTCCAAATCAGAAGCAGGAAATATGAAAATCCCTCTTTCAATCCGGCGACTGGAGCTGGCGAGCCTGGTTCTGGCTGTTGCAGTGGCGGCTTGCGGCAAAGCCGATGTCCCCCGGGACACGGCGCAACCGATAACGGTGCGGGATATCCGGGTAGTCAATGCGTCCCTGTTCACGGGCTGGAGCGATGCGCGAACCGGAACCGTGCTGGTGGCCGGCACCGATGGAACGATCATCCGCAGCGAAGACGGCGGCGAGACCTGGGCCGCTGCGCGCGCCGCTGCTCCGGCAGCCGATGCGCTGTTCGCGATTGCAAGCGATGCTGCCGGAGCGACGCTGGTTGCGGCCGGCGAGAATGGAAGTATTCTGTATTCGGAGGACGCCGGGCGTATCTGGTCCCGAAGCCGCAATGATACCGTCCTGGGATTGCGCGCCGTCCTGTCGCATCCGGGCGATTCCATCTGGATCGCGAGCGGCGAGCAGGGTCTGGTATTGCGCTCGACCGATGGGGCGCACACCTGGCAAGCGGTTTCCACGCCGGCGCGGAAATTGGTGGCGGCGCTGGCGGTGGCGCCGGTATCGGGAGCATTGCTGGCCGCCGGTGAGGACGGAATGCTGATGCGTTCCGCCGACAGCGGCGCGAGTTGGCGACGCATCGACAGCGGAACGACGGCCTTGATCAGCGGGTTCCTGGTATGGCCGGATAAAGATCTGATGCTTGCTTTGTGCGCGGACGGCGCCGTTCTGCGCTCGGAATCCGACGGCAACCGGTGGACACGTGTCGAGACCGGTAACAAAGCTTATCTGACGGCCATCGCCTATGATGCGCGGCACGGGGCGGCGCTCGCGGTCGCCGCGGACGGCGGCGTGCTGCGTTCCGAGGATCTGGGCAACAGTTGGACCAGGGCCACGACCGGGACCGGCGCCTATCTCACTTCGATTCATTTTCACCCGGGCACGGCTGCGCTGCTCGCGACCGGCGACCAGGGAACGGCGGTACGTTCGCGCGATGGCGGGAAGAGCTGGAAAATCGTCGCCACCGGAGTGACAGGCAATCTGGAGTCAACAGTCTATGATGCGCGTCACGACCGTTTTATCGCATTCGGGCAGGGTGGTCTGCTGATACGCTCGAGCGATGCTGGAGCGCATTGGCTGGGGTTGCGTCCCAACCTTGATCAATATATACACGATGCCATAGAAGTCCCGGGCACCGATGCCCTGGTCGCGGTCGGAACCCGCGGTTGGTTGATTCGCTCCGAGAACGCAGGAGCAAGCTGGGAAGTCGTCGATGCCGGCCTGTCGTCCGTCACCTATCTGTTTTCCGTGGTCGCCGACCCAGGTTCCAACGCCGTGCTCGCCGCGGGTCCTCCCGGGACCATCGTGCGCTCGGAAGATGCGGGCAGAAGCTGGCGCAAGGTACTCGATCTGGATAGTTTGAGCGGCGGTTATTTTCATCAATTGGTTACAGACCCGGTGCACGATGTGATCGTGGCGCTGGCGGGGCCCGGCAAGGTCATGCGCTCGGCTGACGGCGGCCGCAGCTGGCAAGAGGCTGACGCAGTGACCGACCGTCACCTGTACAAGGGGCTCGCCGTTCCCGGCAGCGGCCTGTTCGTCGCAGTGGGACTGGACGGAGTGATACAACGTTCGGCCGACGGTTTGCACTGGGAAATAATCGACAGCGGTATCCGCAGCAGCCTGCAGAATGTGTTTTTCGATGCCGCGGCCGGCAAGTTGTATGCGATGGGAGATGGGGGCGTCATTCTCCAGGCGGAACGCAATGGAACAGACTGGCGTCCGCTGGCGACCGGGGTCAGCGAGGGAATCGGTCATATGATTCGGGATCCCCGCAGCGGCGCGTTGATCGCGACAGGATTGCAGGGGCTCATCCTGCGTTCGCAGGATGCTGGCGCGAGCTGGCAGCGCATTGCAAGCGGTACCCGGGAAAATCTGCGGCAGCCGCTGCTCGACGAAATAACCGGCGCCCTCTATGTATCCGGCCGGGGCGGCAGCATATTACGTTCCGATGATGGCGGGCGCAGCTGGCGGCCCCTGCTGACACAGACCCGCAAGTCACTTAAAAACCTGCTGTTGCATCCGCAGAGCCGCAGTCTGATCGCCACCGGCGAGCGTATTGTGCGCCTGACCGATCTGGACTGATTTTCTCTCTTTCCAACAACATAAAAAACCCCGTCAGGATCGCTACTGGCGGGTTTGGAACGGCTGCACACTCCTTGTGCTCAGGACCCGGTTTTGTGCTCAAGCCCGGAAATTTCTCCCCGGGGGTTACCTCTTGGCGGCGTCATCCGCGATTCGATGCGGTTCAATATGATCAGGATTTCTGAACCTGATTCAGGGAGCGTGACCCGCCCCTTGCACAGCAATAGGTGGTTAGGCGTAAAAAAACCCTCCGCACCGGGCGGTGCGGAGGGCGAGTGGAATGGTGATCGATTTAGAACCCGGTTACATCGGACGGACTGACGTTGCAGACGGCGGTGTTCCATTTCTCGCCGAGCGAGGTGGAGCTGCCGTTACCTTTCACTACCCCCACATATTCCACGCAGACCTTCGGGTGGCCGGAGCTGTAACCCTGGATCTGCAGATTGCGGATCGTGGCGGTGTCGCCGTAGTTGCCGTTGACTCCGACCACGCTGCCGATGGTGCCTTCGATTCGCACGTTATTGATGTTGACGTGGCGCGGGCCGCCGTTGTTGGAGCAGTCGCCGCAGGAGCGGAACAGCTTGCCGTTCTCGCCCTTGGCGGTGAAGCCGCCCTGAATGTAGGTGGTGCTGTTCTTCGAGTTGTGCTGGAAGATCTTGTCGGGCGTGCCGCCGGGGCCGCTGGTGCTGTTGAATGCGGAGCCGCCGATGATGGTGAGAGTGCCGCCCTCCGCCAGGTTGGAGGCCGCGTCCTCGCAGATATCATCCCAGATGACGTTCTGGATGACGCAGTTGCCGCTCTTGCAGTGGATGCCGTCGGCGCCTCCGGAGGCGGAGATGTGCACATTCTTGATCGTGGCATTGTTCAGCGTAAATACCGGAGGCTGGCCCTCACCGTCGCCCGGACAGCTGGTGCCGACCGTTATGCCGCCGCAATCGACCGTGGTGTTGGTGAAGACCGCGCCCGCCACGCAGGCGCTGCTGCCGCTGCTCGAAGAACTGCTGCTTGAGCTGGAAGAAGACGAGCTGGATGAGCTGCTGCTTGATGAGGAACTGCTCGACGAGGAGGAGCTGGAAGAGCCGCCGCAAGCGGCCGCTACCACGGGATTGAGCGCCGGGAAGCTCACAATTATGTAATCGATATTCGCCAGCCCGGCACTGCTGGTGGCTTCCAGCCGTATGCTGTTGATTCCGGCATTCAATCTCGTAAACGAAGTTGTGGAATTGACCCATGTCGTCCAGGATCCGGTCGTGGGAAAATTGGGAGCCGCCACTTCTACGCCGTTGACCAGAAGCCGGGCGGGCCGATCGCCGGAAGCATTGGCATAGAACCATGAGAAGCCGGCGTTGCTGATCGCCGAAGATGCATTGATGCTCCAATTGATACCTGCGCCACTGGCATTGTTGGTGTTGGCAAAACCCGCGCCGGTATAGCCGCCGTTGTCACTGTCGATGGTGCCGTTGACGCTGCAGAAGCCGGTCTCGTTCTCCTGGATTCGCAGGGTTGCACCGCCGCCCGTGGAGGTGCTGGAGGTCGACGAACTCGAACTGGAGCTTGAAGAACTGCTCGACGATGAACTGCTGGAACTGCTGCTGGACGAGCTGGAGCTCGACGAAGACGAAGAGCTGCTGCTCGAGGACGAGCTGGAGCTGCTCGATGAACTTGAAGAGCTGGAAGAACTCGAAGAGCTGCTGCTCGCGCCGCCGCTGCCGACGCAGGCCGGCGCCATAAAGCTGCCGTCATGGTTGCCCTGGAAGCCGAACACGTTCGCGGCCGTCTGTCCGGGCGCCGGCAGCTGCCAGCTGCAGCAGTTCGTGAACTGGAAGCTGGTGCCGGGGTTGGTCCCGGTGCGGGTCACGTTCCATTGAGCGGTCACCGTGACCTGCTCAGGGAAGTTCAGGGTAACGGTCCAGCCGCTGAGCGCCGTGGTACCGCTGTTGGTGACGGAAACGTCCACCTGGAAAAAGGTGCCGCCCGTATTCGAAGGCGTCGCCGTACAGGTGTATGCGCCAAATGCCTGGCCGCCGAGCATGAAGCCGGACAGCAGCATTCCTAACTTGATAAAAGTTTTCATGTTAAATCCCCTCCGGATTCATTTTTGTATTGGATTTCGCCAGCTGCTGTGCGCGCCCGTTCCGGGGCAAGGTATGTATGGTCATATTTCCGGACAGACGCGGCAATGATCAAACTGGCGCGGTTAAGCTAGCATCCGTCCGAGTGGAAGTAAACCGGTGTCATTGGCGGATTATTATTTTGCTTGTACAACTGATGAGCATGTCTCGCGGGACATTGCTTTGCGTGAAAGCTTGAATGAAAATTGCAGCGTCTTGATTTTCCAAAAAAACGCCGCGCATTTTCCCGGGCGTCAACTGGAAACGATTATGGCGGGTTGTCCCGCCATACGGCCTCCAGGCAAATGTCAGGATCAGTTGGCGCTTTCCGCCTTTGCATCCACCAGCTTCATGAGTCTTTGCATTTCCTGACCGAACACGGTGCTTTCATGACTCGACAGTTTCTCGTACTGCTCGGCGCTCAGCAGGGGGCGCACGTCGTTGAGGTAGTTGTTCTGGTATTCCTGCAGAGCCTTGCGGATGACGATCCGCGCGTACTCCTGTCCTTCACCGGTCAGAGATGGCTGGTAGAGGCCGGCTTCGTTGAGCGCGACCTTGAAGGCCTGTTTGTACTTCAGCTTGGTCAATAGCAGCGAGCGATCCTGCTCCCGGCTGAGGGGGGCGGTTTTGCCGAGGCTTTCCTCATATTCGCGAAGATGGTGTTGCTCGGGATCCGAATCCTTCAGCAGTTGATATTCCTGGTAGCCGCCGGCGCCCAGCAACTCGCCGATCTGGGCCTCGATCGCCGCCATCTGCTGGGCGTCGATATTTCCGGCGGCGACATATAGCTCGCGTTGCAGCAGCAAATCCCGCAGCATTTCCTTGACGGTTTCGCGCTGGTCCGCGACGTCGTACATATAGCGGTACTTGCGGTTTACCGCCTCCGCCTGCCCGGCGGGATCCAGTTCTCCCGGCGTTTGCTGTTGAGAGGTCCCGTCCTGCTCCGCGGGACGCGCCAGCGGGGAGTAGCGGTTAAGATCCCGCAGGTATTCCTTCAGGGCGTCAATCTCGGCCTGGTAATCGCCGCGCAGACGGCTGATCCGCTGCTCGCACTGCATGCCGTTCGCGGACAGTTCGCGCCGCAGGTCCTGGCCTGCGTTATGGAGCAACAACATGCTCAGCGCAAGCACCGCCGAGAGAATAACAAGCGCCACACCGGATTTCCCCAGTGTCATATTATTGTCCGCGCACCAGGGGTTGCTGCAATTTCTCGAGCTGCGCCCCATGCTCGCTTTTCAGTTGGGCGATCTGCTGCGTACATTGCTCTTTACCCGCGGCGACGCTCTGCGCGAGCGCCCGGTATTCCCGGTAAAAATGAGCGGTGCCGAGCGCGAGTGCGGTCGTAACGGCGGTCAGCAACAAGGTTGTTTGGCGCATGAGTCGGTTCCGGTCATGTTTAAAGCAGGGCTAAAGAATAAACACTCCGGGCGAGATGCGCCAGTGGGCGCTGTTGCGCGGCTATGGAGCGGGCGGGCATAAAAAAACCCTCCGCGCCTGGCGCGGAGGGTCAGCACGCTCCCCCGACTCCAATGAGGAGTTCGGATCGGAACGCTGTTACTTTATGGGAGAAGCAAGCGGGACGTGCTCGGCGTCCGGCTTTACATCGCCCATTCTTTCCCCCTCCTACCCTCCATTCTTCGCAGTACCCGGGACGCTCGTAGCGGTTCCGGATGCAAGGTTGAATGGCCCTTATGCGTAGCGCCGTTCAGCTCGGTGAAATCGGCGGACCTGCGGATTGTCATCAGGTGTATATGCTCAGCAGGTCATACGTATATAGCCTAGGGTTTTGTGATGCACAACAAGGTTTTACTTGAATTGAATTACAGGCCGGTATCGCATGGGAATGCACTCTTTAGGTAAGTGCCTGTTTAAAAAGGGAGTTTAAAGAAATTAAGGGATTGTGCTTATAAGGGGGTTATAAAAGCGGGAGGCGAATAGAGCGAAAAAATCGAAGAGGCGCTATCTCAGCGGCTCTGTTCTGTATCTACCCGTTGGTGATAATTCAGCACCCAGTTCGAATGGTGTCTGGTGCAGCGGGCGAGATACCCGGCGGCGGCCCGATCGGCGGCACGAGTGGACCTGCAAAAGCATTGGAAATCAGGCAAAAGCTTAAAACAGAAATTTACGCATCTTGGGCAATCCTCCCGGGTGGCCTTACAGGCTGTACATATATAGCCCAGGCTTGACCCCGCCACAATATGCGGAGTCGCTGCCCAAAGCGCCGGATATATTGCCCATAAATGCCGGCGCCTGCTTTCAACCGCCCAGATTGCTGCGCAACTGTTTCAAACCGTCGGTAAAACAGCTGGCGCGGTACTTTTCATCGTCGTCCGTGCAGGTATAAAGCTCGTCGAGCCGTGCATTCACCGCCTGCTGGGTCTTCGGACTCAGGGCCGCGCGCGCATCCAGGGCACTGAGCAGGCTTGCGATGGCCATGACAGCCTGTTCGGCGGCGGCGTAATCCGCGAATTCGTTGTTCATCCCCGATTGGATCAGCTGCCCCAGCACGGCCTTGATCTCGGCATCGCTGTAGCTGCGGTTCTGCAAAGTCTTTTCCAGTTCCGGCAGGATTTTCCGGTAATCTCCAATCGCGTCGCGCATCGCGCCGATACCCTGGCTAGTGGATTGGTGCAGGTTGCGCGTCAACCGGCGCAGCTGTTCGGCCCTTTCTTTGTCGCCGCCGAACAGGGCCTGCAGCATGATGAAATTCGCGTCCTGCAACCTTACTGCGCCGGGCCCGAGCCCGATGCCGCTGCGCGCGGTCCAGCGCATCCTGGACATGGGGTGATGACAGCTGTGGCAGTCGAAGAGACTCAATTCGGGAAAGAGTCCTTCCTCGCGCAGGCCGCGGTGTTCGAGCTGGTCGAGGATGCGGCGCACGAAGACAAGCTGGCCCGTGGCCCAGGTCTGCATCGGGTCGGCGAGGCCCTTGCGCTGTTTGTAATCCGCGTCCGCCTGATGGTGCGGCGGCATCAGCTCGGTGAAGTTGTCGAGTTCGAAACTGATGCGCGGATGGCCGGCGCCCATGATGCGGTGGGTGACGAACTTGTCGTCGTTGCCATAATGGCAGGACAGGCACAGCCCGGCGCGCGCTGCCGGCTGCTCCGTCGGATAGAGCCCGTTTTTCACGTTCTGCTGGTGGTTGTCCTTGACGTGGGAAGTCAGCCAGTTTTCGGAACCGCCGTGGCAGCTTTCGCAACCGACGCCGTCGCTCAGCTGGAATTTTTTACCGCGGCGCTTTTCCGGCACGTTGTCGGCGTGGCAGTCCAGGCACAGCGCCTCGGTGTGCGGGGGGCCGATTCCCAGTTTCTGGGCGATCAGCTTCGATTCCTTGTTGAGCAGCACCTGGTAGGCCTTGGCGTGGCGGTCTTCACGCGTCCAGGTGATGAATTCGTTATGCAGGATATTGGAGTCGGTGAACTGCCGCACGGCGCCATGACAGGTGCTGCCGGCGCAGGAGGCGACCCCGTTGTGGATATCGCCGTCGTCCTCGGGCAGCTGCTGCGCACCGGAGGTGCCGGCGATTAAGGCGGAAAAGACAAGAATTGCCATCTGCATCGATGAGCGAGTATGGAGAGCCATTTTTGATTCCGTCACTTGATGTTGTTTCATATACACCCCCTCACCTTAATCCTCTCCCCCAAGGGGGAGAGGAGATAAGAACATTCCCATCCGTTACCACTCTCTGGCCTGCATACCCTTTCTCTCTTGGAGGGAGAGTACAGGTTGCACGGAACCGTCTGGTCTCTGGGTCTCTGAGCCTCGGGTTTCGCCTGGCAGGCTGCACGGAACCGTTTGGTCTTTTAAACCTTGGGTTCCACTTGACCGGTCTCACAAAACCGTTTGATCCATTTGATCTATCCGTCTCCGCTTGACCGGGTGAGGGTGGTAAATCCAATACTGCCGTCATCGACGCAGTTTCTTCCGGTCCGGCTGATCCGACACGTACCACGGCTCGCCGTCCGCGTTCAGATACAGGCGCTGCATTTCCTCCAGCGTGAAGGGCCGCGCGCCGATGCGGCCGAAGACTGCGATCTGGTCGCCGGTTTCGTCGACCGCGCGGTCGCGATCCAGCCCCTTCGACAGGGCCAGCGCGGGCTCGCCGGTCTTGTAATGCGCGATCAATTCCGGTTTCGGCGCCGGGCTGAAGCCGTAGAACTTCGGCTGCGATTGCGGCGACAGCAGCTGGATCACCTGCAGGCCGTTGCGGCCGTCGGCGACGTAAGCGAACAGCGAGGCGTTGGTGCTGCCGACGATCACGTCGCGCGCGTCGCTGATTGCGCCGTCCGCGGTGTACATCTGGTACAGACGGGGATGCTCCGGCCGCTCGATATCAACGATTGCCAGGCCTTGCGCTCCCGCGGCGACATAGGCATAGGTGCGGGCCACGTATACGCGATGCGCGTCCCTGAGCGGCGAGCCTTCCCGCAGCAGCCGCGGCTGCGCGGGATGGGTCACATCCACCACCCGCAGGCCGTTCCTGTCGGTGACGAACAGATACCGGAATTGCAGCGCGCTGGCCCGTGCGCCGTC
The DNA here is from genome assembly GCA_036274675.1 of Gammaproteobacteria bacterium. Lineage (GTDB taxonomy): Bacteria > Pseudomonadota > Gammaproteobacteria > HTCC5015 > HTCC5015 > DASUFE01. Next base: position 22,130 of record DASUFE010000099.1, read on the forward strand.
CAGCTTCAGGACGGCTTCCAGCTTCGGTTTGAGCGGTTCGTTGAGGTTGACCACCACGATGCCTTTTTCCGCGGCGATATAAGCGTAGTACCCGCCGAGCGTGATATGGCGCGCGCCGTTCAGTACGCCCTCGGGGTTCCAGGTGAGCGCCCGCTTGAGGAAATTATTGCGCGGCTCGGCGTCGGCGAGCGTGTTGACATCGGTCAGAATCAGGCCTTCGACCGCGTCGCTGATCAGGGCGTAGTTGTAAAGCGGGTGGAAGGGCTGCTCCAGGTTCACCTCGCGCATCAGCGGACCATCGTTGCGCGGCGGATGGATCGGCTGGTTGGTCGGCAGCGCGACGCAGGTCGCGTTCTTCGAGGCGATATGGGTATCCTGGCCCATGGGTCCGAAGGGCGCGCTTACGATGCGCTGCGAGAGGCCCTTGTTGGCGATGCCCGCGACGTCGTAGACACGCATGCCTTGCTCGCCGGCGGCGACATAAAGATATTCGCCGCGCAGCTGCAGGCACTGCGCCGGGCCGGAATCGTTGCTGTAGGCTTCCTTGAGTTCGCGCCGGTCGTCCTGGTGCGTGCGATACCAGTCGGGGTAGGCGTACCGGTGCAGGTAACTGCCGATCACGGCCTGCGGTTCGTCCCACTCGGTGACGCGCACCGCCGTCACGGATTCCTGCGTGCCCACCCATGCGTTGTAACCGACGAAGTTGACGAAGTTGGTGCCCTGCAGCAGCAGCTGCGCCATGATCGCGTTGTTGTCGTTCGCCTCCGACAGATGGCAGTCGCTGCAGGTCTTGGTTTCTTCCTTGCGCTCGGTATGCGGGAAGTGCGGCGCGAAAGCCTGCGAACTGTAGCCGGCGGCCGAAATCGGCGGCTGCTGCACGTAGATATGTTCGCGATTGGCGTTGGTGGAGGAGAGCACCAGCGCCGAGGAGGAGCGCACCGGCGCGATCTTGTGATTCTTGGCGTCGCCGTGCCGGCCCAGCTGGAACATGTCGTCGCGCGCCACCTGCGGGTTGTAGGTCGCGAAGTTGCGCGATTCGCCGCCCTCGTAGTGGTGGCGCGCGGTTTTCCAGTTGGCCTCGATCGGCAGGTGGCAGCCGCCGCAGCTGGTGGTCCAGGAAGTATGGCAGGTATAGCACTCCATCGAGTCTTCCTGGTGCGCGCGCTCGGCGGATTTCACACCCGGACCCCAATCCAGTTGCGCCATGTTCCGGCTCACGGTTTTGGCGTAGGCCGCCTTCGGATTGAAGTGCTTGCTGTCCGGATTCACGCTGTCCTTGACCAGGCTGACCTCCCACTGCAGGCCCGGCGTCACCGCTGAACGCTGGAGCAGCCGCTTGCCGTCCCACTCAAAACGCTTCCTGCCGTCGGGATTGCGCAGGGACGTCAGATCGTTACCGCCGGGGGGCGAGGCGGGACCGCTGGTCACGAGCGCGGGGTAGGCCGATACTGTACCGTGGCAGTCGATGCAGCCGATCTCGACGGCGGCCGCCACTTCACCGTAGATATGCCCGTTGCCGTGCGCGTCCATCGAGTAGTGGCAATCGACGCAGTGCATGCCCTTGTCGAGGTGCACCGAGGACAGGTGCACGGCCTTGTCGAATTTCTTCGGGTCGCTATCGTCGACGATATTGCCCTTGGCATCCAGCAGGTTACCCTTGCGGTCGCGCTTGAAGACGGCGCGGAAATTCCAGCCATGGCCGTGATAGTCCGCGAACTGCGTGTCTTTCAGCTTCGGGTTGAGTTCGCTGACGTGCTTGAGGAAATCGAGATCGCCCCACTTGCCGCGCGGAGCCGCGCCTTCGGGGTTGCGATCGTTGATCTCGCGAAGCTTTTCCGCGTCGGGATACTGCTGTTGCTCGGGCCACATCGCCGGCGCATCGGCTTCGTAGTCCCACATCGTGTAGCCGAGGTAGGTATTCATAAACATGTTGGGCTGGTGCATGTGACAGACCATGCACTGGCTGGTGGGGATGGCACGCGTGAAGCGGTGCGCGATCGGATGCCCGGATTCGGCATGGTCGATCGTCGGATCCGCGGTGGCGGTTCTGCCCTCGTGGCCGTTTCTGGCGTAGGGGCCGGAGTGCCGCGGGTCGCGGTCGTTGGCGTAGATCACGTGGCAGCTCGCGCATCCTGAATTGCGATAGTCTCCGGGCTGGTCGTTCGTGCCCATGAACCAGGTGTGCGGATCGTTGAGACGCGTCTTGTGGATGTTCAGCACCGGGATCGCCACTCGCTGGCCGGTGCCCGGACCGCGGTTCGACTGGCGGAAATCGGGGCGGCCCGGTTCCTCCAGGCGCTGGATCTGGCCCGAAACATTCGGCAGCCCGGTGTCGGGGAAAAGATTGCCGATGTTGCGCCCGCCGCGCTCGAACACGCGGAACACGTCCGCCGGCGGCATGGTCTCCCAGGGTGGCAGCGGATAGAGTTCGGGCAGGATGCCGGCGGTGGTCATTTTCGCGTCGGGGAACTCGGGGCCCTTGACCAAGGCCGCTTCGCCGTCGCGGGTGTAGAACTCGCCCAGCAGGTAGCGCTTGTACGGCAGGATGCCGTTGTTGTAACTGGCGCCGCCGTAGAGCATGGCGCCGGTCGCCATCAGGGTGCGCTCGGCGGATTCGATGATCGGCAAGTGACAGGCGCCGCAGGCCTCGCGCGCCACGCGGTAGTCGCTCGGGTTCATGAAGCGGATAAATTCGGGGCTTTCGCGGTTGAGCAGGGTATAGCTGCGCTCCGGGTTGGCGCTCGACGGATAATGCCAGCTCTCGGGGTAGCGCGGCTGCACATGCGCCAGATCCTGCGCTGCGCGGTAGGCCGCGTCGCCCTTTTCGGTCAATTTTTCATTCAGGCCCGGACGCATGACGGTTGCGTCGCCGCCGTGACAGTCGACGCAGCCGAGTTGCACCGCGTCGCTGACGTGCATGCTGCCGCTTTCCGTCTTGATATGGCAGCTGCGGCAACCCGCGCTCTTGCGCTCCGCATCCTCGGCGGCCTGGTAGAGAGGAGCCTCGGGCGTCGGTGTGTATTTGATGTTGCGGGGACTTTCGCCTTCGGAGGCGAAAGCGTTGCATGAAACCAGCAAAGCCAAAGCTGTTACCAGGTAACTCCTTCTCCCCCGCTGGGCGAAGCCCTGTGTAGAAACAGTAAGGTTGGGATGAGGGGTGTTGTAGACTCCCCTCACCTTCATCCTCTCGACTCGGGCTCCTGGCTTCGTTTTACCTCCCGCATCCATGCGGTCGTTCCCCGAAGGGGAGAGGAAATTCGTTTTTTTGCACGGAGGTTGTTTTTTCATATCAATACGCCAACACGATATTCGCCAGGGCTGAATAAGGACTTTCATCCCCGAACAACTGCTTGTAACCGTCGCCGGGCTGCAGCGCCGCGTAGGAGACGCGCACGATGATGTTCTGGGACATCAGCGGGCGCCAGACCCAGGCCACCGAGGCGTCGAGGCCGATTTCATTCGAGATAGGTCCCTGGTTGCGCGCCGCTTCGAGCACGGCGGTATCCGCGAAGTACAACTCGTTCAGGTTGAAGGATAGCCGCGATTGCGGAGTGAAATCGAAGTCGCCGCCGAGGCCGAACAACATCGTTCCTGGATTGGTGAAATTCGACTGGCCGTGTTCCTTGGAGGAGCGCAGGTTGTTCAGGATGCCGTTGCGCGTCGACAGCGCGACTCCGCCGCCGCCGATGTTCGGCACCCCCTGGCGGATCCAGAAGCTGGTATCGGCACCCGCGAACAGCGGATTTTCCGCCACCGCGTCGAAACCGGTGGACTTGTCGTCGTAGGGGTCTGCGTCGCCGGAGGCGTAGAGCAGCGACAGGCGCCAGCGTTTCCAGCCGGAGTCGAGCGAGAGTTCCGTCGCGAACATGCCGGCATCGATGTCGCTCTTCCGGTCGGTGAAAACCGCGAAGTTCTCCTCCCCGAAGGCGTAATAGGCCTGCAGCGATACATTGAGCCGGTCCCAGTGCCCGTCGCCGCCGTAGCCGAGATAGCTCACGTCGTATTCGCGCAGGCGCTCAGTGCCAAGCGAGGCGGGGCGGGCGATAAAGCCGTTGTCGTCGTAGAAGGCCTCGCTGCTTTCGCGGTTGCGGTTGTGCAGCAGGCTGAATTGCGAGGTATAGCCTTTGACGAAGAGATCCTGCCAGTAGACATTGAAGGCGACGATATCATCGTCGCGCAAGTCCGCATCCGTGTCGTTAAGGCCGCTGTTGGTGTCCTTTTCCAGACGGCGGAACAGTCCGAGATTGTACTGAAACACGTTGTTGTCACGGTTGCCGAAGAGGCGAATGCCGGCCGGCTGGTCGTTGAACAGGAAGCCGCGGAAATCATTGGTGAAGGGCTGGATGCCGATGCGCAGGCTGTCGAAATCGTAGTGTTCAGAGACATTGCGCAGGTGGAAATCCGCGAACAGCTCCTGGATGCCCACGTGATCGTCCTTGCGCACCTGCGGGTCGAGCCCGGGGTCGACGTTGAGCAGCCGCGTTTCATCGACTTCGGTGCGGTTGAAATTGAACACGGGCGTCAGCCGCAGCTCGACATCGGCCGGGCGGAACGTTGTGTCGCCCTTGTAATAAACCAGGCCCAGCGCCAGGTTCTCGTTCAGCAGGGTCTGCTCCCCCTGGCCGAAAATATCGGCCGAACCCGGGCGCGTCGTGCTCTGCGGCCCGACGGGCGTCGGCAGCCTGCGCGATTCGTAGATCGTATCCGAGATCAACGAGAGGTTGAAAAACCAGTCGCCGTGCACCGGCTGGTCGGCCTTCAATGTGTTCTGGTGGTACGGGTCGTACCAGTGCTGTTCCATCAATCCGAGATCATCCACCAGCCGCCAACGGTCCGGTACCGGCACGGAGACCCGCGGCAATTCCGCCGCCGGCAGCGGGATACCGTGCGACTCGGCGACCTTCGGCTGGCGCGAGGCCGCCGGCTGCTCCTGCTCCCGCTTGCGGCCAGGCATGCGGCGTTCGAGCGCCGCCAGCCGCAGGCCGTTGAGTGAATCTATTATTGAAGGATTGTTATTTCTCTGGCTGATCGAATCCGGTTCGGCGAATGATGGAGCATGCGCAATGCATAGGATAAAACATACAATGGTGCGGAAAACTAAAACTCCTTCTCCCCTGGAAGGGGGTGTATTAATCACCCTCACCCCGACCCTCTCCCTCCAGGAGGGAGAGGGGATGGATTTTTGGGCGCACATCTGCGTTGGCGACCTATGTGCATTCGCAGGCGCGGATGGATTTGGTTTTGAACTATAAATGTTCATAAATCCGTTCAAGCACGGCGTCAAATTCTTTCAGAATTTCATTGTTCGGAAATCGCAAAACACGGAATCCATGTTTTTCTAAGAATTCAGTACGTTCATTGTCTTTCGATGTCTTCTCAAGATGCTGACTGCCATCTATTTCAAGAACCAGATTTTTCTCCAGGCAAATAAAGTCAACGATGTAAGGTCTAATCCAGTATTGGCGTCTGAACTTCGAATTTTTTAGTTGCTGATTTCCTAGGGCTGACCATAATTTTCGTTCCGCATCCGGCTGATTCTTGCGCAGTACCCTGGCAAGATTTTTCAGATCCATTCTTGGCCCCCTCACCTTAATCCTCTCCCCCACAGGGGAGAGGAAATTGTGGAGTTCTTCCGAAATATAAGCACCACAAAATAAAATCCCGCTCCCTCGACGAGGGAGCGGGTTGGGGTGAGGGTGGTACACATTATTTTCCATCGCACACATTCTGTTCGTCGCTGTCGAGGAAAGGCGCCTGCGGGCACTGCACATAGCGCAGGCGCACACCCTGGGGTGTCAGATTGTCCGAGCGCATGTTCGCCGGCGCATTGTTGATATCGAGTTTACGTGACGCATTGTGCAGGCCAAGAAAGGCGATCATGTCGTCCTGATCCACGCCGTCGCCCGAGACGCCGATGCCTCCGACCAGAGTGTTTCCCCGATAGATCGGAACACTGCCGGGAAAGATCTGGATTCCGTTCGGCAGCCGCGCGAGGGTGGTGCAATTCTGCGGAGCATCGACTCCCGCGAGCCCGAGCGTGAAGGCCACATGGCCGATGATCCTGTTGATGGAAAGATCCAGTTGCAACCCGGTGCTGAAGGGGCTCCACTGCGTGCGGAAAGGTTTGCTGAAGGGGCCGTTCGGCGCGCCGATCTGTCCGTCGGGGAAATAGGGTCTGGACAGATTGCCGCCCGCGCGATCGCCGAAAGCGTAGGCGCCGTCGGCCAATGCAGTCGGCAGGCCGAGAAAATCGCGCGCCGCCGTCACATAGTCGCCGATGACAATGGAATCCATGATCGGGCCGGCCGGATCGTCGCGGTCCGGATAGTCGGCATCCGGCGCGGCCGCGAGGTCCGCGGCCGCGTTGGCGCCGGAGAAAAAGGCGGCGGTGCGGGCCTTCTGCAGTGAAACGTCGGTGCCGAATACCGGGGCGTCGCGCGTGCGCGCGACGCCGAGAATCGCGCCGTTAGTGTCGACTACGGAGACCGTCACCCGCGCCTGCGAGCCGAGCGGGCGGCGGATCTGCGCCCGCGTGCGGTTGGCGACCGCGAGCGCTTCTTCCAGCAGGGTCCGCACTTCGGAGGTGGTAAGCGAGAACGCGCCATCGGTACCCGCGCTCGGCGGGAAGCGATTGATGTTCAGATCGTCCACCAGGATGAAGGCGTCGAGAGCGTCATTGAAGGTCGAGTTGTCGCGCCGGATGCCGGAGGCAGGGCGGCCGAAAGCGACCCCGGGGACGATCACGCCCGCGCTGTAGCCGGTTACCGCGACCAGCGCGCCCTCGCCGAGCAGCGAGGCGAAGGCCGGCGCATTCCCCGGCGTCACTCCGAGGTCGTCAAAGGCGACGTCGGAGAAGCGGAAGGTTTTACCGTCGGCGGTGATGCGGTCGCCGCGGTGGTCCGCCGGCGCGGCGTAGCCGTAGCTGCCCGCCAGCGCGATCAGCTCGTCGAGATCGCGGTCGATATCGCTCGCGTCGAGGTCCAGGCCGTACACGTGATCGGCGATGACGCCGATGCCGCCCACCACCGTGCCGTCCTTATATAAAGGAAAACCGCCGGGGTCCGCGGACAATCCCAAAGGTGAACGCTGTGGGCCGATGCCCGGTGTGAGCGTGAAGCGGGTATTCAAATCCGAACAGGGCAGGTTGCTGAACTGCACGCCGAACAGCGGGCCGCCCGGCTGGCCGGCTTCGCCGGGATTGAAATTCTGCTGCACGATCTGGCTCGCGGTGCGCGTGCTGAAGGCGTTGCCTTCGGAGGAAAGATAGGCGCCGGTTATCCCCTTCGAGATCGCCGCCAGCGTGTCGGGCAGATAACGGATACCGTCCAGCCCAGTCGTTATACCGCGCCCGCCGTTGGCGCGGATATTCGTGTCGGCGCCGTTCATCCGGAATACCGCGAGTACATTGCCGACGCGGTCCACCACCGCGATCGTGGCGGCGGCGCTTTGCGCCTGCGCCTCGACAACCGCCTGCGCCAGTATCGTCTGCACGTCGGAAACGGTGAGCAAGGTCGAGGCGTTCGCGCACTGGCCGCTGCATTCCTCCGGCCCGGAACCCGTGCCTTCCTCCGCGGGATGGTTGCCGGCGTCGCAGCCGGCAAGCGTCAGCACCGCGCCCAGCGCGACACTCAGCGCCGCCGCGAGGGCCGGATATTTGTGCGCGTTCGCTCGCATCATTCCGCGGCCTCCGTACCGCCTGTCTTCGCGGGCCGCCCATAAGGCGGCATGTCATCCAGGTGGAACTGGTGGCACACGGTACAGGTCGAGGCGTACTTGTCCTCGGACCTGGCGCCGCCGTGGCAGGCGCGGCAGTTCTCGATGCCGGGCAGCAGCACTTCCTCGGCATGCTCGGATTTTTTCGCCGCGTGGCATTCGCCGCAGGGCTTGGTGTCGTGCTGCGCGTGGTTGAAGCGGCTCAAGGTCAGCCAGCGCGTCGGCTGGTGTACGGGGTCGATGACCCAGCCGAACTTGCTGCTCGTGTCGGCGGTGACGGTGTGGCAGGTCGAGCAGGTGCGGGTTTCAATCACTTCGCGAATCATGTCCTGCGCCTTGGTCCCGGCCCAGCGCAGCGCGTCCTGCTGTTCGCGGCCGCTGATGCGCTCGTCCGGGCGGCGCCGGCGCTTGATCGTGGCGGGCGCATCCGCGCTCTGGTAGCCGCCCTGCAGCGCCTGCAATGCGTAGAACTCGTTGAGAAAGGTGAGCAGTTGCGGCAGGTCGCCATGGGGTACGGTGCGATCCGGGAGTGCGGGATCGAAATTCAGCTGGTGGCAGCCCTTGCAGTCGCGCTCCATTTCGACCGGCAGCATGTAGGCGCCGCCCGGTTCGGGGTGATGGCAGTCGGCGCATTGCAGCACCCGCTTGCCGTCGGGCGTGGCCACGCCTTCTTCTTTCAGGTGGTCGGCATGCGAGAATTTGAGGCCGCCGTCATGCTTGAGTTCGGGATCGCCGATGGCCATGCGCCACCATTCGTTCTGCTGCAGCACCGTGGGGCGGAATTCCGGATGGTCGGTGCCGAAGTCGCTCACGTCAGTGAGCGAACTCTGCACGTCGCCGCGCCGGTTCAGGTCGCCATGGCAGTCCACGCACAGGTTCTGGTGCGAGGGTTTCAGCGACAGGGTTTCGTTATGCTCCTGGTGGCAGCGGCCGCAGCGGCCGTTCTCGAGCAGCGTCATGCTGCTCGGCATGTGATCCATTTCGGTATGCGCCCGCGTGTCGCTGTGACACTTCAGGCAGACTTCGTTTTTCACCATCTGGAAGGGCGTGGTATGGCAGATGCCGCACTGCTGCCCGAAGTGCTGGTGCACGTGGCTGATCCGGCCCGGGTTCCACAGCGTGTCGTCCGGCAGCAGCGTGGCCAGCGCGCGGCCCGCCGGGCCGAGCATGGTGGCGAGCGGCGACGCCAGGAATATCGCGAAGATCGCCAGCGCCCCCCACCACGACCAGCGGCGTTTGCTGAGCGCGGTCTGCGTAAGGTCCATCGCCAGCCGCTGCACCTGAACTTCTTTTGTTTCCGGCGCCGGCGCGGCGCCCTCGGGTTTCTTATCGGCGGCTTTTTTGCCGGCAACGATGGTTTTGTCGAATTTCGCCGGTTTTGCCGGCGCCGATGCGATCCTGATTTTCGTAGTGGCGCGGCTTTTATCGCGGGCGATGGCGGGCTGCTCCACCACCAGCGACAGCGCATAGCCCTTGGTCGGCTGCATCACGGTGATGACGAAGGGGCCGAGCGTGATCTTGTCCCAGGGCTTGAGTCTGGCCTTGTTTTCGATATGGCCGTTGATATCGATGCCGGCCGCGGCCTGCACCGACTCGATGTAGATCTGGTCCTCGGCCTTCAGGCGGATGCGCGCGTGCTCGAGGGTAATCGACGGGTCGGCGAGGAAGATATCCTGCGTGGTGGCGCGGCCGATGGTGATGGTGTCGCCGAAAAATTCCCGCGGCGGCGCGGAGATGACCGTGTTGGCGCTCTGGCGAAGGAACTGGACCTTGGACTTCATCGCGGGCTACCAGTAAAAAAATACGCTGATGATGTGTACGATCACCGCCGCAAGCACCGCGAAGGCCAGCGGCACATGCACGTACAGCCAGATGTTGAGCCAGGCCTTGTAGCGGATATGGCGGCGGATCCGGTCGAGCAGCTGCTTGCGCTGCGCCAGCAGGTCCATCAGCTTGTGCATGTGCCCGGTCTTCGCCTGCGCGCCCTGCGTCAGCGAAGCCGGATTGAAGAAGGCCAGGGTCTTCTGCATTTCCGCCATCCGGTCGCGGCTCTCCTCGGCCTTGACCTGGTCGAACAACGCGCTCAGTTCCTTCGGCACGCTGGTCTTTTCAATCAAAGGCCAGAGCTGCGCGCGGGCGTTGCCGCCGACCTGGGTATTCTCGATCAGTCTGCTGATCGCGAGCGGCGCCTGGCCGCCGAGTTTGCCTGCGATATCGACGCATTCGCGGTCGATCTGGTCGACGCTCTCGAGCAGGCTTTCGCGCGTCTGGTTGTTGAGATTGTCCGTCATCGCGCGCGGGTAGCGCAGGTAGGCGTAGACGCCGTAGATACCGCTAGTGATTTCCAGCAACAGCAACACATAGGCCAGGCTATGTACGTTCCAGCCCATCTGGAAGCCGGAATGCAGGCTGACGATCAGGGCCAGCGCCAGCCCGAAGTAAACGTGCGCGGACAGCCAGCTTTTCAGCTGGCTCTCGCCGCCGCTGTAACGGCGCTTGCGCACGCCGTACCACATCAGCCACAGCAGCAGTAAAAAGGAGACAGTGCCCAGCGTGTAACCGAGCCAGGTGCCGCCGTTCGGCGGATAGTCCGGATCATGCCAGACGTAGAGCCCGAGCGCGAGCAGGCTCAGCGCGAGCGCGCGCCAGGCATGCTTGAAATTGTCGGCATTGACAAAGGAGACGGCCATACTTTATCCGGGTAAACCAATCCCAAAATCAGCTCGATAAAAAATACTTTTTTGTCGTTCTGGCTTTAACGCCTTCTCCCCTAAAGGGGCGCTGGGCGAAGCCCTGCGTAAGAACGAAATGAGGGGTGTATTGAGTTTATCACCCTCACCCGTACCCTCTCCCTGTACAGGTAGCGGGACAAGAAAACCCGTGCTGTGATTTTGGAACAGACTCATATTTTTCAGGCGTTCAGGTATTCGGTCAGTTTGTCCGGGCTGATGCGGATCGCCGCGCCAGTGGGGCAGGCGCGCACGCAGGCCGCGCCGCCCTTGATGTCCTTGCACATGTCGCATTTCACGGCCTGCTTCATCTGCTCGCCGTCCTTTTTCTTCGTATCCGGTTTCAGCAGTTCCTCGTCGGCCTGGCCCGGTCCGGGACCCCAGCCGAACAGCAGCCATTGCAAGAGCCCCGGCTTCTCGGCCGGCGGGCTTGCCATCTGGATAACGCCATAGGGGCAGTTGCGCTCGCAGTTGCCGCAGCCGATGCAGTTGTCGGCGATATACACCTCACCGTCCGGCGCGCGGTGGATCGCGTCCGGCGGGCATTCCTTCATGCAGTGCGGATGTTCGCAGTGGCGGCAGGAGGTGGGCACGTGGATGTAGGCGTAGGTCGGGCCCGCCTCGCGGTTCAGGCGCGAGGTGCCGTTATGGGTTTCGGCGCAGGCGATCTCGCAGTTATTGCAGCGCACGCACAGCGATTCGTCGATCAGCAGCACGTCGGTGGCCTCGCCCAGACCCTGGCTCATGAGGAAGGAGATCACGTCGCCGGCGCCCTGTTGTTGCTGCATCATCAGGTTTTGCGTCATGCGCTCCTTGTACTGCAGCTCGACGCGCTGGCGCAGCGCCGGGTTGTTCATCAGCAGCAGCTCGAAGGCGTCCGCGCTCAACTCGATGGTTTCCGCGGCGATCGCGGCTTTCACCGTCGCTGAACGGGTGCCGGCGCCCATCACGCCCATTTCGCCGACGTAGTTGCCGGCGGGGACGTAGGAGAGCACGATTTCGCGCTCGCCGATGCGACGCGATACCATGAGCGAGCCGCGGCGCACCAGGTGCAAGCTTTCCGCCTTGTCGCCTTCATTGAATATCGTGTCGCCCGCCTTGTATTCGTGGATCGTGCAGGTGCGCGCGATCTCGTCCACCAGTTCGGGCTGGGCGTCCGGGGCGAAGTTGGCGTGCAGGGCGCGCGCGATAAACACCTGGTTGATGGCGCGCTTGACCGATTCCACCGAGTTGATCAGCTTGTTCATCGAGTTGCGCGGCGATTCCAGCAAAATGCAGTCGGTGCCGGCGACCACGGTAGCCGAGCGGCGGCGCCCGGAGATCAGGCTCATCTCGCCGAAGAAGCGGCCCTGGCCCAGGGTGATGGTCTTGTCGGGGTTGGCGGGGTCGATCTGCACGTGCGCATAGCCGTTGATGATGCTGTAAAAACTGTCGCTGTAATCGTTGCGTTCGAAGAGCACGCTGTCCGGTTCCGGACTGTGCAGCTCGCTATCGAGCAGGAATTCGCGCAGCTGCAGGGTGGTGAGCTCGGCGAAGATCGGCACGTTGGCGCGGATGCGCGCGAGCACCTCGGAGACCTTCGGCTTGCCGGGCAGGCGGTCGCACTTGGCCTGCAACAAAGGTTCGTCGGCCGGCGGCACGGTGCGGCCGAGGATGTAGTCGACCACCTCATAGCCCTGGTTCATGCACTGCTTGATCAGCGGGTAACCGCCGAGCGCGCCGATGATGTAGATGCCCTTGACGTTGCTCTCGTAGCGCTCGGAGAGTTCCGGCACCGCGTTCGCGTCCTTGTTCGGGAACACGATGCCGCAGTCCTCGACGAACTTGCGCGGCGGCACGGCGCCCAGGCGCGCGATGACCAGGTTGCATACCAGCGCGGCCTCGCCCTGCGCGGTGTTCAGCACCAGGGTGGCGGCGTTCTCCACGCCCTCGAAGACCTCGACCCGCGCCGGGGTGCTGCTGTAGAAGCATTCGATTTTGCCCTTTTCGATGGCCTCGAGGATGGCCTGGCGGTTGGCGTTCTTGGCGCGCGCGAACTCGTCCTGGCGGTTCACTATATATACGGTGTTCTGTCTGGCCAGGGCGAGGGCGTTTTCGATGGCGGCGTCGCCGGCGCCGATCACGGCGATGTTCTGGCCGCGGTAGGCCTCCGGGTCGTCCAGGGTGTACTGCACGATGGCGTGGTCCTCGCCCTCGATGCCCAGCTTGCGGGGGTTGCCCTGCAGGCCGATGCCGAGCACGATGTTCTCAGCCTGTATTGTGCCGCCGGATTTGAGCTTGAGCTGGAATTTGCCCTGTTTGCCGGAGATGGCCAGGACTTCGGAGTTATGGCGGATGTTGACCTTGAGATTCTTGAGGTCGCTCTGCCAGTTATCGAGGATGGTCTCGCGCTTGCCGGCCTCGAAACGCACCGGGCTGCGCAGCGGCAGCGCCGGGGGTTCGGCCATGATGTGTTTGCCTTTCTGGTATCTATATATAGTGTTGGCGATGTGGGGTGCGGATTCCAGGAGGATATGCGAGACACCTTCGGCGGCGGCGCGTCCAGCCGCGCTTAATCCGCCCGGACCCGCGCCGACGATCGCGATTTTATAGCTTTCCGCCATTAAAGAAGCCCCAGCCCCCGTGCTGTATGGGTAAGCGCGTACCGTGCCGCAGCACTAATTCCAGGAGCGCGCGCTCAAATCCTTCCGTCCGGTGGAGAGATTGTAAAAATTACTCGGTGCGCTACTTTGCGAGATAAGCCCCGGCGCGTCAAGACGGCTTGCGGACTTATATCCCAATTCTGCAAAACATCAGCGATACGATTAAAATAAGCACATGTCCGCAGCACAACCCCGCTTCAAATTGAAAAAACCGCGCCTGATTCACTTCGTGATCGCAGTTCTGCTTGCCCTTCTCATCATGGACCGCGGCGCCGCCTGGCTTTATGGGCCAAAACCCGGGTCGAAGGACGTTATTCTCTATACCACGACCTGGTGTCCCTACTGTGAATCGTTAAGGGCGTATCTCAAGGGCTACAACATTCCTTATATAGAGCGCGACGTGGAGAAAACCCTGGCCGGCACGCTTGGCTGGTGGGGACTGGGGCATGGCAGGGGCGTGCCGCTGTCCGTGATCGGCGAGCAGGTGGTATACGGCTACGACCTCGTAAAAATTACCGCGGCGCTGCGGGCGGCGGGTTACTCCGTCCAGGGACCGGGGGATACGGCGGAAAATTACCTTCCACCGCCTTCCCTGGGTGAGAGCGCCGCAAGTCCGCGGCTAACGGCGGCCGGAAGCTGCGCCCCGGCGGAAGACTTCGATGCCTTTTACGAGGCATTCAAGGCCGATCGCGGATTCCAGATTCAAAGAACGAAGTTTCCGCTGCGCAAGCGTGTCCTCAGCGGATCCAAGCCTTATCTGACGACGGACGAGGCCGTCGAAGTGGAAAAGAGCGAGGTTGAGAGCGGCCAGGAACTGGTTTACCTGGACCGGGAGATCATCGAGACGGGCGGTTATACCGTGCGGATCGAGAAGCAAGTGCCGGGCGAGGCGGAGATCATAACGAGCCCGGAAGGCGCAGAGCCGCTGACCATACACCGGTTCCACAACGTGTCGGGATGCTGGTACCTGGTGGAGCTGGTAAGTTATGAGTATTTCGGGTCGATGATGATATTGAGCTCTCTTTAAAGAAGACTTCTCGCGGAGACGCAGGGCAGCGCGGGGAAATAAAAATAAGGATTCCTCACGGAGCACACGCAGTAACTCGCATCAAGTCCCATGCCGTCAGATTCTAGCTACGGACGCACCTCTTCTTCGGGCCGGAAACATTCTTTAGCCAAATAAAGTCTCGCCAGTAAACGTAGATTGGGGTAAGCGTAGCGAACCCCATAAAAGATTTCTCTCCTCCCCCTTCATCATCCTGAAGGGGGGCGAAGGCAGGGGGTACGGGTCTGTGGCAACAGATTTTTAGCTACGACAGTATCACCAGTCGGACGGCACTTTAAAAAATTTGCAAAGCGCTGTCGAAACCCGGCTGTCTTATTCGACTAGGGGTACTGGTAAACACTGAAGGAGTGAATCATGAAAAAATTCCTGGCTATCTACATCGGAACCATGGAAGCCTTTGAGAAAGCGGGCTGGAACAGGCTGGACGAAAAGAAGCGTAAGGAACTGGAGCAATCCGGTATGCAGGGCTGGATGCAGTGGGCATCAGTCAATGCCGCCGCCATCGTCGACCAGGGGAATCCGCTGGGCAAGACCAAGCGCGCATCCAAAAAGGGAATCGAGGATATCAAAAACAGCATGACGGGGTACACCATTGTCGAGGCCGAGTCGCACGCAGCCGCCGCCAGGCTGTTCGAAAATCACCCGCATTTCACGATCTTCCCCGGCGACTCGGTGGAAATCATGGAGTGCCTGCCGTTGCCGGTGATGGGCTAGGCGCAGCGAGCCCCATTTTATTTTCCCCCTTCCAAAGGAAGGAGGATGTCCGAAAGACAGGGGGATGTCTTAAAAAATTTACCGGGTCCTGTCGAATTTGAATTGCCCCATTCGACTAAGGAATAGCAGTAGCAAATTTAATCATTTAATAAGGAGAATCACATGCCCAGCACCATTCGTTTACACCGCGTTTTCAAGGCTCCGCCGGAGCGGGTCTACAGAGCCTTCCTGGATCCGGAAGCCATGGTCAAATGGCTGCCGCCGCACGGCTTCACCGCCAAGGTCCACCAGATCGACGCGCGCGTCGGCGGCTCCTACAAGATGTCGTTCAAGAACTTCACCACCGGCAACGGCCATTCCTTCGGCGGCAAGTATCTCGAGCTGGTCCCGAACGAACGCATCGTCCACACCGACGAGTTCGACAATCCGGGTCTGCCCGGCACGATGACCGTAACCATTACGTTCAAGAAAGTCTTCTGCGGCACCGAAGTCAACATCACCCAGGAAGGCGTGCCGGACGTCATCCCCGCCGAGGCCTGCTATCTCGGCTGGCAGGAATCGCTGCTCCTGCTCGCGCAACTGGTGGACCCGGAAATTCCGGATCAATGAGAGATGTGCAATCCCCCCGTTGTTTCTTTCAGGGCTTTGCCCCGCGGGGGGATGCCCGAAGGGCAGGGGGATGAATTCTGTTTCTACGCAGGGCTTCGCCCAGCGGACACGGAGGACCTGAGGAAAATAATTCTCCCATCCCCCTTCGTTTCGAAGGGGGAACGTGTCTGGGGATGGGACTATTAGCACTCCAGCATCACAACTCAGAGACCACGGATACCACAAGGCAGGGGGAACGGGTCTGGTGATATTGGATCTTTAGCCACAAAAGCATCACCAGTCGGACGGCACATATCCTGGTTGGTGATATTAGCTTTAGCCCTCACTTACGAGTTTCAAAATTTCCCCCACCACCTCACTCCGGCACGGAAAATTTGATCCACGTCATAACAAATCCAACCTGTTAAAAATTCGACAGGCCTCGAATCTTCTCCCATTGAGAATCAACAAGATGGCGCATGTTGCGTCGATTCCGCGACATGGATGTTGATTTTTCTAGCACTATACTTAAATCAAGCTTTTAAAAATTTAAGGAGGAGCCTATATGAGTCGCACGACACTTCTTATCTTAGGCGGTTCCGGTCTTGTCGGACTTTTCATACTTATGGCCGTGGTTCTGGGAGATCACTCCTCGAATCCGCTGAAAGCATTCATCGGGCTTTGGGTTGTCGTCGCCTTCGTGAATCTTTTCATGGGGCTGATGGAGCAGGGGCCTGAGCACGCTTTCAAGGAAGAGATCCGCCATTTCCTGGCGATCCTCTCCGTACCGGTCGCTCTCGCCGTAATGTTCCCCTGGAAAATGCTGGCGATGTAAGACTGTAAAACCTGTCCTCGCTGTCCCCGCCGATCCTTCTCCCTGATCCCCCTCCAGGGGGAGAGGGGTTGGCGGGGATTTATATATCCTTCTTCGCGCCGAAGGAGGATGCCCGAAGGGCAGGTGGATGCTTCCCACCTTTCCCACTTCGCGCCGAAGGGGGATGGCGAAGCCAGGGGGATGAAAAATTCCCTGTCATGCCGGAATGATCCGGCATCCATCTTGAAGATTTCTATGCGGAGTCCCGTCCCCGCCCGACGGTTTCGCCCGCTCGCTCCGCGAGCTGAGGCGGGTAACTTTTTGTCTGGCGCGAGCGGTGCTTGGCACGCGCTTCGCAACATGGCAAATAACGCTCCTCTGGCGAGCAGAGTTTGCAATCAATAGTAGCCATCCTGACCCGTCAACCGGCCTTGGTGAAGGAGATGTGTAAGAAGGCGGCATGATCGATGGTGCAGATTCACTGGCTGTAGTTTGCGGGGAAATCCGAGGGGCGGCGGATCGAGAGTCCGTGCCGGGAGTGTCGCGTTATTTGCGCCGCGTCATCTCTTGTGAAAAGTTCGCTCTCTCGCCATGAAAACCCTGCGGGGGAGTGCGGGACGGGCATCCGCAAAACTTGTGAATGACCGTCGCCGATATGGCAGTAATAAGGGTTACGCCGGCGGGGGCCGCGGTCCCTGCTGGGATGATACCAGGAGAACCTCGTTGCTGCCTGGTACGGAAAAGGCTGAGTCAAATCCGGAGTCTTCCGCAGACATCGCGATATTTGTCAAGGTCAGCAACAGCAAACCGAGACAGGCTTTTGAAATTAAAGATTGCATACAATTACCTTTCAGATTGTTTGGTTGATGCGCCGACGATCTTAGCAAGGCCTTCAATCCAGCACAAAACTTGTTATCGGACAGATCAGCGGTCTTGCCCGATCCAGCGGGGTCCTCGATCACGTTTCTCACGTGATTTGTTGTCGAGAGGCCCTTTTTAGGGGTACGCTCCCGTCCAGGATAATTAGGGACAGACCTGACAGACCACCGTTATGAGCCCGCATATGAAGATCCTAAAAATAATTCCATTTTTATTATCAACCAGCGCTTTCGCTTTCGATAAGCACGAGGATGCCTGGGGTAAGGCTGAGGGGAAGGGGGTGTGTGAGGCGATGGTGACGGAGGGGTTTGATAATGAAATCCTGGTGTCCTGCGACTGCGGGAGCGGCTTCGTGGATGAGATAAGCATCACGTTAAAGAAACCTTTGTCCAAAGACTTTAATGTTTTAATGACGTTTGATAATTTGAAGCCGATTTCCGTTCCTACCCGCGATGGCAATATTGTGGCGGATACTCGGAAAGGGAAGGCGAATTTCAAAAAGGTGCTCGGGCTTTTCAGGAAGCATAAAAGCGTTAAGGTGGAATTCCCTAATGGCCGGCACGCGACTTTCACACTTAAGGGTTCCAGCTCCGCGCTGAAAGCTTGCCCTTAGAATCGATATTGGGTAGTTCAAATAAACAGGAAGCAAGCCATGCGTTACATGATGTTGATAAAGCATTTCAAGGATTATGACCATGCCAAGGTGCCGGCGGCGCTGTATGCGGCGATGGGGCCTTTCGTGGAGGAGCTGATCAAGCAGGGCGTCATGATCGACGGCGCGGGTTTGCAGCCGATGGCCAAGGCGACGCAGGTGCGTTTGAGTCGCGGCAGGATCGCGGTCACGGATGGCCCCTTTACGGAAACCAAGGAGATCGTCGGCGGCTACGCGCTTTGCGAGTTCAAGACGCGCGAGGAGGCGGTGGCGATGGCGACGCAGTTTCATGGAGCTGCACCGGATTCACTGGCCCGCGTTCGAGGGCATATCCGAGGTGCGGGCGCTGGAGAGCCCGGGTTGAGGTTGTCAGCGCTTGATGAGTAAGCAAAAAAGTCTGGAAGATCTGGAAGCGGATTTGAAAAAAGTCGACAGGCCCGTTAACCGGGCTCTGTTTCTTGGTTTGGGTCTTTTTGTGGTTATGAATCTCTTTAGGGAAAAGGGCTATCTTCAGTTTATTTCGGATAATTTTTTGGTGGCGATGCTAGTCGTTTTCATAAGCGCGTTGGTCATTTATACCGCCAGGAAAAAGAACCGGATAGCAAATGATTATGGGCTAAGATGTCATGGTTGCAATAGAACTCCAAAGGCGGGTATCGCCCAAGCAGCCTACGCGGATGGCGTATGCCCATATTGTGGAAAAGAATATGAATAAATTTAGGGGTAGGTCTATGAAACGTCTGATGATTTATTTGTTGGTTGGACTGTGCGCCACGCTGGTTTTGCAGGCTTGCGGAACATCCTCGCCGCCGTTTCGGCCGGCGGTGGAGGCGCATCTGGCCGCGATCGCGGCGCGGGATATGGATGCGCTGCTGCCGACATTGACGCTGGGTGAGGATCTGACGATGCTGATGCCCGATGGCCAGAGATTCGATACGCGGCAGGAGTATATCGATTTCCATCGCCAGTGGTTCGGGATGCAGACTGACGGTAAGTTCGAAGTGGTGGAGTATTCGAGGTTTATCGAATCGCCGAAACTGAGCCAGGCGTTCCTCCGGTACCGTTACAGCTTCAAGGATGCGGGCGGTGAGCCGCAGGTCATGGAGAACTGGCTGACGCTGACTTTCGCCCTGGAAGATGGCGCCTGGCGTCTGGTGTTCGACCAGAACACTCCGACACCGCCGCAGCAGTAATCCCTCGGATCGGTTGGGGGCGGCAGGTTTCCCGCCCCCTTTCTTGTCGAGATGCCCTGTTTAAGGGTACGCTCTCGTCCATGAAAAAATCCGCTTGTTCCCAGAGAACCCATCGAGACAAATCATGAGCATGCTGGACTTTCTTGGTTTCACCGCCGCTTTTTGCACCACCTTTTCCTTTGTGCCGCAGGCGGTCAAGGCGATCAAAACCCGCGATACCTCGTCACTGTCGCTGGCGATGTATATGATTTTCACCCTGGGCGTGGGCCTGTGGCTGTTATACGGCATTGCAAAATCGGATAGTGCGATTATCGTGGCGAATGTCGTGACCTTCGTGCTGGCATTCTCGATTTTGTGGATCAAGGTCGCTAACGAGCTGAAGTCCGGAAAGAGCTGATAGTTGAACTGCATGACGAGGAGCACTGCGGCAATGAGAGTGATATGTTTTACGATTGCAGTCGGCCTGCTTATCGTGGCCCCTCCGGCGGGGGCCGGGAACGCAGTCGGCTCGATATCAAAATGGACCGGTTCATATGAATCCGTCACCGGCAGCTGCGGGACGGTGGTAATCGAGGAATCGAAAATCACCTGGGGCAGTTGCAAAGATGCAAATATAAAGGTGATTTCCGTAAGGAGCAGGGAACTGGTGATGGCGGTGGATCCGTCAGCCGTCCAATGCGGATGGGCCGGGTTTATTGTGGGGCTGGAGAAAGACAGTGTTGCCGCGCCTGGAATAATTATTTCGGCTTATCAAAGCCTGGACGATCACAAGGCTAAAAATCGCTATGTGGAATGCGCTTTCAAAAAAGCGCAATCGGGTAAATAAATATCTTTAGAGGGGAAACAAGTCATGGAATCCGTGCTGGTCAGTCTGGTTGTTACGTTTGTGTTCCTGGTGCTGGCCGGAGTAATCGGGCATAAGCTTGAAAAGCGTCCCAGGCCGTATGGCTTTCTGATCCCGGCGGTCCACATCGTCCTCTTTCTTCTCGTGTTATCCGGAGTGTTCGCTTCAATTTACAAGCTCCAACTGCTGCCGGCGGGCGGCGGGCACGCTCTGACGCTATTGTATGTCGCCGTTCTCACCTTGCTGGTCAATCTTGCGGTTGGCCTGGCGATGCTGTTTATAAAAGGCAAGAGCAGGATTTTGCGCAAGATTCATAAAATCTCAACCTATGCGATGGCTGCTTCGGTTATGGCCGGCATCATTTTTGTATCCGCTGCTATTTATTAGCATGAGGCCTGCTTCCGACCGGAAGGAAAGGCACCAGGACTTCCCGAATGTATGGGAAGCCGTTCTGATACTCGCTCTCCTGTATGGGGTGGAGATCCTGATATCCTGTGCCTTCTACGATGCCGGCGAGCGCTTTAGCGCCGGTGATCCCGAATATTTGGGCATTATCTCCGTGCTGGGCTGCGGCTTTATTTTCTCAATATTGCTGAGTTACAAGAACATCGGATACTCCGGATTGTTTCATCCCGCCAAGCGCTCGGCCGTTGCCACGGTGTGGCTGCTTGTCATGCCCCTGCTTGTTTTGACGGCCGGCAGCGTGCTGCTGGGTCTGGAAATTTCCGAGGTTCTGGCGGCCATCTTTCCGATGTCGAATGCCGAGAAGGAAATATTTGAACGGATGTTCTCGGGAGGGGCGATCTCGGTGATCACTCTGTGCATCGTAGCCCCATTCGTCGAGGAAATGCTGTTTCGAGGAATTTTCCTGCGCAGTTTTCTGGCGCAGTACAGCCCAGCCCGGTCGATCGTCTATACATCGCTGTTATTCGGGGCGGCGCATCTGAATCTCTATCAGTTCGTCGTCGCGACCCTGCTTGGCCTGATATCCGGATGGCTTTATGCGACAACCCGGTCGCTTTGGCCTTCGATTCTGGAGCACGCTTTCTACAACGGAGGAACCGTGCTTTATTATATGTTCCAGTCTGATCCCGCGGCCGGCTCCTCGCGATCGGAAGTGCAGGTTGCGCCGGTTTGGACGATAGGCGGAGCGCTGCTTTTCATTGCGGGTGGTTTGTGGTTATGGAAAGCCGCGGCGCATCTCAATATGGACGAGTCCTGACGGACTCTATATAAACTTTTAAACGGTAGATGAAGGAGCAGCCATGGCCGAACAGCGTTTTAAGGAATACAAGGTGGTGCATATCGCCGAGGGCGGTTGCGGGACGATTCTGTTGGGAGCTTCGGGCCTGCCTCTGAAGAAGATCGAGGCGGAGTTGAACGCGCTGGCGGCCGAGGGTTGGCAGGTGACGTTTCAGGTGCTGGAGCAGAAACGGTTCTGGCTGTTCTGGAAGCGTGAGGCGATGATCGTCACGCTGGGGCGCTGAAGTGCTGCGGGAGTTCGTGCTGCGCGCCATCGCGCGTTACCGGGAGACCGGCGGCGGCCAGCGCTGGTTCGGGGTCGAGTGTAATTTCGAGCCGAGTTGTTCGGCCTATGCGCAGCAGGCGATCGGCCGTTACGGGCTTTATCGCGGCGCGGCGCTGGCGTGGAACCGGATCCGCCGTTGTAATGTGCGGGACTCTGTTTGCAAATGTCTGGAGTCGCTGCCGGAGGATTTGAATTGCTGAATCCACTTGAGGTCGATGCCGAAGAGGAACGCCTGCGCGCGCTGGCCCGGGACCTGCCGGATGCACAGCGCAAGGCCTTTTTCCAGGAGGCAACGGAGCAGCTGCGCGATCCCGACACCTACGCCGTGCTGAACTGGTTTTTCCTGGCCGGGCTGCATCATCTGTACCTGGGTAAATGGATTAAAGGTTTGTGCAATCTGGCCGTATTTGTAGCCGGGATCGTACTGATGTTTGTCCGGTCCGTATGGCTGGGCCTGGGGCTGATCCTGCTGGTTACGGTCTGGGAGCTGTGGGCTCTGTTCCGGGCGCAGATTATTGTGCAGGACTGGAACAACCGTCTGTATCGGGATTTATTAAAGGACTATGGTATGTTTGGCGAAGCGTAAAAACAGGAATAGCCCATGTATCAAAAGATAAAAGACAAGGTTCAGGCGATACTCGCTCCACTGGGTTTTACCGAGGGCAAGGCGGATGCGGACCGCGGCCCCATGAGCTGTGTCTTTTCCAAGGGCGACCAGAAATTCATGGTGCTGTGGGATGCGGCGGAAGGCATGGGCTCGGTGGAGGCCTGGGAAGACGGCGACTGGGCGATGCTGGAGAGCATCGTGCCGGAAGCGCCGGAACCGAAATTCACCGAATGCCTGAACGCGCTTTGCGCCGAGATCAAGTCGCGTTTGTAGCGTCGAGCCGATCGACGCAAACTGAGGGACTTTTATGGCTACCAATCCTCCGCAAGACCTTCAGCCCACCAGCGCCATTAAAAATGCCGCGATCTCCGTGACGGTTTCTTTTCTGAGATCCCGCCCCTTCCCGCGATTTATGCTGTGCCTTGCGGGCGCCAGCCTCTTGATGGTCGGCTTTGTCGCGGCTCCGTTGTGGAATGTGCCGTTGCTTTCCTTTGTAAGCGGCGGCGAAATTGCGGCGATCTGTTTCGCGGGCGGTCTGGGCGCCTTGGGTCTTTGGTATCTGGCGAGACCGGAATTGAAGGTTGGGGCCGCTGTTGAGAACGGCAAATTCACGAATCGATCCGATCTGGTCGGCTAGTTGAAAGACCTGGCGGCGCTGCATGCTGACGGCGCGCTTACGGATGACGAGTTTTCCAGGGCGAAGGCGCGCATTCTGGGGTGAAGTGTTTACGATTTATGTCTGGCGCTTTCAAGAGTTCGAAAGAATTTTTTTATTTGAAATGCAGGTTTTAAGGGAGTAAAACCGTATCAGGCAATAATACGGCGGGAGAAATATGAAAGCTCTACTCTCCATCCTTTTGAAATTGAGTGCGTCATGCCTGGCGTTGTGTCTGTTGTTGTCGGCACTTCCCGCGCGGGCCGGCCGGGGCGATCCCTGGGGAACCGGCGCCGCGGTCTCGGTTTTATCCGACGATAACGTGACCCGCGCGGCGGCGGGAGACGCCAGGGAAGATAACGCCGTGCAGCTGCGGGCCGATGCCTATTATTCTTTCGATTTTTCCCTCAACCATTCCCTGATCGTGACCGGCCATGTGCTGGACGAGAGTTATCGTGACTTCGACGGCATCTCGAGTCTGCAGGCGGGGTTGGAGGCCGAGTACCGGTTCCGCACCCGGCGCGGCTTCGGCGCGCCGGTTTACTCCTTCTATGTAAGCGACACCCAGGCCGATTACGAGACGGATAACCGGGATGGCGCTACCCTCGAATACGGGCTGCGCCTGAGGCGGCAATACACCGACCGCATCGCCCTTGCGGCCGGGGCCGCACACAGCGAACGCACGGCTGAAGGGCGGGTATTCGATCTCGAGCAGGCGCGGTACTATGCGCAACTCGATTACGCGGTGCCGAATCTTTTCCAGGCCTATCTCGCCTATCACTATATAGACGGCGATGTGTATTCCATTTCTCCGGTTACGCCCGCCGCCTACGGCGGCGACCCGGATTTCTATGAGGCGACCGAGCTCGATCCGGCATTCAACGGAGCGCGGCCTTGGTGGGCGTACCGCCTTGATGCACGCACGGATGTGCTGCGTCTGGGTTTCAATATGGCTTTCGACGGCGACAACGCCATCGACATTGCAGTGGACAATATCGGTTCCGAGACCAAGAACCGGCCGGAGTATAACTCCGGAACATCCGGTTACAGTTCGGGTTCGGATTGGTACGGCTCCAGCTTGACCTACGACGCGACCGTTATTACGGCCACATACTTGCATCGTTTTTGAACCTGATCTTTCCCGTCTTGTAACGCGGCTGTGTTAGAGTACCCGGCCATATAAAACAAAAAAGGGGGCTGGGAATGGGAGCGCGTCCAAGGAAACCTCGTTCCATGCAGACGGATTCCGGCAAAGGCCAACGCTTGAAGAAAATTTCCGCGTTCTTCGCTTCGACGCTCGCGCTGATTGCGGGGCTGGCCGCTCTGGCCGGCAATCTGACTTCGCTCGGGAGCTTCTGGACGGGGATGACCTCGGAAGAAGAAATACAGTTGATCGTGCAGTTGGCCACCGAAGCCCATGAGAATCCCGACGACAACTTCTTCAAGGAAAGCCAGTACCAGGTGAGCTATCAATCCGCATCCGGGGACGGGGAATTGCGAATTTCATACTCCTCCGAATATTTCGCCGAACAGGCGAAGGCGGTGGGCATACTGGGGAGCGGGCCGTACTTCACGCTGCCGAAAGTCGGCCTGGATTTGAAGATCGTCAACAACAGCCGGCAGACCGTTTTTCTCAGCGACGCTGTTCTGGAAGTGAGCTCCAGCCTGCCCGATAACCGGCCGCTGCTCGCCTTTACCCACCATGAAGGTCTCGAGGATGTGATTCAGTTCAGCAACGACGGCTGGGGCGAACCTGCGCGGGTGCAGATGTACGCCCGCATCCAGGGCAGAGCGTCCGACCCCTTGCGGGAGCTGCATTATGGAACCCTGCCGGGGGCGCAGGCCGGCGAATACAACTTCGATATTACGCCGCTGCTGGAGTCGCATGGAATTCCCGTGGACAAGATCCGGCAGGCGCTCGGCGTGATGCAAAAAGTACCGACGGGTTTCGATGAGGCGCTCCCCCTTTGGGGTCAGGTGCAGGCGCCCTGCGTGCGGACGGTCGGCCGGATCGCCTATGGCGATACCGAGGAAAGCAGACGTCAGACCGATCAACAGTTGGCGGCGTCGCCCTACGATTGCGTAGTGGATGTGGAAGGCTATGTGCTGATGTCCTGGCGGGATAACGCGCAGGCGGAATCCTCGCAACGCATCGAATTCAAAACCACCGTCCATGTAACGCCGCCCGACGCCCTGGGTGCGCCGGCTTTCGGGCCCACTGGTTCCTACGACATGGAGCTGAAAACGGAAGGGACGGACTATACTGTCCACAGTCCGCTTTCCCAGCCGATCGAGGCGGGCAAGTTCGACCGCTTCATTCTCTGGCTGGGAGCTCCCCGGTCTTCCATGCATGAATTCGTGCTGCGTCTGAAATTCAATAACACCGGGGAACTATCATCTCGGAAAATCAGTTTGCAGTATCTGATGCCCCGCTCGAACAGACAGGCTCTGGACGAACTCAATAGTGATCAGGAAGCCGCCGGCGCGGAAGAGGAGGCGCTATGACCAAGAACCGGATGGAAGCCTTCAGTGACGGAGTGATCGCGATCATCATCACCATCATGGTGCTGGAGATGAAGGTGCCGCACGGGGAGAATTTCACGGCATTGAAACCGCTGTTGCCGGTGCTGCTGAGTTACGTGCTGAGTTTTTTATATGTCGGCATTTACTGGAATAACCATCATCACATGGTGCACGCGATGCGGCGGGTGACCGGCGGGATTCTGTGGGCGAATCTGCATCTGTTGTTCTGGCTGTCGCTGTTCCCCTTCGTCACCGGGTGGATGGGGGAGAACCATTTCGCGGCGCTACCGACTCTGTTTTACGGCGTGGTGCTGCTGATGGCCGCGCTGGCCTACTGGATTTTGCAACGTACGATCATCACGTCCGAGGGCGGGGATTCCACGCTGGCGAAGGCGGTGGGAGCGGATATCAAGGGCAATCTGTCGCCTGTGCTGTATCTGAGCGCCATCGCGCTCGCTTATTTCGAGCATCCATTGATCGCGAATGCGTTTTATGTATTCGTCGCCCTGATGTGGCTGATCCCGGATCCACGCATCGAACGCGTGCTGGATGAAAAATGACGTTCAGCTTTTGCCGGCAGCTTCGGATCTCTTGCGGTTTGCTGCTGGCATTCTGTTTTTCGCAGGCGTCGGCCACGGCGGCGGTAACAAGCCGCTGCTTCGGCACGCCCGCGCACGGGCGGCTGGAGAACGGCGTGGAGTTGCCGCGGTCGGGGGCCAATTTCGTCAGTTACAGTCATTTGGCGGCGATGCTGGGCCGCACCTATGTGCACTCGACGGTGCGCGATATCATGCTCGATGCCTATGCCGCATTGGAAAAGGATCAACCCGGCAAGGTGTATCAGTACGCCGAGACCGGTTCCCGGGAGGGTGGGCCTTTCAAACCGCATAAAACCCATCAAAACGGTTTATCGGTGGATTTCATGGTCCCGGTGCTGAACGCGGAGGGCGAATCGGTGCATCTGCCGACGCATGTTTTCAATCGTTTCGGTTACGACATCGAGTTCGACAAGGCGGGTCATTACAAGGACTATGTCATTGATTATGAGGCGATGGCGGCGCATATCGTCGAGTTACGCAAGTCGGCCCTGAAACACGGAGCGGATCTGACACGAGTGATTTTTGATCCGGATATGCAGGCACCGCTGTTTGAAACCCGAGACGGCCCTTATTTGAAGGCGCATCTAAATTTTTCTAAAAAACCCGCCTGGGTACGGCATGACGAGCACTACCATGTGGACTTCAAGCTGGTATGCAGTCCTTAGGAATCAGTGTTCTACCTCCACTACCTCACGAAGACTTCAGGTTTTTAACGGATTGCCATTCCAAATGGTCTTTGGAACCATTTGCCGGGACTGTACGTTATAGTCCTAGTGGGGTAGGAGGAACAGTAGATGATCAATTGCTTGCATTTCCGCACGAACTGGAACGAGCGCGATCAGCTCGGCCCGGTCGACAGGATGCGCATAAGGCGGCATCTGGCTGTGTGCCAGCGCTGCCAGGCCTATGATCAGCAGATGCGCACCGGTGGTCATCGCCTCAAGGGCGGAGCCTCCGGTTCCGAAGAAAAACAATCCTGAAGGACAGGAAGGACGCGGAGTTATTCACGATTCCCCGCAGGGAAGAAGCGTCAGACAGGGGGCCACGGAAGGACCCCGCCATCATGGAATAAATCCGAGTATTAAATACAAGTCTGATCCGCGGGATTCACGCGGTTGGGCCGCTTGGTACCTTTCCATCCGTATATTCTTTTGCCGGATAACGCGCCCCTGGGCTAATATAGCGCCCCGAGGGGTACCTACAAATGATCGATTGTTTGCATTTCCGGAAACAGTGGGGCAGGGAAGGGCTTGATGCAGCCGATACCTTGCTGCTGCGGTTTCATCTGTCCGTCTGCGAACCTTGCCAGGATTATGATCAACGGATGCGGGCCGAGCGCAGTCTCGAAGCCCTCGCCACCGGCGAAGAAAGTCCGGCCGCGAAGCAAATACCAACCTAAAGTCCGTCCTATTATTTCCAAGGTTTAAATCCCGGGCTCGCTACACCAGGCCGCCGCGAAATCCTGGTGCAATCGCCGCATTTCGCTGCCGTGCCCGCCATTGCTTCCGCGGCAAGCCGGTTCTCAATATCGAGGCCATAGGCGGCCGTCCGGATAGTTGGCTTGTTCATAGCTCTATATTCTGCATCGCTCCCGAAACAAGCCGCGGAAAAGTGGAAAGGATATTGAACAGCGTGAATAGAGCTTCGACTGCATCGATACTGAATTACCTCAAATACAACCTGCTCGGAGGGCTCGGTGTTTTTCCGCGCCGTGGACTCGGCGTATCGGCGCTCGTTTTCCTTATATATGTTTTGCTTGTGATACCGACCGGCCTGGGCTCGGATGTGATCAAGCCGCGGCTGGCGGAATGGACGGCGTTTTTATATATGCCCTTTACTTTGCTGATTTTCCCGTCGCTGCTGGAAGAGGCTTTTTTTCGCGGCCTGCTCATTCCCCGCAACACGGGCGATGGCGGCAAGGGGCGCATCGTCTTTTTCACGCTGCTCAGCAGCCTTCTGTTTACCGTCTGGCATCCGCTGAACGCGCTCACGATCAATCCCGGCGCCGCCGGAATTTTCCTGGATCCCTGGTTTCTGTTCATCACATTCCTGCTGGGCCTGACCTGCAGCCTGGGGTATATCTATACACGCTCGCTATGGGCGCCGGTGCTGATGCACTGGCTGACGGTACTGGTCTGGGTGCTGTTCCTGGGGGGACACAATCTGCTGCTGCGCTGAAGCCTGATACCCGGATACCGGTTAAAGAGAATTTTCTCCCGCCGGAGAACACCAAGGTTCTACATAAAGTTCAAATGCGCTAATATTGCGCCCCAATCCAGATTGTTCAGGCGTGCTATCGCACCCGAGGCACGTGATGACCGTTATTTCCCGTTTTGAAGAGATGTCTCTGTCCGCGCCGCTACTGCAGGCGCTGCGAGATGTAGGCTATGAAACCCCTTCGCAGATTCAGGCTGCCAGCATTCCGGTGTTGTTAGCGGGTCAGGATCTGGTCGGCCAGGCCCAGACCGGCACCGGCAAAACGGCGGCTTTCGCGCTGCCGCTGCTGGAACGGCTGGATCTTCAAGACGCCCGGACGCAGGTGCTGGTGCTGACGCCGACTCGTGAACTCGCCTTGCAGGTGGCCGAAGCCTTTCAGACCTATGCGCATCATTTAAAAGGTTTTCATGTGCTGCCGGTCTACGGCGGCCAGGGCATGGGATTGCAGTTGCGCCAGCTCAAGCGCGGTGTGCAGGTGGTGGTCGGCACGCCCGGCCGCGTGATGGATCATCTGCGCCGCAAGACGCTGTCACTGGAATCGTTGCGCACCCTGGTGCTCGACGAGGCCGATGAAATGCTGCGCATGGGTTTTATCGACGATGTCGAGTGGATCCTGGAACATACGCCGCAGGAGCGCCAGATTGCGCTGTTTTCAGCGACCATGCCGGAGGAGATCCGCAAGGTCGCGCGCCGGCACCTGCGCGAACCCGTTGAAATAAAGATTCAGAGCAGCACCACGACGGTGGAGGCGATCGATCAGGCCTACTGGCAAATCTCCGGCACCAATAAGCTGGACGCATTGACGCGCATCCTGGAAACCCAAGATATCGACGCGGCGCTGATTTTCGTACGCACCAAGACCGCGACCGTGCAGCTGGCCGAAAAGCTGGAAGCGCGCGGCTACGCCTGCGCGGCGCTGAACGGCGACATCACTCAAGCCGTGCGCGAGCGCACGGTGGAAAACCTGAAGAACAAACGTCTCGATATCGTCGTTGCGACCGACGTCGCCGCGCGCGGCCTGGATGTCACGCGTGTTACTCATGTCATCAACTACGATATTCCGACCGATGTCGAGGCCTATGTGCACCGTATAGGCCGCACTGGTCGAGCCGGGCGCAAGGGCACCGCGATTCTGTTCGTGGCGCCGCGCGAGATGCGCCTGCTGCGTGCGATCGAGCGCACAACGCGACAGCAAATGCGCCAGTTACAGTTGCCGAGCCTGCAGGCAGTCACCGCAAAACGGGTTGCCCAATTCAACGAACATTTACTGAATACCATCGCCGAGCAGGACTTGGCTTTCTTTGAGAACATGATCGAGGAGCTGCAGCAGACACAGGGTCTTTCGGTGGAAAAAATCGCGGCCGCGCTGGCCTATCTGGTGCAGCAGGAACGACCGCTGCAAGGCTTTCAATCCGCAACAGATGATGAAGCCATGGACGAGGACGAAGCTTACCGCGGCCGCGGGGGTCCCCGTAATGGACGCGGTCGCAGTTCCGTCGACCGTGGCCCGGGCCATAAGAAGCGCGTGCATCCGCAGGTGGGCAATGGCATGGTGCGTTACCGCATTGAGGTCGGCCGTAACCATGGGGTAATGCCCAAGGACATCGTCGGCGCCATCGCGAATGAAGCCGGGATCGAATATGACTACATCGGCTATATCGGGCTGGAAGCGGATTACAGCACAGTCGATCTGCCCGAAGGCATGCCGAAGGAAATTTTCCAGCATCTGAAAAGAATCCGCGTACGCCAGCACCCGCTGAATATCAGCGTGGATGACGGCAAACCGCGCATTCCTGCGGGAGTTGCCCCGGCGGCATCCGGCCGTAATGGCGCCGGGTTTGATTCTCTGAAGCGCAAAAAGGCGAAGGGAAAATCGGGATCCGGCCCCGTGGATCAGGGCAAAACCAGGCGCCGGAAATTTTCCAAGGGTAAAAAATAAAGCGGCCTCTGTTCCGATCCTGAATATTTCTTACTGCAAATATCCGGTATGGTTGCTTGGATGAGCTGCATGATCATGTGCCGCCGGCCGAAGAAACCTTATATTTCCGTGACTTGCACATCTTCAAATACCATTTGACAGGTTTGACTACGTATTGACCGCTAGTTCATGAAAACGATTACAATCTGCGGCGTACCCGCTCTATGGCGGCTCTTTATGGAAACTAACCACTACTTTAGGAAGGGGAGAAAATGAAAAACATCTTTATCGCAATGACTTTTATCGGGGCGGGTCTGTTGCCGCTTGAGGTCTCCGCGGCGGGCCCCGGCGGCGCGCCGACGTTCTTCCGGGGTTACACGCTCACAAATTCTCTGGTCTGTAATTCCAGCAACGGCGTCAAACAAGCATACAATCCCGGCTTTGACTATTACGGCTATTTTAACGTGGACGACTATACCGGCAGCACGATCAAGTATCAGCAATATGCCTATTATCTTTCTGGCTACCCAAGTGCGAATACTCTGGAAAAACTCACCTTCCATTACGCCAACGGCTCGAGTTTCAACCGTGTCATGAATCTGGTCCGCCGGGATACTGGGGAGGTGTTGGCTGCCAACATACAATTCCCGTACACCGGCGGTTGGGATGGCTGGAATGATATAACACTTTGGGTCGATATCGGAGGTTATGGCCAGGCGAACAGATTCAATCTGGTATCCGTGAGCCCGGAGGGCGGCCCGGATATTAATTGGATTAGAGTGGATTATGAAACCTACGCATGCCCGCCTGGTGTCCACTGTATGTACAACGGCTACGGTACCGGTGGCACGACCAGCTGCTATTAAAAATCAGGAAGCCAAGTAAATCTGGAAAGCCCCGCACCCACGGGGCTTTTTGTTTTCGACCCTCGTTCATGCTCCCGTTGTTATGGACGCAGCCCGCATGTTAATTTGCGCTAATCGGCGAGGAGCGCTAATCGTGTCGTTTTCGATTCTGAATGTTCCGCATCGCAAATATCTGATGCTGCTGGGGGCAGTGCTCGCGGTGGAGGTCGCAGTCCTCGCCGTCAAGCCCTATGACCGCTCGGACTGGATTCTGGAAAATGTTCTGGTGCTTGTATTCGCGCTGGTGCTGGGGCTGACCGCAAGACGCTTCCCTTTGTCGAGAATATCCTACACCTTGATTTTCCTGTTCCTGGCGCTGCATGAAATCGGCTCGCACTACACCTATGCCGAGGTTCCTTACAATGAGTGGTTCAAATCCCTGACCGGCTCCAGCCTGAACGAACTCATGGGCTGGCAGCGCAATCATTTCGACCGCTTCATCCATTTCGGTTTCGGATTGCTGCTGGCCTATCCCATTCGCGAGGTATATTGCCGCATCGCGGACGTGCGCGGCTTCTGGGGTTATTTCTTTCCTCTCGAGCTCGCAATGGCCACCTCCATGCTGTACGAACTGATCGAGTGGGGCGCGGCCGAATTTTTCGGCGGCGAACTCGGCATGGCGTATCTCGGCACCCAGGGCGATGTCTGGGATGCCCACAAGGACATGCTGCTGGCGAGCATCGGCGCGCTGATCGCGATGCTGATTACGATGCTCATCAACTATTTGATCCGGCGCGATTACAATAAGGAAATGGCGAAGAGCCTGCGGCCCAAGCATGGGCCTCTCGGTGAAGATGAAATCCGGCGCCAGCTGCAGAAACGGAAATAGGCGCGACTCGATATTTAATGAATCAATAATAAAAAGTGCCGAAACTCATCCATCGAAAGAATGATGGACGAATGGTGGCAATTACTATACTCTCTATGCATAATTACTTATAAGTAATGAGTGCAGGGTGCTGAGAGTGCGCTCTTAACCCCTCCTGAAAACTTTACCTTTTGGATTTTATGTTCGCCGGTATGCAATGAAGCACCGGCGTTAAAGGGATTTTTTACCAAGAACAACAAAAAGGAGTGCTCATGGAAAGGAAAGGACTGAACAGCCTGGCCAAGGCCGTGCTTACGATTAGTGTGTGTCTGGGCGTGGCGCATGCCGGGCAAAATAAGGGTTCCGCGGAACAGGTACCGTCGGCGCCGGTACGACAGGCGGAAGCTCCCTGTCCGCCGTTCGGCTGGAAGGAGAACCTGCACAACTACCTGCCGCCCGATGCGCAGTTTCCCTCCCAAAACACTCCCCTCACCGCGGTCGATTGCGACTTCCATGAATGGTCCTGGGAAGCCTTTGTCTGGGCAACGGCGCGGGGTTCGAACGGTATGCCGCGCTTCATGACGCTGCCGACGACCTCCGATCTGCTGACCGATCCCAAATCCTTGAAGAAGAAAAAAGGCCCGGGCCTGCTGAAGCTGGCGGCGCGTTCCGCGACGCCGCACGGCGTGGCCGGTTTCACCGAGGGCGCCGGCGCGATCGTCGAGGCGGACGGCAACATGCTGGTCGCGCCCAACGGTTATCCGGTTTACGCCTCCGTGCACATGACACCCTCCTATTTCGACACGGCGCGGAAGAACCTTATCGCGACCGGAGGTTATCAATCGCAGCCGGCGGATTCGTATTTCAATGTCGGTGACGCGGTGTTCAAGGCGATGTGGATGCGGCTCGAACAAGGCCAGAGCCCGCCGCCGGGCGCGTTCGTGACCAAGGCGCAGGTGCCGGTGCTGCACGTGCTGCGGACCAAGACCAGCGGCGCCGTTGCGCCCAACGGGCAATATGAAACGGTGAGGGTGGCGCTGGTCGGCCTGCACGTCGTAGGCTATACGATCAATCACCCCGAGTTTCTGTGGGGCACCTTCGAGCACAGGCTGAACGCGCCCATGCTGCCCGACAACAGCTTTAAAACAAGCGGCAGTGATCCCAACAATTACACGTTCTATCAGGCCAATACGCCCTTCAGCCAGGTCAACCTGCAGAACAGCGACCCGGCGACGCTGAATTTTGATCTGCGCCTGCAGAAATTCACGCCTGCCACCAACGCAGTGCAACAAAACAGCACCGGCGGCGAAAACAACTCGCCCCAGGGTCCGCAGAACATCATGAGCGTGAACGGACAGGGACAGGCTTTCATGCAAAACCAGCAAGGCCCGCAATCGCTGTTCGCGAATTACAGCCTGATCGGCACCGTCTGGATGCTGCCCAACAGCTATTCGGTAAACAGCGGCCGTACCGACGCCGTCGGTTCGGTAAACCTGGCGAATACCACGGCGGAGACTTTCGTGCAGGCGGCCAGCAATAGCAGCCCGCAGCAGTGGCGGAATTGTTTCATGTGCCACAACGCCCGCTCATATTCGTTTCAGAGCGACCCGCCGCCGCTGGCCAATCGGCTGATCGCCATCAGTCACGTGCTGGCCGAAGGCACGCCCTATGCGGTACCGAATGTCATACCGGTGCAGGTGCCCCGGCAGAAGTTGATGGAAGAGACTCCTTGACCGGGGGATCGCGATTAACGTGGGCGGCATGAAGCATGATGAGGGGTTGACACTGCGTCCGCCGCGGACGGCGGACGCGGCTTTTATGGAAGGATTGTTCCGTTCCACGCGCGAACATTTCTATTATTCGATGCCGGCGCCCCGCGAGCACGTCGATCTTTTGATCGCGCAGCAGTACCGGCTGCAGCAGGCTCACTATGCCCGGCAATGGCCGGCCGCGCGGACGCTGATTATCGAGCGTTCCGGTATGCCCATCGGCAAGATCACGCTCGATGAAGGTGAGACGGCGCTTCACATCGTCGATTTCATCATTGAGCCGGCTGCGCGCGGCCAAGGGTATGGCACTGCGATGCTGCAGGCTCTGCAGACCACGGCGAAAGCACGACGCATCACACTGTCCGTGGATCGCCAGAACCTTCCGGCCAAAAGGCTTTATCTCGCACTCGGTTTCCGGGTGGACGCGGTTTCCGAGACTCATGAGGCCATGAGCTGGGTGACGCCGGCGTTTCCGGACAAAATCGCGGGCGGAATTTTTCATAAACAAAACGATATAGAACGACACAGGAGGAGTGACGACCATGGCTGACCCGTTTATCGGAGAAATCAGGCTTCTATCTTTTTCTTATCCACCCAAAAACTGGGCGCCGTGCAGCGGACAATTGTTGTCCATCGCGCAGAACCAGGCGTTGTTCTCGTTGCTTGGGACCACGTTCGGAGGTGACGGCATAACGACTTTCGGCCTGCCCGACTTGCGCGGGCGAGTACCCAGGCATCCGGACAACAGTAATCCCCAAGGTGCGAAGGCCGGCGTTGAGAATGTGACGTTGAACGCTACCCAGGTACCCCCACACACGCATCAGGTCATGGTTTCGTCGAAGACCAACGGATCGCAGGATGAGTATGAAAACGCGGTAATCGGCCTCGGCCTGCTTGCCAGCGCCAATCCTCAGGTGCCCGCCAATGTATATGCACCCGCCAATGCGGGCGCGACCCAGGCGCTGACTCCGGGTACGGTATCGTCCGTCGGCGGCAACCAGCCGCATACGAATCTCCAGCCGTCTCTGGTGACCAATTTTTGCATTTCACTGGCCGGCATCTACCCGAGCCGTCCCTGATCGAGGAGAAGAAAAATGAGTGAACCCTTTCTTGGAGAAGTCCGCTTGTTCGCCGGGAATTTCGCCCCGGCCGGCTGGAATTTTTGCGACGGCACGTTGCTGCCTATCGCCGATAACGAGGCGTTATACACCTTGCTTGGCACCACCTACGGCGGCGACGGTATGACGAATTTTGCACTGCCCGATCTGCGCGGCCGTGTGCCGGTGGGGCAGGGGAACGGCCCCGGGCTGACGCCGCGCATGATGGGAGAGTCTTTCGGTGTCGAGACAGTGACGCTGACCTCGCAACAGATACCCACGCACAGCCATTCCTTCGTCACCAGTGCCGCCGCGGCGACGAGCCCGAATCCAGGCGCGGCCTTGTTTGCGAATGTGGGCCAGGACACTCTCTATGCAGCGTCCCCTTCCGGCCCGCAGCCGAAAGCGCTGAACCAGCAGTCGGTCATGAATGCGGGGGGAAGTCAGCCCCATAACAACATCATGAGCAGTGTCGGCATGAACTACATCATCGCCCTCGAAGGCCTATACCCTTCGCAGGGCTAATACAGGAGATTATTTATGTCAGAACCTTTTCTCGGTGAAGTCCGGTTGCTGCCTTTCAGCTTCGCGCCCAAAGGCTGGTTACAGTGCAACGGGCAGCTTATTCCCATAGCCCAGTATTCGACGCTGTTCTCCCTTTTAGGGACTACGTACGGCGGCAATGGAACGACGAATTTCGCACTGCCCAATCTGCAGGGCAGCGTCGTGGTGGGCGCGGGCAATGGGCCGGGGTTGCAGCCCTGGACGCCCGGCACGCGCGCAGGGTCGGACACGGTTGCGCTGATACTGAACGAAATCCCGGCGCACAACCACAGCGTGAGCGGTCTGGATGTCGTCGGCACCGCGGGTGCGCCGACAGCCGATGCCTGGCTCGCCCAGGATCGGCGCGGCGGCACGGGTAACATCGACTTCCTGACTCCGTCCGCGACGACCGTCGATACGAGCATGGACCCTCAGGCATTGACCCCCAGCGCCGGCGGCGGCCAGGGACACGAAAACCGCCAGCCGTTCCTGAGCCTAAACTACTGTATCGCGATGGAAGGCATTTTCCCGCAACGGCCTTAAGGAAGGACTCGGCGCGGCCGACATATAACAGGTCGGCCGCGCCGCTGTTTCGATAAAGATTTGAATGAAGAAGATGCCGCAGAAACTGCATTTCATTTCAGGGCTGCCGCGCTCCGGCTCCACGCTGCTGGCGGGAATCCTGCGCCAGAACCCGCGCTTTCACGCCGCCATGAGCAGCCCAATCGCAGGGCTGATCAACGGCGCCCTCGAACAGATGGGAGCGGGTGGCGAGTTCTATACCTTCTTCAATGAGGATAAGCGCAAGGGCATCTGCCGTGCGCTGTTTGACGCTTATTATGCCGACCAGACGGGCCGCGAAGTAATTTTCGACACCAACCGCCTGTGGACGGCGCGGCTGCACCAACTGGTGGAGTTGTACGACGATTTCAAAGTGATCTGCTGCGTACGCAATCCGGCCTGGATCATGGACAGCTTCGAGGTCATCCACCGCAAGAATCCTTTCGATTACAGCCGCATGTTCAATGCCGGCGGCCGCCAGACGGTATACAGCCGTTGCGAAACCCTGATTAACGCCGGCGGCGCCGTAGGCGGCGCCTGGACCGCATTGAAGGAAGCCTACTACGGCGAGTATTCAAATCGTTTGCTGCTGGTGGATTACGATCTGCTGACGCAGCATCCCGCGAAAACCCTGCAGCTGCTCTATCAGTTCATCCAGGAACCCGCCTTCGATCACGATTTCGGCGCAGTGGAATACGAAGAGAGCGAGTTCGATAACAAGCTGGGTGTAAAAGGTTTGCACACCGTGCGCCGAAAAGTGGAATTCAAGCCGCGGCGCACGATACTGCCGCCGGACCTTTTCGCCAAATACCAGGAAATGGATTTCTGGCAGGACAATGCCGGAACTTCCGCCAATATCATTGCCGCCAGGAAACACAACGTCACGAAGGAATAGGACCATGCGTAAGACCCTGCTCGGAAGCCTGACCGGTTTGCTGATTCCCTTTGCCGCCTATGCCACGCCGGTCGGTTACGGCGCCTATCAGCGCAGGCAACCGGTATCCGCCGTCAGCCATCTGGCCTTGACCGACCTGGTCCGCCCATATCGTCCGGTGGGGGCAGGCGTTTCTCGCATCGTTGGGGAAAATGAGCTGGCCATCACCTCCGGTACGTCGACCAAAGAACTGGTGATTATCGATTCCGCCGTGCCGGACAAACATATTCTTTACCGGGCAGCCAAGCCCGGCATGGAAATCGTCGAGATCGACTCAAGCGAGCCGGGGTTGGGCCAGCTCGTCGCAATATTGGCGCGCTACAAAAATCTCTCCGCGCTGCATATCGTTTCCCATGCCCGTGACGGTGAGTTGTTGCTGGGCAGTACGCACATTACCGCCGAAGATATCAAACATGAAATAGGGACTTTCTCTGCGTTGAATGGTGCCTTGCGCGAGGGCGGGGATTTGTTGCTGTATGGATGTGATCTGGCCGCCGGCAAGGCAGGCATGGAGTTGCTCGAAATCATCCACGGCAATACGCATGTGGACGTGGCTGCGTCCAGCGATAAAACCGGCTCACGGGATTTGCAGGGCGACTGGGATTTGGAAATCAGCGCGGGCGATATCGAAGCGAAGCTTCCCTTCAGTGGCAAGGCAATCAAGGATTTTTCCGCCGTTCTGGCGGCTGCGAACGGCACCTACGGTTTTCAGAACGGCTGGTCCGACAGCGGCAACACAATAACGTCTACCCATTTTACCGTTGGCGCAAAGACCACGAGCGGTGCAAGTTTGAATGTCAAGGCTTATACGGCCAGTCCTTACCCGGCCTATATCACCTATAGCTTATCGGCGAACAATTATTTTTATGTCAACGTCGATGGCGTCAATACCGGGTCCTTTGAATTGACAGGCTTGACTTGCGGTGAATATGCAAGCGGCCAGTTCACCAATATGCATATTGTCGGCATAAAACGTGACAACAGTACGGTCACATCATCGACAGTTAATGGTACCGGCTCATCAGGAGAGTCCTTTAGTTTCGGTGCGGGTCAATTAACAAACTTTTCCGGTGTGCAGCTTAAGGCTTTCAAGCTCTATTTTGATGCTACGAGCGCTGTCCCCAGTACAGTGCCGTTCTTTGAATTCCGCACTTTCACCATCGCCAATGCGCAGAATCCTCCCGATAGCGATGGCAATGTGACGGCCGGCGCCGGCGTAACCGAACCCGTTGGTCTGGCTACTACCGTCGACACGGTCGGCGAGGCGGTAAATGTCTTCGATTTCAAGATCAGCGATGGCGCCACGAGCGACTCTTATGCCCTGGATGTATCGCAGATCATCGTGAACGTTTCCGGCACCTCGACCGACACGGAGCGCGGCCAGATCACCTGGCGGCTGAACGGGCCGGATGTCGACAATGTCACCGGTACGTACAGCGCGGCCACGGACAGGATCACTTTCCCGGGTCTCGGCATCTCCGTCGCCAACGGTGGCAACCAGACCTACACCATCAACGCGTATTACAACAACAATGCCGGCGTCACTGACGGCCATACGGTCATTCTCAGTGTGGACGGTGACACCAATCTTACCGTCGGGTCTCTGGGCACGCAGATGGGTTCGACCAGCGCCGTGACCAACGGTACCGGCACCACCGTCGATGTCGCGGCGACACAACTGGTTTTTGTCACCCAGCCGGCCGGATCGGTATCCGGCTCCGCGCTGACCACGCAACCCGCCGTCGCTGCGCGCGATGCTTTCGGCAATACCGATATTAATTTCACCGAGACCGTGACACTGACCGAAGCCAGCGCCGGCAGCCTGACCAACAATACACAGGCTGCTTCCAGCGGCGTGGCGACCTTCACTAACCTCATTTATACCGCCACCTCGGACCAGCAGAGCTTTACGCTGACGGCGAACGACCAGGACGGCGTGGGCAGCAATCTGCCGACGGCCGATTCCAATCCGGTCACCTCGAACGTCGTTGCAACCAAACTGGTATTTGACACACAGCCGGTTCCGCTCAACGTGGCCAGTGGCAACGCAACAGCTTTTACAACGGTACCCGTGGTGTCGGCCAAGGACGCCAATAACGTTATCGACACAGGCTACGGCACCGGTATTAGCCTGGCGGAAGTCAATGGCGCCGGCAGCGCGACGATGAGCGCCACCGGCGACACCGACGGCAGCGCCGCCACCGTGACGATCACGCCCAGTAGCGGCGTGTCGACATTCACCGGCATGCAGGTCAATTACACCGTCTCCGGTTCGGGCAACGAAACCTTCAATCTGCGGGCCAGTTCCGGCGGGCTGAGCACCGCCGACAGCAGCACTATCACCGCTCTTGCAACACCGGCGGTGACAGCCGGCAATATCAGCATCTCCGGCGCGACCGGCACCGGCGGCGCCTACAAGATCGGCGACACCGTCACCGCGACCTGGAATAACGCCGCCGACGGCGACAATAACGCGGGTGTTACCGGGGTGACCGTCAATTTCAGCGAGTTCGGCGGCGGTACAGCAGTGGCCGCGACTGAAAGCAGCGGCGCCTGGACGGCAACCTACCCGGTTGTTGCTGGTTCCATTAATGCGACCAGCCGCAACGTCAGCGTAACGGCGACGAATGCCAGCGGGCCTACCACTACGGCGGACAACGATAATGCCACGGTGGATAACATAAGACCCACGGCGGGCATTGTGGTGAGCGATACGAACCTGATTGCCGGCGAGACTTCGCTGGTGACGATCAC
>DASUFE010000100.1:0-22861 GCA_036274675.1 Gammaproteobacteria bacterium
TTTTAACCGGCGCGGCGTTGTTCGCCGCGTCCGGTTGAAAAAATTGTTAGCTTCGTTGCACGATGATTGCGCATACCACTGCCGTATTTCTTGGTAACGATGCACGGTACTTTGCAGCTCTTGGATTCTTGTTCAAATTGAACCATGGATCCATCCAGCCGTGGCCAGTGAGCAACATGTAGTGCCCGCTGCCCTTGTACCGACCGAACTCCCAAGTAAGTAACACGATTGTGCCAAGCGGCCACGAGCTCAACTTATGGCGCCTGTTGACTTTGACTTTGTAGCCAGCGCCCTCCAGCACCTTGATGATAGGCGCAGGTTCCAGGCCTTTGCGCTCGACATTAATGCCAGCGCCCTTATGGGCCTCAAGTTGTGACTTGGCATCGGGGTAGGAGACGCCAAGCAGAGATGCTACGCACGCTACGCCGCATCCCCACTCGTCGCGTTGTGACACCAGTCTCCCGATTTCCACTCTTGCCTTACTCATTCTCTAGAAGCTAACGTTTTGCTGTGCCGCGCCGGCCACAGAGATAGAAAAAGAGGCGCACTGTCCCCGGCGTCGGCATGAGCAATTTGTTAGAGCACATGACTCAAAAACCCTCCAGAGACCCCAAAGAGGTGAATGGCTACAAGGACACCGGGAAATGGCGCTACGGAAATGACGAGCGCAGCCCAAACACGATTGTTGGAAATTAACACACCAGTTACGATGAGTAAAAAGCAACAAATTGACAACAGACTCCAACCCCAAGTGGAATACATGGTTTTGTTCAAGCTGTTGGCCAAACCCACATGACTCCAGTAGAAGGCACCCAATGCAGCCAAAGCCATAAAGAGCAAAGCAGAAATGACGTTGAGGATAATTTGTTTCATATGCTCTAACGATTGGCTAAAACGCGGAGGCGCGTTAGCGCCGGAGTCGTTTTGAGCCATTTGTTATGCGCCATTTAGTTAGCCTCTTCATTTAACCTGGCCAACCACCCTGTTGGAGCTTTTTCTATATCCCAGTGAAAGCCTATTTTTTTACAGCTTTCAAAATACTCCTTCTTTTCTTCCTCCGTCATCCAATCAGGCTTATCTTCAAAGGCGATTAATTTTGGATACCGCTTCTCTATTTGTTCTTTTGAAACAGCATCAATCAAAATCCATATCCCACCCGTGCCGTAATCATAAACCGCCAAAAATGTTTTTTTACTCATGACATACCCGGCGCATAACGATGCCTTAAACGGGCGGAGCGCGTCAGCGCGAAGCTCCGTTTGAAGGCTTTGTTAACTGCTGATTAAACACTTTGAAAATCCCTTGCTTAATATACCCATTTTCAACTGTATATATACAAAGCATCTCCACGCTGCCAAGCCCCTCTGGGAAATTTCTTACAATGTGCTCGTGATCGATCACCACATTGTCATAAACAGACCTTTTTATAAGGGTGGCTTTAAGATCCGGCTCCTTAAAACGATCCTGAATCTTTTGTTGTATATCCGCACGTCCTAAGGCAAGCGTGGCCCCGTCCATTGTTTTTTGAACAGCATCTTCTGAGTAAGTTGAAGCCCACTCCTCCGCATTTTTTCTGTTATAGGCTTTAAATTGTTCTTCTACAACTGCCACAACATCAGATCTCATGCTTTGGACTCCATTTGCTGTTAACGATGCCTTAAACGGGCGAAGCGCGTCA
This sequence comes from Gammaproteobacteria bacterium, assembly GCA_036274675.1. GTDB lineage: Bacteria > Pseudomonadota > Gammaproteobacteria > HTCC5015 > HTCC5015 > DASUFE01. Next base: position 1,679 of record DASUFE010000100.1, read on the forward strand.
GCGCGAAGCTCCGTTTGAAGGCTTTGTTAGCCGAATGATATTTCATAGCGAACCTCCCTCAGAGACTTACCACCAAGGATAATCTCTTTTTGAGAATCGAGATTAGGTTCAAAGCCGGCAGCCTGATAGAACCCAATTGCGCGCGTGTTCTCGGACAAGACCCAAAGTGTAGCAGATGAAAACCCCAGCTCAAGCATACGGCGACGCGCCACCAGCCAGAGTTCACGACCAAGGCCAGTGGACCATTTAGCAGGAGTGACATAGATTGCCTCTAGCTCTCCCGTCTCAGGCGAAGCATCGACGTCACGAGATGGCCCAAATGCCACCCAGCCCGCAATACCAGAATGCAGTTCAGCTACCCACACTTCTGGCGCCCCTCGTGCCAGGGATTGGCGCCACACTGTTTCACGCTTATCCACCGACAACGAATCCAAATATGAATCCGGCACCACTCCACGATAAACGATCTGCCATGTTTGAACATGTACCTGAGCAATAGCTCGCGCATCAGATTCAACTGCAGGTCTAATCTTCACGGCTAACGTTGCTTTTAGCCGAGAGGCGCGGTTACGCGCCGAATCGGCTAGAAAGCCTTGTTATGCGTTTTTGACAAGGAAGCAATGTACGCTGCCGCACGCTGTTTCGCCAGCTCATATTCACCCTCTTTTCTTGCCCCATCACAGTCGCCTAATGATTCCGGATGTTCCATCGCCAATGGTACTTTCCATTTTGGTAAATCGAAATCATCAAACCACCAGCTCATTGAAAATATATTTGGTTTATCGGTTACTCGCTGTAATTGAGCATCTGGCGCATTACATGAAATTTTATATAGCTCGAAATAAATAACTATTGAATCAAAATCTCTTCCTTTGAATAGAACCTCGCTATCAGCCCAATTGCCGTCTGAGCTTTGAAAGGCCACATCTGTGCCTTTGGAATTAAAGGCAATAAAAGGATATGCAATTAGAACTATTAAGCCAAGGACGGATAGAAATGCTACCAGGAGAATAATGGAAGAAATTAGTTTACGCATAACTATAATTCGACGTCATTATGGGGTGATATAACACGACACTTTGTCGTATAATGCCGCCTAACCACGCCAAGTCGTTGTTTTTTATGTAGGGCTATGTAAAAAAGCGACAACCAGGGAGGCTTGAGTGTCATGTCTAATAATCCTCGTCTGTTGGACCGGGTGCGCCATAAAATCCGCACCAAGCATTACAGTATCCGCACCGAAAGATCCTATGTGCAATGGATCAAATCATACATTCATTTCCATGGCCTGCAACACCCGAAAGGGCTAGATGCCTCCCATATCGAGGCGTTTTTAACCCATCTCGCGGTTGAGAAATCGGTCAGTGCATCAACCCAGAATCAGGCGCTGAGCGCCTTGCTGTTTCTGTATAAGGATGTCCTGGAAATCGATCTCCCCTGGCTGGATGGTATTACACGGGCCAAACATTCCCGTCGGATTCCGGTTGTGTTCACGCAAGATGAAGTAACGAGAGTGCTGGGAGCATTGCAGCCGCCATATCTCCTGATGGCAAAACTGTTATATGGCTCGGGCTTGCGATTGATGGAGTGCCTGCGCCTGCGGATTAAGGACGTGGAGTTCGAGCGCCGCCAGATCATTGTTCGAGACGGCAAAGGCGGAAAGGATCGTGTGACACTGTTACCCGACAGGATCGCAGGCGATTTACGTGTTCAACTCATCAAAGCGAAAGAATTGCATGATATGGATCTGACGGCCGGATACGGAGAAGTCTATCTGCCGTTTGCACTGGAGCGCAAATACCCGAACGCAAATCGGGAGTGGGCATGGCAATATGTATTCCCTGCAAGCAAGCGTTCGTTCGATCCACGCTCCGGCAAGCAACGCAGGCATCATCTCGATGAAAAAGCCTTGCAGCGTTCCGTGAAGCTGGCCGTGCGCGAGGCCGGCATCCATAAGCCCGCCAGCTGTCATACCTTCCGCCATACTTTCGCCACTCAATTGCTGGAGAATGGCTATGATATCCGCACCGTGCAGGAGCTCCTGGGGCACAAAGACATACGCACCACCCAGATTTATACGCATGTCATGAATAAAGGGGCGAACGCAGTGCGCAGCCCACTGGATATTTCCTGATGAACTGTTCAATACATCCCCTGGCTTTCAGCCATCCCCCTTCCTTTGGAAGGGGGATAAAAGAAATTTTTTAGTTCTTTCTCGCCTTTGCGAGAGACAAAAATTATAAAGGCCCTGGCTACATTGCGTGCTTCCCGTCTGGCAGGGGTTTAAGTCCAAAGCGTATACTGACGCCATGTCGAATTATTCCTTCCACCCCGCCGTTGCCGGCTGGTTCAATAAAACTTTCGCATCCGCGACCGAGGCACAGCAACAGGCCTGGCCGGCGATTCAGCAAGGACAACACACGCTGATCGCGGCGCCGACCGGCAGTGGTAAAACGCTGGCAGCGTTTCTCGCGGTGCTCGACGAGCTGGTGCGCGAAGGTCTGGAACGCGCCCTGCCGGATGAAACGCGCGTGCTCTATGTATCGCCGTTGAAGGCGCTGTCGAACGATATCCGCAAGAACCTGGAAGCGCCGTTGCAGGGTATCGCCGACGAGCTGCTGCATAACGGGCTGCCTCCCGTCGCAATCCGCGCCGCGGTGCGTACCGGAGACACCACGCAGGGCGAGCGCGAGCGCATGCGCAAGACGCCGCCGCATATCCTGGTCACGACGCCCGAGTCCTTATATATATTGTTGAGCAGCGAATCGGGCCGCGCCATGCTGAGCAAGGCGCGTAAGGTGATCGTGGATGAAATTCATGCGCTGGCGCCGAACAAGCGCGGTGCGCACCTTGCGCTGTCTCTGGAAAGGCTGCAGGCGCTGACGAACGCGCCGCTGACCCGCATCGGCCTCTCAGCCACGCAGAAGCCCCTCTCAACCGTCGCGGAATTCCTGGTCGGTAACCGCCGGGAAGACTGCACCATCGTCGACCGCGGTTATATCCGCGAGCGCGATCTGGCGATCGAGTTGCCGGACTCGCCACTGGAAGCGGTGATGGCGAACGAGGTCTGGGCCACGCTCTATGACAAACTGGCGGATCTGGTACGAGCACATAAAACCACGCTGATCTTCGTCAACAACCGGCGCCTTGCGGAACGCGCGGCGCGCCATCTCGGCGAGCGCCTCGATGCAACGCAGGTCGCGGCGCACCACGGCAGCCTGGCGCGCGAGCACCGGCTGGACGCGGAACAGCGCCTGAAGGCGGGCAAGCTCAAAGTGATGGTTGCCACCGCTTCGCTGGAACTCGGCATCGATATCGGCGATATCGACCTGGTCTGCCAGATCGGATCCCCGAGAAGCATCTCCGGATTCCTGCAACGCGTGGGCCGCGCCGGCCACAGCGTCGGCGGCATGCCGAAGGCGCGGCTCTTCCCCACCACGCGCGATGACCTCGTCGAATGCGCCGCGTTGCTGGATGCGGTGCGCCGCGACGAACTCGATCAACTGCAGGTGCCGCCGCAACCGCTGGAAGTACTGGCCCAGCAGATCGTGGCGGAAGTCTCCTGCCGCGAGTGGAGTGAACCGGCCTTACTGGAGTGTCTGCGCGGAGCCTACCCGTATCGCGAGTTATCGCAACAGTTATACGAAGACATGCTCGCCATGCTGGCCGACGGCTTCTCGACGCGCCGCGGCCGCCGCAGCGCCTATCTGCACCGCGACGCGGTCAACGGCGTGTTGCGCGGGCGCAAGAACGCACGCCTGACCGCGATCATGAACGCGGGCGCAATTCCGGACCAGTTCGATTACGACGTGATCCTGGAACCGGAAGGCAATTTTATCGGCAGTCTGAACGAGGATTTCGCCTTCGAAAGCATGGCGGGCGATATCTTCCAACTCGGCAACGCGTCCTACCGGATACTCCGGGTCGAACGCGGCACCGTGCGCGTCGAGGACGCGCGCGGCCAGCCGCCCACGATTCCGTTCTGGCTCGGCCAGGCGCCGGGACGCTCGGACGAACTGAGCCAATCGGTCTCGCGGCTGCGCGAGCTGATCGGCGAACGACTGGAAAGCGGTATCGAAGCGGCCACCGCCTGGTTGCGCGACGAACTCGGTTTGAACGCCGCCACCGCGCAGCAAGTGGCCGATTATCTCGCCGCCGCCAAGGCCGCGCTCAATATGCTGCCGACCCAGACCGAAATCGTGTTCGAACGCTTCTTCGACGAAGCGGGCGACCAGCACATCGTGATTCACTCGCCCTACGGCGCGCGCCTCAACCGCGCCTGGGGCCTCGCGCTGCGCAAGAAATTCTGCCGCAAGTTCAATTTTGAACTGCAGGCCGCGGCGCTGGAAGACAGCATCGTGATCTCGCTCGGCGCCACCCACAGCTTCCCGCTGCAGGAAGTCACCGCTTATGTGAAATCCGCGGGCGTGCGCGAGACTGTAACCCAGGCCGTGTTGCAGGCGCCTCTCTTCATGACGCGCTGGCGCTGGGTCGCCAGCATCGCGCTCGCCATCCAACGCAACCGCAACGGGCGGCGGGTGCCGGCGCAGTTCCAGCGCATGGACGCAGAGGACCTGGTCGCGGTGGTGTTTCCCGACCAGCTCGCCTGCCAGGACAACATCGTCGGCGAACGTGAAGTACCGGATCATCCGCTGGTGAACCAGACCATCGACGACTGCCTGAACGAAGCGATGGATATCGCGGGCCTGGAAAAAATGCTCAAGCGTGTCGAGAGCGGCGAGATCCAAATCGTCTGCAAGGACCTGACCGCGCCCTCGGCGCTGGCGCAGGAAATCCTGGTGGCCAAGCCCTACGCCTTCCTTGACGATGCGCCCGCGGAAGAGCGCCGCACGCAGGCGGTCAATGCGCGGCGCTTCACCGATCCGGAAGACGCCGCCGCGCTGCAATCGTTAAGCCCCGAAGCGATCGCGCAGGTGCGCAGCGAAGCCTGGCCCTATATGCAGAACCCGGATGAGCTGCACGACGCATTGTGGACACTGGCCTATCTGAGCGAGCAGGACTTCAAACACGATGCGGGACTGGCCGCACACATGCAATCCCTTTGCACCGACCGGCGCGCGACGCGACTCCTTATTAATAAGGAACACGGCCTCCATGTCTGCGCCGAAAGGCTGCCGCAATGGCTGGCGTTATACCCGGAAGCGGAGCTGTCTCCCTCCATCCAGGCCGCCGGTCCGCTGACGCGCAAGGAGTGGGATGCCGACGCGGCGCTGATCGATATCCTGCGTAGCCGTCTAGAGGGCACCGGCCCGGTCGGCGAACAGATGCTGGCGAACGAATTACTGCTGCCGCTGCCGCAAGTGCAGTACGCCCTGCTCGCCCTGCAGCAGGAAGGCTGCATCATGCAGGGACATTTCGACCCGCGGATAACCGAACTGCAGTGGTGCGAACGCGGGCTGCTGGCGCGCATCCACCGCTATACCTTGCAGAACCTGCGCGAGCAGATACAGCCGGCCACCACCGCCGAATTTATGCGCTTTCTGTTTGCATGGCATGGCCTGGCGGAAACGCGCGGCGAAGGCGAGGCCGCGGTCGATACCGCCTTGCGCAAGCTGGAGGGTTTTCCGATTCCGGCCGCGGCCTGGGAACAATCGATCCTGGCCGACCGCATCGCCTACTACGTCGGGCAGGATCTCGATGCGCTGTGCAACAGCGGGCGCTTTATCTGGTTGCGCGCGGGCGGCGGCAAAACGGCGCAGACCACGCTCAAAAGCACACCCATTGTGTTATTGCCGCGCGAATCCGCCGGCCACTGGCTGCGTAACGGACACAAGGAAGATATCACCGGCGCACTCTCCGCCGGCGCGCTCAGAGTGTATCAATGCCTGCAACAGCGCGGCGCCGTGTTCTTCCTCGATATCGTGCAGGCCACCGGACTCCTGCGCACGCAGGTGGAACAGGCGCTGGCGGAACTTGCGGCCAGGGGACTCGCGCACGCCGACGGTTTCGCGGGATTGCGAGCGCTAATCACACCGCCTTCGCAGCGAATGGCTTTCGCGCGCCGCGGCCGCGCTTCGAACGTCGCCGGCGAATTCGACCGCGCAGGACGCTGGAGCCTGATCTCACACAACAGCCCAGAAGTCTCGCACGAGGATATCGGCTGGTTCACTACACCCTATGCGACGCTGGAACATATGGCCGCGGTCTTCCTCAAGCGTTACGGCGTGGTGTTCCGCAAGTTGCTGCAGCGCGAAACGCAGGCCCCGCCCTGGCGCGAACTCTTATACGTCTATCGCCGCATGGAAGCGCGCGGCGAGATCCGCGGCGGACGCTTCGTCAGCGGCCACAGCGGCGAGCAGTTTGCGCTACCGGAAGCTGTAGGTCTGTTGCGCAACCAGCGCCGCAACGGCGATGCGGAACAGTGGGTCACGCTCTCCGCCGCGGACCCGCTGAACCTGTCGGGCCTGATCATGCCCGGCCCGCGCATCTCCGCCACCGGCCGCAACCGCGTGCTGTTCCGCAACGGGGCGCCGGCGGGCTGGCTGCTCGGCAAGGAACTGCACCTGGAGCCGGCACTCAGCGATCAACAGCAATTCGAGGCGCGCAGCCGTCTGCTGCAGAAACGCAGTCCCGGAAAATATGTTCAGGCACCCGCCCCGGACGGCAGGAAGGCGTGGCATTGAGGCAGTTCTCCCCGGAAACGAAATATTCTGTTGAATGACGCCGGCCCGCGCCAGGGCGCCAGATTCCTTGTCCCATGCAACATCAAAATGCAATAATCCTGGCCAGGGTTACCATAAAAAATGATTTCTTCAAGGGAAGGTCCGCCATGCAAACTCCATTGCAAATAAAGTGGGCGCCGCTGTTATTGGCGGTCGTTTTATGTGATGCCGCAACCGCGGAATCGCTTTCGTCCAAAAGCCTTGCCAGCCTGAAGAACAAAAGCGTCATCGTTTACATGTCCGAAGAGCAAGCCGGGATTACCAGGATCGTCGGAACGCCCTCTTCAGACGCCGCGCCCATCACCAGCAGCACGGACTCTGAAAGACTCTCGGCATTTTTGAGCAGGGATATCCGGCCGGGAAGTTATAGAAAAGACGCCGGCCTGCCTCCGGAAGGGAGCAGCATACTGCCCTCGGGTTTCAGAAAACTGAACGCCAGCATGGCGGACGGGGCCTTTTTTGATTCGATCACCCGGATCACGGCTGCGCCATTTATGAAAAAAACCTGGTTTAACGTCATTGAAATCTCAAAAGAGGTCATAAACGTCAGCAAGGGCCAACTGAGAAATCTGATCAAGGGACGGCGCAAGCGGCATGAGCCGATGCCCGATAGCGCCATTGTCGTCAGCAATCATTTTGTATTTGGCGATGACTTCTACAAACTCTGGTTTATAACCCGGATTGAAATATACGACCTGATGGCCATGGGAGCTCCCACCCGGCCCAGTGTCGAATTAAAAAAGATACATTTGGAAAAATTCGTATCGCTCTACGATATCCGCGATCATTTCGAGTCGGCGCTGGCTGCGTCAAAAACCGGCGGTTGTTGCCCGGAAGAAGTTCTGGAGCTGTGGAAGAAAGACGGCGGGAAGCTGTATTTCGACACCGTTTCCCGACTCGCCGCCCAAAACGCGGAAATGATAAAGCGGTTCCTGGTGGATCAGCCGCCTTCCGATACCGCCCCGAACACCGCCATTATGGCTCTTTATGCAATTGAAAAGAGAGCCGCCGAACGCCACGTAACCTCCCGGCAGCAACAGAAAGCCGCGGAAAATGTAACATGGGAGCAACGGCAATTAGAGCAGCATGTCGGTAAACTCGCAAAAATGAATCCGGTTCAGCGTAAAGCCTACATGCTCCGCAAGGATTATGAATATCTCTGCCTGGTGGACGTTGCCGAAACCACCGCCGAGCACGTGATTGCGCGGGACCTGGACCGGGACATTTACTATTCCCTGCCCGCCAGGAATATGAAGCTCATTAAGGAAAGCGAGGTCGATGCAGGCGAATATGCCGACACCGTCCTCAAATACCAGGCGCAGGAAATGCGCAAGGCCGGAGCCATTGCCCAAGGGAGGGAACGCAAGAAAAATCCGGGCCTTTACCGCCGCCACGCGGCAACCACTGCCGAAGACTCCGGCTCGGACACCCCGGACATGAAAGATCACGACGCAGAAACTCCGGCCGCGGACGCTGCGCCGGCGCAGCCGTGACGATGCTGCCCGGCGCCGGAAATGTTTTCATATCACGGCACAGGCATGCGATTCAGAATCCGCTAAAACAGGCGGTGCCGCCATGAGGGGTCTTTGCACGTAACGCCTTATCGGCGGAATCGCTTTCCCATCTGAAAATTTTATGGGGGAATTATGCAATCCGGTATCCTGAAATTCGCCGTACTGATATTACTGGCAGGCAGTTGCGCGCCGGCATCGGCTGATAACAAGTCCGCAACGCTTTCAACCGAAGATGCCGCCGCAATCAAAAAAGCCATTCTTTACATATCGCCGCAGAGTCAGGAAGAAGTTATTCAGGCATTCCCTTCCGCCGGAGACTTTGTCCCATTAGTTACCACGGAGGCGGCCCAGGCCGCACCGACACCCGCCGTGGCTTTCCCGATACTGGCGGGCGTAGTGGTTCTGGGAGCAATAATTGCCGCGAGTACCGCCGATGAACCGAAACCCGTCTGCTTGCCCAGGGTAGGCGCGCAAAGGGCGCCGCCGTCTCAACGGTTTTTAAAAATAAACAAAAGTCTGCACAACGGTGATTTTTCCCAGTCCATGAATCGATTCATGGAAACTGCGTTCGAGGGAAAAACCTGGTTCGATAGCATCGAAATCTCCAGGCCATCCATAGTCCCAAGCGAACCCCGTCTGCCAAAACTTCTACAAAAACAACAATGGCAGCGAAAGCTGCCTGATTCAGCGCTCACATTCAGTAACGCGTTTATATTCGCCCCGGATTATTACAGGCTCTGGTTTATAACGGATCTTGAGTTATACAGGGTTAAAGCGAAGGGAAAAATGCGCCACGCCCCTATTGAAGTAGAACTCTTGCACAGGGAAAAATTCGCATCACTTTACGATGTCCGCGACCATTATGAATTCGGGGGATCGGAATCGTCAGAAGATGAAAATCGGCGCCGCGAGGAAGCTCTTCAGCTGTGGCAAAAAGACGGCGGGAAATTATATTTTGATACGGTTCCGCAGCTCGCCGCTGAAAATGCAAAAATGATCAGTCTTTTCCTCAAGCAACCGCCCTCGGATATCGCCAGGGAACCCATGAACTCGGCGGTAATGGCTCTTTATGAAATCACTCCGGAAGTCGAAAAACCAAAACTATCCGGAAGAAACCTTGGCCCCAGGGAAGCACAAGAGGCTGCGGAGCGCGCAGCGAAAAAACTTGAAAGAGAAGAACAACGGGACCGGATAAAAGATGGCGAGGCCATTGAAAAAATGAATCCCGCGCAACGCAAAGCCCACATGATCCGGAATGAATACGAAATGGCTTGTGTGGTGGATATTATCGGAACCGCATCGGACAGGGTTATTTCGCACGATCAGGATACGAATATTTATTACTCATTTCCCATCAAAAACATGAAGCTTGTGATGCAAAATGAAATCGATGAAAACGAATATGCCGGGCTGATCCTGGAATACCGGAATCATGAAAAATATATGGCCGCAAAGAGGGCCAAAAAGCGAGGCAGCAAAGGCGCCCTGACAAAAATGGAAAACCCGGACGCGGAAGAAGCGCCGGATGCGGAAGAGGCGCCCGAAAATAGCCCGGGAGAAAGCGATAATTGATCGAGGATGTTCCCAGCCCCATCGACCTGCGCCTGATGCGCGATGCGCGGGAATGGGAGCAAACGGTCATGTCGAAGCGGCCTTGGCGCGTGGACTTTTTTGCGCGTATCAGGGATGAAATCGGCGCCGCAGCGCCGCCAGTGGAAAGGGTACTTGAGCTGGGTTCGGGCCCCGGTTTTTTAGCGCAGCACTTGCTGCAAACCCTCGGCGGGATTTCCTATGGCATGCTCGATTTCTCGGCGGCCATGCATCAGCTGGCGCGCGCACGCCTGGGCGATTTGGCCCGGCACGTGGAATTCATCGAACGGGATTTCAAGCAGCCCGACTGGCACGCGAAGCTCGGTGAATTCGGGTGCGTGGTCACGCTGCAGGCAGTGCACGAGCTGCGCCACAAACGCCATGCCCCCGCCTTGCACGCCCAGGTCAGGGAACTGCTTGCACCCGAAGGGTTCTACCTGGTGTGCGATCACTACTGCGGCCCCGGCGGCATGCAGAACGACCGCCTGTACATGAGTGTCGATGAGCAGCGCCAGGCCCTCTCGACAGCGGGCTTCACCCGGATCGTGGAACTGCTGCGCAAGGGGGGCATGGTGTTGCATTGCGCGAGCCTTGACTGAAATGTGAGTTCCGTCCCATAACTTCCGGCAGGATCGGGATTAGACTCGCTTTGTCTTAAATATCCGGAATCACGATATGATCACCCTGTCCGCTCCCGTTAAATATTTAGTTATGTCATCGCTGCTGGCCATGCTGCTCGGCGGCTGTTTGCACGACGACGGCGATGAAAGCAATGATGATGCCACGGCCGGGATCGGGCTGGAGCAAATCCTGGCCGGCATGCACTTCGCGCATCCCCTGCTGTTCCTGCAGCATCCGGGCGACGACAATATCTTTTATGTCGTGCAGCAGAACGGTGTAATCTGGCGCGCCGACCTTGCCGCCGGAACCCGCAGCGAGCTCGTCAAGCTTGCTGACCACTACAGCCTGACCGACTGCGGCGAGTGCGGCCTGCTCGGCATGGCTTTCGACCCTGGCTTTGCGAGCAACGGCTTTATATACCTGTCCTTCACGGAAGGCCCGGACAACGATCATATGACTTCCCGGGTCGCCCGCTTCCGCAGCGCGAACAACGGGCAGTCGCTGGCGATGAGCGGCGCCGCGCCGGAACGCACCGAGGTATTCAGCGTCGCTCAGCCCTTTACCAACCATAACGGCGGTAATATCGCTTTCGGCCCGGATGGCCTTTTATATCTCGGACTGGGCGACGGCGGCTCCGGCAACGATCCGCACCAGAACGGGCAGAATATCAATACGGTGCTCGGCAAGATGCTGCGCCTGAATCCCGACGGTTCCGCCGCCGCGGGTAACCTGATCGCGGCGCAGGGCGGAGACGCCCGAATCTTCGCCTTCGGCCTGCGCAACCCATGGCGCTGGAGTTTCGATCGCGAAACCGGTGATTTATGGGTGGGTGACGTGGGCCAGAACACTTTTGAGGAAATCGACCTCGTCGTCAACGGCGGCAATTACGGGTGGCGCTGCCGCGAAGGCCTGCAGGCGACATCCGGCATCGGCGCCTGCACCCTGACCGGCGGCCCGGCGATCGACCCGGTCACGGTTATCGGCCGGGACGAAGGGCAGTCGATCACCGGCGGTTACGTCTATCGCGGGAGCGCGCTGGCGGATCTGCGGGGCGTGTATGTCTTCGGCGACTATGCCTCGGGGCGCATTTGGGGCCTGTCCCGCCGTGGCGGCGATTATGAACGCGCCGAACTGCTGAAGAGCGGCCTCAACATCTCCTCCTTCGGTGAGGACCGCAACGGCGAGATCTACGTCATCGACCACACCGGCGGCGGCATCTACCGCATTGTCGGCGGCAACGGCTGAATTCCTGCTACGCGGGCATTCCCTCCTCGTGGAAATTTCCGCGAGGCCGCGCTACAGTAGCGCATGATCCTGCGCTGCCTGTTAATCCTGTGCGCCGCGGCGGCAGTCGCCGCCTGCAGCGGGAACGGCTGCCGCGTTCCGGCGGAACAAATGCCGCCGCTGCTCTCGCAAACGCTTTGCGTCAATATGGCGGACCCGGCGCAGCCGGCGGCGGGAACAATCCCTTACGATATCAACGAAGCCTTCTGGTCGGACGGCGCGGAGAAATGGCGTTACCTGTCGCTGCCGGCAGGCGCCCGCATCGATATCGCCGGCGACGGAGACTTCAGGCTCCCGGCAGGCAGCGTGCTGATCAAGAATTTCCGCCTGCAAGGGCGCTTCATCGAAACCCGGCTTTTCATGCGTAAGATCGACGGCGGCTGGCAGGGCTACAGTTACCAATGGAATGACACCCAGACCGATGCTCAATTACTGAGCCACGCCGACGAAATCAGCATCGGCGGCCAGGTCTGGCATTACCCTGGCCGCGACGAATGCATGCAATGCCATACCGAGGCGGCCGGCTTCAGCCTGGGCCTGGAAGTCGCCCAACTGAATAAGGACGACTCTCATGCCCGCAGGGGCGGCTGGCTATCCGGAACCGGCAACCAGATCGATCGCCTGCGCGCCCTCGGCCTGCTTGCGGACGTGCCGGAGCCATCGGTACGAGATCTCAAACTGGTTTCCAGCCGGGACTTCGCTCAGGACCTGAACCGCCGCGCCCGCGCCTACCTGCACAGCAACTGCTCGCAGTGTCACCGCCCGGGCGGCGGCACCGACAGTAACATGGATCTGCGCGCCGCCACCCCGCTGGCCGACATGCACGTGTGTGATACCCGGCCGCAACTGGGCGAGCTCGGAATACCCGACGCCCGCCTGCTCGCGCCCGGCGATTACGCCCGTTCCGTCATCTGGAGCCGTATGAAGCATCAGGATAATAACCGCATGCCGTTGCCGCGCTTCAGCAAAGTGCCTGACGCCGAGGGCGTCCGCCTGATCGAAGAGTGGATCGGGTCATTGCCCGGCTGCGGTTGAACGCGGTCCCAGCGTGCGGGTCTGACCAACGATAACCCGATGCGAGCGGTCGCCCAAGCTTTTATTGGATAGGCAAGCGCTCGTTCTTTATGTTATGGTTGTCCGCGGGCGCACTTAAGCCGGGGGCATTTGCCTGATTATATGGATGTAAAAAAACCCGTTCTTGTCGCGCATCGCGGCGACCAGACCAACTATCCCGAGAACACCCTGCCCAGCCTTGCCGCCGCTATCGCGGCGGGCGCGCAAGCGGTCGAATTCGACGTGCAACTGACGGCCGATCTCGTGCCGGTTCTGTTCCACGACGACTCAATGCTGCGGATGGCCGGCGTCAGGAAATCGCTGCTGGACTGCGAGTTCAGGGACATAGCGGAGTATCGCGCCTCGCAATCGGAACGCTTCGGCAACCGGTTCCAGACTACCGCCATCGCCACGCTCTACGAGACGGTCGAGATGCTGCGCGACTATCCCCACGTTACGGCCTTCGTCGAGATCAAGCGCGAGAGCCTGGCACGCTTCGGGATCGGTGAAACCCTGATGAAGATCTTCGATGCCATCGAGTCCATTCGCGAACAATGCATGGTTATCTCCTTCGAATACAATGCGCTGGCCGTGGCGCGGGAAATGGAAGGGTGCAAGATCGGCTGGGTGATCCGCCATTACAACGACGAATCCCGCGCCGCGGCCGAACTGCTGCAGCCGGAATTGCTCTGTTGCAACCTCGAAAAGATTTCAGCAAAAGAAGGCCTCTGGGCAGGACCGTGGCAATGGATGCTGTACCAGACCTCCGACCCCTCGAAGATCGAGTATTACGGCGCGATGGGAGTCGACTACCTGGAAACGGATGACATAACGGGCATGCTGGATGCAATAAACAAGAATTAACCCTCACCTCGAAACCATAAAGCTTGAAAAATATACAAACCACCGGGTACACCCAGCACATAGAGAATTTTTCAGGCGGTTTCAAACTCAAAATCCGAAATACCCGGTGCACTCTGTGTACTCTGTGGCTCTTTCCTGGAAAGCCCTACGAATGCAGGAACATTACGACATAGTAATCATCGGCGGCGGAATACACGGCGCGGGAGCCTTGCAGGCGGCCGCGGCGGCGGGCTACTCCTGCCTGCTGCTCGAACAATACGCAGGCCCGGCTATGGGCACCTCCAGCCGTTCTTCCAAGCTGATACACGGCGGGCTGCGTTACCTCGAAAGCGGCGAATTCAAACTGGTCTACGAATGCCTGCACGAACGGCAGTTGTTACTGCGCAACGCGCCCTCACTGGTGAAACTGAAACCCTTTATCATCCCCATATACCGCAACGGCTGGCGCGGCCCCTGGGAAATCCGCGCCGGGCTCGGCATCTACAGCCTGCTCGCCGGGCTCGGCGCAGAGGTGCGTTTCAAGACCGTACCGGAAGATGAGTGGCGTCAGCTGGACGGCTTGCGGCAAACCGAGCTGCGCCATGTCTACCAGTACGCCGACGCGCAGACCAACGACGCCGCGCTCACCGCCGCGGTCATACGTTCCGCGCAGTCACTGGGAGCGGAAACCGTTTACAAGGCGGAATTCCGCCAGGCAGGTTTCGAAAACGGCGGTTATCGTATCCGCTTCCTGGACACCTTCGCCAATTTAAACCGCAGCGTCACGGCCGGGGCGATCGTGAATGCGGCAGGCCCCTGGGTAAACCGGGTGATGGAAGGAATCGCGCCGCGGCCCGAGATATTGCAGATCGAATGGATACGCGGCTCGCACATCATTCTGCCCGGACCCGCCAGCGAGCGCATTTACTATCTGGAGTCAACCTCCGACCGGCGCGCCATTTTCGTGATGCCCTGGCATGGGCAGACCATGATCGGTACCACGGAACAGTTTCATTTCGGGGATCCCGGAAAAGTGGAGCCTTCTCCCGAGGAGGTGCAATACCTGCTGGGTGTCTTCAATTTCTATTTTCCAAACCGTTACGAAAGGCCGGCCACCGCGGACATGGTCATCGAAAGTTTCGCCGGCCTGCGGGTGCTGCCCAAGGATGAGCGCAACCCCTTCGTACGTACGCGTGAAACGCTGTACGGCGTCGACGACCGCGCGAAACCGCGGCTGGTGGCGATCTACGGCGGCAAGCTGACCTCCTACCGCTCGACTTCGGAAAGGGTGATCCGGATGCTGGCGCCGCAACTGCCGGCGCGCCCGCGCAAGGCCGACACCAAACATCTGAAACTGGAATGATAAGGGCGCGCCGATAAAGCCGGTTCCGTTAAGTGGGCGCAAAAATAAAAAAACAAACGGGGAACAAAAATAAGCATGAAAAGAAAAACACCCGCTCCGGGCGTGCGCATCAGCGAAGTAACCTCTCCCAACACCATCGTTTCTGTCGCGACAGCCGTACCTGCGTTTATCGGCTACGCGCCACAAGCGGAATACAAAGGGAAGTCATATTACAACCAACCCGTGAAAATAACCTCCTTCGCGGACTTCAAAGCCTTTTTCATGCTGAAGGATCCGCCGGCGGAACCGGCGAAACAATACAATCCGCAATATTATCCGGTTGCACAGGCTGCGGAACCGGGCATGGGAAACTACCTGAAAATTGGCGGGAATTTCTATTCGATATTCCCCGATCCCGGCACCGTCTATTACCTGTACAACAGCGTCCGCCTGTTCTATCAAAACGGGGGCGGTGATGCCTACGTTGTAGCGGTAGACGGTTACGGTCCGCCCACCGGAAATCCCCATGCGAACCCGGGTACTCCCGTTATCAATCCAAACGTACGGTTGAAGGATCTGCTGGCCGGGCTGGCCTCTTTGCAAAACGAGCGGGAACCTACCCTTTATATCTGCCCCGAAGCGACGCTGCTGACGCGGCAGGATAATGCGGTCCTGACGCAGGCCATGCTGCTGCAAGCGGCGCAAATGCGAACGGCCCTGTGCCTGTTCGATATTATCGGCGGCAAGGAGCCGGATCCCGTACTGTTCATGAAGGATATCGAAAACTTCCGCGCCGGCACAGGTGATGTCGGCCTCGGCTACGGCGCGGGCTACTACCCCTTTCTCCACACCGGTATCATGCAGCAAGACGAAATCGATTTTACCAACCTCTTCGGAGGTGATACCGCGCAACTGGAACCGCTGCTGAATCCGCCGGAGGCTCCCGACAAGACGGTCGCCGGCATTCTCAAAATGATCGAGTCCTTGCCGGCGCCGCCGCTGACCAACGGGGAGCTGCAGGCGGCGCTGGTGAACGCAAGCCCGGCATACGCGCAAATCATCGAGCGCGTCTTCCACGATGCGAACACCCTGCCGCCCAGCGGCGCGATGGCCGGAGTTTACACGATGAACGACTACGCATACGGCGTCTGGAAGGCTCCGGCCAACGTCGGCATCGACGATGCGACCGGCCTTACGATCAATCTGAATGATGACCAGCATGCGGCTTTGAACGTCGATGCCGTTTCCGGAAAATCCGTCAACGCCATTCGCTTTTTCAATGGCCGGGGAATCCTGGCCTGGGGAGCGCGCACGCTCGACGGCAACAGCGACGACTGGCGCTACGTGAACGTCCGCCGCACCGTAACTTTCATAGAGCAGTCGATAAAACTGGCCATGCAGGCCTATGTCTTCGCTCCCAACGATTCCAATACCTGGGCAGCCGTTAAAAGCATGATCGAAAATTTCCTGACCGGAGTCTGGATGCAGGGCGGGCTGATGGGCGCGCAAGCAGCGGATGCTTTCAGCGCTCAAATAGGTCTTGGCAGCACCATGACTTCGGATGACATTCTCAACGGGTTAATGCGCGCGGAGATCCTGATTGCGGTTACGCATCCGGCGGAGTTTATCGAGCTCACTGTCGAACAGCAGCAGACCCAGTCCGCTTAAATCTACCGGAGAACACCCAAGAAATGCTCAATCAGGAGATTTTGATAAATAAAAACAAGAACGATATCTCGCAGGGACGCCGTGACGCAGAGAAACGCCGAGGAAGTAAAAATGGAAATTTTCTCATGGAGACGGCGGCCATTCGCCCATTATCAGAAGTGGTATATAAGCGGCACGACAAAGTCCGGAGGCGCCTTTTCGGGAATAAAAGTTTCAAACCCCAATTTTCTGTAGAACCCTTCCGCATTCAACGAGGAATTCACCCGAATATAATTTCTGTTACGGTTTGATTCGCATATTGATCTCGCCGAGTCAAACAACAGTCTACCGATGCCCTTGCCATGCGCTTCGGGCAGGACAAACAAATCCGACAGATTCCAGGAATCCTGCACCAGAATAAACCCCACCACCCTGTCGGCACGACACTTCAAAAATACACTTTTCTCATTTCCCAGATTGCCGTCAATATGCCGGTCTGTATCCGCTATTATTCCTTGCTTTAAAGAAGCATCCACAGTCACGACTTCAAGTATTGCCCTTCGGGCAAGGTTTTTTATCTCTTCAACATCAGCCTTTGTAACTGCTGTTATTTGCAATGCGCTGTTCTCCGTACCTGCATGAGAGGATTTTTTCTTTTTTACGCGGTTCTCCGAACTCGCCCCCGCGCCTCTGCGAGAAAAATTCTTTGTTTTTTTACTTGGCGTCTTTGCGTCTTGGCGAGAGTAAAAATATAAAAGGTCGTGGCAGCTTAGAGTCCCTTGATCCAGAACTGCATCATTTTCTCGGTCTCCTCGGAATCCCCCACGTCCTTCCAGTGATAGTTGCAGGTGAATCCTTCGGCGAGCCGGTAGCCGCGCTTGGCCCAGAAGGACGCGAATGATGAAAAGTCTTTCGGGCGCGCCGGATGCCGTTCGTCGCGCACCACCACGCAGAATGTGGTGACCGGGAATCCCAGCTGCTTCGCGTGGGCCTCCCGTTCGTCGAAGAAACGGTGACCGTAGCCGCGCCCGCGGTACTCCGGCAGCAACACCGATTCACCGAAGTAATAAACGTTCTCCAGCGGTACGCCCTGCCGTATGAAGGGGATATGAAAGTCCGGATCGGCATCAACCATCGGTAAAGCCGTGGTGGCGCCCACAGTGCGCCCGCCGTCGCGGATGAGGAATACCAGACTGCGCGAACTCTTGATATAAGCTTGCAGGTATTTCTTTTCGTATTCGAGACTGCCGTCGTACAGATAGGGAAAATCCCGGAAGACCTTGATACGCAGCTGCGCCAACTCCCTCAGATACGGATTGATCTGCCGGCCGATCAGCGGCGTGAACTGCATGTGCGGCTTGCCGTACCAGGCGATCTGGTAGAGATCGCGCCGGCGATCGCCGCCTGTCTGCACAGTGCCGCTCCGGCGTAGTTGTTCCAGCCTCCCGAAATCCAGCTCGGCAACGATGGAAGTCTCCGTGTTGACGGGAGCCTCCGCCAGTATCGCCTGCTCCGGGAAAACGGAGTCGGACGGCGAAAACACCGCCGATTGCGCATACTGGAAGTCGATCACGTCGTTGCCCGCCACTTCGCCGAAGCTGCCGGCCATCGCGATATAACATTCGTTTTCGATGGCGCGCGCCCGCGCGCAGAAGCGCACGCGGTGATAGGCGTTGATGCTATCCGCCCAGTACGGCACCAGCAGCAGGTCTACATCCTGCTCGCGCAACAGGCGCGGGAGTTCCGGAAATTCCACGTCATAGCAAATCAGCACTCCGCAACGGCCGATATCCGTATCGAAAGCGTGCAAATCCTCGCCGCCCTGCGTGTCCCACTGCTCTCTTTCATAAGGCGTGGGATGCAGTTTGCATTGGACTTCGGATGGCCGCCCGTCGCGATGAGAAAAGGTAGCAACATTGAACAGCCGGCCGTACTCCCGGACCGGCAGCGAGCCGGCGAGGATATTTATCCGGTGTTTTTTCGCCAGTTCGGCGCAGTAGTCGGTAATGGAGGGACTGTGCCGGGCCAGCTCATCCATCGCCGCCCGCCTTTCTTTACGCGGGTCCAGCAGGCCCAGACTGAACAATTCGGGAAACAGGATCAGATCCGCACCCTGCTCCGCCGCTTCACGTACATGCTTTTCGATTTCCCCCAGAAACTTGCTCAAACCGGACAGCGCGCGCATGCGCCATTGAACGCAGGAGATCTTGGGGTTTTTGTCAGCCATGGCATCCTACCTGAGCTTTTTATAATAATAGGCCCAGAGCCTTTATATCCCTTATCTCGCCGGGTCGCAAAGGATATATAGCCACCGGTGCACGGGAAATTCGGTTTGCAAGCCGGATGAGCCTGGTATCCCAAACCGCCGGGGCGGCAATCCCGCCCCTGTTATCGCGCCCCGGCTGCTGCGGATCCGGCCTTTAACTTTCCATCGCTTGATATTTCTCTCAATGCGATCGGCAATCTCATACCTTCGATCATTTTTCGCAAAAGCTCTTCAGTATTTACCGGCTTGCCTTCCAGGGCGTGATTTGCCAGCTCTTTCTCTATAACCTGGAGCAAATCAGAAGAATAGCCGTGCGTTACAAAGTAATACTCCACGGGATCAGTAACACCGTAGGAAACCTGAAATCTGCCATCATTTAATGTGATCGAATCTTCTTTGTTTATCAACAAAACATGTCCAATAAGAAATTCTTTTTCAATAACCGCGGGTCCGGTTACCGAGGTTTGAATCTCGCCCAGCCTGAATGAAATTCCCTATTTGTCTTGCGGAACATCAACCGACCGGGAGCAACCGGGTAGCGCCAGCAAGATAAAGAAAACAAAAATTGATTTCACGCGCAAGCTCCTGAGGGATACCCGCTTTTAAAAATGCTTCGATTACTCCACCAGCTCCGCCGGGAAAGGGTTTATTTTGCACGCCTTGCCGCCGCAAGAAATATTTTTCTTCATCGGCGGCCTTGCAAGACAAGAAGTAAATAGCCGCGGCAACGTAGCGTGCTTATTCAACCCCGAATTTGTAGACGGTTCGTGTGGCGTACTGCTCGCCCGGACGCAGCACGGTGGACGGAAAATCCGGCTGGTTGGGCGAATCCGGATAGTGCTGGGGTTCGAGACAAAAGGCGCAGCGGCGACTGTATGTCTTGCCTCTGCAAAGGGTTGGATTCAGGAAATTCGCGGTGTAAAACTGGATGCCCGGCTCCTCCGTCCAGATTTCCAGCACGCGGCCGGATTCCGGTTCCACCACGCGCGCGGCCTGCTGGAGAGCGTCGCCGGCCTTTTTATTCAGCACGAAATTATGATCATAGCCGTGACCCAGCGCGATCTGCTCGTCACGAGTATCGTCGATACGCGCCCCGATGGCGACCGGCTTGCGAAAATCGAAGGGAGTATCGTTGACAAACCGCAACTCGCCGGTGGGTATCATGGTGCTGTCGACCGGCGTGAAGCGGTCGGCATTGAGCGTCAACCGGTGATTCAGGATGTCGCCCTCCGCGGCCAGGTTGAAATAGCTGTGGTGCGTCAGATTGACCAGCGTGGGCCGGTCGGTCACGGCGCGCAGATCGATGATGAGCCGGTCGTCGTCGGTCAAGGTGTAGACGGCCGTCACGCGCAGGTTGCCGGGATACCCCTGGTCACCGTCCGGGCTCAGCAGGTTGAGTTTCACACCGGCGCCCGTTTGATCGGTAAAGGCTTGGGCGCTCCAGACGCGTTTATCGAACCCTTCCACGCCCCCATGCAGATGGTTCTGCCGGCCGTTGGTATCGAGGGTATACGTCTTGCCGTCGAGCGTAAAAAGTCCTTTGGCGATACGGTTGCCGTAGCGGCCGATCAGTGCGCCGAAATACGGCGTGCCCTTGAGGTAGGGCTCAAGCTCGTCGAAACCCAGCACGATATCCGCAAGTTCGCCCGCGCGGTCACGTGTCCTGAGGGATGTGATAGTGCCGCCGTAAGTCATGATGCGCGCCTCGGTGCCGTGGCGGTTGGCGAGCGTGTACAGATCTACCTTTGCGCCATCCGGCAGTTGGCCGAAAGGTTTCGAGGAAACCGTGGGCGATTTAGACATAACAGCTTCCGTCGTTTGCATGGACAGGTCGGATGTTTGATGCGATCCGACGATACAACGGCCTGGCAGAAATGCCCAGCATAGAATCGCTGCGCAACATAATTTCGCCAGCGCCGTTATCGCGCCGTTGATCGCTTCCTTACTTGGTCTTCTTTTCAGTCTCGTCGTGAGGTCTCTTCTTGCCATAGCTGCTGCGCCAGATCTTGCCACGCCGGGTTTTTTTATCGCCTTTGCCCATGTTCTATAACTCCTGTGAATTGTCTATTGAATATGCCGGCGGCAGGGGGGCCGCAAACGGCCGCCTATTCTAGGGAAAATCGCATGCAAACATCAATGTCCAGCGGACATATCCTTCACCGCGGGCCACCCCTATTGACTGGCCTGAGCGGCCGGGTTATTTAGGTTAACCGCTCTTCCTTTATACGGATACGGCCACAGGGCCTTGCAGGGCGGGAACGGCCGGATATAGCAGGCCGATAATCATAATGAGGAGGGGAATTTATGTTCGCTCGTAACAGCGCGCCTGCGCGCACTCTA
>DASUFE010000101.1:0-49874 GCA_036274675.1 Gammaproteobacteria bacterium
GGCCGAACGCGCCGGTGATATTAACCGCAGGCGCTGCCGGGAGATTTTCGAGCAGCGCTTCACGGCCGGCCGGATGGCGCGGGAATATCTGCGGGTGTACGAGCGATTGATCGGAACGGCGCAGCGCTTCGACGGCGGAGAGCCCGGCGTGATCGGGGATGCCAGCCAGGCGCGGCTGGTGGAAATTCGCGGATGACGCGCCGGTTTTCCAACAAGAGGTAAAACTCCATGATCGAAGAAGTAATCCAGATCCGGGACGACTATTACATTCTTTCGACCTCGCCGCGTATCGACGATCGAACGCAGGTGTTGAAACAGGGCGACATGTTCGCGGTCTTTGACCGCTTCGGGGATATCGAGGAATTCGGCACCGGCGAGCTTGGCGTCTACCATTGCGATACCCGCTTCCTGTCGCGCTTCAGCCTGGAACTGGAAAGAGGCAGACCCCTGCTGCTGAGCTCCACGCTGAAAAACGACAACATGGTCCTGGCCGTCGATATTATGAACCCGGATATCTGGCGTGACGGCGAGCTCGCGATTCCGCGCGGAACGATACACGTATTCCGCTCCAAGTTCCTGTGGGAAGGCGTGTGCCACGAGCGCTTGCGCGTGCACAACTATTCGGACCGCGGCGTCGAGCTGGAACTGTCCATCCGATTTGGCGCCGATTTCGCCGATATCTTCGAGGTGCGCGGCGCCCAGCGCAAGCAACGCGGCACGCGGCAGCCCGCGCAGATCATGCCCGACGGGATTCTGCTCGGCTACGAGGGACTGGACGGCTCGGTCCGCCGTACGCGAATCGTGTTCGACCCGCCGCCCGCGCGCATGAGCGATACTCACGTCTACTACCAGATACGTCTCGAACCCCATGCCGAGGAATGCTACCGCTGCGCCGTCCACTGTGAAGTGGAGGCGCGTGAGCGGGGAGGTGACGGCCGCAAGCTGCCGCAGGCCGTGCCCGCGCGCGCCATTGAGCCGGATTATGAAGAAGCCGCCCGCTGCCAGGCCGCAAGTTTCGAGCGCTTCCGCGCCGGCGATCCCGAGATACTGACTTCGAACGGGCAGTTCAACGACTGGCTGGCGCGTTCCTTGAATGATCTGCACATGATGCAGACGGACACACCCCACGGTCCCTATCCTTATGCCGGAGTACCCTGGTTCAGCACCATATTCGGCCGCGACGGAATCATCACGGCGCTTGAGACCCTCTGGTTCAATCCTTCAATAGCCCGTGGCGTACTGGCATACCTCGCCGCCACCCAGGCCGACACCGAGAACGACGAGCAGGACTGCCAGCCCGGGAAGATATTGCACGAGACGCGATCGGGCGAGATGGCGGCGCTCGGCGAGATCCCGTTCAGCCGCTATTACGGCACGGTGGACGCAACGCCGCTGTTCATCATGCTCGCCGGCGCCTATTACGAGCGCACCGGCGACCTGGCTTTTATGCGTTCCATATGGCCGAATGTCGAACGCGCGCTGCACTGGATAGATCATTACGGCGATATGGACGGCGACGGTTTTGTCGAGTACTTGCGGCAATCCGGGCACGGGCTCGCCAATCAGGGATGGAAGGACGCGCACGATTCGGTGTTTCATGCCAGCGGCGCGCTGGCGGAGGGGCCGATCGCCCTGTGCGAAGTGCAGGGTTATGTCTATGCCGCGAAACTGGCGGCCGCGAGCCTCGCTGGGTATCTGGGTGAGGATCTGCACGCGCAGGAACTGATCATACAGGCGCAGCAGTTGCGGCGCCGTTTCGAGGATGCTTTCTGGTGCGAGGACATGTCCACCTACGGCCTCGCGCTCGATGGCGGCAAGCGGCTGTGCCGGGTGCGCGCCTCGAATGCCGGCCACTGTCTGTATACAGGCATCGCGAGCAGTAACCGGGCTCCCCGCGTCGCGGCCGCGCTTACCGGCGAGTCGATGTATTCCGGCTGGGGCATTCGCACGGTGGCGACCAACGAAGGCCGCTACAATCCAATGTCCTATCACAACGGATCGATATGGCCGCACGACAACGCGCTGATCGCGGCGGGTTTCGCGCGCTATGGTTATAAGGACGAAGCGGTGAAAATCCTTTCGGGCCTGTTCGATGCCAGCGTCTTTTTCGGCCTGCACCGCCTGCCTGAGCTGTTCTGCGGTTTCCCGCGGCGCTCCGGCGAAGGCCCCATCCTGTATCCGGTATCCTGTTCGCCGCAGGCCTGGGCTTCGGCGGCAGTATTCATGCTGCTGAAGGCTTGCCTGGGCATGGAAGTGCTGGGCTTCGATCGCAGGCTGGTGTTCAACAATCCCGTGCTGCCGGAGTACCTGAAGGAAGTCCACATCCGCGGCCTGCGCGTCGGCGAAGCCAGCGTCGATCTCCTGCTCGCCCGCCACGACTCCGATGTCGGCGTCAACGTCCTGCGCCGCGATGGCAGGGTTACTGTCGCGGTTCTCAAATAAATATCTAGAAATTAATAGAAGATGTTCTCGCAGGGACGCAGAGTCGCGGAGGACGCCGGGTTAAATTTTTTTAAATTAAACCTTTAGTTTCTCAGCGGACCCTGCGCCCTGCGCCACCGCGAGAGACTTTTGATTTGTATTTCCTGTTAATCTTCGATTGGCTGTTTGGGTGTGCAGGCGACGCTGAGGAAGCGGGGGTCCGGGGTGTCGAGGCGCATCGCGGTCAGGGCGCCGCCCCAGACGCACCCGGTGTCGAGTGAGGTGACGCCGTTTTCGCGCACCAGCCCGAGCGCCGACCAGTGCCCGAACAGGATCCGCATGCCCGCGTTGCGTCGCCCGGGAACCCGAAACCAGGGGTAGAGGTTCTTGTTATCTTGCTTGCTCGGTTTGCCCTTGGTGTCGAGGTCGAGGCGCCCTTCAGCCGTGCAGTAACGCATACGGGTGAAACAGTTGGTGATAAAGCGCCAGCGCTCGACGCCTTGCAGGTTTTCAGACCAGATGTCCGGCATGTCGCCATACATGCCTTGGAAATATTCGAGATAGTTTTCACTGCGCAGCAGACTCTCGAGTTCGCGCGCGCAGCCTTTAGCTGTCGCCAGATCCCATTGCGGGGGCAGGCCGGCGTGTATCATCACGTAATCGAGTTTGGGATCGTGATGCAGCAGCGGACGGTGTCGCAGCCAGTTGAACAACTCGTCCCGGTCCGGCGCGCGCAATATGTCGCCCGTTGTATTGCGTGCCGTCAGCGGTTTCACGCCTGCAATGACCAGCAGCAGGCTAAGATCGTGATTGCCGAGAGTGACGACGGCGCCGTCGCCGAGATCCTTCACGAAGCGCAGGCATTCCAGCGACTGCGGACCGCGGTTGACCAGGTCGCCGACGAACCACAGCTGGTCTCGCGCCGGATCAAAGTGCAGGCTGTCCAGCAGCCGCCGGAGCTCCGTGTAACAACCCTGAACATCACCAATCGCGTAAACAGCCATTTAAGAATTTTCGTAAGTAATCAAGAATAAAAAATTTCTCGCAGGGGCGCGGGGACGCAGTGAACGCGGGGGTATTTATGTTTCAAATTTAATATTTTTATTCTCTGCGTTCCCTGCGCCTCAGCGTCTCCGCGAGAGA
The DNA here is from genome assembly GCA_036274675.1 of Gammaproteobacteria bacterium. Classification (GTDB taxonomy): domain Bacteria; phylum Pseudomonadota; class Gammaproteobacteria; order HTCC5015; family HTCC5015; genus DASUFE01. The sequence goes on from DASUFE010000101.1 coordinate 3,565, forward strand.
TCTTCATTTTTCTTAAAACAAGATGTTCTTAGTGGAGGGTTCTGGGAACGGAGAGTACGAATTCGGGGATTTCGGCGTCGAAGGGGTCGCCCGCTTCGTCGACCATCTGATAGCTGCCGCCCATGGTGCCGACCGGAGTTTCGATCATGGTGCCGCTGGTATACTGGTAGCTCTCGCCGGGAGCCAGCTCGGGCTGCTCGCCCACCACCCCCTTGCCGTGCACCTCCTGTACCTTGCCGTTCGCGTCGGTAATGATCCAGTGGCGCGTCAGCAGCTTGGCGCTGAGATGGCCTTCATTGCGGATGGTGATGGTATAGGCGAAAACGTAGCAGCTGTCGTCCACGGAAGACTGGGATTCGACGAAAGTCGTCTTCACGTCGATTTTGATAAATTGTTTTTTTTCTTCATTCATGCCGGGTCCCGGGGTATGCGGAATGCTTGGCAGCGGTGGAACATTATAACCAATCCAGGCTTAAAACAAAGCCGACATGGCTTAAAGCGATGTAGGGCATCGATAACAACAGTGATTTACTGCGGATTCAGTCACATTCCCGAATACAAGAAAAGACCTCTCGCGGGGACGCGGAGGCGCAGGGAAACGCGGAGAAAAACATTTAAGGGTTTGTAATTGCCAGCTTGTACCCCATGTTTGTTGGGCCTTGATACTCATGGGGCCGCTAATGATTCACTCTCATATAGACATAGATCCCGAGTAGTAGCCGAATTCTTAATCTCTTCCAGAAGAGACTTCAGGGCCGGGACTGAGCGCAGAATAGATCCTGCGAAATCTAATTCTAAACTTTGCTGTTAAGGTTTAATGAAAAACTCTTTTCTCTTAAAAGCATTTCAAGTAAATATTCAATTTATAAATAACCCTGCGCATCCCTGCGTCGACGCACAGGACGTGCTAATGCCGTGGAGGCCAGGGATGGCCTTGGAACGGCGCCGCGTCCCTGCGAGAGATCTTTATTTATTTTTTATACCTGTCCAGGCATTGGCGAGTTTGGCGAAATCGGCCAGGCTCAGGGTTTCGGCGCGGGTGCCGGGATCGATGCCGAGTGCGGCGATAATGTCAGCGTCCAGAATGGGTTTGAGATTATTGCGCAAAGTCTTGCGGCGCTGCGAGAACGCCTGTTTCACTAGCGCGGAGAAATCAGCGTAGTTCTCGACCGGGCTGGGCGGCGCGGGGTGAGGCAGCAAGCGCACGATCCGCGAGTCGACTTTGGGTCTGGGGTTGAAGGCTCCCGGCGGCACCGTGAACAGGGGTTCGACGGCGCAGTGATATTGCAGCATTACCGACAACCGGCCGTAATCATCGGTATCAGGTTCCGCCGCCATGCGGTCCACCACCTCCTTCTGCAACATGAAGTGCATGTCGCGGATAGCGGCGATGAATCCAATGAGATGGAACAGCAGCGGCGTGGAGATGTTGTAGGGCAGGTTGCCGACGAGGCGCAGTGGCCGCGCTGGCTCCGCGAGCGTGGAGAAATCAAACTCGAGCGCATCGGCTTCGTGGATAAGGAGTTCGCCCGCATCGCGGCAGCTTTCCCGTAACCGTGGAATCAGGTCACGGTCCAGCTCGACCGCCTGCAGGCGTTTTGCCTTTGCCAGCAACGGCCGCGTCAACGCGCCGAGCCCGGGGCCGATTTCCACCAGGTTATCGCCCGGCTGCGGCGAGATCGACATGACAATCTTCCCGACGATATTTTTATCCGTCAGAAAATTCTGCCCGAAACGTTTGCGGGCTTTGTGTTTGTAGTCGGCCATGGCTGGAAGATTATATATAAAACATTTCTCGCGGGGGCGCAGAGACGCAGGGAAACGCGGGGTATATATAAGCTTAATGTTTTATTGGCGGTTCTGTGGTTTTGGCCGCTTTTAGGCGAAGTGTATAGGAGCGCCTTTGGTTTTCAAATCGACTATATCTTGCTCGTCGATTCACTCTTCTTGTTTTTTCAAAACTTCTAAGTTGCCCGGGTCTTGAGCTCTGATCTGAATCAGGTATAGGAATTATGTGTTTAAAGTTCATAGCCTTTTTCTCTGCGTTTCCCTGCGTCTCTGCGCCCTTGCGAGAGGTCTTGGTTTTTTATTTCTTCTTCGCGAGTTTGGCGGCCATTAAGAAAGCCTCGATCAGGCTGCCGGGGTCGGCTTTGCGGGTGCCGGCGACGTCGAGCGCGGTGCCGTGGTCGACCGAGGTGCGGATGATCGGCAGCCCCAGCGTGATGTTCACGGCCTCGCCGAATCCCACATGCTTCAGCACCGGCAAACCCTGGTCGTGATACATCGCCAGCACCGCGTCAAAAGGTTTAAGGCGTTTCGGGGTGAACAGCGTATCGGCCGCGAAAGGACCCTCCACCCTGATCTTCTGTTTGCGCATGCGCTCCAGCACGGGGATGATCACGCGCTGTTCCTCGTCGCCGAGATGTCCGCCTTCGCCGGCGTGCGGATTCAGGCCGGTGACTGCGATCACGGGCTTCCTGATGTGGAATCTTGTTCTCAGATCCTCATTCAGTACGCTCAAGGTACGCGTCAATCGCTCTTCGGTGATCGCGGCGCTTACCTCGCGCAACGGGAGATGGGTGGTGACGAGGGCTACCCGCAATCTTTTCGCGGCCAGCATCATGACCGGATAACCGCCCCCCGCGAGCCCGGCCAGATACTCGGTATGGCCGCTGAAAGGGATGCCGGCGTCGTTGATGATGCTTTTATGTACCGGTGCCGTGACGATCGCCGCATAGTCACCCCGCCGGCAACCGCTCGCGGCGGTCTTCAATGTTTCCAATACGTAGTGGGCATTGGCCTTGTCCAGCAGCCCCGGTTTGACGGGGGCGGCGAGAGGGACGTGGTGGTAATAAAGAGTGCCCGCTTTGTGTTTGTTTGCATGCCCCGTATCCGGACGCAAATCGACTCTGAGCCTGAGCCGGCGCGCGCGTTCTTTCAGCAGCTCCGGGTCCGCGACCGCCACGGGTATGGCGGGAAGTTTCTTCAGCGCCAACATCAAAACGATATCGGGCCCGATGCCCGCCGGCTCACCCGCGGTGACCGCTATGCGCTGTGAAACACTCATCCTAAGTTCTCTCGCCGGGTACGCAGAAAACACTCCTCTCGCAGAGTACGCAACGACCGCAAGCGCAAATTGTGTTCGCTGGGTCGGCGAAGATTGCAATGCAGTCCGCAACATTTGACCATGGGCGCCGCATGGCGATCCCTGCATCCTTTGCTAACAATCTTTTACCTATACAGCGCTCCGCGTCCTTTGCGAGAGGTCTGCATTTTTTCAGGCGTGTTTTGTGAAAAGCCTTACCGTGCCGGCGCCTAGATTTGCATCCGGTAGTCGATATAAGCTTCGCTCCTCAGGCGCCGCAGCCACATCTCTTCCTCGATCGCGGCCTTGCGGCGGTAAATGGCGCGATGGGCCTGTTCGCGCTGGTACTCCGTGGTATTGTCGTAGTCGCGCCAGCCCAGGACCTGAACAATGTGCCAGCCGAAGTCTGTTTTAAAAGGCTCGCTGGTCTTGTTGAGCGGCAGTGTTTTGACGACATTTTCGAATTGCACGGCGTAAATGGAAGGCTCGTTCCAGCCGAGATCGCCGCCCTTATCCTTGCTGCCCGGGTCCTCGGAAAATTGCGCGGCCAGCTTGGCGAAGTCGCCGCCCTTCTGTATCTGGTTGCGCAGATCGGAGATCTTGTCGTGAACCTGGCCGTCGCTTGCCAGTGCGTTCGCCTTCATGAGGATGTGACGCACGTGCGCCTGCCTGATGACATGGCGCTTGACACCCTTGGTTTCATGGAGCTTGAGAATATGGAAACCGCGCGGCGAACGTACCGGGCGCGAAAATTCACCCGGTTTGAGCGACGACAGAGGCTTGGTGAAAACGCTCGGCAGTTCGCTCAGCCGGTTCCAGCCGAGATCCCCGCCTTCCAGGGCGTCCCGGGCATCGGAACTGGTGATGGCGAGCTGCGCGAAGTCCTCGCCTTTGCGGAGTCTCTGGTACAGGTCTTCAGCCTTCTTCTCCGAGGCTTGTATCTCTTCCGGGCGCGCGGCTTCGGGGATGGCGACCTGGATGTGTGAAACCAGATACTGAATATCGTCGTTATGCCCCTGCATGCCCGCCAGGTAATCGTCTATCTCCTGTTCGGACACGACCACGCTGTTGTTCACCACGGCGCCGGTATACCGGTCCAGCATCAACTGTTGGCGCAGATCCTCGCGGTATTCCCGCCAGCTGAAGCCGTCTTTTTCGATTTTCTGCCGGTATTGCTCCAGTGAGAGTTTCTGCTGGGACGCCAACGCCTTGAGCGTTGCGTTGAGCGTCAGGTCATCGATGACCATTCCGTTGCGCTCCGCCTGGGCGAGCTGCAGTTTTTCCACGATCATGTGCTCGAGAACCTGGCTGATCAGCTCATTCTCGGGAGGCATCTTGATGTTCTGGGTGCGGATGCGCTTCTTGACCGTATCCATCGTATGCTGCAGTTCCGACAGCAGAATTACGTCCTGGTTGACGATGACGACCACCTTGTCGAGTAGCTGTTCGCCGTTCTTCGGCTCAACCGGAAGTTCCAGTTCTTCCTTTTCCTGCTTTTCCTGCTTTTCCTGTTGTGCGGCCGCCTGCGTTATGCCGGCGCAGCACAGCGCGAGCGCTAACAGTATTCTTGAAAGATTGAATGTTTGCATTTTCTCGGTCCAGGTCAATAAGGGTTGCGATATCCGGTGATTGAGCGTTCCAGCAGTTCGTCCATATTGTCGCCGATCCCGCCCAGGCCTTTCAGCGACAGCTGGAAAAACACCGCGCTGTTCTGCGCTTGCGTTTCGGTCAGGTATTCCCTGGCGACGATCCGGATCGCGTAGCAGCAGCTCTCGTACTGCAAGCCCGCGAACCGTTCCAGGTCGATATCGTCGTTCAGCGAATGGTTCCAGCGCCCCACCGCCGACCAGCGGTCGGATACCGGCCAACTGAACGACATGTCGGATTGTTCCAGGTCCTCGGCTGCCCGGGACCGGTATGCTAAATTGAAAATATGCCGGTTGTCACGCCGGTAACGCAGACTGACCAGCTCTTTGTCCGTTTCTCCGCGCTCGGAGTTCCATTCGACCGTCACCGAGCCGCTCCAGCGCCGCGAAAAATCGGTACCTATTTCCGCCAGCAGGCCGGATTTCTCCTGCCGCTCCGGCGCCTGGCCGGGCAGGGTTACCCGGCGGTCCTGGTTGTAGTAAATGCGGCCGATACCCGCCCGTAACAGCTCTTCACCGTTGTCCCGTCGCAATAGGCTGCTGGTCAGGGCTATGCTGGCCTGTTCCGCGTCCCCGACCCGGTCTGCCCCGACGAAGCGGTTTTCGCTGAATAACTGGGCGAAACTGAAGTCCGGCAGGCGGGTGTCGAAGACGGGGATATCGTCCTGCTCGCGAAAAGGCGTTTTCAGCAGGAACAGCCTGGGTTCAAGGGTTTGCCGCAGACGGCCTTCCGTTCCCAGGCTGCGTTCGAAAACCAGCCCGCTATCGAGACTGAAGGTCGGCACGTCTCGGTCGATTTCACGATCATTCCCGGGAACAGCCGGGTCTTCCAGATGATAGGCGGTATGGCGCGCGCTCAGCGCCGGAATCAGGTGCCAGCCACTGCCGCCGTAAGACAGGGCGAGGCGGGGACGGATATCGAAACGCTGGCCGGCTACAAGCAGGTCATGTTCGAAGTCGGTGGCGCCGGCCGCCAGGCTGAATTTCACATGGTCGCCGAGCGGCTGATCGCCCTGCAATTCCAGCGCGGGGTTGAGGCGGTAGGGGCGGTTCTCGGGAGCGAGTGTTTCATCGATGGTCTGGAACTCGAGTACGCGCCCCCTGAATTCCCAGTAATCCCAGACTTTGCGCAGCCGCGCCTCCTGGCGCAGATGAGTGAGGCTGCTGCCGCTCAGGTTGCTGCCGAAATCGTCGAGATAATCGTTATCCGAGACTGCGTTGTAGTCGACCGTGGAATACCAGCCGTCACCGAAGCTGCCGCCGTGCTGGAAAAATTCGAGGTCGCGGGCGCCGCCGAAACGATCGTCGTCCAGGTATTCGAGCTTGAGTTCGTTCATGCTCCAGCGATTCAGGTAGCGCCATTCAGTGTCGAGCTTCACTCCGCGCCTGGTCATCTGATGCGGAGTCAGAGTGGCGTCGGCCTGCGGGGCGATGTTCCAGTAGTAGGGCGTTTCCAGTTCAAAGCCGTGCTTGTCGGAGTCGCCTATGCGCGGCAGCAGGAAGCCCGACTTGCGGCGATCGTCGATCGGGAAGCTCAAAACCGGAAAATAGAAAATCGGCACATCCTTGAAATATAGTTTCATATCGCGGCTGAAGCCCTGGCCCTTTGCCTGGTCGAGCGTGATGCGGCGCGCGCGGAACTCCCAATCCGGTTCCGCCCGGTCGCAGGTGCTGTAGTGCGTGTCGATCAGGGTCGTAACCACGCCGTCACGCTCGATTTTATCCGCGCTGCCGGCCGCGTGCTGGGCCGGGAAATAGAACTCGGCGTTCTCGATTTTGACCGTTGCCGCCTCGCCGTAACTGAGCAGGCTTTCGCCGGTCAGTTCCATCTGCGGGCTGCGGTAGCGCACGTTGCCCGTCAGTTCAAAGCGTTGCTGCGCGCGATCATACAGGGCCTCATCCGCGAACAGTTCTTCGACGCCGCGGAGAATGGCCACATTGCCACTCAGCCTCGACGCGTTCGCATTGAGAGTTTCAATCCTGTCGGCATCGGCAAAAATCCGTCCGCTGGCATCGGCCCCGTGAATGGATGACTCCGTGACGAGTCTCGGGTCGGGGCAGAAGCGCCATTGCCCCGGCTCGGATCCGCCGCCGTTCTGGGCGAGGGCCGGGCCGGTCAGTGCGGTAAATGTAAGAAGGCTGGAAGCCAGGAGACAGAAGCCAGGAGCCAGCGTATGAAGAACAGATTCTGGCTTCTGTCTGCTGACTTCTGCCTTCTGTTCTTTCACTTCCAACCGGCCACCTGCCGGATCGCGTCGCCAAGCTCGGCGGGTGAGCGCACGGTATGCACGCCGGCTGCCTGCAGCGCGGCAAACTTCTCGGCGGCGGTGCCCTTGCCGCCGGAGATGATGGCGCCGGCATGCCCCATCCGCTTGCCGGCAGGAGCGGTGACGCCCGCTATATAGGAAACAACGGGCTTCGATACTTTCGATTTGATAAATTCCGCAGCCTCTTCCTCGGCGGTGCCGCCGATTTCGCCAACCATGATGATGGCCTCGGTCTGGGGATCGTTTTCGAAGAGCGTCAGCGCGTCGATAAAGTTGGTGCCGGGTATCGGATCGCCGCCGATACCGATGCAGGTGCTCTGGCCGTAACCCTTGTCGGTCGTCTGCTTGACCGCTTCATAGGTCAAGGTGCCGGACCGCGACACGATGCCTACTTTACCGGGTTTGTGAATATATCCGGGCATGATGCCGATCTTGCATTCGCCGGGCGTGATGATGCCGGGGCAATTGGGTCCGATCAGGCGCACTCCGTGTGCGTCTACGATCATCTTCGCTTCCAGCATGTCCAGCGTCGGTACGCCTTCGGTGATACAGACGATGAGTTCGATGCCGGCGGCGGCCGCTTCGAGTATGGAATCCTTGCAGTAGGGGGCGGGGACGTAAATTACGCTCGCCGTGGCGCCCGTGGCCCGCACCGCGTCTTTCACCGTGTCGAACACCGGCAGCCCGAGATGCGTCTGGCCGCCCTTGCCGGGGGTGACGCCGCCGACCATCTTCGTGCCATATTCGATCGCCTGTTCGCTGTGGAAGGTGCCTTGCTTGCCGGTGAAGCCCTGGCAGATGACTTTAGTATTTTTGTTTACCAATACGCTCATTTCGAAATCCTATTTTTAATTCTTTCAACCACAGAGAGCACGGAGAGAAATAATTATTAACCACTGGGGGCGCGGCGTTCACAGGGAAGGAATCGTTGGATCATATAAGCTAAATCCCCGTGTCCCCGTGGTTTTATTTAATCTTTTCGTTTTAATCTCAGTGCGCTCTGTGATCTCTGTGGTTTAATATGGATTTTATTTCTTCTTGACCGCGGCGATGATTTTTTTGGCCGCGTCGGTCAGGTTTTCGCCGGCGATCACGTTAAGCTTGCTCTCGTTCAGTATTTTTTTGCCGAGCTCCGCGTTGTTACCTTCAAGGCGCACCACGACCGGCACTTTCACGCCCACTTCCTTGACCGCGCCCAGGATGCCTTCGGCGATCAGATCGCAGCGCACGATGCCCCCGAAAATATTCACCAGAATGCCTTTTACATTCGTATCCGAAAGAATGATCTTGAAAGCCTCGGTGACACGCTCTTTGGTCGCGCCGCCGCCGACGTCGAGAAAATTGGCCGGTTCGCCGCCATGCAGCTTGATCACGTCCATCGTCGCCATGGCCAGGCCCGCGCCGTTGACCAGGCAGCCGATATTGCCGTCCAGCGCGATGTAACTCAGTTCCCATTCCTTGGCATGGGTTTCGCTTGGATTCTCCTGATTGATATCGCGCAACGCCTTGATATCCGGATGCCGGTACAGCGCGTTCTCGTCGAGGTTGATCTTGCCGTCCAGGCACAGCAGATTGCCTTCCTTCGTTACCACCAGCGGATTCACTTCCAGCAGGCTGAGATCCTTTTCCACGAACAGACGGCCGAGCCCCGTCAGAATATCGCCGAACTGCCTGATCTGGTCGCCGGCGAGTCCAAGGCCGAACGCAAGTTCGCGGCATTGATAGGGCATCACGCCGGTTAACGGTTCGACCTTGATCTTCATGATCTTTTCCGGCGTTTCGGCGGCGACTTTCTCGATATCCACGCCGCCTTCTGTCGATGCCATGAATACGATGCGCTGTGAACTGCGGTCGATGACCGCGCCCAGGTAGAGTTCGCGCGCGATATTGCTGGTTTCCTCGATCAGTACCTGGTTGACCGGCTGCCCGTCGGCGCCCGTCTGATAAGTGACGAGCCGCCTGCCGAGCATTCCCGCCGCGATCTTTTCGACCTCGTCCGGCTTGTCCGTCAGCTTGACGCCGCCGGCCTTGCCGCGCCCGCCCGCGTGCACCTGCGCCTTGATCACCCAGCGCGAACCGCTGAGTTTCTTCAACGCCGCCGGAGCGTGTTGCGCCTTGTCGATGACTTCGCTTTTCGGCACCGGAATGCCGTAACTCGCGAACAGCTGCTTCGCCTGATACTCATGCAAATTCATGTTTTATCCTTGTTCCAATAAGGACGCCAAGTTGCCACGGCCTTATATATTTTTATCGCAAAGGCGCCAAGAGAATTGGAAATTTATCTGCTTGGCGCCTTGGCGAGAGAAAACATAAAAAAATCCTGGCAACGTTGCGTGCTGTGTTCTCTATTGTTATTTCTGTTTTTTCGACTGAGCTATATGGATCGCGCGGCCGTGCACCGAGAGCGCGGCCTCATGCACGGCTTCCGACAGGGTCGGGTGGCCGAACACGGTCAGCGCCAGGTCCTCGGCGCTGGCGCCGAATTCCATGGCGATCACCGCCTGCGCGATGATTTCGGAACTGTGCGCGCCGACGATATGCACGCCCAGAATGCGATCGGTATTTTTGTCGGCGAGTATCTTCACGAGGCCCGCGGTGTCTCCCGCGGCGCGCGCGCGGCCGGAAGCCACGAAGGGAAAGGTGCCCGTGTTATACGCGATGCCCGAGGCCTTGAGCTGCTCTTCGGTTTTGCCCGCCCAGGAGATTTCGGGATGGGTGTAGATCACCGAAGGGATGGTTTCATAATTCACCTCGGCATGACCGCCGCGGATGATTTCCGCCACCATGATGCCTTCTTCGGATCCCTTGTGCGCCAGCATCGGCCCTCGCACCACATCCCCGATCGCATAGATGCCGGGGATGTTGGTGCGGCAATGTTCGTCGACATGGATAAAACCGCGTTCGTCCATCAGCAGGCCGACTTCCACTTCGGCGAGGCCGTCGGTATTGGGACGGCGTCCCACCGCGACGATCAGCTTGTCGACGGTGACCTTGTGCTTGCCGTCCTTGTCCTGGTATTCGATCTCGACCTGCTTGCCCTTGACCTTGCTGCCGGTGACGCGGGTGCCGAGCCGGATATCGAGCCCCTGCTTTTTGAAAATCTTGAGGCTTTCGTTGGCGATCTGCTGGTCGGCCATCACCAGGAAATTCTCCATGGCCTCGAGCACCAGCACTTCGGAGCCGAGGCGGCGCCACACGCTGCCGAGTTCGAGCCCGATCACGCCGGCGCCGATCACGCCGAGCTTCGCCGGCACTTCGGTGAATTCCAGGCCGCCGGTCGAATCGACGATCAGGTCGTCGGTGTAAGGCGCCGCGGAAATACCGATCGGCACCGAGCCGGTCGCTATGATGATATGGTCGGTTTCGTAGGTTTCTTTCTTGCCGTCACGCGCCTTGACCTCAACCTGTTTGCCGGCGCGTATCTTGCCTGCTCCCTGCAGCCAGGTAATCTTGTTGGCCTTGAACAGCTGCTCGATGCCGCCGGTGAGGTCCTGCACCACCTTGTCCTTGCGCGACAGCATCTTTCTGAGATCGAGCTTGATGCCGGAAGGCTGCACGCCGTGTTCGGCCAGTTCGTGCTGTGACATCTCGTAATAGTGCGAAGACTCCAGCAGCGCCTTTGAGGGGATGCAGCCGACATTGAGACAGGTGCCGCCGAGCGCCGGTTTGCCCTGCTTGTCCACCCATTTTTCCACGCAGGCGGTGTTAAGGCCGAGCTGCGCGCAGCGGATCGCTGCGACGTAGCCGGCGGGGCCGGCGCCGATCACGATGACATCGAATTTATTATTCATATATTCCCTATTAACTGCACGGATTGCATCATGATTTCATTTGACGCGGAGACGCCGAGATCTTTATTTCAAAATATTTCTCTGCGTCTCGGCGCCAAAGACAGAATTCGGTCGTACTCAGATTTCCAGCAGTATGCGCGCGGGGTCTTCCAGCGCTTCCTTGATGGCGACCAGGAATTGCACGGCTTCTTTGCCGTCGATGATTCTGTGGTCGTAGGACAGCGCCAGGTACATCATGGGCCGGGCCACGATCTGACCGTGTTCGACCACCGGACGCTCCTCGATCTTGTGCATGCCCAGGATGCCGCTCTGGGGCGGATTCAGGATCGGCGTCGACAGCAGCGAACCGAAGATGCCTCCGTTCGAAACGGTGAAGGTGCCGCCGGTCATCTCGTCCAGCGACAGCGTTCCGTCCTTGGCTTTTTTGCCGTATTCGACGATCTTGGATTCGATGGCCGCCATGCTCATCTGTTCGGCGTTGCGCAGGATCGGCACCACCAGGCCGCGCGGTGAGGATACCGCGACGCCGATATCGTAGAATCCATGGTAGACGATATCGTTGCCGTCGATGGAGGCGTTGACAGCCGGGAATTTCTTCAGCGCCTCAACCGAGGCCTTGACGAAAAAGGACATGAAACCCAGTTTCACGCCGTATTCTTTTTCGAACTGGTCTTTATAGCGGTTGCGCAGTTCCATCACCGGCTGCATGTTGACCTCGTTGAAGGTCGTCAGGATAGCGGCATTGGACTGGGCTTCCAGCAGGCGTTCGGCGATGCGCGCGCGCAGACGGGTCATGGCCACCCGTTTCTCCGGCCGGGAACCGGCATCGAAGCTGATCGCCGGAGCGGTGGTTTCGGATTTTTTGGAGGCAGCTGCGGCGGGAGACGTTTTTCCGGCGGTCGGCGCCGATTTCTGCTGTTGTTGCAGATAACTTTGTACATCCTCTTTCAGGATACGGCCGTCTTTGCCGCTGCCCTGGATCTGCGAGGCTTTCAGGTCATTCTCGGCCAGCAGCTTGCGCACGGCGGGGCCGGCGGTGGAGGCGTCCTGGTCGCTGCCGTTGCCGCCGCCGTTACCTTTGGCGGCGGCTTTCGAAGCTTGGGGGGTCGCGGCTGCCGTGGTTTTACCCGCTCCAGTGGAGCCGGCCGGCTCCAGCACGGCTATCAACTGATGCGCGGTTACCGTGGCGCCCTGCTGCTGCTTGATCTCCGTCAGCACGCCGTCGATGGGGGCCGGCACTTCCAGCACCACTTTATCGGTTTCGATATCGACCAGGTTTTCATCGCGGCTGACGGTATCGCCCGGCTGTTTGTGCCAGGCGGAAATGGTGGCGTCGGCCACGGATTCCGGCAGGGCGGGAACCTTCACTTCGATGGACATGAATGCACTCTCAATATGGGAGATTTAATGGGCGCAGATTCTACCCCAGCAGCTCGCGGCAGTACCACTGCGGCCGCATCCGGGCTGCCGCCCGGCCCGGAACTGGTGCAAATGTCGCGGGACAGAGCTTTCATTCGAAAGCCTGTTCCGTCAGTTGCTTCTGCTGTTGGATATGGATCTGCGTGTAACCGGCCGCCGGCGCGGCCGAGGCCGGGCGCCCCGCGTAGCGCAGGTACAGGTCTTCCGGCAGCACGCTGCGGATGTGATGCTGGCTGGAATACCAGGCGCCCTGGTTCTGGGGCTCTTCCTGACACCAGACCGCATCCTCGACGTTCGGATACTTGTCGAGCTCGAGTTTCAACAGCACCTCGGGGAAGGGGTACAGCTGCTCGATGCGGATAATGGCCACATCCTGGCGACCGTCCTGTTCGCGCTTGTCGGCGAGGTCGTAATAAACCTTGCCGCTGCAGAGAATGATCTTTTTGATTTTGGAGTTATCCAGCACTGCGTTGTCGCCAAGGACAGGCATAAACGCCCCTTCGGAGAGGTCTTCCAGCGTGTTGACCGCCTGCTTGTGGCGCAGCAGGCTTTTCGGCGACATCACAATCAGCGGCGCGCGCCACGGCCGCAGCGCCTGGCGGCGCAGCATGTGGAAAGCCTGGGCGGGAGTGCTGGGCATGCAGACCTGCATGTTGTGCTGGGCGCACAGTTGCAGGAAGCGCTCCAGTCTTGCCGAAGAGTGTTCCGGGCCCTGGCCTTCATAGCCGTGCGGCAGCAGCAGGGTCAGGCCGGAGAGACGTCCCCACTTTTGTTCACCCGAGCTGATGAACTGGTCGATCACGACCTGCGCGCCGTTGGCGAAATCGCCGAACTGCGCTTCCCAGATCACCAGGCTGTGCGGATCGTTCGAGGTGTAGCCGTATTCGAAAGCCAGCACGGCCTCCTCGGACAGCAGTGAATCGATTACCAGGAAATTGGCCTGGTCCGGCGCGAGGTTGCGCAGGGGGACGTAAGTCGAGCCGTCGCGCTGGTTGTGGATCACGGCATGGCGATGGAAGAACGTGCCGCGGCCGCTGTCCTGGCCGGAGAGCCGCACCGGCACCCCCTGCGTCACCAGCGAGGCATAGGCCATGGTTTCGGCGAAGCCCCAGTCGATCGGCAGACTGCCGGCCGCCATCTTCTTGCGGTCCGACATGATCTTGTCGACGCGCGGATGCAGCTCCACCCCTGGCGGGTATTGAAGCAGGCGTTCGCTCAATTCGCGGATGCGCTGAATGCTGACAGCAGTGTCGAACGGAGTCTCCCAGGTGGTGTTGAAGAACACCTTCCAGTCGACCACGTACTGCTTTTCCTCGTCGCTCATCGGAGTCAGATATTTCTGCACCGACTGGCCGGCGTCCAGCTTGTCGCGGTACCCCTTGTTGACGGCTTCCGCTTCGTCGCGTGTGATGACGCCCTCTTTAACCAGCTGCTCGGCGTATTTCTGGCGCGTGGTCGGCAGCCGGCGGATTTTCTGGTACATGCTGGGCTGCGTGACCGATGGCTCGTCCGCCTCGTTATGGCCATGGCGGCGATAGCAGACCAGGTCAATCACGATGTCCTTCTTGAATTTCATACGGTAATCGGCAGCCAGTTCCGTGACGAAGACCACGGCTTCCGGATCATCGCCGTTGACGTGCAGAATCGGCGCCGACACCATTTTCGCGACATCGGTGCAATAGGTGGTGGAGCGCGCGTCCTGCTGATTACTGGTGGTGAAACCGATCTGGTTGTTGATGACGATGTGCACGGTGCCCTTGGTCGAGTAGCCGCGCGACTGCGACATGCTGAAGGTTTCCATCACCACGCCCTGGCCGGAGAAGGCGGCGTCGCCGTGGATCGATATCGGAAGCACTTTCTCGCCGTGTTTGTCGCGGCGACGGTCCTGGCGCGAACGCGCCGAACCTTGCGCCACGGGAGAGACGATCTCGAGGTGTGAGGGATTGAAGGCCAGCGCGAGGTGGGTCGTGCCGCCCGGGGTCGCGACATCCGACGAGAAGCCCATGTGGTATTTCACGTCGCCGGAGTATTCGCCGTTGAGCGAGGTTTTCTTGCCTTCGAATTCCTTGAACAGGTCGGCCGGTACCTTGCCCATGATATTGACCAGCACGTTCAGCCGGCCGCGGTGCGCCATGGCGATGACGGCTTCGCGCACGCCTTGTGCGCCGGCGCGCTGGATCAGGGTGTTCAGCATCGGGATCAGGCTGTCGCCCCCTTCCAGGGAGAAGCGCTTCTGCCCCACGTACTTGGTATGCAGGTAGGTTTCCAGGCCCTCGGCCGCGGTAAGGTCTTGCAGGATGCCTTTCCTGGTCTCGTCGGGATAGGCGGGCTTGCCGCGCACGGATTCCAGCCGCTGCTGGATCCACAGCTTTTCCTGGCTGTCCGAGATGTACATGTATTCGGCGCCGATGGTCCGGCAGTAAGTCTCGTTGACGATCTCGAGTATTTCGGCCAGGGACGCCCGGCCGGGACCGTGCAGATTGCCGGTGGAGAATTCGGTATTGAGATCCGCCATGCTGAGCTGGTGATGGCGCAGCGAAAGTTCCGAAACCTCGGCGCGCTGGAGCAGTTCCAGCGGGTCAATCCGGGCCTTCAAGTGGCCGTGGAAGCGGTAGGCCTCGATCAGTTCGAGCACTTTTTGCTGTTTGCGCTCGTACTCCAGCGCCTCGATGCCTTTGTGAACGACGATGCCGGCGGAACCGGTCGGGTGCTTGGCCAATTCGCGGAAATAGTTACGGATTTCCGAATGCGGAACGTCATGCCCGTTACCATTGACGGTGGGTAACTGGGAAAAGAATTGTTTCCACTGGCCCGGCAGGCTGTTGGGGTCCCGCAGGAACTGTTCGTAAAGCTCCTCCAAATAGGGAGCATTCCCGCCGTCGAAATGGGAATTTGACCACAGGGCCGCCATGCTCGGTTTTGCACGCATTGGTAGCGTACCTCTAGAAAAGTGCTGATTTATAGGAAAAAAGCAGGCCCTGGTATTATAGGAGCTTCGGCGATGTTCTTAAAGGAGCGCAGCCGTATTCATCGGAAGTTTGTGAAAAAAGTCCGCTGCGCACCGTAAATTTTGCGTTAATCGCCCGTGGCGCGGCGGTTTTATGCGGGAGCTTTGGGCCGGGCCAGCGCCTTGCTGACCTTGTCGAAGATATCGTTAATGCTGCCGGTGCCGGGGACTGTTTTGAGCAGACCCTGTCTGGTGTAGAACTCGATCAGGGGCGAGGTCTGTTCCGCGTATACCTTGAGCCGGTTGCGCACGGTCTCTTCGGTATCGTCCACCCGCTGCTGCAGGTCCTTGGCGCCGCATTTGTCGCAGATACCCTGCTGCATCGGGGGCGAGAAGTAGACGTTATAGATGGCGCCGCACTGGCCGCAGGTGCGCCGTCCCGTAATGCGTTTGACGATTTCCTCGGGTTCGACGTGGATATGGATGGCGACGTCCAGCGGCTGGCGCTGCTCCGCCAGCAGCTTGTCCAGGGCTTTGGCTTGCGCCAGATTGCGCGGGAAGCCGTCGAGGATGAAACCCTTTTTGGTCGAAGCATCGGCGAGTCGTTCGCGGATCATGCCGAGCACGATCTCATCGGGCACCAGTTGCCCGGCTTCCATCAGCGATTTGGCCTTTTTGCCGAGTTCCGTGCCCGCGGCCACCGCCGCCCGCAGCAGGTCGCCGGTCGAGATCTGGGCAATGCCGTATTTTTCCATCAGCAGCTTGGCTTGCGTGCCCTTGCCGGACCCCGGCGCTCCCAGCAGTACGATTCTCAAGGTGCGGCCTCCTAAGCCAGTATCGCCAGTAACAGAATGGCGACGATATTGGTGATTTTGATCATCGGGTTGACGGCGGGGCCGGCCGTATCCTTATAAGGGTCGCCTACGGTGTCGCCGGTGACCGAGGCTTTATGGGCGCTCGAATCCTTGCCGCCGTGAGTGCCGTCCTCGATCAGCTTTTTCGCATTGTCCCAGGCGCCGCCGCCGGAGGTCATGGAAATCGCGACGAACAGGCCGGTCACGATGGTGCCGAGCAGCATCGCGCCGAGGGCGGAGAAAGCCGCCGGCCGGCCGGCGATCCAGTAGACCGCCAGATACATAAAGACCGGGGCCAGTACCGGCAGCAGCGAGGGGATGATCATTTCCTTGATCGCCGTTTTGGTCAGCATGTCGACGCAGGAACCGTACTGGGGTTTGGCGGTGCCCTTCATCAGGCCCGGTATTTCCTTGAACTGGCGACGCACCTCATTGACTACCGCGCCGCCCGCGCGACCGACCGCCAGCATGGCAATCGAGCCGAAGAGATAAGGCAGCAGGCCGCCGATAAACAGGCCTACCACCACGAAGGGGCTTTGCAGGCCGAAGTCGACCTGCACGTCGGGGAAATAGTGTTTGAGATCCTCGGTATAGGCGGCGAACAGCACCAGCGCGGCGAGGCCCGCCGAGCCGATGGCATAACCCTTGGTCACCGCCTTGGTGGTGTTGCCGACCGCGTCCAGGGCATCCGTCACCTTGCGCACATCCTTCGGCAGGTCGGACATCTCGGCGATGCCGCCAGCGTTGTCGGTGATCGGCCCGAAAGCATCCAGTGCGACCACCATTCCGGCCAGCGCCAGCATGGTGGTGGCGGCGGTCGAGATCCCGTACAGGCCGGCGACCAGATAGGACATGAGGATACCGGCGGAGATGACCACGACCGGCAGGGCGGTTGCTTCCATCGAGATGGCTAATCCCTGGATGATATTGGTGGCATGCCCTGTCTTGGAGGCTTCCGCCACCAGACGCACCGGGCGGTAGTGGGTGCCGGTATAGTATTCGGTGATCCACACCAGCAGGCCCGTGACGGCCAGGCCAGTCAGGGCGCACAGGTAAAGATCCGAGCCGGTTATGCTGCGCGACGGGGCGTTGAACACGGTATCGAAACCGACGAATGAGGCGGTGACCCAGGCGATCAACCCCGCCGAAATCACGGCGCTGCCGATGAAACCCTTATATAAGGCGCCCATGATGCTGCCGTTTTTGCCGAGCCTTACCAGAATGGTCGAAAACACGGAAGCCAGGATGCAGACGCCGCCGATCAGCAGCGGATACAGCATCAGCGTGTCACGCGCCTCGCCGCTGAAGAAAATGGCCCCGAGCAGCATGGTGGCCACCACGGTCACGGCATAGGTTTCAAACAGGTCGGCGGCCATGCCGGCGCAGTCGCCGACGTTATCACCCACGTTATCGGCGATGACCGCGGGATTGCGCGGGTCGTCCTCCGGGATGCCGGCTTCGAGCTTGCCGGAGAGGTCGGCGCCGACGTCGGCGCCCTTGGTGAAAATGCCGCCGCCCAGGCGGGCGAAGATGGAAATCAGCGAAGCCCCGAAGCCCAGCCCCACCAGGGCTTCCAGGATATGCCGCAGTTCGGCCTCGTTCTGCAGGTCAAAATGACTTTTCAGCACCAGGTAATAGCCGGCGACTCCCAGCAGCGCCAGGCCTACCACCAGCATGCCGGTGATAGCGCCGCCCTTGAAGGCAATGGAGAGGGCCTGCGCCAGACCCTGGCTGCGGGCGGCTTCCGCGGTACGCACGTTCGCCCGGACCGATACGTTCATGCCGATATAGCCCGCGGCACCCGACAGTATTGCGCCGATAAAATAACCGATCGTCACCCAGATACCGAGCAGAGTGCCCAGAATGGCCCCGAGAATTACGCCTACTATCGCGATGGCCGAATACTGGCGGTTCAGATAAGCCCGGGCGCCCTCCTGCACGGCGGCTGCTATTTCCTGCATGCGCGGTGTGCCCGCACTGGCGGACAATACCGAGCGGGCCGCAAAGGCCCCATAAGCAAGAGCAACCAAACCGCTGCCCAAGATAATCCAATAGGCGATAGACATGCCGTTAATTCTCCTTCTCGTGACGTCAAAATTCCGGGGGTGCCCTGAAAAAGGCCGGGCGATTGTAGCATTGGTCCAGCACATAGAGAACGCGAGGGCGGGGGAAAGTTTTGGAAGTCCCCGGGCGGTGTCCGGAGCCGTGAACCGGCTCGCAAACCCGGCTGATCGCGGCCGGCTGGGCTGTCCGGCCGATCAGGGCAAGCACGGGGACGGGGTATGCTAAACTGTGCACAGTATCCGGCGGACCGTCCCGCACCTCAAACCCACAGAGATAGTTAATACCTGTATGGCCGGAGTCAGCTTAAATGACCGTCACCTGGAGTTGCAGGTTTACAAAAACCGCGTGGTGATCGCGGCGGTCTTCTGCCTGCTTGCTGTGTTGATTCTGATTATCCGGCTGCTCATTCTGCAGATCGTCAATCACGATGTTTTTTCGACTCTGTCGCAGAGCAACCGTTTGCGCCTGATGGCGATCGCTCCCAATCGCGGGCTCATCTACGATCGCAACGGGGTGGTGCTGGCGGAGAACCGCCCCAGCTACCGCCTGGAACTGGTTCCGGAGGAAGTGAAGGATATCAACGGCACTCTTGAGCGGCTGCGGCACCTGATCAAGATAGAGGATTCCGATATCGAACGTTTCCGCAAGGAACGCAAGCGCGGGCGGCCCTTCGAAGGCGTGCCGTTGCGGTTCAATCTCAGCGAAGAGGAAGTCGCGCAGTTTGCGGTCAATCGTCACCGCTTTCCGGGCGTGGACATCGTCGCCGGCCTGTCGCGCTACTACCCCTTCGGCGCGATGACCGCGCCGGTGCTGGGTTACGTCAGCCGCATCGACGAGGACGATCTCGACACGCTGGACGAAGGTAATTATCAGGCGACCACCCATATCGGCAAGGTTGGAGTCGAACAGTATTACGAAAAACTGCTGCACGGCACCGTCGGCTACAAGCAGGTTGAGGTGAACGTCGAGGGCCGCGTGATCAATGAGATCAAGGAAAATGAAAGGCAGCCCGTACCGGGAGAAGATCTGCATCTGAGCATCGATATCCGCCTGCAGACAGTCGCCGCGGCCGCGTTGGGTGAAAATTCCGGGGCGGTGGTCGCGATCGAGCCGTCGACCGGTGCCGTGCTGGTGTTACTCAGCAAGCCTTCCTACGATCCCGCGCTGTTCGTGAACGGCATTTCGAACGAGGCTTTTGCCGCGCTCCAGGCCGATCCCGCGCGGCCGCTGTTCAACCGCGCGCTGCACGGGCAGTATCCGCCGGGTTCCACCATCAAACCGCTGTTTGGTCTCGCGGCGCTGGAACGCGGCGTGATAAACGAAAATTTCGCGATCGGCTGTTCCGGCAGCTATCAGCTGCCGCACGACAAGCGGCGCTATCGCGACTGGAAAAAGTACGGCCATGGCCCCGCGGTCGACCTCGAACAGGCGGTCATCGAATCCTGCGACGTGTTCTTTTACGATCTTGCATATCGCACCGGCATCGACGCGATGTCCGATTATGTGCGGCAGTTCGGCTTCGGCCAGCCTACGGGGATCGATATCCTCGGTGAGAAGATCGGTTTGTTCCCGAACTCGGAGTGGAAACAGAAACGTTTCGGCGAGAAATGGTATACCGGCGAATCGCTGAGCGTCGGCATCGGCCAGGGCTATACCGTGGCCACGCCGCTGCAGCTGGCCTATATGACCGCGATCATGGCGTCTAACGGCCAGGCCTATCGCCCGCACGTGCTGGAAGCCACCAGCCTGCCGCCTTCGCAGATCGAGTTGTTGCAGGCGCCCGAGAGAACCGCTGCCGCGGAACCAACCGCCGTCGCGGGTGCCGAAGCAGGACAGGCCGCGGCCCGGCCGGAGACCGCCATCGATGCGCCGCCCGGTTCGCAGCTGCACAAAATCCCGCCCGCGCTGCAGCGCAGCGTGCCGGTGGTGGCGCAGCGCCACTGGGATTACATACGCAAGGCGATGATGGGCGTGGCGCATGATCCGAAGGGTACGGCGCGCGGAAGCTTCCAGACAGCTCCTTACCATGCCGCCGGCAAAACCGGCACCGCTCAGGTCATTTCGGTCAAGCAGAACGAGGAATATGACGAGGAAAAAATCGCCAAGCAATACCGCGACCACGCCCTGTTCATCGCCTATGCTCCCGCGGAAAAGCCCGAGATCGCGATGGCGATACTGGTGGAGAACGGCGGCCACGGCAGTTCCGCGGCGGCGCCGATCGCGAGGAAGATCATGGACCAATATCTGATTGCCAGGATACATTGATGATCAGTGACCGCTACTCCGCAGCCGACGACAGCCTGGTGCGCGAGTTGTTCCGGCGCTTCCGCCTGGATCCCGCGCTGGTGCTGGCGCTCACCGTGCTGATGGGCCTCGGGCTGATCGTACTCTACAGCTCGTCCGCCCAGAGCATGCCCATGCTGAACCGTCAGATCATCCGGCTCGCGATCGGCCTGGTCATCATGGTGTTCTTCGCGCAGATCCCGCCGCATACTCTCAAGTTCTGGTCGCCCTGGCTGTACACGGGCGGAGTATGCTGCCTGTTGCTCGTATTTTATTTCGGTCATATCGGCAAGGGCGCGCAGCGCTGGCTCGATCTCGGTTTCGCCCGCTTCCAGCCGTCGGAATTGATGAAGCTGATCGTGCCGATGACGGTCGCCTGGTATTTCACCGGCAAGTCGCTGCCGCTTAAGTTCAGGCATGTCATCGGTGCCTCGTTGCTGATCCTGATCCCCTTCGGACTGATCGCCGAACAGCCTGATCTTGGCACCGCGCTCCTGGTGGGAGCCGGCGGTTTCATGTGCCTGTTTCTCGGCGGCATGAGCTGGAAGCTGATGATCGGCGGCGTGGCGGCGGTCGGCGCGATGATGCCTGTGATGTGGAAGATGCTGCACGGTTATCAACAGCGGCGGGTGCTGACCTTCCTCGATCCCGAGAGCGATCCGCTCGGCGCCGGCTACCACATCATTCAGTCCAAGATCGCGATCGGTTCCGGCGGCGTTTACGGCAAGGGCTGGCTCAACGGCACCCAGTCGCACCTGGACTTTCTCCCGGAGCGCTCCACGGACTTTATCTTTTCGGTACTGGCCGAAGAGTTCGGCTTCTTCGGTGAGTTGCTGATCCTGACGCTCTATACCTTTATATTGTTGCGCGGCATGGGTATCGTCCTGCGCGCGCGCGACACCTATAGCCGGATCGTGGGCGGAAGCATTATCCTGACCTTCTTCGTCTATGTGGTCGTCAATATCGGCATGGTCACCGGTCTGATGCCCGTGGTTGGCGTGCCGCTGCCGCTGATCAGTTACGGCGGGACGTCGATGGTCGCGCTGATGATGGGATTCGGAATACTGATGTCGATCAATGCGGATCGGCGGTTGAGCCCGGGATGATGACGAAGCGTATTCTGCAAGCCTTCTGTATCGCCGCCTGCCTGGCCGCGGCGGCGGCGCCTGCCGGCACGGGATACAAAAGGTATTCCGATCGCGAGGAAGTGCGCGATTTCGTGGACGGGCTGGTCGAGAAACACCTTTTTAACCGCGCCGAACTGCTCGGGCTGTTCCGCCGCGTCGAACAGCAACCGAGCGTGCTGGAGGCGATCAGCAGGCCGGCGGAGCGCGTGCTCACCTGGAGCGAATACCGTCCCATTTTCGTCACGCCTGACCGCATCGAAGGCGGGGTGCGGTTCTGGCGGGAGAACAAGGCGCTGTTGCAGGAGGCGGAAAAGTCTTACGGGGTGCCTGCCCAGATCATCGTCGCCATCATCGGCGTGGAAACGCGCTACGGCAAGCAGACCGGCAAGTACCGTGTATTCGACACGCTCACCACCCTGGGTTTCGAGGAGAATCAACGGCAGGGCTTCTTCCGTTCGGAGCTGGAGCACTTCCTGCTGCTGGCGCGGGATCAAAGGCTGGATCCGCTGGCGGTGCGCGGTTCCTACGCCGGCGCCATGGGCATGCCGCAGTTCATTTCCAGCAGCTACCGCGAGTATGCGGTCGATTTCAACAAGGACGGGCGGGTGGACCTGTGGAGCAACCCCGATGTGATCGCGAGCGTCGCCAATTACTTCAAGCGCTGGGGCTGGGAGCAGGGCGCTCAGGTGGTGGTCCCGGCCAAGGTCACGGGCGATGTTTCTGAAATCGCGATCGGTCGCGGGCGTAAGGGGCTCAAGCCCGAGAAGACCTACGAGGTTTTGCGGCAAGCCGGCGTGACCGCCGGGGTCAGGCTGCCGCCCGAAACCGAAGCAGTCCTCATCGAGCTTGAAACCACCGAGGGGTTGGAATACTGGCTGGGACTGCACAATTTTTACGTTATCACCCGCTATAATGGCAGCGCCATGTACGCCCTGGCCGCTTACCAGTTGGGGCAGGAGATCGCGGTAAACTACAAGAAGCCGGTGCTCGCGGATAAATCCCCAAAACCGGTAGTCGCCGACAAATGACCAGAACCCCTTTCAAAACGGCTGCGCTTGCCGATACCACCGGATATACCACGCGCTCCGCGCATGGAGTCTCGCAATGCTCGTTTATTGAGTGTATGAGCTTGTTCTTACGCGGGGCCCTGCCCGGCGCAACTGTTTTTGCCTTGGCATACCCGCGCGCTTCGCGCGCAGCGCAACGTTTTGAAAGGAGTTCTGGCGGAGTGCCCGCTGGCATTTTTTTTCTTCTCATCGGTTTTTTGCTGGCGTCTTGCGCCACGGTCGACGGTCCGCCGGTCGGCGCGCGCGCGCCGCTGCCAGCGCCCGATCGCGCGCCGCCGGACGCAGTGCCGCGGACCGAACCGCCCGCCAACCGCGGCAATCCCGAGTCCTACGTAGTGCTGGGCAAGCGCTATTTCGTTCTGCCAAGCAACGAAGGCTATGTCGAACGCGGCATCGCCTCGTGGTACGGAACCAAGTTCCACGGTCGTAGCACGTCGAGCGGCGAACGCTACAACATGTATGAGATGACCGCCGCTCACAAGACCTTGCGCCTCCCGGCCTATGCGCGGGTGACGAATCTGCGCAACGGCAAGCAGGTGACGGTGCGCGTAAATGATCGCGGCCCCTTTCACGACAGCCGCCTCATTGATCTGTCCTATGCGGCGGCGCAGAAGCTGGAGATGCTCGGAGAGGGCACTGCATTAGTAGAGGTCGCCATCGTGCAGTCTGACGGCTCCGTAGCCAGCGATATGAGTCGCAGCCCCGGATGGCGCGATGAGTCGCATCTGCAGAACCGGATCTACGTGCAGGTGGGCGCTTTCACCATGCGCGACAATGCCGATAGACTGTTCGAAAGGCTGCGCAGGGAACGTTTCGAGAACGTGCAGATTACGCAGGAAAGCGACCGTCCGCTGCTTCGTGTCCGCATTGGTCCGCTCTCCACCGTGCTCGCGACGGACCAGGTGGTGGAGCGGTTGCAGAAGATGGGCCTGGCCGAGCACCAGGTTGTGGTCGAGTGAACCTTTGCACCCGTAAGTACATGGTTTTCATCGAATGAAAAATTTTTCTCTGGAATTCGCCTTCATCGCCGCCATACTCGTTTCCGGCGGGGCCGCGGCCGAGACCGTCATTCCCGATCCGCCGTCCGTCAGTGCGCGCGCCTATATATTGCAGGACTTCCACAGCGGCGCCGTGCTGGCGGAAGCCGGCGCCGACGAAATCCTCGAGCCAGCCAGCATCACCAAGATCATGTCCGTCTACGTCGTGTTCGACGCCCTCGAGCATGGCCGCCTCAAACTCGACGACAAGGTCAAGATCAGCGAAAAGGCCTGGCGCAACCCCGATGTACTCAACTGGGACCAGGGTTCGCGCATGTTCGCCGAAGTCGGCAGCCTGGTGCGGGTGGATGATCTGCTGCACGGCATGATCGTACAGTCCGGGAACGACGCGACCGTCGCCCTGGCCGAGCGCATCGCCGGCTCGGAGGAGAAGTTCGTCGAGCTGATGAACGAATACGCGGAGCGGCTGGGTCTCGCCGGCACCAACTTCCTCAACAGCACCGGCTGGCCGGTCGAAGGCCATCACAGCACGGCGCGCGATCTCGCCACCTTGAGCCGCGCGTTGATCCGCGACTTCCCGAACTACTACTCGTTGTTCTCGGAAAAGCATTACACCTACAACAATATCTCGCAGGCCAACCGCAACAGCCTGTTGTGGAAGGATCCGACCGTCGACGGCATCAAGACCGGCCACACCGAAACCGCGGGCTATTGCGTCACGGCCTCGGCGCAGCGCGGCAGTATGCGGCTGATCGTCGTGGTCATGGGCGCGGAGGACATGCAATCGCGCACGCGCAGCAGCCTGGAATTGCTGGATTACGGCTTTAATTTTTATGAAACACACAAGCTGTTCTCGGCCGGCAAGGTACTGCGCGAATCGCGCATCTGGAAGGGCGACGACAGTCAGGTGGAGCTGGGGCCGGCTCAGGATTTTTACGTTACCATACCCCGCGGCGAGTATACGAACCTCGAGCCTTCGATGACCGTGAAGAAATCGATTTTCGCTCCCGTAAAAAAAGATCAGGAGCTCGGACAGATCAGAGTCGAATTGAACGGTGAAATGATCCAGGAGCAGCCGCTGGTGGCGCTGCACGACGTCGGCCGCGGCAACCTGGTGCGACGCATGCTCGACCATGTTTTATACCTGGTGAAGTGAGCTTTTAGGCAGGCTCCGAATAATTCGTCCCTGAATTCTCAGAGCGCGACAAGATCACGGGGAGCGATTTAGAATTCGCTGCGAATGCAGCGAAGCCCGTCAGGGCGAGGGCAGGAATAGCCCCTTTGGGTTTCTTCATTTTCAAACCCTTTAAGTGTTTGAAAAAAATGACCGGCATATCCGTATGCCGCAAGACCCCGATAAAATCGGGATTACTTTAAATTTGACGAACGATCGTATTGGTTTTGAGACGGATTATGAAGATCGCATATTTAAACGATGAGTATCTGCCCCTGGAGCAGGCCAGGGTATCCGCACTGGACCGCGGCTTCCTGTTCGCGGATGGCGTGTACGAGGTGATCCCCGTCTACGGCGGACGCCTGTTCCGCCTCGATCAGCACCTGGACCGGCTCGACGGCAGCCTGGGCGGCATACGGCTTGCCAACCCGCTGTCGCGCCCGCAATGGCGGGCGGTGCTGGCCCGTCTCGTAGACATGAACGGCGGCGGCGAACAGTCCGTTTATTTCCAGGTCACCCGCGGCGCGGCCGCGAAACGCGATCACCTGTTTCCCGCCAGCGTGCCCCAGACCGTATTCGCGATGAGCAGCCCGCTCAAGGCCATCGACTCCAAATGGCTGCAGGAAGGCGCGACCGCGATCACGATACCGGACATCCGCTGGCAATATTGCCACCTGAAAACCATTTCCCTGCTGCCGAATGTGCTGATGCGGCAGTTGGCCGACGACAGCGGAGCCGACGAAGCGATCCTCATCCGCGACGGCCTGGCCACGGAGTGCACCGTCAGTAATCTCTTCATCGTCAAGGAAGGCGTCATTGTCACGCCTCCCAAGAGCGAATACCTGCTGCCCGGAATCACGCGCGACCTGCTGCTGGAGCTGGCGCACCGGCACGGCATGCCAGCTCGCGAGCGCGCGATACCGGAAACCGAACTCGCGGCGGCGGATGAAATATGGATCACCAGTTCTAGCAAGGAAGTGATACCGGCGACGCATCTCAACGGCCGCAAGGTCGGCGACGGCAGGCCGGGGCCCGTCTGGCGCAGGATGTTCGACCATTACCAGGAGTACAAGAACCGGCTGATTGCCGGCGATGCCGAATGAGCAGCGACAATGGCGATAATATAAAAGACGGGAGCGCAGAGACTCTTTTTGAATTCCCCTGCCGGTTCCCGATCAAGGCCATGGGTCGCAGCATCATCGGCATGGAGGCGACCATCGTCGATATCGTGCGCAAGCATGCCCCCGAAAGCGATATTATCTCGGTGCGGACGCGGCTCAGCAGCGGTGGCAAGTACATCGGCGTCACGATCACCATCACCGCGCGCAGCAAGACTCAGCTCGACGCGATCTACCTGGACTTGACGGCTCATCCAGAGGTCCTGGTTTCTTATTAAGATGCTGGACGTTATTTGCGACAACGGCTATGCGGGATTGTAAATATGTCGATGATTCCTGGGTTTAAACCAACGTGACTTCCTTGCTCCCGGCGGTTGAAGTTATCAATGGTGGATTAATTGTCCGGGAACTCGGACGCCGCGACTACGAATCCGTCTGGAAAGAGATGCAGGACTTCACGAAGAGTCGCGACGAATCCACCGTCGACGAGCTGTGGTTCGTCGAGCATCCGCCGGTGTACACGCAGGGCGTCAGCGGCAAGGCCGAACACGTGCTCGATCCGCACGGTATTCCGGTGATTCAATCGAATCGCGGCGGGCAGGTCACCTATCATGGTCCGGGGCAGATCGTGGCTTATGTGCTGTTCGATCTGCGCCGCAAAAAGATGGGCGTGCGCGATCTCGTCAGTCAACTTGAAAACGCAGTGATCGACCTGCTCAAGAGTTATGGCGTCGCGGCCGCCGCGCGCAAGGATGCTCCAGGAGTTTACGTGGAGGGCGCAAAAGTGGCGGCGCTCGGGCTGCGCGTCAGCCAGGGCTGTTCCTATCACGGGCTGGCGCTCAATGTAGACATGGATCTTATGCCTTTTCAGTGGATCAACCCCTGCGGATATAAGGAACTGAAAGTGACCCAGTTAAGGGATCTGGGCATCCAGGATACGATCCGGCAGGTCAAGGACAAACTGCTCGGGGTTCTGACGAGCAATATGGGCTATACTACGCGGACTTAATAAATCCCCTTATCACCGGAATGTCAGACAACAATTACACAGCCCCTTCGAGAATCGACCCCGACGGACACAAGCGCGGGCATGAGAAGCTGGCCAAAATTCCGGTGAAGATACAGCCGACGGAAGTCATGCCGCGCAAGCCCTCCTGGATACGCGCCAAGTCCCAGGGCGCGCCCGAGGTGCAGCGCATCAAGAAGATGCTGCGCGAGATGAATCTGCATTCGGTGTGCGAGGAGGCGAGCTGTCCCAACCTCGGCGAATGCTTCAGCAAGGGCACCGCGACCTTCATGATCATGGGCGACATCTGCACGCGCCGCTGCCCCTTCTGTGACGTCGCGCACGGGCGCCCCAAACCGCTCGATACCGACGAACCCAGGAACCTGGCGGAGACTATTCGCAAGCTGGGCCTGCGTTATGTGGTTGTCACCTCGGTGGACCGCGACGACCTGCGCGACGGCGGCGCCGGCCATTTCGCCGACTGCATCCGCGAGATCCGCGAGCGTTCTCCCAATACCCAGATCGAAGTGCTGGTGCCGGATTTCCGCAACAAGATGGATCGCGCGCTGTCCTGTTTCGGCGACACCGTGCCGGACGTGTTCAACCACAACCTGGAAACCGTGCCGCGGCTGTACCGCGCCGCGCGTCCCGGCGCGGACTACGAGTTCTCGCTGGACCTGCTGGAGCGATTCAAACTGAAGCATCCCCATGTGCCCACCAAGTCGGGGCTGATGCTCGGCCTGGGCGAGGAAATCGCGGAGATCGAACAGGTGATGCGCGACCTGCGCGCGCACAAGGTCGACATGCTGACGCTCGGCCAGTACCTGCAGCCGAGCAAGCACCATATGCCGGTGCATCGTTTTGTAAATCCCGCCGAATTCGACCGCCTGGCGGAAGTCGGCTATTCAATGGGCTTCAGCCACGTCGCCAGCGGGCCAATGGTGCGTTCCTCATACCACGCCGACGAACAGGCCTCCAAGGTATTGGAAGAAACCGCTTTATAAATTTCCTCTCGCCAAGCCGCAAAGTCGCTAAGAAAAGAAAGAAGAAGAATGTCTCTCGCGGAGGCGCGGAGGACGCAGAGTAAAAAGATCTCACTTTATCCCCCTTCGTCCCGAAGGGGGATGGCCGACAGGCCAGGGGGATGGTGGTTCTGCAGGTGTGTAAGCTCGCTGAGCTTGCGGAACCCAACGGATTTCATGTTGGGCATCACATTCGTTCAGCCTAACCACGCGCTCTAACCATCTGTAGATCAGCTACCGCATCGTGAAAATCATTTTCATGTACGAGAAGTATTCTCGCGCCGGCCTTTCTGAGATTGACGGCTTTTTCAACTTTTCGGCCGTAGCATGCGTATGACCAGCAGGGATTCCCATCTGCGCCGATGATCAGATAGTTAAGCTTTTCTGATACGGAACTGATTATCCTGCCTCCAAGCTTTTGGATGATTTTTGAGAATTCAGACCGGGTGTATTTGAAGGATGTTCCTGTCAAACAAAATGAAGATCCTTCAAATTCAATTTCAGGGCAGACGGCGCATAATCCAATTACATTGCAGCCTTCTGAAATTCGGGGGCTTGTTATTGTTCGGCCATCCATCAGGGCTGTAAATTCAGAGAAGAATTTCTTAAGCAATTTATACTCTGCTGCGTCCATTTTTTTATCTTTCAGAACAGCAGTTATCAAATTGTCAACCTCTTCATAAGGCCGGCAAGTTCTCAAGTGTTCATGTTCTGAAAGCCAATCGGAAAGACCAATGAGTTCGGATTCTGATATAACACTATCGGAGACAATCGCGCCGAGGATGGCGTGAAGCCTTTGTAAATCGGCAGTTATTGAGTCGTAATAATCTGTCGAACGTAATTTTTCGCAAAGCCATAAATGTCTTGCTTTTCTTCGGCGCTAATTATCCCGTCGAAAACAGCTTGTTTTACGGTCGGTAAAAGTTCGTTATAAGGATGGCTATCTTTTAGTTCTCTATGCTCAGATAGCCATGTATTGAGAAAGCTAACTTGATTCGTGAATCAACAGCTATCCCTTCGATGATCCCTAGTAAGGAATTAATTGATTTATCGAGACGCGAGCGCTTTGTAAACCTGAAGTATTGATATGGTCCCTATGCATACAGGGCCCGATTCTAGTCCTTTGTTGATGAAGATATACCGATTTTTATAGATTTGCCAGAATTTCGAGTATCGGAGGTTGTAAGAATTTGTTTTAACTTCTCCGTGTTCTCTGCGAGCTCCGCGAGAGAAATTTTTTCTTAAGTCCGGAATCCGAACAGCGCCTTTTGCAGTTTCCTTTGAGTTCGCGCGGAGTAGTCTTCCTTGGTGGGGAAGGTCGTGATGTCGTGCGGGGCGAACAGCAGCTGGATGACGCCGGCTTCCGCTTCGATGATCAGCAGGTGCTTGCCCAGGTGTTCGGCGGATTCACTGCTGCTCCAGTAGATTTTCTTCAGGTCGATGCCGATCCGGACGGCCAGCATGTTGCAGTAATCGATAATCATCCTGGCGCCTTCCTGGAACCACTGGGCTTTATCATCGGCGTTCATGACCATTCCACGTATCCATCTCGCAAGTGCGCATCATCAACGCAGCAGCGCAGGGAAGTGAGAGGAGCCGCCATCCATGGCGGTCTGGGAGGGGAAACCGTTATCGCTGCCTAGCCGTTTTCAGCCTGGATATCGAACAGGGCTTTCTTGAGTTTTTTCTGTGTCTTCTCGGTGCCCACCCGCGCATTGAAGCTGGCGATATCCCTGGGTACGAAATCAAGTTTGACCGCGCCGCTTTCAGCTTCGATATTGAGGGTGTGACTTTCCGTATTTTCTTCCCGGTTGGGATCCCAATAAACATTTTTCAGGTTGACCCCGATCCTGACGGCCAGCATGGCGCAATAATCAATGATCATCCGGGCGCCTTCGTTGCTGTGAATTTCGAACTGCTGAGTGTCGAGATTGGCGTTCATGTTTACTCCCTTAAGCCTTGTTATAAGCCTCTACTTCCTGAAAAAGGCTGCAAAACCAAAGATAGACCATTTTCAAGGACGTTTCAGGGTTTTACCGGACTTTTGTGAGGTATTTAACTGCCATTGGTCGGGCTTTTGCGGCGTTTTGGCGCTGGCTCGCGAGAATTTCGAGGGACGGCAAATGAAAAAGCTGCCGGATATGCCTGATATGCCGGATACGAAGTTATTCGTGATAATCCGTGGAGAGAGTTACAGGTCAGTAACTTCTGCCATCCACCGGTATGCGTTGCAGCGTCGTAAGATCGATGCCTTCCAGGCAGCGTGCGTTGATGGCCGCGGTATCGATGCCCTGCTTGTCTTTGGCGAAAGCAAAGGGCGCGCAGCCGCAATCGGGGCAGAACTGATGTTTGATGGAGTGCTTGTTGAAAGTGTAGGTCTGTAGGCGTTCCTCGCCGCTCGCGATCTTGAGGTTCGAGCGCGGTATGAATGACAGCAGATAGCCCTTGCGACTGCAGTGGGAACAGTTGCATTCGATTACTTGCTCAATATCAGCCTCGATTTCGTATTTCACCTTGCCGCAATGGCAGCTGCCTTGGTATTTCATGGTCATTTTCCTTGTAAATTTATTCTCGCCAAGTTCGCCAAGAAAGAACTATTCTCGCGAAGCCGCCAGGAACGCCAAGTATAAGAAAAATATTTAAGTGATTTACTTTGCGACTTTGCATCTTGGCGAGAGAAAATAATATTAAAGTTCCTTTGGCTCTATTTCCTGTGTACCGCGAGGCCGCCGGGGGCCTGGGAGACGGGCATCATTTCGATGCGGTTGATATTGACGTGCGCGGGCTGCGCTATCACCCAGTCGACCGCCGCTGCAATATCGGCAGCCGTCATGGGTACCGTGCCTTGGTAGACCCGGTTGGCTTCCTGTTCGTTCCCATGGAAACGCACCAGGGAAAATTCGCTGTCCGTGGTCATGCCCGGTTCGATGTTGGTCACACGCACCGCCGTGCCGAGCAGGTCGGCCTTGAGGTTGCGCGAGAACTGCTCGACGAAGGCCTTGGTCGCGCCGTAGACGTTGCCGCCGCGATAGGCGTAACTGCCCGCGACCGAACCGATGTTGACAATATGGCCGCGGTTGCGCGCGACCATGCCGGGGACAAGCAGATGCGTCATGAAGGCGAGCGACTTGCAGTTGGTGTCGATCATACGTTGCCAGTCGTCCCATGAGGCCTCGTGCGCCCGGTCGAGGCCCAGCGACAGCCCCGCGTTATTGATCAGGATATCGATCGTGGAAAAATCCCGGGGCAGCGCGGTGATTTCCCGCTCCACGGCCGCGCCGTCGTTGATATCGCAGGCCATGACATGGCAGGACGTATGTCCCGAGAGTTCCGCCGCCAGCTTTTCCAGGCGGTCGCGGCGGCGCGCCAGCAGCGCCAGGTTGAATCCGCGCTGCGCGAAAGTCCTCGCGACTTCCAGGCCGATGCCGCTGGAAGCGCCGGTGACCAACGCGATTTTATAGGGATTCTGCATGCGAAAACATTCTCTCCCAAAGTCTGCCAAAAAGAAATACGGAGATCTCTCGCAAAATTTGTAAAGAAAAAAGAAGAGCCTTTCGCAGAAATCGCGGAGGCGCTATAGGTGAACCGGGCGCAGAGCACGCAAAGAGCGCTATCTAAAAAGGCGGCGTACTGTATTATCCGCGCGCCATGTGCAATCTTTTCGAATCGTGCGAGCAAATCTTTTAACTAAAACAGCTCCGCGATTTCTGCGAGAGAATATCTTTCTCGTTGGACTTTGCAAGAGGCTAATATTTCCATACGTGCCGGCAGCGCGAGCATCGGTGCTCGTCGCGGCGCAACGGGAAGATAATACCCAACAACCCGCAGCTCAGTATCGCCAGCAGCAGAAAGCCGAGCGGCATGCGGCTGCTGTATTTGTCCGAGCCGCAGTTCGGGCAGTTATTCTCATCAAGGTCCGGAAAATCCTTTCTGAGTTCCTCTTCGTACCGGCCTTGCTCGACCGAACCCAGAATGCCGTTGGCTGCCGCGACGTTCTCTTCCATCACCTGGACTTTGACGCCGCCGAGCGCCTGCGCGTAGATCCAGTTCGCCCAGACGTGATATTCGTCGACGATCAGGGCGGGAATGCCCTCGTCCTCGAGCTTGCCCTTCGCGAGGTAAGCATCCCAGGGGTTGATGAAGGAAGCGATGGTTACGAGTTTTGACATGCTGTTTACAGCCAGCGGCCGACCTTGTTTTTGTAATTGATATATTGCTGGCCGAAGATTTCTTCCAGGAAGCGTTCTTCACCGAGAATGAAATTATTGCGGATAATCGAGACGAAGACCGCGACCGGCAGCCAAACGCTGAGCGTTCCGAACAGCAGGCCGGCCCCGGTCAGCAGCGACACCATCCCGAGGTACATCGGGTTGCGGGTGTAACGGAAGAGCCCTCCGGTGACCAGCGCGGTCGAGGGCTCGAAAGGAATTATCGGTGTGCCGGCGCGCTTGAAGGAGAAAGCGGCGGTCGCCGCGATCGCAACACCGGCAATAATGAATATAAGGCCGATCCATGACACGAACGGCGGGATAAGATGCATGAGCGGGGCCGCGTAATGCAGGGCTGCCATCGACGCCAGCGTCAGCAGCAGATACACCGGCGGCAGGATTTTGCGTTTTTGTTCCATCAGAAAATTCTCTCTCGATAATAGCGCCTTAATCGTTACAGTCGCCATGGCGGATGACAATTACGAATCAGCATCATCTACCAGACGCTTGCCCATACTGATCAGATCACTCTCTATATAGCCCAAGGATTCATAGAAAGCGATCACTTTGCGGTTATGCGAGCGTACTTGCAGGTTGATTTTCGGGCAGCCTCGTGCATGCAGCCGTGTTTCGACCGCCCCGATGATCCTGCGGCCGTAACCTTGTTTGCGGAATTCCGGGTCCACCGCCACGTAATAGAGCCAGCCGCGGTGGCCGTCGTAGCCGCCCATCACGCTGGCGACAAGTCTGCCGTCGATCAGGCCCACCAGAAACAGGTCTCGATCCACCGCCAGCTTGCGCGCGATGTCCGCGCGCGGATCATTCCAGGGTACGGACAGCTCGCAGCGCGCCCAAAGCGCAAGCAGCGCGGCCTCGTCGGCTGCATCGTATTCGCGGATTTCCATATTCATAGTCACTGCTAATAATAATACAACCCGCTGATTCTGATGGTGCGCGGCTCCAGCGGATGGAAGTGTATGTCCTCCACCGGGCCGGTTTCGCCGGGGAGGCGCGATTCGTAAAAATAATCGATTTCGTGGTCCGTGCTGCCGAGCAGGTTCAGCGCATCCAGCGCGAACTCCCAGTGGCCGAGGGTATTCAACGCGGCGCGCATGTTCACCACCGTGCTCGGTTCCGACCGTATCCGGTTAAAACTGTCGAGCGTGCGGGCGCCGAAATGCCGCACCCGCAGCGAGCCGTACCAGCCTTCACTGAAGGCAGCCGAGATTCCGGCCGCGGCCACCCGGTCCAGCGAGCCTTCGATATGGTTGCCTTCGCCCGGGGCGTCTTCCGTGAAGCGGGCAGCGGTCTCGGCCCATTCGAAATCCGCGGTCCAATCCTGGTTGAAGCGGTAATAAGCGGTGAATTCGTAGCCCTCGCGGCGCGAGGCGCGGCTGGCTTCGGTGGTGCCGGTATCGCCTACGAACAGCAGTTCCGAATCCTGTTCAAGGCCCCACAATGCGAACGACGCGTTCAGTTTTTCGCCGGCATGGAACCCGAGTCCGATCTCGGAGCCCAGCGAGCGCACCAGCGGGTCAACCGGTTCGACCGGATCGCCGCTCGCCGGATCGACGCGGATCGTGGTTCCGCGCGCATCATTGGAATGAAAGCCCTGGCCGATGCCGGCATGCAGGTTCCAATAGTCGTTCAGAATGTAATTCAGACTCCATTTGGCGCTGGCGATACTGTCGTCCGACCGGCCGCTGTTGGCGGACAGGTTACTGTGGACATCAAAACGATAGCTGTCGTAGCGCAGGCCGAATGAATTGCGCAGACGATCGCTCAGCTGCAGATCGGCCTGCCAGTAGAGGGCGGCCGAAGATTCGTCCACTGCGTCCTGGCGTACCGCGGCGAGTCTGCGCCGTTCAACGGTGTGGTGCAGGCCTATTTCGTCGATAACGTCCCGCCGCGCCTGCAGGCCGAAAGTCTGGGTAAGCGCGTGTCCGCCCAGGGAAGACAGCGCGGTACGTGAAATATCAGCGCCGTATATCCGGCGTTCGTCCACCTGTTCGAACTGATCGCCGTTGACCGGGTCGTCCAATAAAAAAGTAAAGTCGGACCAGAGTCTGAGACCATAGTCGATGGCGTAGGCTGATACATCCCATTCCGGATTCCACCAGCGCGCCGAGAAGCTGTAACGAGAGGATTCGCCGCCGTCCGAGGTGTCAATCGAGCCGAGACGATCGATCAATCCCCGGTCCACGGCGCGTTGCGGTATCTGGTCCGTGGAATCCCATTTGTTGTCATAACCCATGAAGGTCAGCGCGAACTGGCCGTCGATACCGTACCAGCTGCGGCGGGCAAGTACATTATGCTTTTGCAAATCTTCATTAAGATCGGTCCATGGGCCGTCGTAGCGCGTGGCTTCCAGCGCGCACAGCAGGTTGCCGTCTTCCAGGTCGGAGGAGTCCGCGAGCAGCAGGCGTTTCCAGTCGTCCTGGCCCGCTTCCAGTTTGAACAGCGATTCGTCCAGCCGGGTGAAAGTCGTGAATTCGGCGGCGCCCGCCCCCGAGAAATCGCCGACGGCGGCGTAGTAGGGGCCTTTTTTATACGACAGGCTTTGCACCAGCTCGGGTATCAGGAAATTGAGATCAGTGTAACCCTGGCCGTGGCCGTGGCTACGCAGGTTGACGGGCATATTGTCGATGGTGGTGTTGAAGTCCGTGCCGTGGTCGAGGTTGAATCCGCGCAGAAAATACTGGTTGGCCTTGCCGCTGCCGCTGTGTTGCGTCACCACCATGCCGGGAACTTGCTCCAGCACTTCGCCGGGACGCGCCAGCGGGCGAATGCCGATTTCCTCCTGGCCGACCGTGCCCTCGGACGCCGAGACCGAATCCCCGATCAGATTGTTAAGCCGATTGCCGGTGACGATGAACTCCTCGTAATGGGCGCCGGCGGAGTTGGAGAGCGCGAGAGCGGCCAATCCAAGGAAAAGCTTCCCTGATGAAACAACAGGCATGACAGTCCTTTTTATTTGCGGATGGAAAGCCGGCGCATCATAAGCAGCAGTGCCGGTGCTGTAAATAGAAAGCAGGATTCCCTGCCGGGGCGCGGCTAGGAATGCAGTTGCCGCCTCAGCTCTTCGAGCCGCTCCGGAGTTCCGATATCCGACCAGCGGCCGCGGTAATGCACCGCTTCGATTTTGCTTTGCACGATACCTGCGTTGAGCACTTCGCGCAGGCCGCGTCTGCCCGGCGCGTAGGATGCAAAGAGTTCGGGGCGATAGAGGCCGATGCCGCTGTAAGTCAGCATCGGGTCGCCTTGCGGGCGTAACAAATCCCGCTCCAGCGCGAAGTCGCCCCGGGGATGGTGCGGAGGATTGTCGATCATCACCAGCCGCGCCAGCGCACCGGCGCCGAGCGCCAGTTCGCCAAGCGGATAATCGGTCCAGATATCCCCGTTGATCACCAGGAAAGGCGCCGTGCCGAGCAGCGGCAGGGCCTGAATAATGCCGCCCGCCGTTTCCAGCGCGGCCTCGCCTTCGTCGCTGTACCGGATCGTTACCCCGTAAGCGGCGCCGTCGCCGAGGCGTTCGCGTATCCGTTGCCCGAGCCATGCCAGGTTGATCACGATTTCGCGCAGACCTGCGCGCTTGAGATTGGCAAGGTGGTGTTCGATCAGGCTTTTGCCGCCGGCCTCGAGCAAGGGCTTGGGCGTCGAGTCCGTCAGCGGCCGCATGCGTTCGCCGCGCCCGGCCGCGAGGATCATCGCCTTCATGCCGATAGCCGCTCCCGGATCAGCAGGCGGTCGAGCAGTTCGCGGAAGGCCTGCAGTTCCGGATATTGTTCGCAGACCTCGAAGACATAATTCATCGTGCGCGGAATATCGTTCATGTAACCCGGCTTGCGGTCGCGGTAGCGCAGTCGCGAGAAAATGCCGATCGCCTTCAGATGCCGCTGCATGCCCATCCAGTCGAACCATTTACGGAAGCGCGGCAGGTCGGCCTTTATCAGCCCGGCGCGCGCCAGTTCGTCATGGTATCCGGCCACCCATTGTTCGATCTGGACCTTGGGCCAGGCGATATAGCAGTCGCGCAACAGCGATACCAGATCGTAAGTGACGGGCCCATCCATGGCATCCTGGAAATCCAGGATGCCCGGATTGCGTTCCGGCGTGACCATCAGGTTGCGCGAGTGGTAGTCGCGGTGCA
Organism: Gammaproteobacteria bacterium; assembly: GCA_036274675.1. Taxonomy (GTDB): domain Bacteria; phylum Pseudomonadota; class Gammaproteobacteria; order HTCC5015; family HTCC5015; genus DASUFE01. The sequence goes on from DASUFE010000101.1 coordinate 39,791, forward strand.
CGAACACCCGCGGCTGTTCCAGCGCGCTCGCCGCGAGCAGGCCGAAGGTATCCGCGATCACCGTCTCGTGTTCGGGAGAGAGCTTGAGTTTGAGGTGTTGCAGCAGGAACCAATCGACGAACAGCGACATTTCGAAGCGCAGCAGCTTGTCGTCGTAGGGCGGCAGTCCTGCCGCGGGCACCTCGGACTGGATTTTAAGCAGGGCGGCCAGGGCGTCGCCGTAAAGGTCGTTTACCGTCTTGGCGTCGAGTTTCGACAGGTAGGATGTACTGCCGAGGTCGCTTAACAGCAAAAAGCCCTGCTTGGCATCCTCCTGGAATATATGGGGCACGTTGAGGCCGTGGCTTTCCAGCCGTCGCGCAACATTGATGAAGGGCACGCAATTCTCGTTGGCCGGCGGGGCATCCATGGCGATGTAGGTCGCATCGCCGGACCATGCCCGGAAATAACGGCGGAAACTCGCGTCTTCGGAGGCGCGTTTGACCACCAGGCCCTTGGGCTCCAGATGAATGGCCAGCCATTTCTTCAGCAGTTGCAGGCGCTCGTCTTGGTCAGAAAGCATGGGCAGTATTCCGGTGATCGCGGTGGCCGGACATTATAGTTCGGAATCCTTCAGCTTTGAAATCGGGCGCCGGGACTGCGTTCAGACCGGATTTTTCCGGCGATCTGATATAATGCGCGCCATCACAGGTCGTCCGCCTTCACAAACAACCTAAGGAGCGCCCATGACTCAGAAATTCCTGCTTGCCAGCCTGTTCTGCCTGCCGGCGATCAACGCGGCTCATGCTCGCGGCCTCGATATCAGCATCGGCAATGAAGCCGCGCAAATCACTTATCTTAGTGAGAGTTACGGGCAGATAGGCATCGGCGGCAACGATATCGGCGTGGGATTCTTTTATAACGAGAACAACGACATGGTGGTGAACGGCGGTCTGCTGGTGACCGGCAACTCACTGGGCGCGAACCGCGCCTTCCAGGCGGGCGTGGGCGTCAAGGGTTACGCCGGTTATCTGCACGACCCGGAGGATAGGACGGACATTTACCCTGCCCCTAAACGGGTGGACGAGGACAGTGATTCCGTGTCGGCGATCGGTATCGGCGGCAAGCTGGCGTATATCCTGCCTTCGCGCACGCCGCTCTCCCTTTCGCTGGAAGCCTATTACGCGCCCGATATCACCGCCTTCGGCGATAACGAGGGCTTGCTGGAAGCCGTGGCGCGTTTCGAAGTCGAGATCGCGCCGACCACGCGCTTCTTCGTCGGTTACCGCAAACTGGAAGTCGATTTCAAAAACGGCGATGAATACCCCCTCGACGAAACCGGCCACGTGGGCATCCGCTTCTCCTTCTGATCCTGAGGGCGCAGCATGCACCCCGTCGACCGCCTGCTCGATATCATGGCGGCCCTGCGCGACCCGCAGCGGGGCTGCCCATGGGATCTGAAACAAACCTTCGAGACGATCGCACCCTATACCATCGAAGAGGCCTATGAGGTCGCCGACGCCATCGAGCGCCGGGACTACGCGGACCTCTGCGACGAGCTGGGCGACCTGTTGCTGCAGGTGGTCTATCACGGGCAGCTGGCCCGCGAGGCGGGGCATTTCGAATTTTCGGATATCGTCGCAGCTCTTTCCGAGAAGATGGTGCGACGCCATCCGCATGTGTTCGGCGAGGCCGACAAGCAAATAGAGAACATCAAGCAGCGCTGGGAGGAGTCGAAAGCGCTGGAACGCAGCGCCAGACAGCGTGCAGGCATTCTCTCCGGCGTGGCCCTGGCGCTGCCCGCCTTGAAGCGCGCGCAAAAATTGCAGAAGCGTGCCGCGCACGCCGGTTTCGACTGGCCGGAGGCGGCGCCGGTGCTGGCCAAGCTGAAAGAGGAAATCGCCGAACTGGAACAGGCCGTCGCCAAAGGCGATGCGGACGAGACGGCAGCCGAACTCGGCGACCTGATTTTCAGCTGCGTCAACCTCGCGCGCCATCTGCACGTCGATGCCGAGGAAAGCCTGCGCCACGCCAACAACAAATTTGAGCGGCGCTTCAATGCCGTTGAGAAAAAAGTGCTGGAAACGGGAAAGAAAGTGCAGGACTGTACGCTGGAAGAGCTGGACAGCCTGTGGGATCAGGTAAAAGCTGAAGAAAAATAAATACCTCTCGCGGGAGGCGCGGAGATGAAGAGATTAACGTCCCCCTTCATTCATGAAGGGGGATGCCCGAAGGGCAGGGGGATGGGCCGGATATATCTGTCGTGCCTGACTTGATCCGGTATCCAATCTTTTAAATTAAGATTGTTCCGCCCGCTGCTTCGCAGCTTGCGGCGGTAACTTTTTGTCTGACGAGAACCTGTTCATACCAGGCGCTCCGCAGCATGGCACCGGAAAACGCGCCCAGGCGAAAGCCGCAAGCGGAAATTGATATCGCGGCGCGGGACGGAGAACCCAGGCGAAATCCCCGGTTCCTGGCTCATGACATCATCAATGGCATTTGATAACGATCGTTCCCGCCAGGTGGTCATGCAGACATCTGCGATCCTTTCTGAAAATACATAATGGATCGATGGACCCGCATACCAGGCGCCCTATAAACGGAACAAGGCCAAGAGCCCAAAATACACCGTACCGCAGGGCTATGACATGCCAAACATCTACTACACGACCTTCCGTGTCAGTAATCGCGATCCCCATTACACGCTTGCCGATTGTTTGGCCGTGTTTATGCAGAAGGTTTCCATTGAGTAGCAGGAATATAACCACGCTCTGCAGAAATAATGCTGCTTGAACTGATGCCGGGAGATTCCGCATTTCATCGAGATCATCGACGAGATATATGAAGAGTGGTAAGCAGAAAAAAATCATGATCAGTGAGTCAATAATGCAGGCTCCTAACCTGTCTCCGCGGTCAGCAAGGCGGGATATAAGCCGTACTTTTTCCATATCAAGGCCTTGCTGACGCCCCAGATCATCCATTTGTTGTTTGAAAGTTTCGAAAAGCTCCTCTACGTTGATTCTGGCGCCCTTTTCCAGGTGCTGCGAGATGATGAATTGAGGGAAGGCCAGCAAGCTCGTTTCGCCGAACCGGATCACAGGACGGCGGCCCTGTTCGTCCTCTACCATCCACCAGTCATAGCCTGAATAGCTTCCGATAAAAGCCAGTCCGAAAGCCATGCCCAATGCCTGGAGTGTAGGCTGGTCCTGCTCGATCGCTTTCGAATCCAGTATTTGCTGGATAATCGGCAAGTCTCCGCGGGAACCCTCCAGTGCCCGCCCGGTTACCTTTATCGCCAATGAGCTTGCAGGTGCGATTTGTTCCACGAAGCCGTCCAGTTCGGCCTCGGTCGGGGCGTCGATTTTCCGTTCCTGATTCACCGTTGAATCTCTCTGCCAACTCCGCAGTCAGTCGAAATTATTCTGCGCAGCGGACTTCTCGCGGGCCTCGCGCCCGGCCTTGCTGCTAAGAAGAAACCTGCGCTGGGTTTCATTTTTAGAGCTTAGCTGGGTTTCTTCCAGAAATGCCGCCATCGCTTCCCGGACTTGCGGCGAAGACAGTTGCAGACAGCGGCGCCAGTCCAAAGGATAGATGTCGCGGCAGCCCGAGCACATAAGGTAGTTCTTCCAGATAAAAGGAACGGTCTTTATATAAAAGAAAGAAACCCACTCCGTTTCACGCCATAAATCCCAGCCCGCCCGCTTCTGGCAGTGATAGCAGTAGCTATGGAGCAGGGACTGTTGAACCGGTTTTGTTTCTTTCACCCAGCCGAGAATAAAAAACATTTATAGATTCTCCCGTTTGAATGCCCGCCCTGCGAATTGAAGCCCGTCCGATAATTATAGCCAATCTCCGGCTATCCGATTTGTTCATTCACTATTAATGTCCGATCCCAATGTCGGATCTCACGATACTTGCCTGATATTTCTTTAGCCTTTGACCACCCTGCCGTCTTTCATGAATTTTTCGTGGGCGCTCAACCACTTTTCCTCGGGAAGATTTTCGATAAAGCATTTCTGAAACTGCTGGAGGCCGCCAATCCATGCATGAATTCTCAGGGGTGTTTTGTCATGAGCGGTGATCTTGAACCACATGGTAACAGGTGAGTATGTGATTTTTTCTATATCCGACCATGAGTATTTGCGTTTACCTCTCCAGCCGGAAGTACCTTCGATTCCCGTGGGCCCGACGAGAATCTTTACCGTAAAGAATTCAATATAAAAATAAACCGCGAAAAGGAAAGCGAATAAAAACAGGAAGATCATTGCCCATTTGTCGCCATCATCCTTTATGGGGACGAACAAAGCCAGCAGCACAAGCCCGCCTATGCAGAATACTGAAATGCCGACGGCGAAGCCTTTTATGAGTTTGGGATATTCGAGCACATACATGCCGTTTACGTTGATTTTGGGCTTGGCTTTGCCGGCAGCCGAAGCCAGAAGTCCGATAACTATGGATACTGTTGCCGCGATAAAAAAATAATTGAGGTTCTGGTTCATGAATGCTCCGAGAACAGGACGGGCCACTATTATAAGTCGATTTCAGATTTATCTCTGCACGGCTTGGCAGGGCCTTATAGTCCTTCAAATGCTTCTTGCTATCAATATAATCGCGCTTACCGTTGAAATAACCAGCACAGCAATGCGCGAGTAACCTTTGTCCAATACTCGGGCAATTGGCGCGGCGAGGAAGTAGCCGATAAGGAATCCCGGGATAAGGCATAAGCCCAGCCGGAGCTCCTTGAGCTCGAAGCGGCCGCCGAGGTGCAGGAAGGCGACCATCACTGCCGAGGAGATGCAGTACAGGACGGCCAGGGTGGCGCGCAGGGTTCTGGCTTCCTCACGCTGATACAGGATTGCGATTACCGGTGCGCCGATGGAGGCGGTGACTCCCATAAATCCGGACAGTGCGCCCGCTGCCAGCAGGTTGCTTCGGTTGTGGCGGATCTGGATTCCGGCGGCGGTGATTGCAACCGCCAGCAGAACCAGCAAGCCGAACACGATTCCGGCGCGGTCGAGTGGAACCGCCGAGATGCTGAGCGTGCCGATCGCCGTGCCCGCGATCAAACCAATGGTTAAAGTCTTCACATTCCGGAAATCGATACTGCTTCTGCCGCGCCAGGCCATCAGCGAAGACAGCGTGAGGCTGGCGAAAATCAGCGGTCCTGGAATGAATTGCAAACTGATCAAGGCCAGCAGCGGAACTGTAATCAGGCCGGAGCCGAGACCGGTCGATGCCTGCAATACCGAGCCGAGAGTGATGATGCCGGCGGCGGTGAAAAGATTTAATAAAGAAAGATCCATGCGTTAAGCCCTTGATTGACGGGCAGTATGGGCGGCAATTATTTGGAATGTCTATGTTGCGCTAACGTAGGTTGGGATGAGCGTGCGAATCCCCAGCGCTTCCTTGAAAATGCAGGCTGGGGTTCGAGTCACTCGCCCCCAACCTGCGCGCTGATTCCGGGTATGTTATAGCCGAAGTGGTATCCGATCAGCATCATCGCTTCACGCGCATAAAAGCGGTGCGCGTCTTTTCTTTGTATCCCGCAATCCAGATGCAGTTGAGAGCAGTCTTTTGTTGCGGCGTGTTCTTTGAGCCATGCCAGCAATTTGGCTCCGAAACTACTCGAGCGCGAAGCGCTCGCGGTTACCAGGTCATCAACATAGAGAAAGCGCCCGTTGGCCAGATTCTCGATGAACCGGAATCCGGCTACAGCGACTATATTGTCCGCTGCCTCCAGAAAAGCCAGTTGGTAACCCGAGCGTTCCAGAACCCGGACACGGGAGACAAAACCGTCTTCGGGAATATCGGGCCGGAGTTCCCGCATGACTGGGTAACAGGCTGCGATCTGCCGGTCGCTGCTGGCGATTTTTATATTCATGCGTACGTTCCTCTGCGGGCTATGAGTTTGTATATGTGAGAGGAGTCAGGGATTATATCAGTACTTTTTCCCGGCCCTTCGCTTATACTCCCTCCAGTTTCCGTTTCTGGTGACTCTTGATGACCGTCCGTCCCCCCGCCGTTGCGGGCACCTTCTATCCGGCTGACCCTCAGGCTTTGCGCGCGCAAGTCGCGCAGCTGCTGCGCGCCAACGGCAAGTCTATAGCGCTCCGGCCGAAGGCGATCATCGCGCCGCATGCCGGTTATGTCTATTCCGGTCCCGTTGCGGCGTCTGTCTACAATTTATTGCGCGGCGCAACGGGTATCGAGCGCGTGCTGTTGATAGGGCCGGCGCATCGGGCGTTTGTCAGAGGGCTTGCCCTTCCGGCGGCGGAGGAGTTCGTAACGCCGCTCGGAAAAATCCCGCTTGATCTGGAGGCTCTCGAAAAATTGAAAGCCTTGCCGCAGGTCGCCGTCTCCGAGGCGGCGCACGCTTTTGAACACAGCCTGGAAGTGCAGCTGCCTTTCCTGCAGTCAGTGTTGCCCCCCTTCAGGCTGGTGCCGCTGGTGGTCGGCGACGCGGCTCCGGAAACGGTCGCGCAGGTTATCGATGCCGTCTGGACCGACGATACCACGCTGCCGGTGATCAGCTCGGATCTCAGCCATTTCCTGGATTATGCGCAGGCGCGCGCCATGGATGCTGCAACCGGAGAAGCGATTCTGGAGGGCGCGGACGATCTGGCCCCGGACCAGGCCTGCGGCTGCATGGCGATCAACGGTCTGATGCGCTCGCTCGCGCGGCGCGCCCTGAAGGTTTCACTCGTCGATATGCGTAATTCCGGCGACACCGCCGGATCGCGCGACCGGGTGGTCGGGTATGCATCCTATGTCATTCATTAAGCTCAGCAAGCAACACAAACAGGAACTGCTCGATATTGCGGAGCAGACACTTTACTACGCGCTGGAGTCCGGGCGTTACATCACGTTGACGCACCGGGATTTCAGCGTGCCGTTACGCATACGCGGCGCCAGCTTTGTCACGCTCTACAGCCAGAGTCAGTTGCGCGGCTGCATCGGCAGCCTGCATCCGGCGCGTCCATTGCTGGAGGACGTCGCGCACAACGCCTATGCCGCCGGCTTCCGCGATCCGCGTTTCGATCCCATCACTGCCGCGGAATTCCATGACATACAAATCGAGATTTCCATACTGTCGCCCCTGCAACCGATCAGTTTCGCCAGCGAGCGCGAGCTCCTGGAGCAGATACAGCCGAATACCGACGGCCTGTTGATCCAGCATGGCGCCCGCAAGGCGACCTTCCTGCCCCAGGTGTGGGAAAGTTTCCCCCTCAAACAGGATTTTCTGGCGCAGTTGAAAACGAAGGCCGGGCTGAACGGCGCCGATTGCGAAAGCATGAGCTGCTATCGCTACACCGTGGACAGCTTCTCAACCGGAGCGGAATTCTAGACATGCTGGATCGTTTGTTTTGCTACGGCACATTGTGTGTCCCGGATATCATGCGGCACATCATCGGCCGTTCCATCCCCGGCGTGCCCGCGGTGCTGGAAGATTACGCTTGCTATACCCTGCGCAATGAGCGTTACCCGGCGGTCGTATCAGCTCCTGGCGAGAGCACTGCCGGTCTGCTGTACGGCGGCCTGACTCAAAAGGAACTGGCGCTCCTGGATCGTTACGAAGGAACTGAATATCGCAGGCAGCGCGTGAGTGTGGCGACTGAAGAAGGGCGCCGGGCGCAGTCCTGGGTTTATATCATTCGTCCGCAGTACAGCGCGCGCTTGAGTGATCAACCGTTTGATCTGGAAGATTATCTGGAGACCGAGGTTCAGGAATATCTGCGCGGGATGCCGTTCAGGAACTAGCCCGGTTTTAACCCCGAACTTGGCCGATATTTACGGAATTCAATGAAAGTTGCAGCGGGTGAAGCGAATATCCCGCTGCAAACCATCCGGTCGGGCGCATTATCAGGGTGAAAAATCAGTCCGGCGCCTTGCGGGTCGTCAAAACCTTGCTTACGGTGGTACCGCCGATTTTCGAGCAATCCGGTTTTTGCGCCGAATTCCACTTTATAGCCTCGCCGCGCAAAACGGGGCGTATAAAGCGCCATGGCCAGAAGCCGAACCTCTGCGACCCGGTGTAATTAATTACGGCATCGGCTCCCACCGCACGAGCCCGCTTCGCAAATTTCGGAAGAATGTCTGCAACACTTCCAAAGCTGCCCTTTCCCAGTTTCAGCCTGGTTATTTTCGTGTACTCGATATCGGATGGCGGGCTTCCGCTGAAAAGGCACACATCGCCGATCACATCGGACTTTTTCGCATCATTAGCCTTCGAATCACTTTTAATATCTGATGCGATAGCGTCAAAGCACAATAATAAAATCATGCAGAACATCGCGACGGATCTCATTTTTAGCCCCTTGGTTTGTTGTTAAGCGTTTTCCAATATAAGTTTCTTCTATACATTTCGCAAGATAAAAGAAGGTTGGTCGCCAGAAAGAGCCGGGCGAAACTTAATTAAGGATTTATTGAGCGGCGTCCAACAAGTGACGTTCCAATCGCCTTGAGTAATGAGCATGTAGGTTGGGATAAGCTTTGCGAATCCCAACAATATGTTCAGAGAATGTGTTGGGATTTCCTTTTATTTTTAGGATTTTCCCTCACCTATACCCTCTTCTTCTGGAAAGGGTAAATGCTTCTTTATTTTTTTACCCCGGGAATAATCCCCTGACTCTTGAGTTGCTCCAGCGTCTGCAATCCGCCGTTGATCACAACATCCGGATTGGGATGTTTCATTTCTTTCGCGATTTGTTGCAAGGCTTCAAGCCCGGTGAGTTCCGGCTGCTCCTGGAGCAGTTCCAGCAGCCGCGCGGTGACGGCGTTGATGGAGACGAAGCGGATCTGATCGTTGCGGTCGCGGTAGACGACGAGGTAAGTCGGTTGCTCCGGCGGTGTTTCCGGCCGGTATTCGGGTGAGATCATCTGCACTGGCCAGCGGTAGCCGAGTGGCCAAGCGAGCGGGGAGAGTGTGGGCTTGCCTTGCAGCAGGTCGGCGTTCGGGTCGATGCCGCCGACGTCGGCGGTTTCGGTGCTGACTGAAAGCGCAAGCTCCACCCATTCGTAGTGCGCGAGTTCCTGCAGGAACGGCGGATCGCAGGGACGGGCCTGATGCTCATCCTGCAGGTATTGCAGGAACTCGCGGGAGATATCGATAAAGTGCGGGCTCCCGCTGCGATGATGCGCAAAAAAACTTCTTACCAGTTGTTCCCAGTCGGCGTCGGTGTACAGCTTTCTCAATACCGGAAAACCCTTGGCAATAAAGCTTTCGATATTGCGGAAGAACAACCTCCGGTAGACCGCCATGCGCCGGCCCTCGACATCGGGCGGCGCGGGATTATTTTCAGGGTCGCGCAGGTGAGCCGTAAATTCATACTGCTTACGCATGAACTCCGGCATATCTGATTTTTTATTCATGTCTCCCCAAGACGCGAAGGCGCTAAGGTTAAGAAAATAATATGCCGGGTTAAAAGCAAGTCGCTTGCATGTAGGCTGTATAAAAACATGGATTTTAAATATTTATTTGAATTCTTGGCGTCTTTGCGTCTTGGCGAGATAAATTTTAAACAGATTTTTTCCAAAACCTTGCTATCCAGTAATCGAAGCTGACGTAATGCCCGCCGCCGTAGAAGAACAGCGCCAGCAGCATCAGCAGATAGGTGGCTGCCCACTCGATGCCGTTGTTGGAGACGACGAAATTGCCGTATTCGGTGAGCCTGTCGTAATCGCCGTGCTGTTGCAGGACTTCCCTGGCTTCATCCAGGCGCTCGATCGCGGCCGGCGCGCTTGCCGAGGCCCATGGGCTCGACGGATCGTGCACCGCCTGCCAGCCGTTCTCCCAGTGCACGCTTGAGATGGCCACGAGCATGGTGAACATCATGGGTATGGAAATCCAGCGCGTGGCCAGCCCGAGCAGCAGCAGAATCGATCCGAAATATTCGGTGCCCCAGGCCAGGTGCGCCATCAGTTTGGGCAGCGGCAGCATCAAACCCATGTCGAACCAGTCGATCACGGGTTGCAGCGAGCTTTCCATATTGAAGGGATTCAGCTTGTTGTTGGCGGCGACCCAGAAGACCGGAGCCAGGTAGAGGCGCAGCGCCAGTGGCGCGAGAAAATCCGCGTTGCGGGTCTTATCCAGCAGGCTCTGAACCCG
>DASUFE010000102.1:0-16207 GCA_036274675.1 Gammaproteobacteria bacterium
GCGCTGGGAACCTGGCCGCTTATGATGACCATGGGAATGGAATCCATATAAGCGGTGGCGATACCCGTTACCGCATTGGTAACTCCCGGGCCGGAAGTGACCAGCACCACGCCGGCACGGCCGGTCGCACGCGCATAGCCATCGGCCGCATGGGTTGCTCCCTGCTCGTGCCGGACCAGGATATGACGCACATCGTCCTTATTACGGAACAGTGCGTCATAAATGTGTAACACTGCGCCGCCGGGATAGCCAAAGATAAACTCGACGCCCTCTTCTTTGAGGCACCGAGACAGTATTTCACCGCCGGATAATTCCACTCTCAAGACTCCAAAAAGAACATTCAGACCGCCGCGGAAAGCGACATTTACCTTCCCGAGCCGGACCCGCAAACGTACTGGCTAACGCGGCTAAGGTCAAGAAAAATAAGAATAAAGTGGGCTGCCGAACGTGATTTTCATAAAGCCCGGGGATTTTTGCCCGCTTCGGAGCGTCTGAGGGCATAGAAACTCCCTAGGTTTCCAAGGGTCTAGATAACTGCTACTCTTGATTCCATCCACTGGCCATAGGCGATCATCATCCATATGCCATTAAAGCGTCTGCTATTAACCGCAACAATCGCGACTATGGTAGTGGGCCTCCAGGGTACCGGCTCGGCACTCGCCCAGCCTTCCGCAACCACCCAACTCGACCTTCAACACCAGCTACCGACCATCGGCGAGCCGGCCGACCGTTATATGTCGCCCGCGGACGAGATGAGATTGGGCACGGAATTCCTGCGCGCCGCCTATCGCAGCGGGGCCATATTGCAGGATCCCGAGGTTTCGAACTATATGCGGCATCTGGGCAATACGCTGGCGAACCAGTTGGAAATCAAGCCTTTCGATTTCACTTTTTTCGCAGTGGAAGAAAATACGATTAACGCTTTCGCCATCCCCGGCGGATATGTCGGAGTCCATAGCGGGCTCATCCTGAAAACAGAGAATGAAAACGAACTGGCCGCCGTACTCGCGCATGAAATTGCGCACGTATCGCAACGCCACCTGGCGCGCCGCATCGCGGATATGAGCAGTTCGCAATTTCTGACACTGGGCGCGATGCTTGCCGGCCTGCTGCTTGCTGCCGGCAGTGGTGACCGTGATGCCGGCAATGCCCTCATCTTTTCGGGAATAGGCATGCAACAGCAACAGCTAATCAATTTCACCCGCAGTAACGAAATCGAGGCCGACCGCATCGGCCTTGGCATCCTTTACGAGGCGGGTTTCGATCCGTCGGGCATGCCCAGTTTTTTCAGAACGATGCAGCGCAACCGCTTCGGCACCATTCCCGAAGAATTCAAATATCTCCTGACTCACCCGCTTGATAATACCCGTATTACCGAAGCCCAAAGCCGGATCGACTCACTGCCGAAGCAAAGGCGCGCCAGCTCAATTGATTATTTGCTGATGAGAGCCCGCATGCGGGCGCTGGTCGCACCGGATCCTCGCGGCCTTGTTGAAAATCTGGAAAAGGATCTGGCGCAGAAAAAAAATCCCGGCAACACCGACTTATATGGTTACGCGCAGGCCCTGGAGCGTTTTGGCGATTATCCGCGGGCGAGAACCCTGACCACCAAGCTTGCGGCTTCCGACCCTGAAAACATCAACTATCAGCTCGCACTGGCGCGAATTGAAAAGGAGACCGGCAACCAGCTACAGGCCCTCAACATCCTCAAGCATCTGCACACGCTGTATCCGGACAGCTATCCCGCCGTATATCAGTACGCCCAAACACTTAAGGATTCAAAGCAGGCCAACCAGGGGCTGCAGCTACTGAGAAGCTATTTGCTCCACAATCCCGCCCTTACCGTCAATGCTTACAAGCTGCTCGCGGATTTATATGAGAGCGATGGCAAGCTGATCGATTCCAAACAGAATCTGGCCGAGTATTATTTCAATTCCGGCAATTACAGCGCCGCCATTTTCCAGTTGAAACAGGCGCTCAATACTCCAGACGTCGATTTCGTCACCCGCGCGCAACTTGAAAAACGCATGCGGGAAATTATCGAAATCACCCGCTCCTCCTGATAACGGTAAAATTTACAACCCGAAATACTTCAACGAATGCGGCTTACAAGTTTATTAACTTGTATAATATACAATTCACACGAGATTCGGGTTTCTGTAGCATGCCCCGAAAATTTTCATATGTCTTTCTCTTTCTAAATGACTAGATCGCCCGATGAAGCAGCAGGGACACCATCGATCATAGGAAACGTTGTCCGCGCTCTACGGATCGCCAGAGGCATTGGAGTCAATCAGCTCGGTAACGCAATCGGTCTCGAGCCTTCCAATCTCTCACGTTTCGAGCGCGGGCTGCCAGGCGGCGTGCATACGGCAAAATATCTGGATCAGATCGCTTCCAAACTCGGAACCTCCGCATCCATTCTCTACGTGGTAAGCGAAATCACCGCGGCAAAACCCGAAATCCTGCAGGAACCGGCGGAATTATTAAAACTCGTGGACCGATTGACTCTGGTCGTCAAGAAATATCTGAAGCTGTCCGCCAAAAAACAGGAAGAAGTCCGGCGCTTTATCGAAGATCTGGAATAAATCCTTTCGCAGAATTGCGTCCACAAGCTATAGCTACGGAGCCTGCGCCCTCGCGAGAACTCAATCTTTTTCAGGCGCTGAAATGATTTTCACCCGGTCACCGTCCACTGCGTTGTAAAAGCAGCTCCGACGGTTGGTGTGGCAGGCAGGACCGGCCTGGTCGACCAGCAGCAGCAGCGAATCCCCATCGCAATCGATTCGCATCCCAATCAGCCTCTGTACATGCCCGGAAGACTCGCCCTTGCGCCAGTAAGACTTGCGCGATCTCGACCAGTAGCAGACTTGTCCGGTTTGCAGCGTCTCGCGCAGCGATTCCGCGTTCATCCAGGCGAGCATCAGAACCTCTCCGGTATCGTATTGCTGGGCTACGGCGGGAATCAGCCCGTCATTCGTCCACTTGAGTTGGGCAAGAACCTGCTGCAGCCCAACGCTGAAATCAGGGTTCCCCGTTTCAAGCTGCCTGAAAATCGTGTCTGTGGGGGACATAGAGCCTTTCACTTGTTAATTGTCGCGGGGCACAAGACAAAAACCGGAACGCATTATTCTCCACCCTTTCAACAGGGCGAGTCCATAGTGAAGAAGACGAGAATTTTCGCCTTATTTGTCCTTACCCGTCTGGATAATCTCATCCAGATACAGACCGTCAATATTGGTATTGATCTGCATCCATAACGGCAGGTGATCCGAGAGCTGGAAGGTGAACTTGGTTTTATCCATGCCGGGAAACAGCGCGCCGGTGCCGCCGGTGTAAAAATCCAGAATCCCGCCGTGGTTGGTGAAATTCTGGGCATAAGCGGGGTAGTGCAGGATCTGATCGTAGCGGCGGTCGCGAGCGAGATTGGTGCCGAATTCCTTGCCTCGCAATGCGGACGGCAATTCAAGGCCATACCGGGTGAGCAGCGCCAGTTGATCGGGCGTTTCGATATTGAAATCGCCGACTACGATCATATCCCTGTCCTCGCAGCTTTTTTCACGACGCTTGAGGTCGATCCATTCGGCCAGCGCCGCCAGCTCCTTGTTGCGCCCTTGCGCGGTACCCCATTGCAAATGAGTGGCCAGCACGATGAAGTCGAAGTTTCCGGCGCTGAACGATGCCATATAAGGCTGGCGCCACCAGGTGAATTCGGGAATGTATTCGTCCTTGACCTTGCGTCGCGGCGGGTTGGCGGCCGCCGCAAAACCGGTGAATGTAACGGCACGCTTGTCGTAAACAAACCCTATGCGCTCCCGGTTGCCGCCCGCGTCGTACAAGGAGTCCGAATACACCGCACGCCAGTAGGGGCCGAGGATATCCAGCACCCGCCTCAAGTCGCCCAGGTTATCGCGCAGCTCGACGATGCTTATCAGATCAAACTGACCCAGAATCTCGGCGATATAGTGCACCGCCGCCTCCGTGCGCTTTACCTTGCCGAATTCACGGACATTCCAGGTCGCGACATTGAGCGTTTCGTCCAGCTTGGAGGAGGGAATGTTGGCTGCATCGATGCGGGAACGAAGTTCTTTCAATCCCTTGGCGATACCGACGGAGATCTTTCCATGGTGCATAAGGATCCCTGTATTTTGTAATTATTCGGGAGCCCAAATTAGCATAGGGGCAACTGCCGGGGGAAGCCGCTAAAAGTATGAAGCCGCAGTGGGCTCTTCAGTTGTCTCATCAGCCCGATGAATGTATGATGCCGGACTTTCCAGAAAAGGGCCGTTAGCTCAGTCGGTAGAGCAGCTGGCTTTTAACCAGTTGGTCGCAGGTTCGAATCCCGCACGGCCCACCAACGCCTCCACCCCTGTAACTTACTTGCTCTGACGCATCAGGAGTCGGACGGCACAGTCTCCGTCTGGGGATGTGGCTTACAGGCACTCCCCCGTCACGACTCAGAAACCTCGGAACCCATTCTCTTAGCTCTCTGTTTGAGGAGAGCTCTATACGTGCCGCCGTCGTGAGGCTGCGAGGGCTAAAGCTTCACAATGAGGGACTCGAAGGGTTCGACAAAACTGCCTGGAGCAGTTTTGAACTCGCCGCGCATGCGGCGAGGCCCGCTAGGGCGAGGGGCAGGACGCCCCGAGTAATCCCGCACGGCCCTACGCGTCTAGAGATGTAGCTTACCAGCACTCCCGCGTCACGACTCAGAAACCCTGGACCCGTCTGGGGATGTGAATTTGATTCTACGCAGGGCTCCGCCCAGCGCCCCCATCACGACTCAGAAACCCCGGAACCCCTTCTCCATAAACTTCTGTACCCAATAGCTCCCATATGTGCCGCCGTCGTGAAGCTGCAGGGGCTAAAGCTTCACAATTAGGGACTCGAAGGGTTCGACAAAATCGCCCGGAGCGATTTTGGTCAGGGGAGCGAAGCGACACTGCCCCCGAAGAATGCGCAGCATTCAAGGGGCGCCGGGCAGGGATAGCGAGGCGCACAAAACTGCCTGGAGCAGTTTTGAACTCGCCGCGCATGCGGCGAGGCCCGTCAGGGCGAGGGGCAGGAAGTGGCTCCCGAAAACGGGGAAACAAAGCCTGTCCCCTGCCTGATTCAGCCCCATCACCTTCGTATCGGCTTATCCGCCTTTCCCGGATCATGGGGTTTGACTCCGGCCGGAGTCTTGGGTTGCTGTAACCCCGGCGCCTGATAAACGGTCGGGTCAGGAATTCCGGCCTGTATAAAACCCTCTCTGCGCAACCGGCAGGCATCACAACGCCCGCAGGCGTTGCCCTGTCCATCCGCCACGTAGCAGGACACCGTCAGCCCGTAATCCACACCCAGGTTAATGCCTCTGCGAATAATCTCCGCCTTGCTGAGATTGATCAAAGGAGTATGAATTTTGAAAGTATTGCCCTCCACTCCGGCCCTGGTGGCAAGATTTGCCACATTCTCGAATGCGGCGACGAATTCGGGACGGCAATCAGGATAGCCTGAATAGTCAACCGCGTTGACACCGATAAAAATATGCGGGGTGCCCAGGACTTCCGCCCATCCCAAGGCCAGGGACAGAAACACTGTATTGCGGGCGGGCACATAGGTAAGGGGAATACCGGGGCTCGGTTCTTCAGGAACGGCGATATTCCGGTCGGTCAGCGCCGAACCTCCGATCGCACCCAGATCCAGCGACAAGACCTTGTGCTCTACCGCCCCAAGCAACCGGATCAGCCTTGCGGCCGCTTGCAGCTCCGCTTCATGGCGCTGGCCGTAACGAATGGTCAGGGCATGACAGGCGTAGCCTTCAGAGATTGCCTGGGCGAGCGTGGTCGCCGAATCCAGGCCTCCCGATACCAATACCACCGCTTTCTCAGTCATGTTCCGGTCTCCAAGGATTTATTCGCCAGTCCCATGCATAAAGCCTGCCCGTTCAAGGCCCCCAAAACATTATTGGGGCACCGCCATCAATGGCCTGCTACATCGCCCCATAAATACTTATGGAGCTGAATCTGAAAGCGCACAGGAAGCCGGTCGGCCAGTATCCAGTCCGCCAACTCTTTCGCGTCCAGTTGCCGGTAGCTGGGTGAGAAAAGGAGCTCGCAACGCCCCGGTAAAGCATGCTCCGCCAGCACTGCGCTCGCCCATTCATAAT
This sequence comes from Gammaproteobacteria bacterium, assembly GCA_036274675.1. Classification (GTDB taxonomy): domain Bacteria; phylum Pseudomonadota; class Gammaproteobacteria; order HTCC5015; family HTCC5015; genus DASUFE01. The sequence goes on from DASUFE010000102.1 coordinate 6,149, forward strand.
CGGCGCGATCGCAAATGACAAATTTAATCTGATCCCGGGACGTGATATGCCGGAGATTCTCCCAACGGTTGCGGCTGGACTCTCCGGAGCCCGGGGTTTTAATATCCATCACCCTGCTGACCCGCGCATCCACGCCGGAGATATCATTGGCCCCGCCGGTCTCGAGCGAGACCTCGTAACCCGCATCGCACAAACCCCGCAGCAATAGCAGACAATTGGGCTGCGCGAGCGGCTCCCCGCCCGTGACCGTGACGAAACGCGCACGATACGATGCAACCTGCCCCAGTATCTCAGGAAGGCTCATCCAGTTGCCGCCCGTGAAAGCATAAGCCGTGTCGCAATACTGGCAGCGCAAGGGGCAGCCGGTCAGGCGCACGAAAACCGTCGGATGGCCGACGCTGCGCGCCTCACCCTGCAGGGAAAAAAATATCTCGGTGATCTTAAGACGCGGCAGAGCTGTAACATCCGCTTTTGATAATATCGAAGTCATGCACACCACCCGCTAAAACTTGCTTCAAAACATTCGGCAAGCGCAGTAGTTTTTGGAGAAAGTTCTCAGTGGCCTTCCTGAGTCATGCGCGTCAGCCTTTTCTCGGCCAGCAGCGCGAAGGAGGAATTCGGATAGGACGTCATGACACCCGTCAGCGTGTCGCGCGACTTGGCCCACTGACCGAGTTCGTAATAAGTGTAGCCGAGCTTGAGTTTGGCATCGGGTATCTTCGAACTGGAGGGATATTCGTCAATAACCTTCCCGAACTCGGCCAGCGCCTTCTCCATGTCGCCCGTGGCATAGTAGGCTTCCGCCAGCCAGTACTGGGCATTATTGGCGTATTTCCCGTTCGGATATTGCTGCAGAAACTGTGTAAAGGACTGGATCGCCTCGGCATACCGCGATTCGCGCAGTATCTCGAAAGCGTTCATATAGCCCGCACGTTCATGGTCGGCGCCTTGCGCGGAAGCTGAAACTGTGGGCATACCGGCTTCGGTGATGCCTGCTGGCGCGGCGGCGCCGTCAGTGACGGGAGCCGCTGTACTCGATTGCACCTGGAGGTCGTTCAGCCTGCGGTCGATATCCAGGTACAACTCGCGCTGACGCCGCTGCATGCTCTCCAGGTCGTTGCCATGCTTCTCCACGTCGCCCCGCAATTCCTGCAGCTCGGCCTGCAAGCTCTGCATCTGCTGCATCAGCTCCACCAGGCCCTGGTTCTGCAGCAGCGATTCGATGCGGGCGAGGCGCTGCGTCAGTTCGTCCTGCCCCGCTTTCAGGTTTTCAATATCCTCCCGCGTGCCCGCCATGGAGATAGCGGGCAGCAGGATGATAAAAACAAAAAATAGTGGTTTTTTAGCGTGCCTCATACACCAGTTCTACGCGGCGGTTTTGTGCCCATGCCGCTTCATCGTGCCCCACCGCCATCGGGACCTCTTCTCCGAAGGAGACGACTTCCAGATTGGCCGCGAGTGCGCCATGCAGCAGCAGAACCTGACGCACCGCCTTTGCACGTTGCTCGGCCAGCGCGAGATTATACTCCCTGGAACCCCGTTCGTCTGTATGCCCTTCCAGGCGGACTTTGACGTCCGGATATGCGGCCAGATACCGGCCATGGGCTTCCAGCAGATCCTGGAATTCGGGCTTGATATCGCTCTTATCGAAATCGAAGAATACCAGCCGTTTCGCCAGCGGGCTCGCCGGGTCATTGATCGCCGTCCGCGGCAAAGCCCCTTCCCTGTTCAGCGGTGTCGTTTCGACCCCGTTGTCACCCTCGCCGGGCTGATTGTTAGTGGCGCATCCGTACAACAAACTCATTGCCAGGATGCCCATCCATAAAAATACATTACGCATACCAACTCCTTATATTAAAAGTGATTAAAGACTAAGGAACCTCTGATTAATCAATCAAACGGCGGTTCCTGCGGCAAAGATGCCTTGTTCTGCCAGATAATCCCGTAACGATAACGCCCGCGAATTTGCCATACTCCGCGGCAATGAAGAATGACCTGTTTCAGAATTCTGAAAGCTTCAAGGCTACTCCTGGGGGAACGGCGCCCAGGTAGGCTCGCGTATATCGCCTTCGTGCAAGGCCAGCCGCTGCCGGGTGCGCCCGTCTATGGAAACGGCGGCCAGCACTCCCTTCTGATCCTGCTGCGAAGCATACAGCAGCATGCTGCCGTTGGGCGCAAAACTGGGCGTCTCGTCCAGCCGGCCGTCCGTCAGCACGCGAAACAACCCGGATTTCAGATCCAGTAGCGCGATTGAGTAATTCCCCCGGTCACGGTGCACCATGGCGATGCTGCGCCCGTCCGGAGAAACTGCGGGGCTTGCGTTGTAATCTCCCTCGAAAGTCAGCCGCTGCGGACGTTCACCGTCCTCGCCGCTGAGCGACAGGCGGTAGATTTGAGGGTTGCCGCCGCGTCCCGAGGTGAATACCAATGACTTTCCGTCCGGCATCCAGACGGGCTCGGTATCGATGGCGCTGTTGCGGGTCAGCTGCGTCAGTTGCTTCGTGGCCAAACTCAGCAGATAAATATCGGCATTGCCCCCGCGCGACAGCGTGACCGCCAGCGACTTTCCATCCGGCGACCAGGAGGGGGCGGCATTGATGCCTTCGAAGGCGGCCACCCGCTCGCCTTGATTTATAAATACAGAATACACGAATATTTCGGAACGCCGATTTTCGAAAGAGACATAAGCGAGACTACGCCCGTCCGGGGACCAGCTCGGCGACATAATCGGCTGTCGTGAACGCAGAATGCTGCGCGCGTTATAACCGTCGGTATCCGATACCTCCAGGCGGTATTCCGGTTTGCCGTCTTTCATGGTAGCCGCCACATAGGCGATATGAGTACTGAAGGCTCCGCGCTCACCCGTGATTGCCTTATAAACGATATCGCTGATGTCATGGCCGACTCTGCGCAAATCGTTAACCGGAACAGTATAACTATGGCCTTCCATCTGCCCCAATGCGCCCTTGTACACGTCAAATAACCGGAATTCGACCGTATAATGATTGCCTCGCATAGGGCGCACCATGCCCACCACAAGATGCCCGATGCCGCCGATACGCCAGTTTTCGAAGTGTATATCCTCAGGGCTATGCGGCTGCTCCAGCATGTCGTCCGACGGCATGGGCTTGAACTGCCCGGTTCGGGACAGGTCCGCGGTCACGATCCCCGCGATATCCTCCGGCGCCTGCCCGCTCTTTGCGTCCCAGCCGAAGGGTACGATCGCGATCGGCAACGCATTCTCGCCGAAACCGGTGATCTTGATCTCAAGCAAGGCATTGGCCTGCGCCGCGTATCCGCAGAGCGCCAGCATACATAAACGAATATATTTCACGCACAACCTCGCATTAATCGACTTCAAAAGTAATATGCAACGCGCGATCGAATACTCGCGGGTCCGCCGGCGTCGGCAGCGGGGAGGCCATATAGATAGCCTGTTCCACCGAGCGCTGCAAGGCAGCATCGCCCTGGCAGGTCCCCATCTCCACGCTGATCACCTCGCCGCCCGGAATTTGCCGTATCACGGCTTCGCAGGTCTGTCCCGTGACCGCGGACGGCACCTTGATCCAGCGGCGCTTCACCGCCTGCAGAATGGCCAGCATATACAGCTCGCGGGCGGATGCCAGCTCTTTCTGTTCCGCCTGCGCGCGCGCCGCGTCGGCCTGCAGCTGCTCCTGTTCGCGCTTCTGCGCATCCGCAAGCTGCTGCTGCACCTCCGCCTTGCGAGCCTCATCCTGTTTGCGCTTTTGCTCGGCCTTGCGCGCGGCCTCTTCTTTCTGTCGCTTCTCTTCGGCGGCCTTCTTCTCGGCCTCCTGCTTTTTCTGCAAGGCCAGCTTGCGCTCCTGCTCGGCGCGCAGCTTCTGCTGTTCCGCCGCCTGGCGTTCGGCCTCGCGCCGGCGTTGTTCGGCCTGAGCCTGTTCCGTCTGCTGGCGCTTCTGCCGCTCGACCGCCTCCAGCATGCGGCTGTCGACGACTTCGGCTTCGATCACCTCGCCAGCCGAAGGCAGTTGCGGAGCATTCCAGTGAAAACGCAACACCAGCAGCACTACGATGCCGGCATGCAGCACGATGGACCAGAATACCGCGGCGCTGTAATTCTCGCCGACTGGCGTTCTTTGCATGGCGCCCTCAGGAGTCATTCGGCTCGGTAACCAGTCCCACCTTCGGCACGCCGGCGGACTTCAGAACCGACATAGCGGTTATGATCTGCTGGTACTCGGCCTTGCCGTCGCCGCGCACCAGCACCGGGGTATCGGGCTTGCCCCTCAGCACGGTCGCCACCAGTTTCTTCAGCTTGTCGTTCTTGATCGGTTTATCCGGAGCGTCGCCGATGTTCAGATAATAATTGCCCTTGCGGTCGACCGTCAGCACGATCGGCTCCTTCGAATTCTGCGGCATGGGTTCGGCCGAGGTTTCCGGCAAATCCACCTCGACGCCCTTGGTCAGCAGGGGCGCGGTGATCATGAAAATCACCAGCAGCACCAGCATCACGTCGATATAGGGCACGACGTTGATTTCGGACATCGGTTTGCGCTTTTTATAGGCCATCGCGATTCTTGGTCCGTTATTGGTCATCTTTCGCCGAGACCTGCCGCTGGATCAGGGTCGAAAACTCCTCCATGAAGTTTTCATAGCGGTTGGCCAGCCGCTCCACCTGCGCTGAAAACCGGTTGTAGGCGACCACGGCCGGGATCGCGGCGAACAGGCCCATGGCGGTCGCGACCAGGGCTTCGGCGATGCCCGGCGCGACCATGCTCAAGGTCGCCTGCTGCACGTTGGACAGGGAACGGAAGGAATTCATAATGCCCCAGACGGTGCCGAACAGGCCCACATAGGGACTGGTGGAGCCGACGGTGGCTAGAAAATTCAGGTGCGTTTCGAGAGAGTCGATCTCGCGCGAAAGCGTCACGCGCATCACGCGATGAGCGGCGTCCACGATGCGGTCAGGTGAGGATTTGACCTTGCTGTGCATATACTCCTTGAAACCGGCTTCGAAGATGCGCTCCATCGCCGCCAGCGGGCGGCCGCTCTGCTGCAGCTCGTTATAAAGATCGCGCAGATTGCCGCCGGACCAGAAGCGGTCCTCGAAAGCGGTCGAATCGCGGTAGGCGCGCTTCAGCATGCGCGATTTCTGGAAGATAAAGGACCACGAGGCCAATGAAGCCAGCAGCAGCATTCCCATGACGATCTGGACCACCAGGCTGGCCCCCGTGACCAGATGAAGCAGAGACATGTCAGTCGGCACCTGAAAGTTTCTCCCTTATTGGTTTAGGTATACGGACCGGCCTGAACCGGACCGAATCGAGACATGCGAGCTCTATTCTTCCTTCCACCAGCAGCTCCGGGCCGGCATCGTTGCCCCGCAGGCGCAAAACGCTCTGATTAAAGGACATACCCGCATTTGAAAAGTTCGCCAGCACCGCGCTAACCTCCAGTTCGTCGCTCAACCGCGCGGGGCGCAGATATTTTATCTCGACGGCGGTAACCGCGAAGAAAATCCCATGATCGCGCTGCAACACCTGCAGGCTGAAGCCGAGCCGCTGCAGAAAATCGCTGCGCGCATGGTCGAGGTAATTGAGATAACGGGCGTGATACACCACGCCGCCGCCGTCGGTATCGTCGTAATAAACTTGCTTTCTGATACTGTGAACTTTCATGCGGATTTAAAGCGGCAGCTCATTCTGCGGCTCGTCGCGCCGCGGCGGCGGCTGCATGCCGAAATGGCGGTAGGCGTTCTCGGTGGCGACGCGCCCGCGCGGCGTGCGCATGATGAATCCCTGCTGGATCAGATAGGGTTCGACCACGTCTTCCAGCGTATCCCGCTCCTCGCCCACCGAGGCCGCGAGATTGTCCAGTCCGACCGGGCCACCGCCGAACTTATCGATGATCGCCGACAGCAGCTTACGATCCATATGATCCAGACCCAGCGTGTCGACCGACAGCATGTCCAGCGCCTGCCCGGCGATCGCCGCGCTGATGCGGCCGTCGGCCTTGACCTCTGCGTAGTCGCGCACCCGCCGCAGCAGGCGGTTGGCGATGCGCGGCGTGCCGCGCGCGCGGCGCGCGATCTCGAGCGCTCCGGCGTCGTCGATAGCCAGCTGCAGGATGCCTGCGGAGCGGCGCACGATGGACGACAGGTCCTCGACATTGTAGAACTCCAGGCGTTGCACGATGCCGAAGCGGTCGCGCAGCGGCGAAGTCAAAAGGCCGGCGCGCGTAGTGGCGCCGACCAGGGTGAAGGGCGGCAGGTCGATCTTGATCGAACGCGCGGCCGGCCCCTCGCCGATCAGGATATCCAGCTGATAGTCCTCCAGCGCGGGATACAGTATTTCCTCGACCACCGGCGACAGGCGGTGTATTTCGTCGATAAACAGCACATCGCGCGGCTCCAGGTTGGTGAGCAAGGCCGCGAGATCGCCCGGCTTTTCCAGCACGGGACCCGAACTGTGGCGAATGCCGACCTGCATTTCATTGGCGATGATGTTGGCGAGCGTGGTCTTGCCGAGGCCGGGCGGGCCGAAGATCAGCACATGGTCCAGGGCTTCCCGGCGCGAGCGCGCGGCGGAGATGAAAATATTCATCTGCTCGTGCACCGCCGGCTGTCCGATATAGTCGGCCAGAAATTTCGGGCGTATCGCACGGTCATGCACGTCTTCCTCGCGCGCCCCCGGGTTTATCACTCGATCGGTTTCGGCCATATGAACAGTCTTAGCACAGAGAGATGTAGACACAGAGTAAAGATTCTGTAAATTCTCTATGTGCTCCGTGTCTCCATGCCTCTGTGGTTGATTAAATCGAATCTCACTTCATTGCGGCTTTCAGCGCCATACGTATCAATTCCTCGGTGCTGGCGCCGGAACGCTCCACCGCCGTGATCATGCGACTGGCATCCACCGGCTTGTAACCAAGGGAGATCAACGCGGTGACCGCCTCCTCCACCGGCGTACCGGCGGCGGATAAGGCGGGCGCGGCGGCGAAGGCGACCGGAATGCCCTCCAGTTTGTCCTTCATCTCCACCAGCAGGCGCTGCGCCGTTTTTTTGCCGACGCCGGGGAGGCGCACCAGCGCGCTCTCGTCGGCGCTCTGCACGCAACGGATAAAGGCGCCGACTTCGATGCCCGACAGTATGGTCAGCGCCAGCCGCGGGCCGATGCCGCTGATCTTGATCAGGGTGCGAAACAGGGCCCGTTCCGCCTCGGTCGCGAAGCCGTACAGATGGATCGCATCCTCGCGCACATTGGTGTGGATCAGTAACACAACCGGCTCGCCAGGTTCCGGCAGCACATAGAAAGTGGACATCGGCGCATCGACCTCATAGCCCACGCCGTTGACATCGAGAATCAGGCCCGGGGCCTGCTTGCTGACGACTTTACCGGCCAGGCGCCCGATCATAACTTCATCCTGCGCAGACCGCGTCCCGAGCTGCGGGGACCGCGGATATAGCGCTGTCCGCGGGCATGACCGTGACAGATCGCGATCGCCAGCGCATCGGCGGCGTCGGCCTGCAAGGGTCCGCGGATATTCAGCAGGGTTCTGGTCATATGCTGCACTTGTTCTTTGGCGGCGCCGCCCGTGCCGACCACCGATTTTTTCACGACGCGCGCCGCGTACTCATGCACGGGGATATGGTTCAGCATGCAGGCAGCCATGCATACTCCCCGCGCCTGCCCCAGCTTAAGCGCCGACAGCGCGTTGCGGCTGACGAACACTTCCTCGATCGCGGCTTCCACGGGATTCCAGCGCCCGATAACGGCGGCCAGAACGCGCTGTATTTCCGCCATGCGTTCCGGCTGTTCCAGATGATCGAGACGTATGCTGCCGTGATCGAGGTAGCGGTTGCTGTGGCCGTCGCTGTCGATGACGCCGTAACCGGTCACCACGGAGCCGGGATCGATGCCCAGAATTCTAACCGGAGTAGCGACGGGCCTTCTCCTAAGATGCTTGGGTTAATTCAATTCGGCCAGAATATCATCGGGAATGTCCGCATTGGAATAGACTTCCTGGACGTCGTCCAGCTCTTCCAGCGTATTGGTCAGCTTCAGCAGTTTTTCCGCGGTTTCGCGATCGACCGGCGCGCCGGTGGTGGCGCGCATGGTGACCTCCCCCGCCGCCGGTTCCAGCCCGCCCTTGGTCATGGCGGTTTTAATATCCATATAAAGCTCCGGGTTCGTCAGCACATCGATCGAACCGTCGCCATTGACCACTACATCGTCGGCTCCCGCTTCCAACGCGAGCTCCATCACCTTGTCCTCGCTGGTGCCGGGGGCATAGCTCAGAATGCCGGTCTTCTTGAACATGTAGCCGACCGAGCCGTCGGTGCCGAGGTTGCCCCCGCACTTGCTGAAGGCGAAACGCACTTCGGATACGGTGCGGTTGCGGTTGTCGGTCAGACAATCCACCATGACGGCGACGCCGCCCGGGCCGTAGCCCTCGTAGCGCACTTCCTCGTAATTCGCGCCCTCCACTTCGCCGGCGCCGCGCTTGATCGCGCGCTCGATGGTGTCCTTGGTCATGTTGGCGCTGAGCGCCTTGTCCACGACCAGCCTCAAGCGCGGATTGGAATTGATATCCGACCCGCCCATGCGGGCAGCGGTGGTGATTTCCCGGATATATCGGGTAAACAACTTGCCTCGCTTGGCGTCCTGGGCGCCCTTTCTATGCTGGATGTTCGCCCATTTACTATGGCCTGCCATGGTTCACTCCACGAAAAATACCGTTATTTGTTTGTTCAGAGCCCTGAACGGGCGGGAATTCTACAGCAGCCTCCCGGGGCTACTCAAAGGGTACCGCTCAAACCGGAAGCGCCAGCATGCGGTTGAGCGCCAGCAGCGCCGGGGCAGCGTCGTCCGCGCGCACCTTGATCTGATTGACGACCTTGCCCTCGACCAGGCTCTCCAGCACCCAGGCCAGATGCTGCGGATCGGTGCGGAACATGGTCGAACACATGCAGACGGTCGGCGCCATGAAATGCACAGGCTTGTCGGGAAAGCGTTCGTTCAGACGATTGACCAGATTCAGCTCCGTGCCCACCAGCCAGCGTGTGCCCGGGGCGGATTCGCTGATAGTTTTAACAATGAATTCGGTCGAGCCCACGTAATCGGACTTCTCACAGACCTCAAAGGAGGCTTCCGGATGCGAGATCACCTTTGTCTCCGGATATTTCGTTTTGAAGGCGTCGATATGCTGCGGCTTGAACATCTGGTGCACCGAGCAATAGCCTTTCCACAGAATCATCTTCGCCTTGCGCAGGGCTTCCGGGGTCTGGCCGCCGAGGGGCTTGTCGAAATCCCACACCACCATCTCGTCCAGCGGTATGCCCATGCGGTAACCAGTGTTGCGCCCCAGATGCTGGTCGGGGAAGAACAGGATCTTGGGCCGGCTCTTGAAGCCCCATTCAATGGTATGGCGGGCATTGGTGGAGGTGCAGACGATGCCGCCGTGACGGCCGCAGAAGGCTTTCAGATCCGCCGCCGAATTGATATAGGTGACCGGAGTAATGGTCGTATCCGGATCGAACACTGCGGAAAGCTCGCGCCAGGCGCGCTCCACGTTCGCGAGGTTGGCCATATCCGCCATCGAACAGCCGGCGGCCATATCAGGCAGGATGCTCACCTGCTCGGGACGCGACAGGATATCGGCCACTTCCGCCATGAAATGCACGCCGCAGAAAATGATGTAATCGGCTTCGGAGTTGGCCGCGTGACGCGACAGTTTCAGGGAGTCGCCGGTGAAATCGGCATGCCGGTAGACTTCCTCGCGCTGGTAATGATGGCCCAGGATCACCACCCGCTTGCCCAGTTTGCGCTTGGCCTCGACAATGCGGCGCTCGCACTCGGCGTCATCGAGCAGGGCATAACGGTTGATTGTAACGGCGACTGCGGACATCTTGCCCCTCAGACAATGGTAAAGGCCGGATATTATACATTGGCGCGCAATCCCGAGATAACGGCCTCGATGGCCCGCCGATCGGTCCAGGACCAGACCGTCCCCGGGGCATCTTCGATATTAACCCATTGAAATTCTTCGTGTTCTTCCGGATCGATACGCACTTCGCAGGGA
>DASUFE010000103.1:0-5146 GCA_036274675.1 Gammaproteobacteria bacterium
CACGCGCTGGGCCGGCTGATGGTGGTGGCGGGTGCGACGCACCTGTTCGAAGAGCCCGGAACGCTCGAGGACGTGGCCCGTCACGCCGCCGACTGGTTCAGGCGCTATTCACGATCCTTGCATTAGCCGTATTAATCAAACCGATTTGCAGTTCGTGGCCGGGATGAAGCGCAAGCGGAATCCAGGAGTATTGAAAGGCCGCATAAAATACGTGCAACGCAATCGCATCTTCCCTGGATTACGCACACCTTCCCTGGCGTGCGCCCTTCGGGCCTGCTCGCGGTTCAAAATCGCTCCCGGCGATTTTGTCCACTACGTTTCATCCAGGCTACAAGGAAAGTTCGTAGCCTGGATGAAGCGCCAGCGTAATCCAGGAGTGATTTGCTTGTGGGGTTCAGGCGACGGCGGCAGACTGCAGGGCCTGTCCCTGCAGTGCGCGGATCCGGTCCACTTCGCCCAGCAACTCGGCGACCGACGGGAAATTGAAATCGCGTTCCAGCAGGGTCGGGAACACGCCGAAGGCCTCGTAGGCGGTCCGGAGCAGCTTCCACACCGGCTCGATTACGCCGGAGCCGTGGGTATCGACGATCAGATCTTCCGCTTCGTTGTAGTGTCCCGCGACGTGCGCGTAGGCGATGCGTTCGCCCGGCAGCGCCAGCAGGAATTCTTCCGCGTCGTAGCGGTGGTTGACCGAGTTGACGTAGATGTTGTTGAGATCCAGCAGCAGCTTGCAGTCGGCCTCCTCAAGCACCGCCTTGATGAAACGGATTTCGTCCAGCTCTTTGCCCGGCGCGGCGTAATAGGAGACGTTTTCGATCGCGATCCGCCGTTCCAGTATGTCCTGCACGCGGCGGATACGGGCCGCGACATGCCGCACCGCCTCCTCCGTGAAAGGAATCGGCATCAGATCGTAGAGGTGGCCGTCGTCGGAGCAATAGCTGAGGTGTTCGCTGTAGCAGAGGATATTGTGCTCATCGAGAAACTGCCTGATCTCGCGCACGAAGGGTTCGTCCAGCGGGGCCGGCCCGCCCAGCGACAGCGACAAGCCGTGGCATACGAATGGGTAACGTTCGGTGAATTCCCGGAACTGCCTGGCGAAGCGGCCGCCCAGCCGCATCCAGTTTTCCGGCGCGACTTCCATGAAGTCGACGTTGCCGGGATAAGGATCGGCGAGGCGGGACGCGATGTCCCGCCTCAAACCCAACCCGGCGCCATGAACGCTGTAGCGTTCAGTGTTCACGCGATTGCCGGCTGCAGCGGAGGATTATTCCTTGTCACCGCACTTGCCTTCTTCGCCGCACTTGCCTTCCGCGTCCTTGGCTTTGGCTTTGCCCTTGTTTTCACCGCACTTGCCTTCGCCGCATTTGCCTTCCTTGCCCTTTGACATGCCTTCGCCGCACTTGCCTTCCTTGTCTTTCATGTCGTCGCCGCATTTACCTTCATCGGCGCCGGCCAGCATGTAGCCGCTCGACATTTCGGAAACGCCGAACGGGTTCTGATCCGCTTGCGCGATCGGGCTGGCGGCGATCGTCGCGGCCAGAGTGATGCCTAAGGCGGACGCAATGGGATTCAGTTTGAACTTGGTCATGGACTTATTCTCCTTGGTTTCTTATGTATGGAAGTGCTTTGATGCCACGCACCGTGCGCATCAGCCGTTTATACGCAGTTTAATAATAATTGGATCTGCGCGAGGCTTAATATACTTGAGCGCCGCGGGATTTGGAAAGCGAGTACGCGGCGCCGCGCCACGTAAAAGCTGCGTTAATTGCGAGATTTATCAAGGGTTTGTGCCGGCCCCGGTGAAAATTAAAAACATGAGGGAGAAACTAAATGGCTGTTTTGTGCGGATACTCACAAAGATCCGAGATCACGCAGGACGGGCAGCGAGGTTTGCGCGCGATGCAGGTGTAACGGCCGTGCAGTATGAGCCAGTGATGGGCGTCATGCAGATATTTCGCGGGCACGACTTTGAGCAAGCTGTCTTCGACTTCGCGCACGTTCTTGCCCGGGGCGAGCCCCGTTCTGTTGGCGACACGGAAGATATGTGTGTCGACGGCGATGGTCGGCTCCCCGAAGGCGGTGTTGAGGATTACGTTGGCGGTCTTGCGCCCGACGCCCGGCAGGTCTTCCAGCGCAGCGCGGTCGGCGGGCACCTGGCCGCCATGGCGATCCACCAGCAGTTTGCAGGTGAGCATGATGTTCTTCGCCTTGGTGTTGTACAGGCCGATAGTCTTGATAAAACGCTTCAAGCCGCGCAGGCCGAGTTTGAGTATCGCCTCCGGCGTGTTTGCGATCGCGTACAGCTTCGCCGTCGCCTTGTTGACGCCCACATCGGTGGCCTGGGCCGACAAAATCACGGAGATCAGCAGCTCAAAGGGAGTTGAGTATTTCAATTCAGTGGTCGGCTCGGGGTTGTGCGCCTGCAGCCGCTTGAAGATCTCATTAACCTGCTTTTTATCCATATCTTTCAATCGCCAAGACACCAGGAAAAACAAGAAGAAAGATCTCTCACGGAGGCATGGAGAGCGCGGGGAGTATAGATTATTAAGAAAAAGCCTCTCATGAATTCAATTAAATATTTAAAGGGAGGAATATTTAATATTAACAATTACGGGATGTGGTTTTTGCATAAAAACTTCCCCCGCGTTCTCCGCGCCTCCGTGAGAGGCATTCTTGTGTTTTTATCCGGCAGGCTTGGATTTTTTGGCTTTAACGCGCTCCCGCGCGGCGCGGATGGCGGCTTGTTTGGCCGCGCGGTCGTTGCCGGCGATTGCTTCGCGCCGCGCCCGCATCTGTTCGGCTCTTTCCTGCTGGTTGCGCTGCAGGCGCGCCTGTCTCGCTTCGAAGCGGCGGCGGTAATGATCCGGCTTGCCGGTCTGATCGGCGGCGGGTTGCAGGCTGATACAATCCACGGGGCAGGGCGCGATGCAGAGCTTGCAGCCGGTGCATTCGTCTGCAATCACGGTATGCATCTGCCTGGCGGCGCCGAGTATGGCATCCACCGGGCAGGCCTTGATGCAGAGCACGCAGCCGATGCAGCGGTTCTCGTCGATCACCGCCACCATCCTTTGCGTTTCCGTGCCGTGCACGGGGTTGAGCGGCTTGACTTCACGCCCCAGCAGCGCCGCCAGGTCGCGGATCGTCGCCGCGCCGCCGGGCGGGCACTGGTTGATATCCGCCTCGCCGCGGGCGATCGCTTCCGCGTAGGGCCGGCATCCCGCATAGCCGCATTGCGTACACTGCGTCTGCGGCAGCAGGGCGTCGATCCGCGTCGCCAGCGGATCGTTCTTTGTTTGAGCACTCATACGGAGATTTTAGAGCAAAGGTCTCAAACCGGTTTGAGACTATTTGACCTTCATTCCGGGTTCAGCGCCGGAATCCGGCGACAGTATAAAGAGCCCCGGCGTTTTGCCCTCCGCATCGGAGGCGGCCAGCACCATGCCTTCGGAGAGTCCGAATTTCATCTTACGCGGCGCGAGGTTGGCGACCATGACGGTGAGGCGCCCGATGAGCGTGGCCGGATCATAGGCCGACTTGATGCCGGCGAAGACCTGGCGCGTGCCGAGTGCGCCGACGTCGAGTCTCAGCTGCAGCAGCTTGTCGGCGCCTTCCACGTGCTCGGCATTGACGATCTTCGCGATACGCAGGTCGATCTTGGAAAAATCCTCGATCGAGATCGTGCCGCTTTTATCTCCCTCGCCCTCTTTAGAGGGAGAGGAGCTCGAGGATTGAGTTTGTGCTTGATTCACATTGTCGTTCCCAGCTTTACCGGGTGAGGGCGATGTTGTATTCATTTCCAGAGTTTCCTTGTTCGCTGCGATTAAGGCCTCGATCTGCCTGGGATCGATGCGGGTGACCAGATGTTTGTATTCGTTTATCCGGTGTCCTGATTCCAGCCGGACAAACTTGTTCCTCCAGGGCAGTTCCGGGATGTTGAGAAAGCTTTCGACCTCGCGCGCGAGCTTGGGCAGCACCGGCGCCAGCAGCATGGTCAGACTCTTGAACATGCTTAGCGCGTGAGAGCTGACGGATTGCAGCAAGGCCTCCTGGCCTTCCTGCTTTGCAAGCTCCCATGGTTTGAGATCGTTCACATATACATTGGCGAGATCCGCCAGGGCCATGATCCCGCGTATGGCGCGCGCATAATCCCTGCTGTTGTAGGCTTCCGCGATTTGCGGCGCGGTTTCATCAAAGCTGTTAACGAATTTGGTATAAGGGAGGCCTGCGTTTTTTTCGGGCGTATAACCAATCACGCCTCCGAAGCGTTTGGAGATAAATCCCGCGCAGCGGCTGGCGATATTGATGTACTTGCCGACCAGATCACTGTTTACACGAAAGATAAAGTCTTCGAAATTAAGATCGATATCCTGAATTGCCCCGTTTAATTTCGCAGCATAGTAATAACGCAGCCATTCGGGGTTCAGTCCCTGCTTGATATAGCTTTCCGCGCTGATCAGGGTGCCGCGCGATTTGGACATTTTCTCCCCGTTTACCGTCAGAAAACCGTGCACAAAGACGTTGCTCGGGGTGCGATGGCCGCTGTATTCGAGCATCGCCGGCCAGAACAAGGCGTGGAAATTGAGGATGTCCTTGCCGATAAAGTGATACAGCTGATTCCCGGAATCATTTTTCCAGAATTCATCGAACTTGAGGCCTGTGCGCCCGCACAGGTTTTTGAAACTGGCCATATAGCCGACCGGGGCATCCAGCCAGACATAGAAATATTTGCCCGGCGCGCCGGGTATCTCGAAACCAAAGTAGGGAGCGTCGCGCGAGATATCCCAGTCTTTTAAACCGCTGGCGAGCCATTCGCCCATCTTGTTTGCGGCTTCGTCCTGCAATGATCCGGAGCGCGTCCATTTTTTAAGGAAATCGACGCAACGCTGGTCGGAAAGCTTGAAGAAATAATGCTCGGAGGATTTGCGCACCGGCTTTTCGCCGGAGACGACGGAATAGGGATTCTTTAAATCCGTGGCGGCATAAGTGGTGCCGCAAACTTCGCAGGCATCGCCGTACTGATCCTTGGCGCCGCACTTGGGGCATTCCCCCTTGATGTAGCGGTCAGGCAGGAACATTTTTCTTGCCGGGTCGTAAAACTGTTCGACGTCGCGGCGTGCAATCAGCTTCGCCTTGTCCAGTCTCTTGT
>DASUFE010000104.1:0-19495 GCA_036274675.1 Gammaproteobacteria bacterium
GCCAGCATCGGCTTCGGCCTTGGCAGGGTGCCTTTCATCAATCTCGAGGGAACCTCGGTCTATGCCGAGATCGAATTGTTCGCGGCGCGTGTACCGCCGTTGAAGCGGGTCAGGTTCCTGACCGGACTCGCGCATTACGCGCTGCCCGAGATGGTCTGCAACCGGCGGGCGGCGAAAACCATCGTGCCTTCGGCGGCGCTCAAAAGCGATATCGTGCGGCTGCATAATCTGGCGGATAACCGCGTCATCGTCGTACCGCACGGAGTGGAGGCGGAGCATCTCGCCCTGTACGAGCGGAAACCCGCGAAGATGAAACCGCGCCTGTTGTTCGTCGGCCGCCTGCACTTCAGGAAGGGGCTGATTCCGGTACTCGAGGAATTCGTGCGCAGGCCCGATATCAAGGCCGAATTCGTGATCGCCGGCGACGGCCCCCAGCGTACCGACGTGGAGCGTCTGGCCGCCGCCGACCCCCGCATCCGGTATGCCGGGAGCGTGAACCGCAAGCAACTGGCGCAGCTGCTGCTGGAAACGAACGTGTTCGTGTTTCCGACTTTCTATGAAGGATTCGGGCTCGCGCTGACCGAGGCGATGGCGAGCGGGCATGCCTGCGTCTCCTACGATATCGCGGTGGTGCGCGAAGTACTGGGCGACACCGGCCTGTTGGTGCCGCTCGATAGCCCGGCCGCCCTGGTCGGAGAACTGGCGAAACTGGTACGCCATCCGGCGCTCATCGATGCCTATGCGGCGCGTTCCCATGAGCGCGCCCGCGAATTTTCCTGGGACGACGCCCGGCGCTCGATTGAACAGATTGCACGGGACACCGTACGCGAGCTCAAGCTTTAGGGTTTTGCAAAATGTTGCCTATTATTATTTTCTGGTGCGCCATCGTGTTTCTGGCCTATACCCATGCCGGATATCCCTTGTTGATCTGGGTGTGGGCGCGCCTGCGCCGGCGCCGCCCCATGGCTCTCATTGAGGAAGGTCCGCTGCCCATGGTCAGCATCCTGGTGGTCGCCTATAACGAGGCGGCGCGCATCGAGGGCCGCCTGGAGAACCTGCTGGCCCTGGATTATCCGGGCGACCGCCTGGAAATCATATTGGCTTCCGACGGTTCCACCGATGACACGGCCTCGAAGGTGCAACGTTTTCAGCGCGACGGTTTCAGGTTCATCGCCCATGACCGCCGCAGCGGCAAGACGTCCGTGCTGAACGAGTTGATCCCGCAGGCGCGCGGCGACATTGTGCTGCTGGCCGACGCGCGGCAGCGCTTCGCCCCGGACGCGTTGCGGCGGCTGGTGCGGCATTTTTCGGACCCGGCCGTGGGCGCGGTCAGCGGCGAGCTGATCATCGTCAACGGCAAGGAAGGATCCGCGGTAGGAGAGGGTGTGGGATTTTACTGGCGTTACGAGAAATTCATCCGCCGCACGGAAAGCCTCATCGATTCCACGGTCGGCGTCACCGGCGCCATTTACGCGTTACGGCGCGAACTGTTCGAGCCGATTCCCGACGATACGCTGCTCGACGACGTGCTGATCCCGATGCGGATCGTGCGCCGGGGTTACCGTGTGCTGTTCGAACCCACCGCGCTCGCCTGGGATCATTCCGCGCCCACGGCCGAGGCCGAGTTCGCGCGCAAGGTGCGCACGCTGGCCGGAAATTTCCAGCTGTTCGCGCGCGCGCCGTGGCTGCTGAACCCGCGCGCCGACCGGATCTGGCTGCAGGCTTTCTCGCACAAGGCCTGCCGTCTGCTCAGTCCCTTCTGCCTGGCGGCCGCGCTGGGCGCCAATCTGCTGTTATTGAACGAACCCTTTTATGCGCTGACCTTGGCCGGTCAGCTCGCTCTCTATGGCGCCGCGGCTTGCGGCCATCTGCTCCGCAACGGTGGCGGCAATTATCGTCTGCTGGGCGTGCCCTATGCTTTCTGCCTGCTTAACTGGGCGGTGGTAGTGGGATTGTTGCGGTATATAAATGGTCGACAGCGGGTGACCTGGTAGGAATTTACTCTTGCCCGGGCGCCGCCCTCGAGGTAGCGGGAGGCAGTGCTTGGCTTGTAAAACCCGTTTCAAAACTGCTCGCAGTGCTCCTGCTTTGCTCTGTCGTCTGCGTCCCAGCAGGCGTGCGCCGCTCGTTACCTCTCGACAGCGCTCGTGACGTTTTGAAAACAGGTTTCCGCTTTTCCCGGGGTGACTTGCCATTGCTACTTCGGCTGATATCCCGAGACCTGCTGCAAACCGCACACTACCTCCCGTTTCCGGTACGGACTTCAAAAGCGAAATCCGCGTGACTCGATACACTTCTCAAGTGCTCCGGGGAATCTTGAGAGATTCCCCGGGATTTTCGAATCGGCCGTCCCTGGCGTTCTCGCTCCGTGCATCCCCCCATGTGGCCACTTGGAGTCGGCCACACCCTTGTTTCCCTCAAAAATTGCCGCACTCGGTAATGCTTCGCTGGAAGCCTTGCTTTGCGCGGCTCTGCTTACGCCGGGCCTCACCCGTCACGCCTGCCCAGGTTCGTCCAATTCAAATTCCAGTTAAAAGCCATCTATCAACCGCCTCTTAGTTTGCGCAGCAGCGTGTAGAACAGGTTCGACAGCAGGGAGGTATAATCGCCGGCGGGTTTGCCGCCGCTGCTCGTGGAAGAACTCGAGGAGCTGCTGCTCGAAGAAGAGGAGCTGGATGAGCTGCTGCTGGAAGCGCCGCCCGAGCTGGACGATGAACTGGAGGAGGACGAGCTCGAGGACGCAGTGCCTGAGCTCGACGAGGAGCTCGAGGAACTGCTGCTCGAAGAGGAGGAACCGGTATCGCTCTCTCCGGTCAGCAGCTGTGCGGGAATTTTGACCAGGTAGGCATCGACCCGCGAACCGCCGGCGTTGCTGGTCCAGATGAAATATTTGCCCGTCACGTCGAGATTGCCCTTGGGCGACTTGTTATAGCTGTCGCCGCCCGACGCCGCGCTCATGTTGGTCATCACCGGCGCGGCCACCAGCACTTTGTAGGTGCCGTCGAGCATAAAGCAGATAACCTCGTTGCCCCATATCGATGTGAAGCCGGCGGAACTGCTGCCGCAGGCATATTGCCGTTCGGGAGCAACGTCGCGCCTGGCATTGGTGTGACTGATATGATCCGGTCCGGGCGCGGACCAGTCGTTATTATAGGAGACCAGTTCTCCCGTAAGCTGGTTGCGGGTAAAGTCCCAGAGCCTGTAGGCGTTCGAGACATTACTCCAGTTGTCGACACCTATGGTGTAGCCGTAACCCATGTCGGCATGGCCGACCGCGCCGTCACGGTCATTGACGATTTTCTCGATGCCGGCGTTGACCAGCTGACTGCTCAACAGGTTGATATTGCCGGTGGACGTCGACAGCATCACGGCCGCGTCCAGGTCGATGATACGCATCTCCAGGCCGTCCCTGCCGTCTATGTTTTCCAGGCTCATCAACCAGCGGCCGCTCTTGTCGATATGGCATTCGTCGAATCCGCCGGCAGTGGGGAAGTTGACGAATTTCGCGAGATCCTCGTAGTACACCACGCATCCGAGCATGCTACCGCCGCCGTCGCGTAACGTGGCCGAGTGCGTCTTGTCGTCGTCGCTGGAGTGCATCTGCCAGATGCTGCGGCTATCGCCGAAAGTTGGGCGCACGTCGAACACGGTCTGCGATTGCTTGGTGAGGACGTCGTAGCGCAACATGCGCGCTCCGTCCTGCACATAGAGCTTGGTCGGCATCGTGCCGCTGAAATACCAGCCTTCGCCGCTGTTCCAGCCGAGCGCGCTGTTGGAGGAGAAGAGCGCTCCAAGGTTCTTCACTTCCTCGGTTTTCTTGTTGTAGCTGAACAGCGTGGGGCCGGTGCCGCCCTGACCGGGATTCAGCGATATGAATATGTACATGATATCGCTGCCGACGTGATTGTTGATGTTGCGCCAGTAGGAATAGCCGACCGAGAACACGCAGTCGGAGCCGCCGCAGTCGGAGGCGTTGGTGATCCGCGCTCCGCGCGTGTTATAGGGCGCTGGGAAAGTGAAGGCGCCGCGCGCGGGGATGAAGGACTGGATCTGGTCCGCCGGCATTGGAGGCCGCGGCACGGCGGTGGCGGGATGCTCGATAAAACCGCCGCTCTGGGCTTGCGCGGCGGCGGCGCCGCAGAACGCCAGCAGGAAGGCCGAGACGCGCCATAGCAGCGCGCCCTTGAGCTTGCGCCGCAACAGGCCGTACAACAGCGCGGGCAGCAGGAATGCGTAGCCGACCGCGCCGCCGCCACCGCCGCCCTTGCCTTTAACGTCGCCCGCGGTCACGCCTCCGGCCCCGCCCTGGGCGGATCCGGGGACTTCGCCGGTCAGCATTTGCCCGGGAATCTTGACCATGTAGGCGTCGACGCGGGAACCGCCCGCGTTGCTGGTCCAGATAAAATATCCGCCCGTCACGTCGAGATTGCCCTTGGGTTCCTTGTTATAGCCGTCGCCGCCTGATGCCGCGTTCATGTCGGTCATCACCGGCGCGGCCACCAGCACCTTGTAGGAACCGTCGAGCAGGAAGCAGACGATCTCGTTGCCCCATACCGCGGTATTGCCGGCGGAACTGCTGCCGCAGGCGTACTGTTGCTCCGGCGGCACGTCCGGCCTGGCATTGGTATGGCTGATATGGTTGGGTCCCGGCGCGGACCACTCGTTGTTATAGGACACGAGCTCGCCTTCGAGCTTGTTTTGTTCGAAGTCCCAGAGTTTGTAGGCGTTCGAGTGGTTGCTCCAGTTGTCGGCGCCGACAACATAGCCATAGCCCATATCGGCGTGGCCGACCGCGCCGTCGCGGTCATACACCACTTTCTCCGCCCCGGCGTTGATGAGTTCGCCGCTGCGCAAGGTGCTGCCGAGCTCGGCCGCCTGGTCGATGTCGATGACGCGCATCTCAAGGCCGTCCTGGCCGTCGATGTTTTCCAGGCTCATCAGCCAGTGCCCGCTCTTGTCGATGTGGCATTCGTCGAAGCCGCCGGGGCTGGGGAAGAGCAGGAATTTCTTGCGCGTCTCGAGATAGACCATGCAGCCGACCGTGCCGCCGCCGTTGCGCAGCGTGGCCGAGTGGGCCTGGTCGTCGTCGCTGGAGTGCATCTGCCAGATGCTGTAGCCGGAACCGTAATGGCTGGCGGCGTCGAATACGGTCTGCGCCTTTTTCGACAGCACGTCGTAACGCAGCATGCGCGCCCCGTCCTGCACGTAGAGCGCGGTCGGTTGCGTGCCGCTGAAATACCAGCCTTCGCCGCTGTTCGAACCGAGCGGGTTATTGCTGGAGAACAACGCTCCCTCGTTGCGCACCTCGCCGGTTTTCTTGTTGTAGCTGAACAGCGTCGGGCCGGTGCCGCCCTGGCTCCGGTTCAGCGACACGAACATATACATGATGTCGCTCTTGACGTGATTGTTGATGTTGCGCCAGTAGGAATAACCGAGCGCGAACACGCAGTCACTGCCGCCGCAGTCGGAGGCGTTGGTGATGCGAACGCCTTCGGTCTTATACGGTGCGGGGAATTTAAACTCGCCGCGCGCGGGCAGGAAGGATTTGATTTCGGAGGAACTCAATTTCGGCCGCGCTTCGGCGGTGGAGGGGTGTTCGATAAAGCCGCCGCTCTGGGCCCCTGCGGGGGAGGTTAGCAGCGGGTTGAAAAAACTGATCAGGAATACAAACGCGCCGGCGCAGCAGCGCTTCAACGGAAGAAGCGTTTCCGGGTCCATACATTACCTCTTTGGGATAGAAATTCACGGAATCTTTAAGGCAAATACCTGAGTAGGGATCAGGAGATTACCTAAGTAATGTAACGAGTTTGTAAACCGGAGAAATATTTTGAGGGGAATCCCGGAGAGGCTTTTCCCCTATTCAGGGAAGCATGGGAAGTATAGTAGCAAGACATGGCAGGCGTGGATTTTTTTGAAAAATTTTCCGATGCCTCTTTCAATAGCCAAAAGTAAGGGTATGCGCCATCGGGTAAATCATTTAGCGCTGGAGGCGGAAGTACCTAATGGCCGGGTTTTGCCGGAGCGAATAACATGCCCGGCATGTGGGGAAGCGGCCCTTGGCCGCGACGTATTGACATTGATTGCCAGTCACGCTTTCCCATTACGACATGAAGCAATCTCCAGCGGGAGATTCTTCCGGGATTTTTTTACGAGGACTTCGCCATGAAAACGGCCGCCACAAAAAAACTGGTTACAAGGAACGACCGCGCCAAACCGCGGAACAGCGCATCGACAGCATCGCAAATGACGAGGCCGTGTAGATAATTCATGGCTGTACCTTTTCTTAAACAATCACACATCATCACCACAATCCAGTCTCTACTCCCGGATGCCGATCTTACGAGATCGCTCCCGGCAAGGCCTGGGATATCGAAACCGGAAGTTCGTACGCATGGCCTGGGACGCATCTGATCTTAAAATTGAAACCACAGTACCGGTGACTTCGGATAAAGGCATCGTGAGCGCGCGCCGCCAGGGCCGGAACCTTGCGGAAGAAATGGGATTCTCCGCCACCGACGCCACGCTGGTGACTACCGCGATTTCCGAACTCGCGCGCAACATCGTCTACTATGCCGGCGCGGGCGAAATACTGCTCGGCAAGGTCAACGGCCAGGACCGGCCGCAGGGCATCGCCGTCATCGCCCGCGACAGCGGCCCCGGCATTCCGGATCTGCAGCTCGCACTGCGCGAAAGTTTGCCGGCGTCGGGCGGGCTCGGCTTGCCGGGCGTGCGGCGCATTATGGACGAATTCGATATCGATTCCCGGCCGGGCGGCGGGACGACCGTGACCACGGTCAAGTGGAAGCGCAGATGAGATTACCGGAAATTTTATGCATGCAGGGACCGCGTGGATGTTTGAAAGCGTCCGGCCGTTCTTTGCATTTGGTTGCGGAACCCGGGTGCGGTAGCGCAATCCTAACTGATATTCCTTCAGGAGGTTGTTGATTATGCGCTGTCGCGTCCTGCTCGCCGATGACCATCAGATAGTACGGGAGGGTCTGCGCGGGCTGCTCGAGAAAGCGGGCCACGAAGTGGTGGCTGAAGCCGCCGACGGACGCGAGGTGTTGCGCCTGGCCCGTACCCTGTCGCCGGACATCGCGGTGCTCGATATGTCGATGCCATTGCTGAACGGATTGGATGCCGCCTACGAGATACAGCGCATCGCGCCGAATGTAAAAACCATTCTGCTGACGATGTACAACGATAAAAGCTACGTATTGCGCGCATTGCGCGAAGGCGTACGCGGCTACGTGCTGAAAAGCCAGGCTTCGGTCGACCTGATACACGCCATCCAGGAAATCATGCGCGGCGACGTATACATCAGCCCCGGAGTCGCGGCCACGGTGGTCGATGCCTACCTCGGCAAGATCGACGTCGAAGCCGACCCGCTGACTCCGCGCGAGCGTCAGATCCTGCAGCTGGTGGCCGAGGGCAAGACCACCAAGGAGATCGCCACTCTGCTGAACGTCAGTTTCAAGACGGCCGAATCGCATCGTAACCGGATCATGAAAAAGCTCAACATACACAACGTTACCGGCCTGGTGCACTACGCAATCCGTTCCGGCCTGATGCGGCTCTAGGAATCAAGACCCGTATCCACCATGCGTATTTTTCGCGTTAATTCCCTGATCGTCCTCGAACCTGTCCCGTCGCTTGAGGTCAATACCAGCGCCAAGAGTGGGAGGGTTGTCATGGATCGCCGCTGGAGCGCGCGTAAACAGTTGCCGTTATCGATCACGCTGGAGGTTCCACGCCACGGAACGCCCGTGACGGGGAATCTGCGGGACCTGAGCCTGAGCGGCGCATTCGTCAAAACGGATTTTCTGCTGCCGCTGTCGCCGCTGGTCGTCGCCTTCACGCTGCCGGGCGATCCCCGGCAAGAGGAGCTGCGCCTGGAGGCGCGGGTGGTGCGGCGCAGCGCGGCGGGTTCGGCCCTGATGTTCCTGTGTACACCGACCCGCGCGATCCGTGCATTGAGCGAAGCGCTGTCGCAATGCCATTAAGATAAAAATTCTCTCGCGGAGCTCACAGACTACGCGAAGGTTAATCAGGACATCCCCCTCAATCTCCCTTCCTTCGGAAGGGGTGTGAAAAAGAGAATTCTTTCGCGGCGCGGTGCGCTGAATCCTGAATCCCAAAACATTTCCCCTGTTCGCTCCGCTCGCTTTCCCCTTCGATAACGAAGGGGGGGATAGAGAGATGTGCCCCCACTGCTCTCCCACTTATCCCGGCCGTCATGTCGAAAGTGGCATCGCCACTATCCAGCATCCATCTAAATTCTTGAAATGCCTGGATTCCGGATAAACGCTGCGCGTTTTCCGGAATGACATTCAATTTTCATGTTCCCGACATATCTCCGCGCGCTCGATGTTCGGTGGATGTGCCCCTCTTTATTTTCAGGCAGGGCTCCGCCTGGCGGGGGAACGCGCGGAGTACAAGGGGGATGTCTTAAAGAATTTACTAAGCCTGAATCAGGCCGCGGCGGATAGCGTACCGCACCAGCCCCGCGACATCGTGGATGTCGAGCTTGTCCATGACGCGGGTGCGGTGGGACTCCGCCGTTTTGACGCTGATCTCAAGCATGCGCGCGATTTCCTTGGTGGTCTTGCCCTCGGCCACCAGTTGCAGCACCTGCCGTTCGCGCGGCGTCAGCGGTTCGGATGAAGGCTCGGTTTTCTTCAAATAGGCCTGGGTGACCACTTGCGACACGCCCGCGCTCAGATAGAGAGTGCCGGAGCAAACCTGCTCGACCGCGTGCACCAGATCCTCAGCGGCCTGTGTTTTCACCACGTAGCCTTTCACGCCGGCCTGCAGCGCCGCCAGTATGTACTGTTCTTCGGTATGCATCGTGAGCAATATGATCGCGGTTTCCGGCGCGTCGCGCTGGATTTCGCGCGCGGCGTCGAGTCCGTTCAGCACCGGCATTGCAAGGTCGAGCACGACGACCGTCGGTTTCAGTTCGGTGGTCAGGCGCACGGCTTCCATCCCGTCGCCGGCCTCGGCCACCACCTGCATGCCCGATCTCTCGAGAATCGCGCGCAAGCCCTGGCGCAGGATCAGGTGGTCATCGGCAAGCAGTACGCGTACGCTCATAAGGCTCTCACGTTGTTGAGGAATAGATTGCCGCAGAGAGTAAAGCCAAACCGGTCGTAAAATTCAACGGCTGACTCGTACGTTCTCATAGGGGTGCTCCAGTATACCGCACAACCAGCGCCAGCACGTCATCGCTTTGCAGGCCGTAGTCCTGCACGATGCGTTCGGCCACGGCCTGGGGATCGCCGGCCGGTTGCAGTTCGTCAGTGAAGCGGTTGTCTACGCCGTCGGTCGTGAACACCAGGAGATCACCCGGTTCCAGGGAGAGCGTGTAAGCCTGCAGGATCGGAAGCCACCTGCCGACCACGCCGTTGCGCAGCAGCAGCCGCGCCGGCTTTCTCCGGTTTTTGTTCAATACGGCGGCCTCGACATTGCCAACGCCGAGCCAGCTGAGGCTCCGTTCCTGCCCGTTGAGCAGGCCCATGCTGATCACGCTGCCGCCGGTGCCGAGCAAGTGTTGATGGCAGTGGTTGATCAGCTCGATCAGATTCGTACCGGCGGCGGCTTTACGCAGGGCTTGCACCGCCTGTTCCGCTGTCGCGGCCGCTTCCGATCCGTGACCGACCCCGGCGATGACGGCAATCAGAACGCCCGCGGACCCTTCCATCACCAGGTGACGTTCGCCTGAATCCGGTTCGCCTTTACGCGCGCGCGCGGCTATGCCCCATTGGACAATGGATGTGTTCTGCGCCATTTGTTGAGTAGTGGTTATATTTTTAGCCTCATGTCTCGGGACACTTCTGAAATCGGCGTACGCGCGCGGTGTGCGTTGCCGATAGCCCGTACAGGAATTCTACGGCGCAATTATAAAAGAAAAGACGCGGACCCGAGTCGGACTTTTCTGCGCTCTGTGAAATTTGATCCGGACTTTGTAAATTTTACCGACTGTTCTCTGGGGCCCTTGATTCGCGGGCGTTCCGGCCTCATTCCTATGGTGTTGGAAATACAACGGACATACAGCCGTGGAATATAAAGATTATTATCGGATCATCGGCCTGGGCCGTGACGCGAGCCAGGACGAGATCAAGCGCGCCTACCGCAAACTGGCGCGCAAATATCATCCCGATATCAGCAAGGAGCCCGACGCCGAGCAGCGCTTCAAGGAGTTGGGCGAGGCCTACGCGGTGCTGGGCGATCCGGAGAAGCGCGCCGCTTACGATCGTCTGGGCAGTGACTGGCGGTCGGGACAGGAATTCAGGCCGCCTCCGGGGTGGGGTGCCGGCGGTTTCGACCATGGTGGATTTAACTACGGCGGCGCGCGCGAGGACTTCGGCGCCGAGGATGCCTATGCAGCGGAGTCTGGCGCGGACTTCGGAGGCTTCAGCGATTTCTTTGAGAGCCTGTTCGGCGGCGCGGACTTCAGGCGCGCGCGCTCACAGGCCGGTCGCGGCTCCGCCAGCACCGCTAATACGCGCGCGGGGCGCGCCGGCATGGACAGCCATGCGCGCATCGCGATTTCACCGGAAGACTCCTACCGCGGCGCCACCCGGGCCATCACCCTGCAAACCGTCGAACCCGATCCCGATGGCCGTTTGCGCAGAAAGCAACGTACACTGAACGTGCGCATCCCGCGCGGCGTGTACCAGGGCCAGCATATCCGCCTGGCCGGGCAGGGTAATCCGGGCCTGGGCCGGGGCGCGGCCGGCGATCTTTATCTTGAAATCGATTTTCAGCCGCATCCTATTTATAGAGTGGAAGGCCGGGATGTTTTTCTGGACCTGCCCATCACGCCCTGGGAGGCCGCGCTCGGCGCCACCGTGCGTGCGCCGACACCCGAAGGCCCGGCGATCAGCCTGAAAATTCCGCCCGGCGCGCAGGCCGGCGCCCGCTTGCGAGTGAAGGGGCGCGGCATACCCGCCACACCGCCTGGTGATTTTTACACGTTGCTGCAAATTGTCGTGCCCCCGGCCGGGACCGGTCCGGAGCAGGAAGCCTGGCGCGAGCTGGAACGCAAGATCCCCTTCAATCCGCGCAAGCAACTGGGAGTATGAGTCCATGCAAGGCGTTTCCGATATTCCATTGTCCGCCGAGCCGATCGAAGAGAGCCCGCGCGGGCTGACGTCGGCGGAGCTGTGTCTGCGCTGCCGTCTGTCCGACGACCAGTTAAAAGAGCTGGTGGATGAAGGCGTGATTGAGCCGCTGCTGTTGGTTGAGGGGCAATGGCGTTTTCAAGCCGCCAGTCTGCCCCGTATCCACCACGCGTTGCGGCTGCAGCGGGATTTGGGCGTCAACGGGGCGGGTGCGGCACTGGCATTGGAGCTATTGGACGAGCTGAAACGGCTACGCGCCTTGTTAAAGCGTCACAATGAATTGGAATAGCGCATCTTTGTGAATATATGAAAGGTATATGTCAAAGCCGGGTGGCTTATGTCAGATAAATCAGACACGATGTCGGACGGGAAAAAATAATCTATAGGCCTATGCTACTCATGGCGTAAAACATGCTAATCTTCGCTTCGAGGGGGCACACATAATTTACATCCATTCTTACGTCGGCACTCCCTGGCCGATACTGTGTAGATTATGGTGATGGCATGCTTTAGCCCGGCAACCATTACGCGTGCCCCACCTTGAATAGATAAAGCCCCGCCTGGAGCGGGGCTTTTTTTTGTCTCAAAATTACCGCGCTTGGTAATACTGGTTAAAACCTCGCTCCCACTGGTTATATTGGGGACTCTTTTATAACCCGATAAACTCCGCTTTCTCACAACCCCGGCCTGATCCACCCGGTGTTTTCGAGATACCACGCGCTTCGCAATATGGGGCACTCGCTTGATTTTGAGACCTCATGGTTCTATGGCATTCCCTACCATGGAAAGACCTTGTTGCATTACATACCACGGGGACTGCCAGGGTTTTTGCAGGCGGGCGGGCTGTAAAAAGCACCATGGTTTGACGGCAAACCGCGTCTGCTGCAGTATTCCTACGGCGCAAATCACCCGGCGGACGGCTTTATGAAGAAAAGTGAAAATAGTGTGAAAGTTAATAAAGGAATCCTCGCTGCGCTGGGTCTGTTGCCGGCCCTGGTTTTGGCGGAGGCTGCGGCGCCCGTGGTTCAGCCGGCCCCCGCGCAACAGGCGTCCGCCCCGACAACGCGGCAAAATTCGAGTCAGGAGCACGCAAAGCGCGGCGACGAATTCGTGACCCAGGGGAATTTCCCGGCCGCGCTCAAGGAATTCGATACCGCCATCAAGCTCGATCCGGAGGCGAAAACCCTTTATGTCAAAAAAGGCATCGTGCTGTACAACAGCCGCCGCGCGGATGAGGCCATTCCCCTGATGGACAAGGCCATACAGCTGAGTCGCGACGACAGGAAATGGACCTGGTGGCCGTTGTATCACAAGGCGATCGCGCAGGCCCGCAACCGCGACTTCGAAGGCGCCATCAAGAGCCTGGACGAATCCATCAAACTCAATCCCAATTATGAAAACTACTTCGCCCGGGGCATGGCGTACAATGTTCAGCAGCAAGCCGCGAAAGCGCTGGAGGATATCCGCGCCGCGCTCAGTCTCGATTCCTCGGATCAGCGGGTCGTGCAGTGGGCGGCCGACCTGGAGGAGCAGGTGAAGGGCGAGCAATACGCGGCGGATATGGCCAGGCAGAAAGGCGCCCAGAAAACCGCAAGCGGACTGGTTTATTTCGAATTAAAGAAGGGCGCGGGCAAAAGTCCCAGGCCCGCGGACACGGTAAAGGTGCATTACCACGGTACATTGCCGAACGGTACCGTCTTCGACAGCTCAGTGCAGCGCGGCGAACCCGCGACTTTCCCGCTGAACGGCGTCATCGCCTGCTGGACGGAGGGCCTGCAGAAAATGCAGGTAGGGGGCAAGGCGAAGCTGATATGTCCCGCGAAAATCGCCTACGGCGAGCATGGCGCACCGCCGGCCATCAAGCCGGGCGCCACACTCGTATTCGAAGTCGAATTGCTCGCAATCGAGTAACTTTATATCCCCCTCCCTGGTGAGGGTGAATTAATAAGGGAAGAAAAACAAAAGACCTTTCGCTGAGGCGAGTTAGAGAGCCGCGTAAAAACAAGATCAAAGATATCCCCTTCGGTACGAAGGGGGCCGAGTGCGGAGCACCGGGTATATCAGGGCAGGGGGATAAAAGAACAAGACCTCTTGCCTTGTAGAATCTAAACACAAAAACGAGGTTGGGGTATGAATACAAGAATTCTGGTCGTAATGATGGCCTTGCTGGGTTGCGCGATTACTGTCCATGCCGCGGAACAATCCACGCCGCCACCGGCGGATAAACCTCTCATTCCGGCGCAAACGGCGGAGGACGCCGCCAAGGGTAATGAAAAAAGTCCGGCCTATAAAAATGAGCAGCGCGCCGATGAACTCTTCAAGTCCCGGAGTTTCCAGGATGCGCACAAGGAACTCGATGCCGCGCTCGCGCTCGACCCCAAGTCGCCGACCCTGCATGTCAAAAAAGCCATCCTGCTTTACAGCACCGGCAAGCCGCAGGAGGCCCTGCCCTTGCTGGACAAGGCGCTGGAGCTGAACCAGCGCGGGAAAACCTGGGCCTGGTGGCCGCTGTACAACAAGGGTGTCGCGCTCGGCATCAGCGGCGACATGGAAGGCGCGGTCCAGAATCTGGACGCATCCATCGCGCTCAATCCCACCTTTGAAAATCTTTTCGGACGCGCGACCGCCTATCTCTACCAGGAGAAATTCGACCAGTCCCTGGCGGACGCCAGGGCCGCGCAGAAATACAAACCCGGCGATGCGGCTCTTCCCCGGTTGATCGGCCAGCTGGAAGAGCGTATCGCAGGCGTGAAATTCCTGGACGAGATGGCCGCCAAAAAAGGCGCCGAAAAAACCGCGAGCGGGCTGATCTTTTTCAATATCAGGAAAGGCTCGGGCAAGAGCCCCGCCGCCACCGACACGGTGAAGGTTCACTATCACGGCACGCTGCCCGACGGCACGGTGTTCGACAGCTCGGTCGAACGCAAGCAGCCGGCGACTTTCCCGCTGAACGGCGTTATTCCCTGCTGGACCGAAGGCTTGCAGAAAATGAAAGTGGGCGGCAAGGCGAAACTGATATGCCCCGCGAAAATCGCTTACGGTAATCAGAGCCCCAGTCCCAAGATCAAACCGGGCGCGACACTTATTTTCGAAGTCGAGTTATTAGCCATTGAATAAAAAGAAAGACCTCTCGCAGGGACGCAGAGGCGCAGAGAAACGCAGGGAAAAATACGAAGTTAACAAGAGCAGGCCCTGGAACCGGGTTTGGCAGTTGATTCTTCTTAACCTTTCTAACTCTACGATTCCCCGCGTCCCTGCGAGAGATTCTTGGTTTTTTATTAGGGCCTTTCGTTTCCAGCACCTAAGTCCTTGCTAATGGGCATGCCTCGCATATAATCCGCAAAGACCCGGGGATGTATGCAAAGGGAAAGAGCCGTAGACTGGGATGACACAGGAATCCCAAGGACCCATATACAACGGAGCTATGCATAATGGGTAATTCCCTCTTCGACCAACTGAAAAAATCCGGCTTGGCCAACAAGAGCCAGGTCCATAAAGCGCGCACGGAAAAGCACCAGAAGCTCAAACAAGAGCGCAACCAGAAAGAAAAAACGCCGGACGAAACCGCGCAAGCCATCGAACAGGCCCGCCTGGAAAAACTCGAACGCGACCGGCAACTCAATGCCGAGCGCAAGGCCGCAACCGACCGCAAGGAACTCACCGGCCAGATCAAACAGATCATCAACGCCCACCGCCAGAGCAAGGGCGTTGCCGCGGGCAGCGGCGAGGGGATTGCCTACAACTTCACCGAAGCCAACAAAATCAAAACCATCCTCGTCTCCAAAAAAGTCCAGCTACAGCTAAGCCGCGGCCAACTCGCCATCGCCGGATTCAACGACGGCTACGAACTCATCCCCATCGTCGTCGCCAACAAAATCCAGGCCCGCGACCCCGACTGGTTCGTCACCCGCAACGCGCCGGTGGAAACGGCAGGCGAAGACGACCCCTACAAGGATTACAAAATACCGGATGATTTGATGTGGTAGTAAAGAGCGGCTCCCGCGAATGGATAAAGTGGAAAGCTTTCATGCCTGGGAGGCCGGTATAGATTCGGGCAAGAGAAAATTATGAGGTTTCAAACCTCTCTAATTAAATAGGCGCACATGGATAAATCCCGACCATGGCTACAAAACAAAAACTTATGGCCGATACCCCGGCAAATCTCAAAAAATTGGCGGGCGACCTCCTGATACAGAAACAGAGGCCGCAGGCTTCTGTTTCCTGCTGTTAAATTCAAGAAAACCATGAGGCAATATATGAAAATTTCGAAAATCGTAAAAATCATCCTATTCGTTCAGATTGTTTTTTTAAGTTCGGGCCTCTGCTCGGCAGATGAAGCGGTTCCCAAGAAAGATGAATCCGGGTCCTTGGTTATTGCGAGGCGTACAAATATCGGGCAAGTTAACTTTTGGTTCACCGATATGGCTGAAAGCAATGCTAAAAAGGATGATAGCAGCATTGATATAGAACTACGAAAGCTATCATTTGATTTAATCATTGGGCTAAATCAAGCTGCTGGGTCGGTTGAAAAATTTGAAGCATTTGTGATTGATAAAATCATTGCTACTAAAAAAAGTGGGTTTGAACTGCGTGGTGTAGTTATAGGCGGTGAGCTTTTCGACATGAAATCCGAGGCAAGCAAAAGTAACGTATCGGTACAGAGCTTGGTTAAAGCGTTGGAGCAAAATCAGGTTCTAGTCGTAGAGAAAAAGGGCATTGTTACCTTGGAACTAAAAAGTTGAATTTAACAAGTAACTCAAAGCGACTCCGGCGCTATCGCCCTCAGCATTTTAGCCAGGCGTTGTGAGTAAATCGCAGTGAAACTTTATATTGCCCGCATAATTTTTGTAATCTTATTGTTTCCGGTAGACGGTGCATGGGGGCTTGTGGGGTGCGCAGGTTTATCCCCATTGAAAGAAGTTCATCCTGGAACACCAATGAAAGAGCCACGCATATGGCCTGAGGTTACTGTGATTGTAGAATTTGTTGTAGATAAATATGGTGTGGTAACTGAACCTAGGGTCATAGATGCTTTTTCTCCAGAGCCCTATGCAGATAGTTTTATTTCACTCTTCTCCGAGGAGGTTACCCGAACTATTTTAAAATGGAAATTTGAGGCCCCGAAAGAGTCATGCATGGCTAAACAAAAATTTGTCTTTAAATCCACCTGAGGAATTTCTACCCCAGATGTGCCGTCAGCAGGTTCAGTCCTATCAAGTCCTGGCGTTGCGTCATGAAGGTATTGTTAAAAGTGCGGCAGGCTTCCGCTTCGCTGAATTTCTGGCGTGGGGCAAGGTGATTTATATAGATGACCTCACCGCTCTTGCGGAGGCAAGGTCTAAAGGCTATGCCGAATCCTTGCTTGATTGGCTCATTAAGCATGCAAAGTCTCAAGGGTGCCAAGGCATTCATCTTGATACCGGTTATATGCGCCACGCGGCCCACCGATTGTATTTACGTAAGGGGCTGCAATTTAGTAGCCATCATCTGGCATTGGAAATCAAAAAAGACACCTAAAAACGTTGCGGCGGACGTGAAAAACGTATTACGTAGCTGAATTTAAATGTCAGACCGCAGGAGAGCTTTCATGAGGCGTATGTGGACAACGATAGCCGTTCGAGATGTGGCAAGTAGCCTTAAGTGGTATCAGGCTCTCTTAGGCCTGGCTGCAAGCCCTCCGAACCACGACTACTATGCCCAGGTTCTTGACGCCGACGGTTCTGTTTTACTGTGCCTTCATAGCTGGGGTGATCACGACCATCCTTCCCTGGCCAAGCCAGGCAAGGAGCAACCGGGGAATGGTCTGCTCCTGTTTCTTCGGGTTGACGATTTTGATGAGACTCTTTCGCGGGCTCGTGAGCTTAAGCTTCGATTTGAAGAGGAGCCACACATCAATCCCGGTCCGCAGGCCTGGGAGTTCACTGTACGTGACCCGGATGGATACTACGTTTCCATCAGTGCCACGGCTGAAGCCTAACAATTCATTCAAACCGACGCCGCTTCGCGGCGCGGCTCAATTCAGGCGTTGGATTGCATATGGTTGAAATAGAAATCTCTACTGACAGAAAGCGGTTTGACCTTGACCTGATTCACGGTTTTCTCAGTGCTTCGTATTGAGCCCTGTTGAAAGGAGCCTGGAGAACTCGCTTTGCTTCGGCGCCTTCATGGGCGGCCGGCAGGTTGCATTCGGGAGAACAATCACAGACCGGGCTGTGTTTGGATTCTTGGCGGATATTTTTGTAGTAGAGGAACACCGGGGAAAAAGTATAGGCAGAAAACTCGTTGAGGCTATGATTAACCGCCAGGATGTAAAAGGGCTAAAGCTGGCGTTATTGGGTACACGAGATGTGCATGGGTTGTATGAGAAATTGGGATTTTCAAGGATTCCCGGCTCGGACAAAATGATGTCCATTTTTGCGAATGAGGGCGAGTGAAATGTAACAAGAATTTCGCGTGGGACGCTTCGCCGTAATACGGCTCGCGCCCCACAAATTATCGCTATGCGTAATAGGGGATGATATGGAAATAAACTGCGTTGTAATCGAGTTAAAAAAAGGCAGCCTTAGCCGCGTAAAGGAGTGGGCGGAATTTATTAATCATCGTAGAGAAGAAGCCTTGAATACCTTAAAAAACGAAGGAGTGACGGTAGAGAGTTTTTTCTTGGCAAAAATTGAAGATAAGGACTATTTGGTAAGTTTCATGAGGGCGAAATCAATGAAACATGCGCATGAAGCAGTAAAGCATTCTATTTCAGAAATTGATGCATATCATCAGCAGTTTAAGAAAGATACTTGGCTTAAAGGAATTTTGGGGGAGACATTGGTGGATCTTTCGAGAATTTCAGATGAAGAGTCATACGCATAAGAAACGGCTAAAAACGACTCCGGCGGCGCTGTCGCGAGCCAACCGTTGGGCATGAGACGCTATGCAGAAACATACGGTCTTAATCCTTCTTTGCCTACTGGCATTGCCACTCACCGGCGTATGCAATCAGTTGTCAGAGCCTGCTTCTGCTCAAGAGCCGCGCCGCAGTGCTCCTGTCAATGATGAGGCAACCGCAATAGAGGTTGCTGTTGAGTATTTTAAGAAGAATATTGATCCAAGTGGCCCAGGCGACGCCATGACCGGCCCACAAGTTCTTAATGACTCGGAGCGCAAGCAATGGATCGTTTCATGGTCGTTCACGAATGGCGTGGGCCGCACCGCCATTGTGGTCAACGCGGAAACGGGAAAGGCATATCAGGCTGATACTGGTACAGACTGAGATGAGCCCAAAAAGTGAATCGCACACTTCGCGTGCTTAGCTCGCAAACCGCTACGCGCTTTATGTGTGGCTTATTCGCGGCGTTATACAAGAAGAGATATCGATAAATGAATGCAAAAACCGTAGCAACCTATGTTTTGCTTTCAGAGGCGTTAAAAATGGGGCCTCCCCCGGAAGGAAATCTGGTGGTTCCTGTGGTTCAGTCACGGCTCAATGGAGGCAGAGCTGTATACGTCAGAAAAAATTGATCCACAAAAGCCTCATGTTAGAGATGAAATTTGGTTGCGCGGGGAAAAGGTGAGTTTTTCAATGGTGAAAAAAACGTAAAAATACAGGAAGGCGCATTTATTTTTGTGCCGGCCGGAGTAAAACACCGGTTTGAAAACTTCTCTAATGATTTCGCTGCTTGTTTTTTATGGCCCGGAAGGCGGAGAAAAAAATGCATAACAAATGGCTCGGAACGGCTTCAGCGCTATCGCGCCTCCGTTTTAGCCAATCGTAGGCATATAAAATCATTCTGGAGGAATGTGTATGGAGGATCAGATTATTCAACAGTTCGGAATCGGAATTTTATTGCTAGTGGTGGGCATTTCCGGTTGGTTACTGCCCTATAAATGGAATGTGCTGCGTCTTCGGCGTACTTTCGCTCAGCTTGTGTCAGAAGACACTAATATGATTATCCCAAAAATAGTGGGGACACTTTTGATATTGGGAGGCCTGGCTATTCTTCTTGTCACTTTCATTCTAGGCAAGTTTCAGTGAGGCAAGCTAATAAATTTTTCAAGCGTGACCTTTGCGCTGTCGCGCTTCCGCGTTTTAGAAAATCGTTATCTATTTCCGTTAATACCGCGGATAGAGGTGGACTGTAGGAGTGCCGTAAGAGAAAGATTGGAACTCTAAAATAACTGTGTCGTGTGTGGCCGGATGGCGCACGTGTTTCGTTATTCATGAAAACATCGGATTTCACAAATCATGGAAGATCAAATCAAAAGAATAAATGCGAACCACCGGAAAATCCTGAAACTGCCTCGGGAGCAGTTGGATTGCGTTTTCGGCTCGGATAAACACAGCTTCAAGATCAATCCGCCGGTGACGCCGGACCAGATCA
>DASUFE010000105.1:0-69564 GCA_036274675.1 Gammaproteobacteria bacterium
CGTACACATGGGGTCGCAGGTGGCGGACCTGGATGATATCCGGAGCGGCCTGGCCGAGGTCGCGCGCTATTACCGGGAAGTGCAGGGCATGGGCATCAATATCCGTGTGCTCGACGTGGGTGGAGGCATCGGTATCGATTACGACGGTACCTCGTCGCGCAACGAGTTCTCTATCAACTACCGTTTCGAGGCCTATGCTGACGCCGTGGTATCCACTTTCGCGCAGGCCAGCAGCGAAATCGGCAGCGCCGCGCCCGAGATCATCACCGAATCCGGCCGCGCACTGACCGCGCACCACGCCGTGCTGCTGACCAACGTGGTGGACGTCGAGCGCAAGACCGCGGCCGCGGCCTCCGCCGCCGATTTGCGCGCGATTAAGCATATCGAAGGCTGGGACAAGCTCGCCGAGCGCATTACAGGCCTCAAGAACACCGCCGACGCGCCGCGCCTGTACGAGGAGTGCGAGAATCTTTACGCGGCCATGGAGCAGGCCTATGTGAAAGGTCTGATCGACCTGCCCAAGCGCGCACTGCTGGAACAGCAGGCCGGCCACTGCCTGCGCCAGTTGCAGGAGCGCCTGCAGACGCTCGATACAGCGCATCCGCTGTTGCAGCAGTTGCACGAAAAACTCGCCGACAAGTATTTCTGTAATCTCTCGGTGTTCCAGTCGATGCCGGACATCTGGGGTATCGGCCAGGTGTTCCCGATCATGCCGCTATCGCGCCTGGACGAGCCGCTGACCGAGCACGCGGTGCTGCACGATCTTACCTGTGATTCCGACGGCCAGATTTCAGCCTATGTCAGCGACAGCAAGATTTCCTCAACCCTGCCCGTGCACCTCATCCGCAGCGATGAATCCTACTGGCTCGGGTTCTTCCTGGTCGGCGCTTACCAGGAAATCCTCGGCGATATGCATAACCTGTTCGGCGACACCAACTCGATCAACGTCGTCATGACCCGCAGCGGCGGCTACCGTCTGGAGGAAGTGGAACCGGGAGACCGCATCGACCAGCTGCTGGAATACGTCCACTACGATACCCGCCAGTTGCTCGCCAGATACAAGGTCAAACTCGAGCGTACCAAACTCAGTGAAGCCCAGAAGCAGCAGTATTATCTGGAACTGGCCGCGGGGCTGTCCGGCTACAGCTATCTGGAAGATTAAAATACAACCACCGAGCGCACAGAGGTTGGAAGGTGAAATTAAGCATCTCCTTCTCCCTGCAGGGAGCAGGCAGGGATGAGGGGTGTTGCCTTGGTTTTTCTTGGTTTGAGTTAATCTCCGTGTG
Source organism: Gammaproteobacteria bacterium (assembly GCA_036274675.1). Classification (GTDB taxonomy): domain Bacteria; phylum Pseudomonadota; class Gammaproteobacteria; order HTCC5015; family HTCC5015; genus DASUFE01. The sequence goes on from DASUFE010000105.1 coordinate 1,287, forward strand.
CTCTGTGGTTAATCCCAAATGTTAATAATCGCCGACCGCAATATTCCCCAGGTCCAGGAAGCCTTCGCCGGCATCGGTGAAGTGCGGCTGCACGAAGGGCGCGGTCTCGGAGCCGCCGACGTGAAAGACGCGGATATCCTGCTGGTGCGTTCCGTGACGCCGGTTAATGCCGCGCTGCTGGAAGGCTCGCGGCTGCGCTTCGTCGGCTCCGCCACCATCGGTACCGATCATGTTGATATGGACTATCTCAAGAGCAGAGACATTGAGTTCGCCTATGCGCCCGGCACCAACGCGCTGGCGGTCGCCGAATACGTGCTCGCTGCTCTGCTGGCCCTGCATGAAAACAAGCCTCAAGGCCCGGTGGGCATTGTTGGCTTCGGCAATACCGGTAGTGCGCTCGCACGGTTGCTCAATGTGCTTGGCATTGAGTACCTGGCCTGCGATCCACCGCTGCAGGAGAGCGGACTGCGGAGCGATATGGAATTCGCCTCTCTCCCCGAGATCCGGCGCTGCCCCATCATCAGCCTGCATGTGCCGCTGATCCGCGGCGGGCGGCATCCCACCTTCCACATTGTCGATGAGAGTTTCCTGAGTGATCTGGCGCCGGGCACACTGTTGATCAACAGTTCGCGCGGAGCGGTGGTGGACAATCCCGCGCTTCTCACTCGCTTGCAGCGGGGAGACTTGCATGCGGTGCTCGATGTATGGGAGGGCGAACCCGCAATCAATGCGGAATTGCTGGAACAGGTGCGGCTCGGCACCTCGCATATCGCGGGCTACAGTGTGGAAGGGCGTCTTAACGGCACGCAGCGCATGTATGAAGCCGTGTGCGCCTTTCTCGGCATTCGGCCCGGCTGGCGCTACACGGTGCAAGCGCCGCTTAAACCCGTTCTCATGACGCCTTACCGGGGCTATGCGGCCTTGCGCAGCCTCGTGCTGCAGGTCTACGACATCTGCCGTGACGACATGGCTTTGCGCGCCCTGCTGTCGTTGCCGCCCGAACAACGCAGCGCCGGCTTCGATCGCCTGCGCCGAGATTACCCACCGCGCCGCGAATTCGCGGCTTATCGATGCAGTCTTGCTTCAGGACCCGATTCGATATTGCAAAAGCAACTGGCAGGCCTTGGCTTTGCACTCGGGTAGTACGGAAAGCTATTGCACATTCCGGTTCTGCTCCCAATGAAGTCAACGATGTGGCATGGGACTCATAGTTTGCTTTAATCAGGTGCGTCAATAACAAACCATTGCACCACAAAAGGGCGTTCAGTATAGTGCCGATCGGTTCTGATCCTTGGTTTCGAGTTTATCTGGTTGATTTTAATAAGAAAAACAAAGTTGGCTTGGATTCTGCTAATACTGGTCAGCTTTCCGATACCTGTGATCGAGGGCTTTTTAAAAAACAACTTGTATCGTCCTTAAATATAGAGGAATCATTCAATGAAGAAGATGAACGAAAAACTGCTGGCCGGCGTTCTCGCGGTCTCGGCTCTGGCTGGCGCCATGATCACTTCAGCAGCTCACGCAGGTGTTGATGCCGCGGTCGGCGCCTCCAACATGTACTACTGGCGCGGTTATGATTTGGGAGCTGACGATGGCGGTGCGGCAGTTTGGGGAGATCTCAAAGCTTCCATTGACGCAGGCGTCTATGGCGGCGTCTGGATGTCCTCAGGCGATAACACAAGCGGTACTGAATACGACCTGTATTTTGGTTATGGCACCAAGCTCGGTGATTTCGGGATTGACCTCAGCTATTGGAGTTATAACTATCCTTCCAGAACGCCGGATGTCACTTATCCATTGGCGAAACCGGTTGAGCCGTTTGATTTTGCCGAAGTTGTACTGGCTTTGAGCTATGGCCCCGTTGCTTTGACCTATTATGACAATGTTGCTCCGGGTGAAGACCTCAACGGCCCCGGTGCGGATTTTGGTTCTGAAGATTATTCGTATTTCACGTTGGCCTACACCTATGAAGCCTGGAACTTCAAATACGGCCAGCATTCCGATGTCGACGGTTCTCCGTATGATGGTTATTCACACTTCGACATTACCTATGCCTTCAATGATAAAGTCAGCTTCACTTTGGGCAATGTCATTGATGACGTGGATAACAAAAACAATGATCAGGCGAAATTCGTTGTTAACCTGACTCTGCCGATTGAATAATTTTTTTAACCTGTCTTTCGGTCCAAAAAGGCGGACCTTGGTCCGCCTTTTCTTATTCTATTTTCATAAAGAAAATAATTGTAAGAGCCTTGAGGGCATCAATGCGGTATTTGCTCAAGAACGTCCTCCAGTCTTGCGATGAAGCGAGAAATCATTAAACTGAGCTTGGCTGTATTCCGGCTGCAAGCGATTCGGTGCAATGAGTTTTTTCGCGGGCAGGTTGGGAATCCGATAATAGCGATTCTGACCGTATGGTGGGTTCTGACATGAATAAGAAAATATTCATTTTAGTGACTGGGTTGTTGGTACAACCAACGTTGGTTGGCTGTTCGAAGGGTTGCGATCCTGAACTTAAGGATGCATTGTCAAAATTCATGGAAACCCCGATCGGCTCGGAGTCGGCGGAGAAGGCGAGGCAGGAGTTGGCGGGACTGATGGGCAAATGCGACATACCGGACCGGGGAATCGAGATCCCGGGGCTGGGCATTTATAAGAAGCACCATTTCGCGATCGTGACCGCCAACAAAGAGCTATTGCAGGATCTGCTGAAAGGCAAGCAAAAGCTCGATGACACCACTCTCCCCAGCAAAACCAATTCCATGCATCTGGCCGCGGTGTTTTCGACGCCGGCTATTATGAAAATATTGGCCGATGCCGGTTATGCAGTCGATTCGAGGGATTTGTATGGGAATACTCCTCTGATGTCCGCGGTTCCGCATGTTGCCAACATGTCCTTTCTGATTGGAAGAGGGGCCGATGTCAATCTGGCCAATGCCGGAGACCGGACTCCGCTGGCCCTCGCGGTCGTCAACAACAGTGTGGAAGCCGCTGAACTTTTGATCGAACACGGAGCCTCGGCGTGTTTTAAGGATTCCGACGGGGAAGCTTTGTTGGACATGGCGAAGCAGAGAGGCACCGCCGATAATTATCTGATCTCAATGTTGGAGAGGGAATATCAGAAGCAATCCTGTGACAAGCAGGAGGCGGATGCCGGGCAGGCGCCGGCCGCAAGCGATAAGGCGGAAAAACATTAACGCGTGCTTGAAGGGGTTCTGAATTTTCAGGTAACCCTGAGCAAAGCGTTGAAATTAAATTTCAGGACTGGTTCAGGCTCGTCATTGCTGACATCTTGCAGTGAATTTATCTTCCTGTTATTCAGCGCCAAGGGTCCCCGGGTAAAGGAAATTCCTTAAAAATTTCAAGTCTTTGGTCGCTTATTTGGGTTGGACCCTCTATAATTGCGGCCCGTTAACCTGGGCCCAAGATTACTGCGCTTGGTAATGCTTCGTTAAAAGTTCGCTCAAAATGCTCATTTATTACTGCATAAACTGCGCTTTTGCCGCGTCTTACCTGCGCTCGTGACATTTTGAGCGAAGTTCTAATATCTCCCCGGCTGGATAGAGACTTATGAATCAACCTGTACGTGATGCGGCCGCCAAGGCGGATCCCAAGATCGAGCGTATTCGCAATATCGCGATTATCGCGCATGTCGACCACGGCAAAACGACCCTGGTGGACAAGCTGCTGCGGCAGTCCGGTACCCTGGATGCGCGCCAGCAGGTGCCGGAGCGGGTGATGGATTCGAATGACCTGGAGCGCGAGCGCGGCATCACCATCCTGGCCAAGAACACGGCCATCGAATGGAACGGCTACCGCATTAATATCGTCGATACCCCCGGCCACGCCGACTTCGGAGGCGAGGTGGAGCGCGTGCTGTCGATGGTGGATTCGGTGCTGCTGCTAGTGGACGCGGTGGACGGGCCGATGCCGCAGACGCGCTTCGTGACCCAGAAAGCCTTCGCGCGCGGCCTGGTGCCGGTGGTCGTGATCAACAAGGTAGACCGTCCCGGCGCACGCCCGGACTGGGTGCTGGACCAGACCTTCGACCTGTTCGACCGCCTCGGCGCCACCGACAAGCAGCTCGATTTCCCCGTGATCTACGCTTCAGCCCTGCACGGTTACGCGGGCACGAGCCCCGACGTGCGCAGCGGCGACATGCAGCCCCTGTTCCAGGCGATCGTCGATCACGTGCCGGTGCCTCCGGTCGATACCGAAGGCGCCTTCCAGTACCAGATCAGCAGTCTCGATTACAACAGCTACGTCGGCCTGATGGGCATCGGCCGCATCACGCGCGGCAGTGTGCGGCGCAACATGCCGGTCGTGATCATCGGCCGCGACGGTCAGAAGCGTAACGGGCGTATTCAGCAGATATTCGGCTTCAAGGGCCTGACGCGCGTGGAAGTGGAAACAGCGAGCGCAGGCGACATCGTGGTCATCACCGGCATCGAGAAACTGGAAATCTCGGATACTCTTTGCGACCCGCTCACACCCGAAATACTGCCGCCGCTGACGGTGGACGAGCCCACGGTCAGCATGACCTTCCAGGTCAACACTTCGCCTTTCGCGGGGCGCGAAGGCAAGTATCTCACCAGCCGCCAGGTGGGCGAGCGTCTGCAGCAGGAAACCCTGCATAACGTGGCCTTGCGCGTGCAGACCACCGACGACGCGGACAAGTTTATCGTGTCCGGCCGCGGTGAACTGCATCTCGGGATTTTGCTGGAAACGATGCGCCGCGAGGGTTATGAGATGGCAGTGTCGCGTCCCGAGGTGATTCTGAAGGAAATCGACGGCCAGCTGTGCGAGCCCTATGAACAGATGGTGATGGACCTGGAAGAGCAGTACCAGGGCGCAGTGATGGAAAGCCTGGGGGCGCGCAAAGCCAAGTTCCAGAACATGGTTCCCGACGGCAAGGGCCGGGTGCGCCTCGAGTACGAAGTGCCTTCGCGCGGGCTGATCGGTTTCCAGACCGAGTTCATGACCATGACCTCGGGCACGGGCCTGATGCACCACATCTTCGACCACTACGGCCCGAAGATTAACGCGCGTTTCGGCGAGCGCCAGAACGGCGTGCTGATCGCCAACGGGCAGGGCAAGGCGCTGGCCTACGCGCTGTTCAACCTGCAGGAGCGCGGACGCCTGTTCATCGGTCATGCCGAGGAAGTATATGAAGGGATGATCATCGGCATCCACAGCCGCGACAACGATCTGGTGGTGAATCCCCTCAAAGGCAAGCAGCTGACCAATATCCGCGCCGCGGGTTCGGATGAAAACATTCTGCTGACTCCGCCGATTCGCTTCAGCCTGGAGCAGGCCATGGAGTTCATCAACGAGGATGAACTGGTCGAGATCACACCGGCCGCGATCCGCATCCGTAAAAAACTGCTCAAGGAACACGAGCGCAAGAAGGAAAGCCGCGAAGCCAAGGGTTAGCCCCCCGTCTTTTCTAATTCATCCGCCTTTCTTTATAAGTTTCGCATCGGGTTGGGGCATATCCAGCCCGTTGCCCGCCATATAGTCCAGTCAACGGTATCTATGCCGGTTCAATTAAGGCTTAAGCCGACAGCCTGTAGTGCCGATAACGTCTAAGGTTGCGCCACCGGTCCGGTTTTCTTTCTCGTTCATCGGGCTGGGGGACTCCTGTCCATCGGGAGCATGAGCAACCTGGGGCGGTATGACCGGTTTTTTAACACTTTTATTTTCAAAGACTTAAGCAGATTTTCGGCTTTGAAAAATTCGCCGCGGAACGACCTTCCCGACGCTGGTTTTAGCGCGTAGGCAGAAGGCCTGAGCGGGTGAAGAGTCCCCGGTCGAAGGCGGGAGTTATACTCTTTTAAACAATAACAACTGGACAATGCCCAGGGGTTCATAGGGGTACCATGTGATTGCCAAGCCACGCCTACTTGTCGCGGATGACTGCGCGGTGACCCGCAAGGAAATCCTGAAAATACTCGAGGATGAGTACGATCTGATCGAGGCCACCACCGGCGAAGAGGCTTGGCACATGTTGAGCACGGATAAGGATATCCAGATGGTCCTGACCGATCTCACCATGCCCGATGGCAACGGCCTCAGCCTTTTAAAACGCATCCGCTCCGACGAAAACGAAACCACGCGCACGATGCCGGTCATTATCATGACCGAGGCCAGTGACGACCTTGGCCACGTTAAGGAATCCCTGGCGTCCGGCGTGACGGACCTGCTGAGAAAACCCTTCGTGCCGGAACTACTGCGCGCGCGGGCCAGCGCCAACGTACGGGTGCTCAAGGAAGCCAAGCACCTGATTACGGCCACCGTCGATCCGCTGACCCAGCTCGCGAACGAGCCGTATTTCATGCTCCGCGGCGCCAATAATCTGGCCTATGCCGTGCGCCATAACCAGGGGCTCGGCGTACTGCTGATCGGCGTCGACAAGCTGAGCGAATTGCGGAAGAAGCACGAATCCTTTCTGATCGAGGCCGTGCAGGTCAAGATCGGCACCTATATCAGCTCGGTGGTGCGCGGCGAGGACACAGTCGCTCGTCTCGACGACGGCATGTACGGCGTGCTGCTGATGGGCGTCACTCCCGAAGGCGTTCTGGAAACTTCCAACAGGATCCTGGACAAGGTGAAAAAGAAAATTTTCCGCCACGGCGAGCAGCGCTTCGCCGTCACCATCAGCATCGGCGCCGCCGCTCCGGTGTTGAAGTCCTACACCTCCTTCGAAATGTTGTTGCGGCAGGCGACCTCCGAATTGCGCAAGGCCATCGAGGCCGGCGGCGACCGGGCGTCGGCGGAAAACGTGCGGCAACGTCTGAGTGGCCACGACCATGCGAGCGAATATGTGCCCACACTCGACGAAGCGCTTGAAATGTTGAACAGCAACAAGAGCCAGATGCTGGAGCATTGCACGGACGAGCTGTTCGCCAAGCTGCTGCCGCTCCTGATGTTCTGCGACCGCAAAATGCAGCTGAACATCGTCGAACAGTACCAGAGCGTCTTTAAGTCCCGCATCGGGGAAATTGTCTGATCCTTCGATAACATGAGGGCGGGCTGGTTTCCCGGCTCTAAAAATCATATAGTTAGGGTCGCCTTGCGCGCAGACCGCGTGGGCGGCCCTTTTCTTTGCTATAACAATAAAAAGGTCGGGCTACAGAAGCACGTCCCGATAAGGAGAATGAATGTCGGATAAGTTGCGGGTGCTGGTAGTCGACGATTCCAAAGTCATTCGTAAAGCCTTTGCTCGTATTCTCGGCGAACAGTATGACCTGGTCGAAGCGGGGGATGGTGAAGAAGCCTGGGACAAGCTGGAAGGCGATGACGAAATCTGCGCGGTTTTCACCGACCTCAATATGCCGCATCTGGACGGCAACGGGCTGCTGGCGCGCATCCGCGCCTCCGAGGACGAGAGCCTCAAGAATATTCCGGTGATTCTGGTCACCGCCGCCGAAGACGGGGCCGATAAAACCAAGTCGGCGCTGACCGCGGGCGCCACCGACTACGTATTGAAACCCTTCGACTCGGTTTTCCTGCAATCCAAAGCCAAGGCCCACGTCAAGCCGCGCGACAAGATAGTCGATGACGGCAAGACGGCCAGCATGGATACCCTGACGCGCCTGGCCAACCGCACGTTCTTCATGGAGCGCGGCGAACAGGAGATGTCGGCCGCGAACCGCAAGAAATCCGAACTCGCGCTGATCATGATGGCGCTCGATGACTTCGACAAGCTGGTGGAGAATACCGAGAAGCAGCTGGTCAACGGCCTGATCCGCAAGATCGGCTCCTATATGTCTTCCGAGCTTCGCCTCGAGGATACGGTGGGACGCATCGAGAAGGATCGCTTCGCCATCCTGCTGGTCGGTTGCGAGCTGCAGAATGCCTACAACCTCGCGGAAAGGCTGCGCTTGAAAATCCGCCAGAAAACCATTCGCCACAAGGAACAGACCTTCAAGGTATCCGTAAGTGTTGGTATTTCCGCGCTGCCGACCAATATTAACCGCACCTTCGATATGCTGATGCTCGAAGCGGACCGACGCCTGCAGGAAGCGATCAAACAGGGTGGTGACGCGGTGATGCCAAAACCCGAAGGCGCGGCCAAGAAGACCGCTCCCATCGACCCGGAAATCGCCGCGCTGCTGGCCGACGCGATGGGCAAGCTGTCGCGCCGGGACGCGAAGCTTAACGATGAGGAAGCTGTGGCATTGCTGAGAAGACTGCTGCCGCTGTTGGAGTACTGCGATGGAATCCTCAAGCTTGAGTTGGGCGAGCTGCTGGAAAAATTAAAGAAGAAGTATCCGGGCTTTTGATCCCTCGCAGCGGGATGAAGTTATCTATCTAAGCCACAAAAGAAAACAAACCAAGAATCTCTCGCGGAGACGCAGTGACGCAGGGCTCGCCGCGAAATTAGATCAATATTTTAAGAATAAAGAATTTTTTCTCTGCGTTTACCTGCGCCTCCGCGCCCCTGCGAGAGAAAAATATAAATAATCCTGGAAGCGACTTCAGCTTGAGTGAGGTTTTGCCAGGTATTCCTCGGATTGCATTTCGAACAACCGACTGGTGGCGCGCTTGAATTCCGCCGTCAGGCGCTTGCCGCGGTATAGCTCGTCCGGCGGCGCGTCGGCGGAAACCACCAGCTTGACCTTGTGCGCATACAGAACGTCGATCAGGTTCAGGAAGCGGCGCGCAGTGTCGTCAGAGGTCGGATCCATCACCTTCACGCCCGATAGCAGCAGGCTGTGGAAGCGGCTGGCAATCTCGATGTAATCGTTCTGCGAACGCGCGGACCGGCACAGCACCTGGAAGTCGAACCAGATGACGCCCTTTACCATGCCCTTGAAGGCGACAGGACGCTGGCAGATTTCGATTTCACCGGGGCCGGCTCCGCCACTGCTGAGGTGGGTGAAGGTCGACTCCATCCGGCTCCGGGTCTGGTCATTCAATGGATAATGATAGGTGCCTTCCCGCTGCAGGGTGCGCAGACGGTAATCGATCCGGCTATCGAGGTGGACGATCTGCAAATGGCGCTTGATCAACTCGATCGCGGGCAGAAAACGCGCGCGCTGCAGGCCGTTCTTGTACAGTTCCGCGGGCTCGGTATTGGATGTCGTCACCAGGCAGACGCCGGCGGCGAACAGGTTTTTGAGCAAGCCTGACAGGATCATCGCATCCGTGATATCGGTGACGATAAACTCGTCCAGACACAGCACCCGGCATTGGCTGGCCAGGTACTGCGCGACCTGCTGCAGTGGATCACTGCGTTTCTGCTGCTTGAGCTGGAAATGCACCGTCTGCATAAAATGGTGAAAATGCGTGCGCTTTTTCTCGGGGAAAGGGAGAGTCTCGTAAAAAATATCCATCAGCATTGTCTTGCCGGCGCCGACGCCTCCCCAAAGATAAAGTCCCGCGGACGAGGTCTTGCTGCCAAACAGTTTACCCAGGAATCCGCGCTCCGCGGCCGTCTCCGGAACCAGTGCCTGTGCGAGGCGGTCCAGATATTTCAGCACACGTTCCTGCTGCGGATCCTTGCTCAAGGACTGTTGCTGGCTGCGCGCCTGATACAATTCGGCCGGTGTCATTAAGGAAGCTCCATGGATCGGCCGCTATTCTATAGTAAATAACCGCGGCTTCGCAGCGGATTCCGTTTGTGACCCAATGCACATTGGGGCTCTGAAGCTACCCTTTTGGGGGTTTAATTTTCCACCCAGGAATTATAATCTCCCCTGATTGCATTCACCTTTTGTTCGTTTGGAGAACCGAGTGACGGATATTATCGCGCCTGACCAGGCCAAAACGCTGTCCGAGTTGTTCCGGGAGCGTGTCGGCAAGATGCCTGACAAGATCGCATACCGGCAGTACGATGCGACGCGGGAACAATGGGTCGCAACCAGTTGGCGCGAAATGGCGGGCGAGGTCGCGCGTTGGCAGGCCGCATTGCGGAGCAGCGGGCTGGTCAAGGGCGACCGGGCCGCCGTCATGTTGCGTAACTGCCGTGAATGGGTCCTGTTCGATCAGGCCGCGCTCGGCCTGGGGCTGATTACAGTTCCGCTGTACATAGAGGACCGCGCCGAAAACGCAGCTTTCATTTTGCGTAACGCCGAAGTGAAATTCCTGCTGGTGGAAGGCGCCGAACAGTGGCGCGCCTTGTTGTGTTGTGAAGACGGCTTGCCCACGGTGCGGCATATCGTCAGCCTGCAGGAGATCCAGGGCGCGACGGACCCGCGCCTGCGGGAACTCAAGCGCTGGCTGCCGGAGACGACCCCGGCATTGCACACCGAACCCATGTCTCCGGACGAACTGGCCAGCATCGTTTACACGTCGGGCACCACCGGCAAGCCCAAAGGCGTCATGCTGACGCACCGCAATATCCTGCACAATGCCTGGTCGAGCGCCCGCACGGTGGATATCGACAGCGGCGCGGAGTTTCTGTCGTTCCTGCCGCTTTCGCATACGCTGGAGCGCACCATCGGCTACTACCTGGCGATGATGGTCGGCGGCACCGTCACCTACAACCGCTCGATCAAGCTGCTGCCGGACGACCTGGTGGCGATCCGGCCCAGTGTGCTGATTTCAGTGCCACGCATCTATGAGCGCGTGTATGCGAAGGTGAGTGAAGCCCTGAAATCGCAACCGCGCCTGCGGCGCCTGCTGTTCGAAGCGACACTCCATGTCGGCTGGAAGCGTTTCAAATGGCGGCAGCGCGAGATGGCATGGAGTCCATGGCTGTTGTTGTGGCCGCTGCTCGATCGCCTGGTTGCGCGCAAGATCATGAGCCGTCTGGGTGGGCGCGTGCGCTTCGCCATCTGCGGCGGCGCGCCGCTGCCGTCCGGCGTATCGAGGTTTTTCATCAGCCTCGGGCTCAACTTGCTGCAAGGCTACGGCCTTACCGAGGCCAGCCCCGTCATCAGTGTGAACCGTGAACGGCGTAACCGTCCCGACGGCATCGGGTTGCCGCTGCCCGATATCGAAGTGCGCATCGCCGCGAACGGCGAACTGGAAACCCGCAGTCCCTGCGTCATGCGCGGGTACTGGCAGGACGAGGCCGCGACCCGCTTGGCCTTTACCACGGACGGCTGGCTCCGGACGGGCGACAAGGCGCGCATGGACGAGGACGGCTTTCTGTATATAACAGGACGGCTAAAAGAGATCATCGTACTCAGCAACGGTGAAAAAGTGCCCCCGGCCGACATGGAAATGGCGATCTCGATGGATCCCCTGATCGAGCAGGTGATGGTGGTCGGCGAGGCCAGGCCTTATCTGACGGCGCTGGTCGTGCTGAACCCGGACGTATGGCGTGTGCTGGCCCGCGAACGGGGCGTAGATCCGAACGATACCGCTTCCCTGCGGCAACAGAAGATTCTCAGCGAACTGCTGCATGTCATATCGTCGCGACTGAAGGAGTTCCCCGGTTACGCCCAGGTACGCAAGGTTTTCCCCACCTTGCAGCCCTGGACGGTGGAAGACGGCATGCTGACACCGACATTGAAACTCAAGCGCAACAGCTTGCTGGAAAAATATGCCTCCGAAATCGCAGGGCTGTATAAAGACTAATACAAACCACAGAGCTCACGGAGCACTGATTTCACTTTGATTTAACTACCCCATCTATCCTGCCCCCGCTGCGGGAAGTCTTGCGTACTTGCGTAACAGGGGAGGCCCGATAGATCCGGTGCGCGATAATAAAAGCACTGTCCGACTAATAACCCCAAAAGACTTGGGTTCGAAAGATTCCTGCCTCGGTGCGCTCTCTGTTCTCTGTGGTTGGAATTATTGGAAATTTGGGGGATTGATGAGGAACTCTTCCGCCTCCTTTTCGCCGAGCGGCTTGGAGATATAATAGCCCTGGATATACTGGCAGCCCATGCGGCTTAAGATCTGGAACTGGCCGCGCGTTTCCACACCCTCGGCGATCACCTGCATGTCGAGGTCATGCGCCAGGTCGATGACGGCCCGCGTCACGTTCAGGCTGTTGCTGTCCACGGTCATGGATTGCACGAAGCCGCGGTCGATCTTCAACATGTCGACGGGCAGCTTGGTGAGGCGGCTCAGCGAGGAATAGCCCACGCCGAAGTCGTCGATGCTGATATGGATGCCGAGCTTGCTCAGCACGTTGAAGATCTCCGCCGAGCGGGTGGAATTTTCCATGATCACGCCCTCGGTCAGCTCCAGCCGTATACAATCGTTGGTCAGCTTGTTGTCCTTGATGACGTTGCCGATTTCGGCCAGGATCGCCGTGTTGTTGAAATGGATCGCCGACAGGTTGATGTTCATTTTGATATCGGCGGCCTGCGGGTGTTTTTTCTGCCACAGCTTCAGCTTCTTCGCCGCCGAGTTCAGCACCAGGTAGTCGATGTCGCGGATAATGCTCATTTCCTCGGCCAGCGGGATAAAGTCGTGCGGCTCGAGGAAGCCGCGCAGGGGATGTATCCAGCGCACCAGCGCCTCGAAGCCCGAGATGCGTTTTTCCGCGATGTTGTAGATCGGCTGATAATAGACTTTGAGTTCGTTGTTGGCTACGGCGTGTCGCAGGTCGGTTTCCAGTTTCAGGACATGCACCATTTCCTCGTGCATGCGCGAATCGAAGATGGCGTGGCGCGCCTTGCCCGCCTGTTTCGCGCTGTACATGGCGATATCCGCGTCGCGGATGATGTCCTGAGGATTGGAGTAGCCGCGGTTGCTAAGGGCAATGCCGATGCTGGCGCTGGTGAAGGTCTCGTGCTGGTCCAGGAGGATGGGCTTGGACAGCGTCTGCTGGATGCGGTTTGCGATGTTGACCGTCTCTTCCTCGTTCGGAACGGATTCGAGCAGAATTGCGAATTCGTCGCCGCCGAAGCGCGCAATGTGGTCGCCGGGGCGCAGACAGTTCTTCAGCAACTGTGCGACCTGCTCCAGGAACATGTCGCCGTAGGAGTGGCCGAGGCTGTCGTTGATGTACTTGAAGCGGTCGAGATCGAGGAACAGCACCGCGAAGGTGTAGTCCTTGCGGCGTTCGGTGTGCTCGATCGCATGCCGCAGCAGCGTGTTGAAATAGTTGCGGTTGGGCAGACCGGTTAGTGCGTCGTGGAAGGCGTCCTTGCGCAGCTGGTCCTCGGCCTTGCGGTAATGGGTCATGTCGATGGCGTAGATGTGCACCTGCTGCAGGTCCTGCTGCAGGTGGTAGTTCCACTGAAAAGTGGAGTCCCCCACCGAGGATTCGATCGACAGCGTCTGGCCGCCGTTGGCTACGGTCTTGCGGATCAGTTCTTCGTGATTCTTCGGCAAGAGCGCGTTCACGCTCGTGAAGTCGAGCCGCTTCATCATCTGGGCGCAGGCGGGGTTGCTGAAAATGATGCGGCCCTCGAGGTCGGTCGTGACCACCATGTTCGGGTTGAGCAGGGAAATGCGCGCCAGTTGACGGTTCTCCGCCTCCATGCGCTGGCGTTCCAGCTCCACGCCGACGCGACCGGCGAAAATCTTCAGGATCTGCATCTCGCGCAGGTGCGCGTCCAGCCGCTTGGTGCTCATTACGGCGATATGTCCGAGGATGCGGCGGTCGCTGCCGAGCACCGGGATCGCAATATAGCCTTCGATCTTGTGCTTCTTCAGCCACTTGTTCTCGGGGAAGTTGCGGTACACGCTGTGCGTGTAGTGAATGATCTGGTCGCCGTTCTTGGCGTCGAAGCTGCTGTTCTCCTGGCGGTACTCAAAAGGTTCCAGGTACTGTTGCTTGTGCAGCGCGTATTCGACCTTGAAGCTGCTGTTGTCGACGGCTTCGGCGATCAGGCAGTAGTCCGCATCGAAGATGGCGGACAGGTGCTTGAGCAGGGTGCGGAAATATTCCTGACCGGTTTTGCCGACCGTGCCTTCCAGCACCGCCTGCATGGCCGTTTCGTTCTGCTTGCGTTCAAGCGCGGTCGCGATGATGTTGGCGGCGATGCGCAGCGCGTCCACCTCGGCGCTCGACCATTCGTGGTACTGGTTGCAGGCGTCGAAGCCCAGGAACCCCCACCATTTGCCGTCCACGAAGATCGGCACCATGGCGGTGGACTTGACGTTGTTCTTTTTGAAGAATTGCTGCTCGCCCGGCGGCAGCTCGTCGGTCTTGGCGATTACGATGCCGCCCTGACTGAGGATATCCTTGATGCGCTCGAGGCCCATTTTGGAGAGCGCCATGTTCTTGTACTCCGCCTGCTCCAGCCGGCTGTCGATGCCCTTGTTGACCCATTCGAAGGACAGCGTGCTGAGTTCGTCGCCGGCGAGATCCGCGTGGTTGCTGAACAGATAGGCGCGGCTGGCGTTGCTGGCGTGCCCGAGTTCCTTGATCACCACCTGCATCGCGTCTTCCCAGCGGTGGGCGTCCATCAGGTTGCGCGTTATCTTGGAGGTCGCCGACAGGATGACATCGCGGTTGCGCAACTCCTTGGCGGTCTTCACGATGACGCTGATATCGTCTTCTTCCGAAGGCTGGCTGACGGGCATGTCCTGGGTATGGGTCCGCTCCACCAGCGCCTCGCGGGTGCTCTTGAGCTGCGATTCACGCGAGCTCTGAGCCAGGAACGAGGCCAGCAGCGAGGCATAGGCGTGCACGAAAGGCACGTCGTCATCGGAGAACTGCCCCGGTTCGTTATGATACAGGGCGAGCATGCCCAGCACTTCCTTGTTGTTGCGGATCGGCACGCAGATGCCGGACTCGGCTTTCTGTTTGCGCAGGTGGCCGGAAGGCCTGAAGCGCTTTTCCTTGCGCAGGTCTTCGATCACAAAGGGAGCGTTACTGCCGACCGCGTAACCCAGCTCGTTATCCTTGTTGGCCGGCAGGCTGAAATTTCCGATCAGGCCGGACTCGACGCCGGTCGCCGCGCACAGTTCGCCCGCTTCCGTCGTCCGGTTGATGACGAAGATCTCGCACATCCAGGCGTCAAGCGTCTGGGTCAGCAGCAGCGCGGCCTGCCGGAAGAATTCCTCCGGTTTGGGACGGGTGGCGCCGAATTCGGCGATGCGGGCGAGTATGTTCTGCTGCTGCTGTTTTACGATGTAGCGCTGTTTCAGCTGTTCGCGCTCGCTCACATTGCGCGCATTGCCGTAGATGCGGACGACGCGCCTTTCTTCCTCGTTCCAGACCGGTTCGCCGGCGCTTTCCAGCCAGATGTTGCGGCCGTCGCTGGTGGCGACACGATACTGCACGGAGGCCGGCGTATTTTGCAGCAGGGTTTCGACGAAACTCTTGATCGCCGGCAGGTCGTCGGGATAGACGAAGGCGATCCAGCCGCCCTTGTCCGTCACCGCTTCCCGTGAATGGCCGGTGACCAGCTGGAACGAGTCGGATACCCATTCGGTGATCATGCGGCCGTCGCCGTCGATGCGCGCTTCGTAGGCATAGGCGGGATTGCGGCAACCGAGCGCGCGCAGTTCGTTGCGCAGCGGGGACAGGCGCTTGGCGAGCAGGGCATAGCGCAGGATCATCTGCACCAGGTGCGCCATGCCGGGCGATTCGGTGTGCTCCATCGGGAATGTGTGCAGGGCGCCCATGGCGCGCGCCTGTTTCAGGATCGGCTGCTCGACTTCGCGGGCGAAGGAGATGAGCGGCAAATCCGGATTGGCGGCGGTGAGTTCGGCCAGGCGCGCCAGCGTCTGCTTGGTAAGCAGCAGATGGTCGCAGATGATCAGGTTGTAATCGGCGTTCTGCAGTTCCTGCAGGAAGTCATTGGCGTTGCGCGGGTTCTTGAGTTCGATCCTGACTTCAGTGTTTTCCTTGAGGCGGGCGAGCAGGTCCATGTTGTCGGCCTGGCCTTTGACGGCAAGCAGCAGCCTCAGGAAGGGACGGCTCAGCTCAGGTTTCGGTTTCATAAGCCCGCCACAGGGAGATGCATACAGGGATGTCCAAGCTTAATCCTTGCGCAAATGGTCGTCCACCGCTATCGGAGTTGGGTAACGCATCACAATATAATAAGAAGACACGATAAAGGTCAGCAGCGTCGTGATCTGGATCAGATAGGATGCACGTTCCGAGATCAGGGCCGCCTGTAATGCGATGATCGCTATCAAAAGCGAGAACTCGCTGACCTGGCCCAGGCGGTAGCCGCACTGGGTTGAGAAGCCGCTTTTCTCCCCCTCCTTGCGTAATAACAGGCGGAACACCTGCGGTTTTATCACCAGCATGAACAGCGCCAGCGCGCCGGCCGGCACGATCAATTCCGCCAGCATGCCGATATTGAATCCTGCTCCCAGGGTGAAGAAGAACATCACCAGGAAGAAGTCGCGCAAGGGTTTTAAGTGCTCCGTGATAAAGCGCGCGATCGGGCTGATGGCGAGACTGACGCCCCCGATAAAGGCGCCGATTTCGTAACCCAGGCCCAGGAAATTCGCCAGCTGCGAAATACCGAGGCACCAGCCGATGGTCAGCAGAAAGATGTATTCGTGAATGCGGTCGAAGCGCGTGATCAGGCGGTGCAACAGATAGCGCGAAACCAGAAAGGCCAGCGTGGTGACGAAAGCCAGCGCGAGCACGAGCCTGGCGATTCCCGGCAACACCGCTTCGTGGGCGGCGAAGCCCTGAATGCCGGCGAGCGCGAGCACGGCGACGATATCCTGCAGCAGCAGGATACTGACCAAGAGCTCGCCCATATGCTGATGGTGCAAGGCCGTGGTCGGCAGGAGTTTCAGGCCGATGATGGTGCTGGAGAACATCATGCAGATTCCGATGACCGCCGAATCCGCCGCACTCAATCCGAACAAGAGGCTGAGCCCGAAGCCCGCCCCGAAAAACAGCGCGGAACTCACCAGTGTGACGATGGTGGTCTTGCGGAACAGGCGGGCGAGGTCCTGCGGCTCCAGATTCATGCCCAGCAGGAACAGCAGAAAAATGATGCCGACTTCGGCGATCTGCCCGATCAGTTTCAGGTCCGTGACCAGGTGAAATCCCCAGGGCCCGGCCATTATCCCGACCAGGATGTACGCCACCAGCATCGACTGGCGGATGAACAGCGCGAGCGTGGCCAGCAGCGTCGCTCCCGAGAAAATCAGGAAGATCGAGAAAATAATACTGTGGTCTGTCATAGAATACCCTGGTCAGGCTATGATCCCTGACCTGCAACCCGTTTTTATACTGGCCATTATACGGGAGAGTCCCGTAGCCGAATGCCATGGGACGGACCCGATATGAAAAAAAATGAGAACCCGAAAGCCGTTTTTTTAAAAGATTATAAACCCCCGGCTTTTTGGGTGGAAACGGTCGATCTCGAATTCGATCTAGAGCCGGAGCGCACTCGCGTGCGCTCAGTCATGAAGATACGCCGCGGGCCAGACACCCCTCCCGCAACCGCTCTGGAACTGGACGGCGCCGAACTGGAATTGCTCTCGGTGATGCTGGACGGCAGGAAATTGTCTCCGCAGGATTACAGTCTGTCGGAAACCGGGCTGACCATCGCCAAACCCCCGGCCGCCTTCACCCTGGAGATTGAAACCCGCATTAATCCGGCGGCGAACACCTCGCTCGACGGGCTGTACATGTCCGGCGGCAATTTCTGCACCCAGTGCGAGGCGGAAGGTTTTCGTAAGATTACCTTTTATATCGACCGGCCCGACGTAATGGCCCGCTTCAGCGCCGTGCTCAGGGCCGACCGGGAAGCCTTTCCGGTGCTGCTGTCCAACGGCAACTGCGTCGCCCGCGGCGAATTGCCGGACGGCCGGCACTGGGTGCGCTGGGAAGATCCTTTCCTCAAACCCTGCTACCTGTTCGCGCTGGTGGCGGGCAAGCTGGTCGCGATCGAGGACCGCTTTACCACGCGTTCCGGCCGCAAGGTCGATCTTAAAATCTACGTACAGCCGCACAACCGCGACCGCTGCGAGCATGCGATGGTCTCGCTCAAGAAGTCCATGCGCTGGGACGAGGAGACCTTCGGCCTCGAATACGACCTCGATATCTTTATGATCGTCGCGGTCGACGATTTCAACATGGGGGCGATGGAAAACAAGGGCCTCAATATTTTCAATTCCAAGTACGTGCTGGCGCGCCCCGACACCGCGACCGATACCGATTATCAGAATATCGAAGGCGTGATCGGCCACGAGTATTTCCACAACTGGACCGGCAACCGCGTCACCTGCCGCGACTGGTTCCAGCTGAGTCTCAAGGAAGGCCTCACGGTGTTCCGTGACCAGGAGTTCAGCGCCGACATGAGCGCGCGCGCCTTGAAACGCATCGAGGACGTGCGGATGCTGCGCACCATGCAGTTCGCGGAGGACTCGGGTCCGACCGCGCATCCGGTGCGTCCCGAATCGTACATCGAGATCAACAATTTCTACACCGTGACCATTTACGAGAAGGGCGCCGAAGTCATCCGCATGCAGCATACCCTGCTCGGCAAGGAAGGCTTCCGCAAGGGCATGGATCTCTATTTCAAGCGTCACGACGGTCACGCGGTCACGATCGAGGATTTCGTGCGCGCGATGGAGGACGCCAACAAGGCGGACTTCAAGCAGTTCCGGCTCTGGTACAGCCAGGCGGGAACCCCCGAACTGAATGTCACGGACCGCTACGATGCGAAGCAGAAGACCTATCAGCTGACGATCCGCCAGAGTTGCCCGCCGACGCCGGGTCAGCCGCAGAAGCAGCCGATGCATATACCGGTGGCCGCGGGCCTGCTGGATGAACAGGGCAAGGCCTTATCCTTGCATACACAAGACGGCCGGATGGATACGCCGGATACCGTGGTATTGAATGTGACCCTGCCGGAGCAGACCTTTACTTTTACGGATGTGCCTTCGAAACCCGTGCCGTCGCTGCTGCGCGGTTTTTCCGCCCCCGTGAAACTGCGCCACGATTACAGCGATCACGATCTGTGTCTCCTGATGGCGCACGACAGCGACAGCTTCAACCGCTGGGACGCCGGGCAGCAATACGCGCTGCGCGTGCTGCTGCGCCTGCTGGCGGCGCGACAATCGGGTCAGCCTGTCAAGGTCGACGATCAGTTTATCGCCGCCTTCGAGACCACTCTGCGCGCCGAGGACGCGGACCCGGGGCTGGTCGCCGAAATACTCACCCTGCCCGCCGAGCGCTATATCGCCGATCAGGTCGAATCGGTCGACCCGCAGAATATCCATCAGACGCGCGAGACGCTGCGCGGCAGACTTGCCGCGACGCTCGGCCCGCTGCTGCGCCAGCGTTATGACGAACTGCGCGACGATGGGCCTTTCAGCGCCGAACCCGAGGCGATGGCGCGCCGCCGCCTGCGCAACGTGTGCCTCGATTATCTGATGCAGGCCGGCAAGACGGACGCGATCGAACTGTGTCTGATCCAGTACCGCGCGGCGCGCAACATGACGGACAAGCTGGCCGCGTTCGCGGCGCTGTGCGACGTGCCGGGCGAGCTGCGCAACGATGTAATCCAGGATTTCCACGACCAATACCGGAACGACACGCTGGTGCTGGACAAGTGGTTCGGCATCCAGGCGCTGTCGCGGCTCCCGGACACGCTCGAGCGCGTCAAGGCTCTGCAGCAGCATCCGGCGTTCTCGCTGAAGAACCCGAACAAGGTGCGGGCCCTAATCGCAACCTTCTGCCTCGCGAATCCCGCGCGCTTCCACGATCCTTCCGGTAAAGGCTACGAACTCCTGTTTGACACCATTGTCGCGCTCGATCGCATCAATCCCCAGGTCGCCGCGCGCATGGTGCCGGCGCTGACCCGCTGGCGCAAGTTCGTCAGCCCGCAGCGTGAGCTGATGCGGCAGCGCCTGCAGGCTATACTCGAAACGCCGGATATTTCACGCGATGTCTACGAGCTGGTGTCGAAGAGCCTGTCCGAGGAAAGCAAGACCTGATTTGCCTCGGGACGGTTTGTCCTTTTAAACCTTAAGAAGGAGCTTGTCATGAAAACCATGTTGAAGTGGGTTCTTATATTTGCGGCCGTGTGCGCGCTGACGACTGCCAGGGCCGCCGATGCGCCCACGGCGCCAACGGCGGCGCCCGCAACGCCCGCGGCCACAGCCTATATCATCAGCCCGGCGGACGGCGCCGAAGTGACGAGCCCCTTTGTCGTGCAATTCGGGCTCAAGGGCATGGGCATCGCGCCCGCCGGCGTCGAATTCGCCAACACCGGCCACCATCATCTGCTGATCGATGTCGCGGAACTGCCGCCCAAGGGCAAGCCGATTCCGGCCGACGAGACCCACCGTCATTTCGGCAAGGGACAGACGGAAACGGAACTCAGCCTGCCGCCGGGCAGGCACACATTGCAATTGTTGCTCGGCGACCACCTGCATATTCCGCAAGATCCGCCGGTGACCTCCGCGAAAATCACCATTACGGTCAAATAGGCGGTCCAGCAGGGCCCGGTTGATCCGCCGGAGCTATATCTGCGATACTCGGTTTTTTGCGGATATACGGCGTATATGTTACCGAAGAAAGCTCCATCGCCTTGCCGGCAGATACAGCGCGTATTGCCTTCAGCCACGCGGCTGGTCGATTTATACGGCGATTACGGCAGTGATGAATTCGTGCTGCGCCGCGGCGGCCGCCTGAAGAAGGTACAGGTCGCCTACGAGTGCTGGGGCAAGCTGAGTCTCAACCAGGACAACGCCGTGCTGGTCTTCACGGGCCTTTCGCCTTCGGCGCACGCCTGCTCCTCGGCCGAGGATCCGACCCCGGGCTGGTGGGAGTATATGATCGGCCCGGGCAAGCCCATCGACACCGACCGCTTTTTCGTCATCTGCGTCAATTCGCTGGGCGGTTGCTTCGGCAGCACGGGCCCGTCCTCGATCAATCCCGCGACCGGCGAGTGCTACGGCCTGGATTTTCCCGAAGTGACGATCGAAGACATCGCCAAGGCCGGGCATCACGCGCTGCACGAGCTCGGCGTCGACCACCTGCACGCGGTGGTCGGTTCCTCGATGGGCGGCATGACCTCGCTCGCCTATGCGCTGCAGTATCCGGACGAGGTGGATTACCTGGTGTCGATATCGGCGGCGGCGCGCGCGCGGCCCTTTACCATCATGATCCGCTCGCTGCAGCGCGAGATCGTGCGCAACGATCCGATGTGGAAGAACGGCCGCTATTCGCCCGACGCGGAACCCGTACAGGGAATGCTGACTGCGCGCAAGCTGGGATTGCTGTCCTATCGCGCTTCCGAGGAATGGCTGCAGCGTTTCAACCGCATGAAAGTGCCGCACGAGCGTCACAGCCATGACAAGTTCGGCATCGAATTCGAGATCGAGTCCTATCTCGACCACAACGCCCGCAAGTTCGCGGAGGTGTACGACGCCAACAGCTACCTCTACCTGTCGCGGGCGATGGACCTGTTCGACGTCGCCGAGCACGGCGGGACGCTCAATGCGGGGCTGGCCAAGATTCAGGCCAAGCGCAGCCTGATCATCGGCGTGCAGACCGATATCCTGTTCCCGGTGGAGCAGCAGCTGGAGCTGGCGGAAGGCCTGCGCAAGGCCGGGCTCGCGGTCGACTTCCATAACCTGCCCTCGATCAACGGGCACGACTCCTTCCTCATCGACAAGGCGCATTTCGCGCCGGTGCTGAGCGAGTTTTTCGCCGCCACCAGCATCGCCCTGCAATCCAAGCCGCGCGATCCTTACGCGAATTAAGAACGCCAGGTTGCCACGGCTTTTCATATTTCTGATCTCGCCACAAATCCGCTGGGAGCGGATTTGAACCCCTGAAGAGCGGGCCCCGTAAGGGGCGAGGGCAGGATTGCCCGAGTAACGCGCAAAGCCGCCAAGACTAAAATGTAAAATATCAAAGATAAGTAATTTTGAATCCATTTCATTCTTAAGATTAAGACTTTCTTTGCGGCTTGGCGGCTTGGCGAGAGAAAATTAAAGCGGTTCTTGAAATGGAAACTCTGAATTCTAAACGGATATTTTTTGCGTTGTGGCCGGATGACGCAGTGCGCGGGCGGTTGGAGGAATTACTGTCGAAATTGCCGGAGGATGCCGGGCGCAAGCAAGTTCCCGGCGATCTGCACCTGACGCTGGAATTTATCGGCAAGGCTTCGGTACAGCATTATGACTGCCTGCGCATGGCCGCCACACGCATCGAATTCGCGCCGTTTGCCTTCGAGCTGGTCCGTTTCGGCTATTTCCCGAAGGCCAAGGTCGTTTCCGCGGAACCGGCGGCCTGCCAACCGCTGACGGAACTGGCGCGCGAGTTGCGCAATACGCTGCGGGGTTGCGGTCACACGCCGGACAAGCGCGAGTACAACCCTCATGTCACGCTGCTGCGCAAATCTCCACCCCTGCCATGGCTCAAGCCGTTTGATCCGGTACTGTGGAAAGTGGATCGATTCTGCCTCGTCGAGTCGCGCGAATCCGATAACAGCGGCCGCCGGTATAAAGTATTGGAAGAATTCCGCGCTGTATAATTTTCTCTCGCCAAGGTGCAAAGTCGCTAAGGATAAAAGGCGGTCACTCTTAGCCCAGGCTCTGCCTGCTTGCGATTTTTTACCAAGAGTTCTTGGCGGCTTTGCGTCTTGGCGAGATGAAAAATATAAAGTCTTGGCAACGTGGCGGCTCTTAAGCGAGAATCGCTGCATGAGATTGCTGTTTAAACCCTGGGCAGTGAAATACCTGTTGCGATTGTGGCCTCCCTACTGGGGTATGGGCATACGGATCGAATACGTATCGGAAGATTTCCGGCAGATCGTAGTGGCAATGAAGTTTGCCTGGTGGAATCGCAACTACGTGGGAACGCAGTTCGGCGGCAGCCTCTTCGCCATGACCGATCCCTTCTACATGCTCATGCTGCACAAGGCGCTGGAACCCGATTATTTCGTGTGGGACAAGGGCGCCTGCATCGAGTTCGTCAAGCCGGGCACCAGCAAGGTCCGCGCGCGTTTTGAAATTGATGATGCCATTCTCGAGGATATCCGGCGGCATACCGCGACGGGCGAGAAGTATTTCAAGGACCTGAGCCTGGATATTGTGGACGCCTCGGGCGAGGTCGTGGCCAGGGTCAAGCGTACCCTCTATCTTCGGAAGAAGCCCCACCTCCGCTAAGCTTGCTCTCTTTAAGACTTTATATTTTTACTCTCGCGGGGACGCAGTGACGCGGAGAAACGCAGAGGAAATCTTTCTCAGTACAATTAAACGATTTCCCAGCGTACCCTGCGTCCCGGCGTCTCTGCGAGAGACTGTTGGTTTGTTTTGTTCATGGCCAGGGAAGGGATTACTTCGCGTTTTTGGGTTTCTTTTCGGCTTTTTTCTTGAGCGCGGTTTCCGCGGCGGGCTCGTCGCCGCCCTCTGGGCCGAGCAGGATGCCGAGCCAGCGGGTGTCCTCGCGGCTGTCGAGCGCGATTTTGGCGATCATGGTCAGCGGCACGGACAGCAGCATCCCGACCGGACCCAGCACCCAGCCCCAGAACAGCAGCGACAGGAATACGATCAGCGTGGAAAGGCCGACGCCGCGGCCAGTGAAGCGCGGCGCGATGAAATTATCGATGCCGACGTTGACCACGATGTAACCAACCGCCGTCAGTATCGCCGACAGCGTGCCGTGCTGGATGAACGCCAGCAGCACGGCGGGGACGGAGGCGATGATCGAGCCGATGTTCGGCACATAGTTCAACAGGAAGGCCAGCACGCCCCAGAGCAGCGCGTAATCGACGCCCAGTATCAGCAACCATAACGAGACCAGTATGCCCGTGCCCAGGCTGGTCAGCGTCTTGATCTTGACATAGGCGTTCATGCGGTCGAGGAACTGCTGGAAGCCGCCCATGGAGCCGTCCGGGCCCAGCATCAGCCGCAGCTTGCGCGGAAAGCTGGAGGCTTCGGCCAGCATAAAGACCGCCGTCAGAAAAATCAGGGCGGTATTGGACAGCACGCCGCCGAGACCCTTGAGAAAATTCGACGCCAGCTGCATCGCCTTGCCCGGATCGACGTACTGGGTGATACCGTCCAGTGAAATAAGGCCTCGTGCGTTCAGCCAGGTGGTTACTGCGTTGATCTCATCGCCGAGTCGCGACTGATAATCGGGCAGTTGTTGCGTGAAATCGTTCACCGAGGTGCCGATCAGCGTGCCGACCAGCGTGAAGAACAGCACAACGGCGAGAACCACAAGCGTGATGGCCAGCGCCGCCGGCACTTTCCTGCGCTCCAGCCAGAAGATGGCGGGCGCCGCGATGATCGAGATAAAGGCCGCCAGCAGAAAAGGCATCAGGATGTCGGCCGAGGCTTTCATCCCGGCGATAATCACCACGAACGCGGCCAGGCCGATCAGTAAACGAAGCGGGGCGGAGAGCGTGCTTGTCTGCATGAGTTTTTCCCTTGAATAAGCTGGGAAGATGATAGCGGGAAGAAGAGTGAGTTAACAGTCGGTTAACGCACAAATACATCCTCCTCTTATCCCCCTTCGGGACGAAGGGGGATGGCGAAGCCAGGGGGATGAATAAAGATTTATACGCAGGGTTCCGCCCCCGCACGACGTTTTATATGCGGGCTCCCGCGCCTGCGCGGCGGGTGACTGATCTACTCAGGGCTTCGCCCAGAGGGCGCAAAGAAAGTCACCAAAGAAACATACCCCATATATCTCGCGCTGGCCCTTCACTACGCTCCGGCGCGTTCCCTCGGGTGCTGGTTATTGACGTGTTGGCCACAATATTCCATGCAGTTCCACCGCGTGAGGCAGTTCGACCCGGCCTTTACGCCTCGGCACCTCCGGCGGCGCGTTCCTGCTATAACGCTGCGCAACCTTCGTTGATCCATAAAGGACGGGAGACTTTTTCATTGAGTTTGTGCAGTATACTCAGGGTTTCCCTGAGCCGTCCGACATAATCGATTTTTTATTGCGAGTAAATTATGGCCGATTATAAATTTGATGGTCAGAATCTGCAAAATAAATCGGGATCAAAAATTGCGGCTGTTGATGAGAACAGTATTCGCGACACTCGCGGGAAAAGAGTGGGACGGCTGGATGGCAAAGCCATCCGTATTTCAAGCGGTAAGAAGATCGCTGAATTTAATGGTAAAGATGTTTGTAATTCATCCCGGTCGGAAACTTATGGATATCAGTGATGTTGGAAAAGAAATAGAAGGTCCTGGCGGCGCTACTCTCGCGGCGTTATGGGTTTTTTTCTTGCGCTAATTTTTTTATCCTGTACCTATGCAGACAGGACCATCCATTTGGCGGTTAAATATTAAAACCGCAGCTAATGAAGGCATTGATCCGAGGAAATTCTGCCTCGACCGTAAAATTCTCGGGGTTGGTTGGCCGATTGATTTGGGGGGCATAATAAACTGGGACAGTTATTATAAAAATGGGGCGGCCATTTACCATGAGCAGGGCGATAAAGGTTGGTGGCCTGCTATAAATGCCGTTAAGAATCGCTTGCAGCTTAACGATCTATGCTGGACTCGTGACAAGAGTGGCGTGTATTACCTTGGCAGGGTCGTAGGCGAATGGGAATATCGCATGACTAAAGAATATTTGGAGGCTGATGTCGTAAATGTACGAGAATGCGAGTGGTTCCAGGTTGGGGAGGTTGATGCTGTTCCCGGCAAGGTGATCAACAGTTTTATTCGTGGCCGAACCCTGCAAATCGTCGATGATGGGAATGTAAGTTTATATTCACAATATTTATATAATTCCCTGTCGGGAAGTAATTACTATCTCCTTCCTAAGATGTCGGCGGATTTATTTGCCCTTGTTTCCTCGGAAGACTGCGAGGACATCGTTGGCCTTTTTCTGCAAGAAAAAGGTTACCGTATGATACCCAGTTCATGTAAATCGGACACTGCTGTTTATGAATTTGTCATGAAACATGCCGAAACCGGCGCGTCTGCCGTTGCCCAGGTTAAGCAGGGGGATGTGGATTTGCATTTCGAAGATTATTCTTCTCTATCTTGTGATGTATATTTGTTGACAACGCATGGGCGATATGTGGGTATGCAGCCATCCAATATCCATTGCATTGATCCGGATATCTTAAAAGAATTTATTACGAGGAAAAAACGTATTCTGTCGGACCGGGTAAAGACGTGGCTTTCAATTATTGAGAGGCTCGCGTAAGGCTCATGGCAAACTCCGCCGTGGCTCTGTGAGAGATATTCTTGTTATTTTCGAATTCTCGTCAGGCGCATTATTTGCTTTGTTTTTATTTTTAGCGTCTCTGCGAACTCTGCGAGAGGTCTTTATTGAATGTCCGATAAAATGCCCGCGATTTTTTTTGGCCACGGCAATCCGTTGAACGCCTTGCAGGAGAATGCCTATACCCGGGGCTGGGCGGAGATCGGTCGGAGTATTCCCTCGCCCCGGGCGATCGTGTCGATTTCCGCGCACTGGTATACACGGGGCCCCCGTGTGACATCGATGTCGACGCCGCGGACAATTCACGATTTTGGGGGCTTTCCCGAGGCTTTGTACGAGGTGCAGTATCCGGCTCCCGGCGATCCGATACTCGCACACCAATTACAGAAGCTGTTGCAACCGGTGGAGGTTGGGCTCGATGCGGAGTGGGGCCTGGATCATGGGACGTGGTCCGTGTTGTGCCATGCGTTCCCGCTGGCGGATATACCGGTGGTACAGCTTAGTATTGATCGTACGCAGCCTCCCGCATTCCATTACGCGCTGGGGCGCGAACTGGCGCCGTTGCGTCACGATGGAGTGCTTGTCATGGGTAGCGGTAATCTGGTGCACAACCTGCATACCTATGCCTGGGGACGGCATCCGGTGGAGCCTTTCGAATGGGCGCTGCGTTTCGAGGAGCGTTTCCGGGAACTGTTGCTCTTGGCCGACCATGAGCCGCTGATCAATTACGAATCGCTGGGGCCCGACGCCCGGTTGTCGGTGCCGACGCCCGAACATTACCTGCCGCTGCTCTATGTGCTCGGCCTGCGGGCCGAGGATGAAGCCGTGAGTTTCCCGGTACAGGGAATCGAAGGCGGCTCCGTATCGATGCTCACCGTCCAGATTGGGTAGCGGCGCGCATTACCTCTATCTACCGTTGAATCTCCGCGGGTTTTTGCAGTCCATTTTTTGGTCGCTGTGTTAACAATTGTCCCGCGGAATTTTGGCGGCAAAGGATTTTTGCATGTTATTGCGTATCGCCACTTATGTAGTGGCCCCCTATCTGGCATCCGTTGCGTTGATGTTTTTGCTGCAGCGCCGGCTGCTGTATTTTCCCAATCTCAACACGCCCGCCGATGAAACGCTCGCCCGCGAGGGCCTGCGGTTTTGGCCTCTGCGCGAAAGTTATCGCGGCCTGGTGAGCGTTGAGCCGCCCCGCAATCCCAAAGGCACCGTGGTCGTTTTTCATGGCAATAACAGCCTGTCCGCCCAGCGCGGTTTTTATGCGCGCGCGCTGGAGCGCCTGGGTTACCGGACGGTGCTGGCGGAATACCCCGTCTATGGCGGGCGCGACGGCAGGCTCAGCGAAACTGAGTTCGTGGCCGATGCCAGAGAGACGGTGCGGCAGGTGTATGAGGAATTCGGCGGCCCCTTGTTTATTGTCGGCGAGTCGCTGGGTTCGGGGGTTGCGACCGCGGTCGCGGCCGATTCCACACTGCGGATCGCGGGCCTGATCCTGATCACGCCCTTCGATTCAATATCGGCCCTGGCGCAAACCCTGTACTGGTTTATTCCGGCGCGCTGGCTGGTCTGGGACAAGTTCGACAGCGTGACCAACCTGCAATCCTTCCGCGGGCCGGTCGCGGTGCTGATGGCCGAGCGCGACAGTGTCGTGCCGAAGCAGCATACGATGGGAGTGTATGGGTCGATCGTCGGTCCGAAGGAGCTGTGGTGCTTCGAGGGCGCCAGCCATACCGACTGGGCCTTTATGTCGCAGGAAGGCTGGTGGCGGGAAGTGATGGAATTCGTCACCGCGAATAACCGCCACCTGCCGGAAGTCGCCGGGCAGAAGGCCCTATACCGAAACGCTCACTGAAGACGCGAGAAGGGGATTAAGAAAATTCTCTCACGGAGGCACGGAGAACACGAAGTAATTAAACTCAGTGAACTCCGTGGCTTCGTGAGAGTATTAATTCCTGTTTTTCTTTACGCCCTTGGCGGGATAAAGACTTATAAAAGCCGTGGCAACGTTGCGCTCTTATTCCAGTAAATCCGGTTGGCGGGCGACGATGAAATCGTAGAGCGGCTGGAAGCTGTACCACAGTGAATGGTCGGAGGCGATGTAGTCCCGGGTTTTGATTGCAACCTCGTGCGGGATGCGGATCGGTTCGCCCGCGGCTTCCGCCATGAGCTGTGACTGGCAACAGCGCTCCATCAGCAGGAACAGATAGATCGCCGCATCCACGGTACGCCCCATGGTCAGCAGCCCGTGATTTTGCAAGATTACCGCCATGTTATCCGCCAAGGCCTGAGCGATGCGGTCGCCGACCTCGGTTTCCACCACGACGCCGGTGAAATTGTTGAACACGGCATGATTCCGGTACAAAGCGCAGGCGTCCTGACTGATCGGATCGAGCGCGCGGCCAAGGCTCGCCCAGGTTTTGCCGTAAAATGAATGCGCATGCGCGGCGGCGACGATATCCGCATGCGCGGCATGGATGCGCGAGTGAATCGCGAACGCGGCGCCGTTCACCAGCGCGTCGCCCTCGACCACGACGCCATCATGATTCACCAGCACCAGGTCAGAAACTTTGATCTGCGAGAAATGCCGGCCGAAAGGATTTACCCAGAAATGGTCGGTGCGCTCCGGATCGCGCACGGTAATATGGCCGGCGATGCCCTCATCGAAACCGAAATGCGAGAACAGGCGGAACCCGGCGGCGAGGCGCTGCTTGCGGTGCAGCCGTTCGGCGGCCGGAGTGGCGAATTCGGGAATGCCGGGGAGGCTGCGTGCTTCCTTGCCGGAAATGGATTTGCGGGTGATGGTGCCTTTGGTCATGAACCTGCCTCAAATTTACGCCAATTTCAGCGCCGGCCTTGCCCGTCGCGGTTGCAGCGGAACAGTTCCCGCTCGTATTCGATATGGGCGATGATCGCATTCAATAAAAGAGTGGTGCGGCGGTACAATTCGCGTCCGCCGCGATAATCGGCGCGCGCGATGAAGTCGACGCGGCCGGCCGTCAGCAGGCGGCGGCAGGTTTCGAGCTGCTTGCGGTTGCGCTCCCGGTATACGGCGATCGCGTGCCCGCCGTTCTTGCGTGTCACCGCCATGCTCGGCACGTCGGTCATGCCGTCGCCGATGTAGATCATATGGTTGAAAGGAATCGGCCGCGCGGTTTCGTTCATGTGCTCGTTGATGTTTTCGCTCAGATGCTCGCGGCCCTTGTTGATGCGGAACAGGTACTGGGTCTTGGTGGTGTCGGTGATCACCAGCTTGGGGAAGTCGGCAACGCCCTGGGCGTTGAAATGGTATTCAGAAGCGTAGATGCGACTGAAATGTTTTTTGATCGAGGTGCCATCGATGATTTCGCGCATGCCGGCGGAGATCAGGTAATGACGGATCTGGATGCCGCGGCTATGCCCGCGCACGTAAGCGTTGATCAGGTCGAACCAGCCCTCGACGCCGGGAAAATACTGGATCTTGCGCGCCATGCCGGCGTAGTCGCGGCGCCGCACCTCGATGCCGCGCTCGCGCGCCTTCTCCAGCAGGAGGCGCATGTACACCAGCATGTTCTCCGCGCCGGTCGCCTCCACCTCGGCCTGCACCTCACGCCAGAACTCCTCGCGCGGAATGCCGAAGCGCGGCAGCAGCGTGTAATCCTGCATCGCCTTCGGCGACAGCGTGCCGTCGAAGTCGTAGATCATCGCGATGACATTCTGATTGAACTGCATGGGCACTAATAATGTGCCCAATTCTGGAAACTTTCAAATAGAAAGATAAAGATATATCTCACGGAGGCGCGGAGAACACGGGTTGATTAAATTCATTCTATGAACTCCGTGCCTCCGTTAGAGAAATTTTCTTAATCTCTTTTGGAGTATTCTGCGCACTCTGCGAAAGGTCTTCTTATTAGCCGCTGACTTTCAGGGTGATGGCGGTAATATCGTTGTCCTCTAACCGCTTGCGCATGGCGTTGAGGTGGTTGCGGTCGGTGAAGGGCCCGATACGCACGCGGTGCCAGGTGTCGCTGTCGACGGTGACTTTCTGGATATCGGCTTCAATGCCGAGCAGCGCCAGTGAGGCTTTGAGCTTGTCCGCCTGCTCGTACTGCCGGAACGAACCGGCCTGCAGGATGAACTGCTCGCCGGTGGCGAGTTCGACGGTGGGTTCCGGCGGTTTAGGCTGCTGGCGCGTCTGCTGCTTGCCTTTCACTTCCAGTCCCGGCACTACCACTTCAAGTTCAGGCAGAATCTTGTAGAAATCGAACTGGGGGGCTTTTTCGGCGCGCTTGCCGTCGGCCTGGCGCGCGACGGCGCGTTCGGGTTCCGGCAGGCCGTTCAGATAAACCAGGAACGCCACAAACAAACCGATCGTAAGACCCGCCAGTAAGTACGCCCATCCCGGGTAAGATTCTTTACTCATCAGAATCACTTTTCTCGCGGAACATTTTTTCAGGAGCCGATACGCCCAACAAGTTTAACCCATTTCTTACTATTTGTTGCGTTGCTTCGCTTAGCACCAGACGCGCGTTTCGAAGCTGCGGATCTTCGATCAGGATCTTATGCCTGTCGTAATAGCCATGAAAATTCGTTGCCAGCTCGCGCAAGTAATAAGTGAGCTGATGCGGCTCTTCACCCTCCGCCGCCTGCTTGAGAATTTCCGGATAGCGCGCAAGGATTTTTATCAATTCTGTTTCTTCGGGTTCCGTCAGTCTTTCCAGGCTGGCCAGGCCCATGTCTTTGTCATAACTGAATTTTCTTTCCGGTAGTTTTCCGAATACCCTGCAAATGCGCGCATGAGCGTATTGCACGTAATACACGGGATTCTCATTGTTCTGTTGTAACGCAAGGTCCACGTCGAACACGAATTCGGAATCCGCGCGCCGCGACACCAGGAAGAAACGCACGGCGTCGCGGCCTACCCAGTCGATCAGGTCGCGCACGGTCACATAGGAGCCGGCGCGTTTGGAAATTTTGACCTCCGTCCCGTTGCGCATGACCTTGACCATGTTGTGCAGCACGTAATCAGGATAGCCCTTCGGTATACCGATGTTCAGTGCCTGCAGGCCCGCACGGACGCGTGCAACGGTCCCAAAATGATCCGTACCCTGTATATTGACGGCGTGCGCAAAGCCGCGCTCCCACTTTGTGACGTGATAGGCCACGTCCGGCACGAAATAGGTGTAGCCGCCGTCGGACTTGCGCATCACCCGGTCCTTGTCGTCGCCGTATTCGGTGGTGCGCAGCCAGAGGGCGCCGTCCTGTTCGTAGGTTTTGCCGCTCTTGAGCAGCGCCTGCACCGTCGCCTCGACCCGGCCCTCGGTGTAAAGGCTGGATTCCAGATAGTACACATCGAAGCGGACGCCGAATTTCTGCAGATCGATGTCCTGTTCGTTGCGCAGATAGGTAACCGCGAATTTGCGTATAGCGACGAGGTCGTCGGCCTTGCCGTTGGCGACCACCGGTTCCCCGTCCATCGCACGCACGGTTTTCTTCGCCAGGAAGTCGCGCGCGATATCCTGGATATATTCACCGTTGTAGGCCGCTTCCGGCCAGCCCGGGTCTCCCGGCTTCAGGCCGCGCGCGCGCGCCTGTACCGATAGCGCCAGATTTTCGATCTGCACCCCTGCGTCGTTGTAATAGAACTCACGGCTGACCTGGTAGCCCTGGGTTTCCATCAGCGCTGCGAGCGCGTCGCCGAGCGCGGCCTGTCGGCCATGTCCGACGTGCAGGGGGCCGGTAGGATTGGCGGATACGAATTCGATCAGCATGCGCTGTGCCGCGCCCTTTTTGCTGTGGCCGAAGGCAGCGCCCTGCTGGAGGATGTCGGCGATAATGCCGCTGGAGGCAGCCTGGCTGACGTAAAAGTTGATAAAGCCCGGGCCGGCAATTTCAGTTTTGCGGAGGATGCCCGTGGCGGGCAGCTTCGCCACCAGCAGTTCGGCCAGCTTGCGCGGGGCCATGCCCGCCGTCTTGGCCAGAGCCATGGCGATATTGCTGGCGAACTCGCCGTGTTCGGGGTTCTTGTTGTGCAGTACCTGTATCTGATTTTCCCCGCCCGCAGGTATAACCCCTTCAGCTTGCAGAACGGCTACTGCACTACGCACCAGTTGTTCGATTTCGGTTTTCAATGAAAATTAAATTAAGATGGTCGTGCAAAGAGCGCGGATTCTAGCATGAAGACAAGCCGGAAATGCCGATGTAGAGGAAGTATGGGAGGCAAGTCCGCGATTTTTAGCGCCCCGCCCCCGCCATTCGGGATTGGACCCGGATGACGGGAGCTAGCCCTGCGGGGTGCCCGGGGATGAAAAAAGTATCGCAGTGTTTGTGTGAGGGGGAGATGGGGTGACGACCGGTAACACTGCGATACTTAAAACTGAGCCCTTGGCCGACGGTATTCCATGTTCGAGTTCCACTGGAGCTTGCGCCCCGGTCTCTATCCCTGAACCGCCGACCTGTTCGTCCGTTTAACTCCCTGGCAACAGTTGATACTGTGCCGTGCAGGCATAATGCTGAAATACGGGGGTAGCCACAATCAGCCATTAGTATGAGATGGGATGCGAACACTCCAGGCCCCTGACGCAATGGGGCGAGCCGCGGACGGAAAAAAATACTGGTCGACCGAGACGAGGCATGTAAAATGCCGGGAAGTCTGGAGCGCCTTTATGAGTGCAGAACGTGAAAATCCTCATCGTTGAAGATCACCAGCTTTTTATAGAGGGCCTGCGTATCATTCTGGGGGACCTGGTCAGCGCCCCTGAAATCCTCTGCGCCAATACCGCTGCCCGAGCTTTGGAAATCCTTGGCCAGGACCCCGCGATCAAGCTGATCCTGATGGATATCGGCCTACCCGATATCGATGGCCGCGCCTTGTTGAAAATCCTGCGCTCCCAGGGCTACCGCCAGCCGCTGCTGGTGGTGTCCGGCTCGGAAAACGTGCAGATCGCCAAGGACATGATGGAATCGGGGGCGCAAGGCTATGTGCTCAAATCCGGCAGCCTGCTGGAATTGCGCAAGGCCATGCAGACCGTCATCAACGGTGGTCAATATATCCCTCAGGGTTGGCAGGACTTGTTCGCCGCTCCCGACGAGGGCGGTCCCAAGGCGATGGCGAAATACCTCCACATCACCGAACGTCAGCTCGACGTTCTGTATCTCCTGGCCAAGGGTCATCCCAACAAGGCGATCGCCGACTGGCTGGGGGTTACCGAGCACACCGTTAAAACCCATATCCAGGCGCTGTTCGATGCCTTGGGCGTACGCAATCGCACATCCTGCGTGCGCGAGGCGGAACGGCTGGGGTTGCTGACAAAACTCTGAAGGTGGGCCAGTCCCGGCCTTATTTCCCCGATAACAGGTTTTGCAAGGTCTCGTAGAATTGCGCGGGCTTGACCGGCTTGTGCAACAGCGCGTAGCCGCTGGCCTGGGCTTCGCGAATGCGCTCCGGAGCCGTGTCGCCGGTCATGATAATCGCGGGTACCGGCTGCTTCAGGATTTTTTGCACGGCATGGATCGCGTCGGCGCCGATTTCCTCGTTGCGCAGGCGGTAATCGCAGACGATCAGGTCGGGCGGATTGGCCGCCGTGCGGGTTACTTGCACGGCTTCCACGGCCGAGCTTGCCGTCAGCACCCGGCATTTCCACGCCTGCAGAATCGCCGACATCGCGTTCAGTATTTCCTTTTCATCATCGATGACCAGAATCGTTTTCCGGTTCAGCAACAGCTCATCCGCCGACCGGGACTCCGCCCCGGAACGCGGCCGCGAGCGCGCCAGCGGCGCCCGGATGCGGAACAGTGAACCCTTGCCGACGCGGGAATCCAGGGTGAGCGCGTGCTTCAACAGCGCGCACAACCGTTGGCAGATCGCCAACCCCAATCCAAGGCCTTTGCTGCGGTCGCGTTCCGGATTGTTAAGCTGATAGAACTCATTGAAGATACGCTGCTGTTCGTTTTCCGGTATCCCGATTCCCGTATCCCAGATTTCAATCGAAACTCCCGGGCCGCGTTGGCGGCACGCCAGCAGTACGCCGCCGTGCCGGGTGTAACGCAACGCATTGCTTACCAGGTTACGGATCACGTTGGTCAGCAGCACGGGGTCGGAATGCACGGCGAGCGAGGTGTCGCGAACGCGGAATTCGAGGTTGAGCCTTTCGGCCTGAGCCTGGAATTCGCTCCGCATCTGGTTGAATATCGATTGCAGGCGGATATCGGCGGCATTGACCTTGACCACTCCCGCATCGAGCTTCGAAATATCCAGCAGCGAGGACAGCAGCTCGTCGATCGACTCGATCGATTTTTCCAGGTGCTCCATGATGTCCTGGCCCTTGTCGCTGGTCACTTCGTATTTGAGCGCGCTGGCGAAGAGAGCGAGCGCATGCACCGGCTGGCGCAGGTCGTGGCTGGCGGAGGCGAGGAACTGGGTTTTCGCGCGGTTCGCCTGTTCGGCCTGCGTTTTCTGCTCGCGCAGCTTTTCGATCAGCTCGAGGTTCTCGAAGCGCAGGCGGATGCTTTCGCGGATGTTCTTGTTCGAGACATGTCCCATGCGCAGCACCAGCAACAGGAAGATGCTGGACAGCGCGCCGAGACTGATCCAGATGGGCGTGCCCTTGCTGAACATGTTGATGATCACCAGGCCGACCGACGCCAGCGCATAGGCGTAGAAACTCGGCAGCCAGTAACTGGTCGTGATCACGGACCCCGCGGCCAGGCCAATAATTACAGTGAGTATGAAAACCTGGTGCGGCGTCGAGTTCGGCACGATGAAGAAGATCCCGGCGAAACCCCAGACCACGCCCGCGATGAAGGTGGATGCGGCGAAATAATTCCCCCAGCGCGGCGCTTCATGGGTGGGCGGGTTGCGCCGGCTGTAGGCGCGCAGCAGCAGCGCCCGCAGCAGGAACACGCTGTAGGAGACCAGGCCCCAGCCGAGCAGCAGCGGCTTGGATATTTGGTCCCACAGGACGATGATGGATACGGCGGGGAAGACCAGCAGTCCCAACAGGGTGACGCCGACATTACGGTACTGGAAACGGACTGCGTCCGCGGTTATGCGCTCGTCGTTCGTCAATTGTGCCTGGCTGCTCACCCGAGACTTCTCCGCTACCACAGTCATTTAGGTCTCCCAGTCCCTGGCGAGCGGGCAGTATACGTTGCCCGGCCCACCCTCGTCTCATACTTTAGTATGAGGCTCGAAGCGGCGGATCTGACCGCCATATTGTTCTTTCAGGCGTACTTTATATCCCAAGCCTCAGTGACATTTTGAGGCAGATCAAGCAATGCTGTTCAGAACATTTCGACAGGATCCACATCGATGGACCAGCGCACGGAGCGGCGTTCCGGCAGTTGTTCCGTTACGAGAGTAATGCAATCCAGGGCATTGTGCAGGGCGCGCGCCTGATCCGACTGTAACAGCAGCTGGGCGCGGTAACGCCCGGCGCGACGCTCCATCGGAGCGGGGGCGGGACCGAGCAGCGCGACCGGCGGGCCGATGCGGGATTGCAGATGAGCGCGCAGCGAGGACAGGAATTGCAAAGCTTTGCCGGCGGTAGGTGCTTCGGCCCGCACCAGCACCATGCGTGTATACGGCGGCAATCCCGCGGCCTGGCGTTCCTCGAGCGCGGCATCGGCAAATTCGCGGTAGCCGCGGGTGATCAGCAGTTGCAGCAGGGGATGCTGCGGTTGATGGCTCTCGATCAGGACCTCGCCCGGACGTTCGGCGCGCCCGGCGCGCCCGGAAACCTGCGTTACCAGTTGCGCCATGTATTCCGTGCTGCGGAAATCCGCGCTGAACAGCGCCTGGTCAATGCCGAGAATGCCGACGCAGGTTACCTGCGGAAAATGGTGTCCCTTGGCCAGCATTTGAGTGCCAATCAGTATTCGCGCTTGCCCGCTCTGTGCTTTTTGCAGGCTCCGTTCGAGCGAACCCTTACGGCGTGTAGTGTCGCGGTCGATGCGCACGATTTCATAGCCCGGGAATTGCCCGGAGAAAAAATCCTCCATCTGTTCCGTGCCAAGGCCCACGATCAGCAGGCTGGCGCCGTTACAGGACGGACAGGCCGTATCGAGCGGCCGTTCCGAGCCGCAGTGGTGACAGCGCAGACGGTTGCTTGCGCGGTGCACGGTCAAATGGGCATCGCAACGCCGGCATTCGGCATGCCATCCGCAGTCGTGGCAGATGTAAACCGGCGCGTAACCGCGGCGGTTCAGAAAGATCAGTGCCTGATTGCCCGCTTCCAGGTGTTCGCGGACGCGCTGCAGCAGCGCGGAAGAAACGGGCTGGTCGAGCGGTATCCGGCGCGCGTCGACCACGCCGATGCGCGGCAGTTGGGCCTGGCCGGTCCGGGCCGGCAAGTGCAGCCGCTGGTAACGCGCCTGCAGGCAGTTATGCAGGCTTTCCAGGCTGGGGGTGGCCGAGCCGAGGACGACCGGTATATCGAGCTGCTGCGCGCGTACTACCGCCAGGTCGCGGGCGTGATAACGCCAGCCCTCCTGCTGTTTGAAGGAATGGTCGTGTTCTTCGTCGACTATAATGATTCCGGGCTTTGCCAATGGCGTAAAGACAGCCGAACGGGTACCGATGATCACGCGCGCTTCGTTGCCGCGCGCGGCGAGCCATGCGTTCAGGCGCTCACGGTCCCCGAGATCCGAATGCATGACGGCGATCGGCACTGGCAGGCGTTCCTCGAAGCGCTGCAACAGCTGGGGGGTCAGGCCGATCTCGGGCACCAGCACCAATGCCTGCCGCCCCATTGCGAGAACCTGCTCGATTACATGCAGATAAACTTCGGTTTTGCCGCTGCCGGTAACGCCCTCAAGCAGCCAGCGTTTGAACCCATCCAGCGAGCAGCCGATAGCTTGCACCGCAAGCCGCTGGTCATTGTTCAGATCGGGCGAGTGCTGGAAGGACGCCCGGGGTTCCCGCACACTGTGCGCGGAGAAATATATGGTTTCCTGGTGCACCAGTTGCTTTTTCAGCAAGGCCTGCATGGGGGCGCGCCACTGACTCATGCGCTGGTTCAGGGCTTCCGATGTCAGTCCTGCGGCGTGTTGCTGCAATAGCTTCAGCAAAGCCTGCTGTTTCGGGGCCCTCTGCGCCAGTTCGGCATCGAAATCCATACCGGCAGGCGTCAGCCGCCACAGGTTTTCCGTTTGCCGGGCGGCGGGTTCTCCGCGACGAAGCAGCGTAGGCAGCATGTGATGCAGTACTTCACCTGCCGGATGGTGGTAATAAT
Organism: Gammaproteobacteria bacterium; assembly: GCA_036274675.1. GTDB lineage: Bacteria > Pseudomonadota > Gammaproteobacteria > HTCC5015 > HTCC5015 > DASUFE01. Next base: position 38,478 of record DASUFE010000105.1, read on the forward strand.
CAGCCGCCCAGCGGCCGAGCGTCAGCAAGTCCGGGGTCAGGACGGGTGTTTCGTCGATAACCTGTGAAACCGGCTTGAGCTTGCGCGCATCAACAGCGGATTGGTCGCGTGTTTCGAGCAGAATACCGACCGTGCTGCGCCTGCCAAAGGGCACCAGCACTCTGATGCCGGGTGTGGGAGGGGTAAAAAATTGCCGCGGAGCGTGATAATCGAAGCCCTTGTGCAACGGAGCCGCTACTGCTATGCGCCAGATCGGCTGGTTTGCGGTTGCAGGATGCTCGGGCCGGTCATGCATGGCGACACTCTAGCACTAAGAACCCCCTGATTGAATTCGCGCGCAGTCAGGATTTTTGCGAAACGAGTAAAAAAGCGGGATGCACCTTTGTCTTGAGATTCTATATGTATGCAGGATCCGGTCCGATGCCGGCGAGAGTTAACATGTGTTTGTCTCTTGAGCGTCTCCGAGGCGCGTGTTCGGCGCGGCATCCTGCAAATTTCCTTCCAGCATTCCCTCGCTATGCCGTTTCTGTTGTGCATGCACCGGACTGCGCGCGGCACGGCTATGCTTTTTGCCGCCGACACTGCCGAAATTTTCGGGGCATGTGCGGCAAAACTGCGGTTTTTGCGCGAGTGATCATATTGAAAGCCGGGCGAGACTAAAGATCTTGTAAATTTTTCCGATGACAGCGCATGCAAAACAAAATTTTCTGTATGAAATGCAAAATTTTTTTGTTGTAACAGAAAATTTCCGCGCTGACATCATTTGAAGTTAATTATGGTCAGCGATTGCTAACTCATTGTCAGGCTTGAAGAATTTTTTTTATCCACAAAATCTGTGGATAACTGTGTGTATAGCGCAGTAATTTGATTCAGAAAGCGGCTCATTTATTACAGATTTATTAAATTGGTCAAAAATTGACCACTGCATTTTCTGTTTAAGAATCAACTATTTAATAGCAGAAGACCCGCGCTTTGAAAAAACGTTCACGCGGTTCAACAGTCATTTTGCCAGCGGTTCCGGGCGATGTGTATAAAGGCTAAAAAAGCGGGCAAAAGTATTGAGTTCGGTATTTGACTGTGTTAGGTGCGCGGCATGTTCAATCGTGTCAACCGATGGTCGTTGACTGCGTTTTCATTAATGAGATCGCAAAACTTCACGCGTTTTTATGTACGCTACAACTGTTGGCGTTTTAATTCATGCAGGTGCGGCCGGCTCGGGAGCGACTATCCTGGATAAAATTACGCAGCTGAATTTTTTTCTTGCGCAAATCGAGCGCCGCTCATTGCGAATCGCCGAACTGGCGGTGCGTCAACGCGAAGATGCGCTGGATCTGGTCCAGGAGAGCATGCTGAAGCTGGCTGAAAAATACGTGAACAAACCGGCGGAGCAGTGGGCTCCGCTTTTTTACCGGATTCTGCAGAGCAAAATTCGTGATTGGTATCGCCGCCAGGCTGCTCGCGGCAGGATTTTCGGCGCGCTAAAGGAATATTTCGGAGACGACGCCGGGGATCCGCTGCATCTGGTTGAGGATACTTCCCCCGGTCCCGTCCGGCGACTGGAGATCGAGCAGGCCACCCCTGCCCTGGCCGAGGCCTTGCGGCGACTGCCGCTGCGCCAGCAACAGGTTTTTCTGCTGCGGGCCTGGGAAGGGCTGGATGTACAGCAGACGGCCATTGCGATGAAATGCGGAACCGGCAGCGTTAAGACTCATTACCATCGCGCCCTACAGACTCTGCGCGAACTGTTGCAGGATCATCGAGAGGTTTGCGGCCATGAATGACATGGAACAATCGGAGATCGAGTTCAGGCGGCGCGTCAAAGAGCAACTGGATGCCGGAATTTCCGGTCTCGACGAAGCTGCGCTGGCGCGGCTGCGCGCGGCTCGCGAACAGGCGCTGGCAATCGCGCGCGCCAAACAGCGAATTACGGATAACCGGCAGCCGTTCCGGCTGGGGTTTGCCATGGCGGCGATGCTCGTGGCTGTCATGACATGGCGATTGCTGCCGACTCACTGGTCCGGATCGCCGCCCGGCGATATGACGGATGACCTGGAAATGCTGATCGCCGAGGATGAAGTGGATTTTTACGCGGACATGGAGTTTCTGATATGGCTGGAGCAACAGGATCATGCGAGTTGAAACTCTGCTATTAACCCTGGTCATTGCCACGGGTGTATACGCGGCGGACAAGCCGGAGCCTTTGAGCCTGGAGTTTCTGGATTTCCTCGGCGAAAACTCCGAACAGGACGAGATGCTGGAATTATTGATTGAGGCGGAAGGCGCGCCGGACCACGGCCGGCCGGAAGCGGGAGCGGATGAAGATGACTAAAATAACGCGTGCATTATTGATCCTGATCGCGGCCTGCGTGGCGGCGCCGGAGGCACTGGCGCTGGCGTGGGACGAACTCAGCCCCGAGCAGCAGAATGTGCTCGGCGAAGCGCGTGCGGGATGGGACAAGCTGGAGCCGGAGCGGCAGCAGGCGCTCGCGCATCGGGCGGAGCGGTATCTAAAGATGACGCCGGAACAGCAGCAGGCCGCGCGCAAGCGTTTTGAACAATGGCGCAAGCTGCCGCCGGAGAGAAGGCGCCAGATACGCAACATGTATCGGCAATTCAGGGAGCTGCCTCCCGAGGAGCAGGCGGCGCTGCGCGAACGCTACCGCCGCTTCCAGCAGTTATCGCCTGAAGAACGAAAGAGTCTGCGGCAACGCTGGCTGTCGATTTCGCCCGAACAGCGCCGCGAATTGCGCGAGCGCTGGCGGAATATGGATCCGGAGGAACGACGGAAACTGCGCGAACGCCGGCGCAACGGGAAACTGGAAGAGTCCGTGCAACAGCCGGCAGCGCAGACTCGTACCGCACCCTGAAACAGTCGCCGGGCGTGAAACCGTTCCCGGTTTGTCGATTTTCTTTGGTGCGGTGTCAACCGCGACCGGGTCGTCTCCGTTAATGCGGGTATCACAAACAAAAAAACTGGAGAGTTGTATGAAGCGAGAATTGTTGAAGCTGGGTGTGCTGCTGGCTGGCCTGCTGGCCGTGTCCGGCGCGATGGCCGACCGCGGGGATCGGGTCGACCAGCGGCTGGATGATCGCGGCGACCGGATTGACCGGCGTTTGGATAACCGGGGCGACCGGATCGACGAGCGGCTCGATGAACGGGGCGAGCGTCGGGAAGAGCATTTTGACCGCCAGGCGGAACGGGCGCGCAAGAAGGGTCACGAGAAGCAGGCGGAGCACTTGGAAAACAAGGGCGAACGGGTGGAAGAGCGCCTGGATAACCGGGGCGATCGGATCGATGAACGTCTGGATAATCGCGGCGACCGTATCGATGAGCGGCTCGACAGGCGGGGCGACCGTATCGAGCGCCGTCGGTAAAAACTTTCCGCTATAAAACCGCCGCCCGCATTGTTCATTGCGGGCGGCTTTCATCCCGATATGCAGATTAAAAATGGCCGGTGACCTGTTAAAACTCCTGATTTAAGGATGCCACCGCTTCCGATTAATCAATTCTGCTTAAGGCTTTTCTCGCTCCGAATTTATCAGTAGCTACTTGACTGACAAAAAGAGCTATTGGCCAAGCCACTTTAAGCCGTCTTTAACAATGTTTATATGCCATAAGTCCGGCTTTAAAAACGTTTACATGGACGAATTCGGGCTTTTACCCCGCTAGCATTCCCTCCCAGGAGAACGTTTACATGGTCGAACCCGGCCTTACCAGCATCATATTGCGGTGGATTCCAGATTTAGTTGGGGGATTGTGCAAGCGGGCTATTAATCACGAGTATTTAAGGAGAATGATCATGAAAACCAGGAACCCTTGGGTTCGTCATTTACGTTTCAAACTGCTTGCCGTCCTGTGCGTCGTGCTGCTCGGTCAGGGCGTTTTTATCCATCCGGCGCTTGCCGACACCGACACCGATCCCGAAGTGGACGCCAGATACGCCGTCATCACAAGGGGCGCCGGCAAACTGGATTGTTTTATGGTGCATGGTGGCGAGATATGGAGGAAATCCTATAACGGCAGCTGGACGGACTGGAGCAACCTGGGCAGGGCGCCTACCGGAGAGGATTTTACTAAGGTTGCAGCTGTAGCCGCGGGCAATAATCGCTGGGATATCTTTGCAACGAGCAATACCACCAATGTGGTTTATCACCTCGCCTTTGACGGAACCTATTTATGGAGCTGGGAAAGTATGGGCAGTGTCGGGAATGTCGCGTTTGCCGGCGTGCAAGCGGTATCCAGCGGCAACGGTCAGATCACTCTGTTAACCCGGACGACTTACGCGTCGGCAGCAGGTTCAAGTCCTTTTGTATACAAAACCTGGACCGCGAGCAACGGTTGGAGGCCCAGTCAGACCGGTTGGACCACGCTCGATAATACCGGATCACGTTTTAGCGTCTACGCGCTTGCCCATTCCGGCAGCCAACTCGGTTTTTTCAGACAAATGCATTCCACGGCCCTCGGATACAAGTCCTGGAATGGAACACGCTGGATGCAAGTAGACCGCAATGGCCTTTGGTTCAACCAGTGGGCGGATCTGAGTGGTGGCCTGAGCTATAAAACACCGTATGCGGTTTCCTGGGGCCCCAATCGTGTCGACGTATTCGCGCGTGGGACGGATGGAAACGCCTACATTAATAGCACAGACTCCGCAAGCAACGGGGGTGGCTGGTACGGCTGGGCCTCGCTTGGGAAGGTGAGTCCATATTTCAGCGGACAAGCGTATACCGGAGCCATTACCGCCGTCGCCTGGGGACCGAACCGGCTTGATATCTTCACACGCGAGGAATCGACATACTATTACAAAGCCTGGACCGGAACGCAGTGGTGGCCAAGCCAGACCACTTGGGAAAATATTGGCACCATTCCCGGAGATTACACCTGGAATTATTCGCCGAACCCGGTTTCCTGGGGACCGAACCGGATCGATTTGTTTACATTCGATAGCAACCTTGGTACATCCGGCACGCTGTATCACAAATATACGGATGGAAATGGCTGGTTCCCCACCGGCGGCAATGGCTGGGAAAGCCTCGGGCATCCGCCTATCTAACTTGTGCTGATCCAAAGAGCGAGTCGATGTGTGATTCGCTCTTTCGTCAATCAATAACAATGATTTTGAAAATTTTTAATAATTCAGGAGTAATCATCATGAAAACCAGGAGCCCTTGGGTCCGCCATTTCAAACTGTTCGCCGTTCTATGTGTCGCGCTGCTCGGGCAGGGCTTGTTTATTCACCCTGCGCATGCCCAGATCCTGAGCGATAAGGATAAACGATTCTCCGTCATTTCGAGAGGCCCCGGCCTGCTCGATATTTTTATTGTGAACGGCCCGACTAACGAGATATGGATGAAATCCTGGACCGGATCGATATGGACCAACTGGAGAAACCTTGGGAGAGCGGCTAATGGCGATCCGTTATATAACGTTTACGCCGTCGCCTCGGGCAACAACCGCTGGGATATCTTTTCAACCAGTGGTGGCGGTGGCACCCTTGGCCCGGTCTGGCACAAGTCCTTCGACGGAACCGTCGAGTATGGATGGGAAAGCAGGGGGAGCGTAGGGGAGGCCTTTCCCGGCGGCATCCAGGCGGTTTCCACCGGAAACGGCCAGATCAACCTTTTCACCCGGTATACCGGGAGTGGCGGTAGAGCACCTGTACTCACGAAACGCAGGAACGCAAACGGCAGCTGGGTGCCCTGCAGTACCTGTGCCTGGACCGTGATCGATACGAATAGTGCGGAAGAAAGGTATAACTTCAGCGCGCTTGCCCATTCCGGCAATCGACTCGATCTTTTCAAGAGCTCGGAATCCGACAACAATATTTTTCAAAAATCCTTTAATGGAACCTATTGGACGTTGGGTCCGTGGTTTTATATGTACGGCCAGTCCAGGTCGACGCCTTATCCGGTTTCCTGGGGCACCAATCGTATTGATGTCTTCGTGCGTGGCGTGAATGACAGAAATGTCTACATCAATAACAGCGATGACGCCGGCGTGCACTGGAACGGCTGGGGCTTTCTGGGAAGGGGAGCCACCAATAATACGACCGATGTTGCGGGCATTTCCGCCGTCGCCTGGGGGCCGAACCGCCTGGATCTCTTCACCCGGGAGGCTACCACTCTCTATTACAAAGCCTGGACCGGATCGTACTGGTGGCCAAGCCAGACCACCTGGGAAAATCTCGGCTTCATGGCCAGTTACGTCACGGGTCATCCGCCGCTGCCGGTCTCGTGGGGTCCGAGCCGGATCGACCTGTTTTATTACCACGACACGCCTAATGGGGCGCCAAACACCCAGACTCTGTATCACAAATGGACGAACGGTAATGGGTGGGGGCCTTCCCAGACCGAATGGGAAAGCCTGGGGCCGTACTAATCGCGTTTAACAAATAATCCAAAGAGCGGGTCAGTACCCGCTCTTTGGCGTTCTTTTTTTTCATCGCTATTTCCATGATTCCATGCGAGGCATAGCCCATGGCGGGCGATTTTCATCGCAGATTCACAATTAAAGCTCCAAAAAACCCCTTTAAATAAAGGCGTTTGCTTTTATTAAATCAGTCATATTAAGATAAACCATCGTTGTGTGTGGGTTAATGATGGTTATGTCTTATCAGCTTACACAACAAGTCCTGCGTACCGACGCATCCGGAATGCCGTTGGAGTGGGTCAATTACCGCGATGCAACCCGTCTCTATTACGCCGAGCAGGTCGCCTACAGCTGCGGCAGCCTGCTGTATGAAGTGCGCGGCGGCATCAATGCCTGGTCCGGGCGCCGCAGTGTCATTCCCGTCAATTCCATCATCGCGACCTACGGCCATAACAAGACCCTGCATGGCACCTATATTCCGCCGCTCTGCAATGAAACCCTGTTCAAACGCGACGGTTACCTTTGCATGTATTGCGGCGAGCGCTTCCGCTATTCGGAACTGTCGCGCGATCATATACGCCCCTTGAGCGCCGGCGGCGACGATGTCTGGAACAACGTGGTCGCAGCCTGTAAGCGTTGCAATAACCACAAGGCCGGACGCTCGCCGGAGCAGGCCGGCATGGAATTGCTGGCGGTGCCCTTCGTGCCCACCCATGCCGAATATATTTATCTGAAAGGGCGCAAGGTGCTGGCCGACCAGATGGAGTTCCTGAAAGCCCATTTCCCGCGTACGAGCCCCTTACACAAGCGCGGTGCTTGATCGTTGCTGAAAAAAGCCATACCGGTTTTTAAACGCACTTCCTTAGAAACAGAATTTGATCCTGCGTCGCTCGGCCGGGCCTGATAGGATGGCGCATGCCCGAACAAATGATAAATGCCGGAATAAAGCCGAAAACCGGTGTCCTGCTGGTTAATCTCGGCACACCCGATGCGCCCACACCGGCCGCGCTGCGCCGTTATCTCGCGCAATTCCTGTCCGATCCGCGGGTCGTCGAGGCGCCGCGCTGGTTGTGGCGGCTGGCCCTGTACGGTTTCATCCTGCGTACCCGTCCCCGCCGTTCGGCGCACGCCTATCAATCCATCTGGACTCCGCAAGGCTCGCCATTGCTGGTCAACAGCGAACGCCAATTACAGGCGATTGCCGCGGCGCTGCGGCAGCAGCATGGCGGGAGCGTGGTGTGCGTGCTCGGCATGCGTTACGGCAACCCCTCGCTTCCCGCGGCACTCAGGACTTTGCAAGACGCAGGCATTGAGCGACTGCTGGTGTTGCCGCTCTATCCGCAATACTCGGGCACGACAACCGGTTCGACCTTCGATGCCTTGAGCGCCGAGTTGCAGCGCTGGCGGCGCGTTCCCGCCCTGCAGTTTGTCGACGGTTATCACGATTTCGAGCCTTATATTGAGGCAATGGCGGCACAGCTGCGGCGGCATTTCGCGGAACACGGCCGCGTGCAGAAATTGCTGCTGTCTTTCCATGGCATTCCCGCCGAATATGCCGCCAAGGGCGATCCTTATCCCGAACAGTGCCGCGAGACTGCGCGTCTTCTGGCGCGGGCCTTGAAACTAGGCGAAGCCGACTGGCAGCTGGTATTTCAATCGCGTTTTGGACCCAGAGAGTGGCTGCAGCCTTATGCCGACCGCACTCTGCGGAGTTTGCCGCAGCAAGGTGTGAAACGGGTGGCGGTGTTCTGCCCGGGTTTTGCGGTGGATTGTCTGGAAACCCTCGAAGAGATGGCGGTTATGAACCGAAAACTGTTCCTTGAGGCTGGAGGCGAAGGTTTCGATTATGTACCGGCCCTGAATGCCGAGGCCGAGCATATAGCGGCCTTGACCGCATTGATCGAGCAGCGCCTCCAGGGCTGGGGCTGATTCCCCGTAATCATTGGCGCTTGCGCCAGGCGCTACGGGCTGATGCTTCAGGCCCGCGTCCCGCGCCTGATGTACAATAATGCCCCCGATCGAGGAGCTTGAGTTGTCAAACGAAGCCCAAATCCGTTCCATTCTGGAAACTTATCAAGACCCCTATCTCGGCTGCGCGCTGGGTGCGGCTGGCGTCATTCGAGGCTTGAGTGTTGATGCATGCAGTATTACGGCCTCTCTGGAGTTCGGATTTCCTTTGGGCCGTTATGAACCGCAACTAAGAACCGCGCTCGAACAGGCGCTGCGCGGGGAGGCTGGCGCCTGCGCCATCGATCTCCAACTGAGCTGGAGCGTGCAGGCACGCGGTGTGCAGAAAGGCGTGCAGCGCCATCCTGCCGTCAAGAACGTGATTGCGGTTGCTTCCGGCAAGGGTGGCGTCGGCAAATCCACTGTGGCCGTCAATCTCGCGCTTTCATTGCAGGCTCAGGGCGCGCGCGTCGGCATGCTGGACGCCGATATTTACGGCCCGAGTCAACCGCGCATGCTCGGTATGCAGGGTAAGCCGGACAGTAGCGATGGTAAAACCTTCGCGCCGATGCGACCCTACGGCTTACAGGCCATATCGATCGGGTTGATGGTGGACGAGGAAACGCCGATGATCTGGCGCGGGCCTATGGTCAGCCAGGCCTTGCAACAGTTGATGTTTCAGACGCGATGGGAACAGCTGGATTACCTGATCATCGATCTGCCGCCCGGCACGGGCGATATCCAGCTCACCCTGTCGCAGCGCGTGCCCGTGAGCGGGGCAGTAATCGTTACCACGCCGCAGGATATCGCGCTGCTGGACGCGCGCAAGGCTTTCCGCATGTTCCAGAAGGTGGAAGTACCGGTGCTTGGAGTGGTGGAGAACATGAGCCTGCACATCTGCAGTCAGTGCGGACACGCCGAACCCGTATTTGGCCACGGTGGCGCCGGCAGGATGGCGCGCGATTACGGCATCGAATTGCTCGGCGAGCTGCCGCTCGATATTCGTATCCGCGAGCAGGCCGACAGCGGGAAACCGACGGTTGCGGCGGACCCCGAGGGGCAACTCAGCGAAATTTATCACGCTATTGCCTTGAAGACGGCCGCGCGTTTATCCTTGCGGCCCAAAGACTACAGCGGAATAATGCCCAAGGTCGTCGTTCAAGGCGAGCCCGCGGGAAAATCCTAAAAGAGCGAACGATGAGCATCAAATCGGACAAATGGATCCGTCGCATGGCGGAACAGCACGGCATGATCGAGCCTTTCGAGCCGCAACAGGTCCGCAGCAACGGTCATGGGCGGGCAGTGTCTTTCGGCACCTCCAGCTATGGCTACGATGTGAGATGTGCCGCTGAATTCAAGATATTCACCAATATCAATTCCTCGATCGTCGATCCCAAGAAGTTCGATGAAAACAGCTTCGTGAATTTCAATTCGGAGGTATGCATCATTCCTCCCAACTCCTTCGCGCTCGCGCGCACCATCGAGTATTTCCGGATCCCGCGCAATGTGCTGACGATCTGTCTCGGCAAATCGACCTATGCGCGTTGCGGCATTATCGTCAACGTCACACCGCTGGAGCCCGAATGGGAAGGTCATGTCACACTGGAGTTTTCAAACACTACGCCCCTGCCGGCGAAGATTTACGCCAATGAGGGCGTCGCCCAGATGCTGTTCTTCGAATCCGATGAGGTCTGCGAAGTGTCCTACAAGGATCGCGGCGGAAAATACCAGGGACAGAAAGGCGTTACTCTTCCCAAGACTTAAAGCAGCAGTTTTCAGCAGCGATAATCAATATTCTCGCTGTTAACTGTTCATTACTGTTATGCCGTGGCTGACGCGCCGCGCATCAGTTTCATGTTGGAGAGCACTGCGGTCAGGGCCTTATCGAACAGATTTTCATCGTGGATGATGGTGGAACGTTCGCAATCGAGTTCGTCTATAAATTCACGCACGTCCTTGATTTCCGCCTGTTTGCCGGAGCCGTCGACGAATACGATTTGCGCGGTATCCTTTAATACTGATGAAACCTTCAGGCGCTGCGGAGCCTGGTCCCGCCCCATGTATACCTCGCACCAGGTGCCCGGTTGCACGTCCACCGGCAGGCGCTGTAATAATTCTTCCGGCGTCGGCTGGTTAGCCAGCTCGGGCGGCTCCTCGAGCGTTTCGAGAGGTTGCGCAAGAGGGTCGATTTTCTCCGCGTCTGTTTCGGTAATTCCTTCCTGCGCGTATTTTTTCTTCAGTTGGTCGAAGTCCTTTGCCTGGCGCTGATATACCTTTTTCAGCCCGTCCAGCAGATCCTGCACCCCGGCTTTTTGTACGGCCGATTCGAGCATGGTCTGGGTCTGGGCCAGTATCTCGCCGTTGTGCTTTAGAATCGCGCCGGCCTGATGCAGGGAATCGCGCGGCTGGACGCTCTCGACGATACGGCGGAACAGCGAGGTGGCCTTCTCCCAGGCGGGGCTGTCTTCACCTTCGCGCCGATAAATCTTCAGGAACAGCGGCGCGAAGCCTTTCAGCGTGATCGCGTGCAGTTCCTTGGGAAGTTTTTTGCCTTGCAGGAACTGCCGCAGACGGCTGATGACTCTTTTCTTGATATGCAGCAGTTCGGCCTGGGTTACCGCCTTCTCACGAGTTTCTTCCTCCGCTTCGGCGGCGAGCTGCAGAGTATTCTGGGTCTGCTCCCGCAGCACCTCCAGATTATCCGCGAAGACGTTCAGGTTGGTTTCAAACTGTTCCAGGATATTCTGGGTGATAGCGGCGATGAGTTCGAAAATCTGGTCCTCGCGGCTGTTTATCCGCCGGCCCTGAATCGCGACTTCGTTGAGCAGCAGCCGTGCCGGATGTGCCTGTTCTTTCAGCAGAGTAACGTCGAGCAGGGCGACCTTTATATAAGGTATTTGCAGGCGGCCGATCTGTACCTTGACGATATCCGGCAGTTCCGGGTCTTCCAGAATGGTGACAAACATCTGGTTGATCAGTTCTATGACGTTGCTTTCCGGCCCCGACAGCTGTTTGGACAGCTCTCTGGCCTTGCCGTAAACCGTCTTGTTGATCTGATCGCTGATGGCAGTGGCATTGCCCAGCGCCGACTCGGCCAGTTCCAGCGTGTTCAGATTCTGCAGGTTCGACAGCAGTTTCAGCAGGGCGCCGCTGTCCATTGCCGGCATCGGCTTGCCGCCGGCGGCGGCGAGATTCATCTGCGCCGGGGCTGCAACCGGAGCACCGGACAGCATGTTATATAAAGCCTGGGATTGGGCTGAATCGCTGAAGAGATTGGCGTTAAGGGCAGTGGCGGCGACCGGCATCAGGCTGGCGGGCGGCAGCGGTGCATAGCCCGGCATCGCGCCTCCTGGCATTGCGCCGGCAGGCATGCCTCCCGTGGGTGCGGGAGCGGCCGGGGGTACCGATGCGGCAGGCATGCCGCCTGTGGGAGCGCTTGCGCCCATTCCGCCGGTCGGATCGGCAGCCGCAGGCGCACCGGCGACTCCACCGCCGCCTCCCTGGTGCTGTTGACGGTATTCGTAAATAACCTTGAATTTTTCCGAAGCCGGATTCTCGCTTTCGGTAATAATCTGATGATCCTGCATTAATGCGAGCACGCCGTCATACAAGCCTTCCAGTTCGATGTGAAGTATTTCGGCGAATTTGCTGTAAATCAGTTTTTTGCCCGGCAGGATGAATTCGGTGGTTTCGAAGAAATGGTGCAGGATCATCGCCAGATCCTTCGGAGCAAGAGCCTCCGGCTCGACTTCGAAGCCCATCTGCTTGGAGAGGCGGACCAGGCCGCGCTTGATGGCTTTCAGATAGAGTTCGTAATGGTCCTGGATTTTTCCGCTCAGCGAACCGACCAGCAACATCTCTTCCAGAATATCGTCATCGACCAGCGACAGCGACAGGCCATCGTCTTTCTTTTTTTCGCCGGTCTTCTCACCGGCGAGTTTTTTGCTGAATTCCTGAATGAATACGGAGGAGAGTTTCTTGCCGCTGGTAATGAGAAACCCCCGCACCTGCTCGGCGGTTTCCTTGTCTTCGGTTTTGGCCGCGAAATCCGTCAGTCGCTCATTGCAGAACTTGTCGATATGCGCCAGTGCATGTCCCAGCAGAGTGGAGAGCTGTGTTGTGCTGTAGTCCTTGATTTCGTCGAACGCGGACTGGCTCTTGTTTTTGTCCTGCATTGTTGCTTCCTTATCGATTAAAGATGCTGCACTTGAAGGTTATCTTAGCAGACTTGATCTGCAACCGGTTCTGCCCGGTTGCGCAGGCTGATCTGGCGCCAGCCCTTTTTTTGGGCATGGGCGGTGAGTTTTTCGTCCGCGTCAACGGCCACCGGATGCATGACCAGTTCCAGCAATGGCACATCGTTGTGCGAATCCGAATAGAACCAGGTTTGCCCCGGGTTTTTGTTGTTCTGCCGCAGCCATTGCCGGTAACGCTCGACCTTTCCCTGCTGAAAGCAGGGGATGCCTGCCACCTTGCCGGTAAAGCGATTATTGACAGTTTCCGGATCGGTAGCCAGCAGGTTGGGCACGCCCAATCGGGCGGCGATGGGGCCGGTCACAAAACTGTTGGTTGCGGTGATAATCAACAACTCGTCGCCCTGCTTGCGGTGCCAGTCGATCAATTCCTCGGCTTTCCTGCGTATAATCGGCTCGATCTGCGTTTTCATGAATTCATCGCGCCATGCCAGCAGCTGTGGCAGTGAATGTTCGGCCAGGGGCTTCAGCGCAAATTCCAGAAATTCATAAATATCGAGGGTTCCGGCGCAGTATTCCTCGTAATAGCGCTGGTTTTCGCGGCGATAGGATTCGGCTTCGACCGCGCCCTTGTCGGCAAGAAAGCAGCCCCAGTAGTAATCGCTGTCGCCGTCCAATAGGGTATGATCCAGATCGAAAATTGCCAGGTTCACGTCAGACTAGCCTCCGTATTTGCCGATTCCAAAGGGTTGTGGAAGAATGCAGGACTATTGTATGCACAACCCAGAAGGCCGCAAGTGATTGATTCGGAAGGGTATAGAGCTAATGTCGGAATTATCATCAGCAATGCCGAAGGCCGGGTATTATGGTGCCGTCGTATCGGGCAGCAGGATGCCTGGCAGTTTCCTCAGGGAGGCATAGAGGCGCATGAAACCCCCGAACAAGCGTTATATCGCGAGTTGCGCGAAGAGACCGGATTGCAGCCCGAGCACGTCAGCGTACTGGGGGCCACGCGTAGCTGGCTGAAGTACCACTTGCCCGAGCATTTAATCCGCCAGGAGTGCGGGCGTAAATGCATAGGCCAGAAACAGAAATGGTTTTTGCTGCAACTGCGGTCCAAGGAATCGGCGCTTGATCTCGAGCATGCGGCAAAGCCGGAGTTCGACGATTGGCGCTGGGTCGATTACTGGTACCCGGCAAGCGCCGTTATTTTTTTCAAGCGCGACGTGTATGAGCAGGCATTGAAAGAACTGGAGCCTGCATTGCGCGCCCGGCCCGGGCGTGACGCACGCGGCTAGACATCCGGATTTTTTGGGACCGGCTCAGATATGTTGGATTATTTGCGACGCATCGTACAGGAAGTCAGCACCGCGCCCGATCTGGATGCGGCGCTGCGGCTTCTCGTCAAGCGTGTATGTGAAGCGCTCGATACCACCGTTTGTTCCATATATCTGACGAGCCAGAACGCGGATGGAGACGAGCTTGTGCTGTTGGCAACCCGCGGCCTTGCTCCGGATGCGGTGGGAAGGGTCCGTATGCAGTATAACGAAGGGCTGGTCGGCCTGGTGGCGCAGCGGTCCGAGCCGATCAACCTGGATAATGCTCCCAAGCATCCCCGCTTCAAATTTTTTCCCGAGGCTGGCGAAGAGCTGCTACATGCCTTTCTCGGCGTTCCCATCATCAATTACGGCAAAACGCTTGGCGTCCTGGTCGTGCAGCAACGCGAGCAGCGACGCTTTAACGATGACCATGTATCGTTCCTGATCACGCTTGCGGCGCAACTGGCCGGCGCGATCACTCAGGCGGGGATCACCGAGAATGTGCGTCGGTTGCTCCATGGTGAAGAGACCGCCAAGCAATTCCTGGAGGGCTTGCCGGGCTCAACGGGCGTGGCCATAGGCCGCGCGGTGGTCGCCTATTCCCCCGCCGATCTGGAAGCCGTTCCGGATCGCCAGGTAGAGAATGTCGAGGCTGAAATCGAAAAATTCCACAAGGCGGTCTATGCCGTCAGTGACGAAATGTCCCTGCTTAACCGTTCGCTGGAAGGTATCCTGCCGGTGGAAGAGCGAGCCTTGTTCGACGCTTTCGCGATGATGCTGGAGGGCGGCTCGCTGATTGACGATACGGTACGCCGCATCAAGGCAGGCAACTGGGCTTCCGGTGCTCTGCGCGAAACCATCATGGAGCACGCCCGTATCTTCGCGGATATGCCGGATCCCTATTTGCGTGACCGCGCGGAGGATATCCGTGATCTCGGCCGCCGCGTCATTACCAAACTGCAGTCCAGGGACGAGAATATTCCGGAGTGGCAATATCCCGATAACACTATCCTGGTCGGCGAAGAAGTGACGGCGACGCAGCTGGCCCAGGTGCCGCCCGGCAAGCTTGCGGGCGTGGTATCGGCGCGGGGCTCGGGTTCCTCCCACGTCGCGATTCTGGCGCGCGCGATGCAGGTTCCTTCCGTCATGGGCGTATCGGATCTGCCGGTCGGCAGGATCGATCGACAGGAGATCGTCGTCGACGGTTATGGTGGTCGCGTTTACATCAATCCCAATCCGGTGTTGCGCTCCGAACTGGTACGCCTGGTCGAGCAGGAAAAACTGGTTACCGAAGAGCTGCAGGAATTGATGGATGTGCCGGCCGAAACAAAGGACGGCTTTCGCATCTCGCTGTTTGCCAATACCGGTTTTCAGTCCGATATCAACCCGATGCTGATCAAGCAGGCCGATGGCATTGGCTTGTATCGTACCGAGATACCTTTTCAGTTAAGAGACCAGTTCCCCGGCGAGGAGGAGCAGGAAAAGATCTATCGCGAAGCGCTGGGCGCCTTCGCGCCGAGGCCTGTGGTGATTCGCACACTGGACATTGGCGGCGACAAGCCTCTCAATTATTTCCCGATCAAGGAGGAGAATCCCTTCCTGGGATGGCGTGGCGTGCGCATCTCGCTGGATCACCCGGATATTTTCATGACCCAGATCCGCGCCATGTTGAAGGCTGACCAGGGATTGGGCAATCTGCAGATTCTGATCCCCATGATCAGCGGCATGGGCGAATTGCGGCAATGCCTGTCGTTTATACAGCGCGCGCATAGCGAGCTGCTCGAAGAGGGATTTGCGGTCACCTTGCCGCCGGTTGGCCTGATGATCGAGGTGCCGGCCGCGGTTTACATGATCGGCCCCTTTGCTCGTCATGTGGATTTCCTGTCCATCGGCAGCAACGACCTGACGCAGTATCTGCTCGCGGTCGACCGTAATAACGAGCGCGTCGGCAAACTGTACGACACCTTGCATCCTTCGGTGCTGAGCGCAATCCTCCATGTCATCCAGTCCGCGCATATACACAACAAGCCGGTCAGCATTTGCGGCGAACTTGCGGGCAATCCTCTGGGCGCCCTGCTGCTGTTGGGTATGGGGATGCAGAGCCTGAGTATGAGCGTTGGCAGTATTCTGCGCGTGAAAAAAGTTATCCGGAGTTTCACCCGTGAGCAGGCGACTGACATCATGTCGCGCGCACTGACGATGGAAGACGGGCCGATGGTGCGACAAATGCTGATTCAGGAGCTGGACAAGGCGGGGCTGGGAGCGTTGATCCGGGCCGGCAGCCGCAAATAGTCAACTCGACTCTCGATGAATGCAGGCTTTGCAGCACCAAGCCTGCGGCCGATACCGTGTTAAATAAAGGTCTCGCAATGCTCGTTACCGCCGCTGTTTCTCCGCAGGGCTCCGTCCAGCGCGCCCCTTTTTGTCCGAAGTGGAGCTCCGGTATTATCGGGACCCTCGTAACGTTTTGAGACGCTTCTCTTAAAACGGTTTTAATACGGCCAGCAGGATGATGGCGACCAGAAATACCACCGGGATTTCGTTGAACCACCGGTACCAGACATGGCTGCGGCGGTTACGGTCGTATTTGAAATCGAGCAGCAGTTTGCCGCACCAGCCGTGGTAACCGGACAGCAGGACCAGCAGCACCAGCTTGATTCGCAGCCATCCCGAGGCGCCGTATGTCTCCCAGGCATAGCTGCCCAACATACAGATGCCGAACAGCCAGGTCAGCACGGCCCCGGGCGTGGCGATACCCCAGTACAGTTTGCGCTCCATGATCTTGAAGCGTTCGATACCGGTTTTATCTTCAGCCATCGCGTGGTAGACGAACAGGCGCGGTAAATAGAAGATACCGGCGAACCAGGTGACCATAAAGATCAGATGCAGCGCTTTTAGCCAAAGCATAATCACATTCTCCTTGTCGCTGACGATGCACACGGCCATGGATGGCCGTGCCGCGAGCGCAGCTCGCGTGAGCGAGCCTGAACTTGTTTCGGGCGTAGCGTCCCGGACTCGGTCAGGAAGACCGATGTCCGGATTAAAAGCGACAGATGAAGGGCTTTCAGCCAAAGCATGATTTGTTCTCCCGGGAGCCGCGATATACGCGGCTTCCTTCCCGATAAAATGCGACACACAGCACAGGCTGCGAGAGTATACTATGCGCCTCGGCTCCTGCTGCATAACGCGGCTGCTGGAACCGGTGTTTTGACCATTTTTATCGAGCGAAAGACGATGATTACAGTCGGAGTTGTAGGCGGCAGCGGGTATACGGGTGCGGAGCTGTTGCGCATTCTGGCAGGCCATCCGCAGGTCGAGCTTCACGTCATCACTTCCCGCGGCTCGGCGGGCAAATCAGTGGCTGAAATCTATCCCCATTTGCGAGGGGTGATCAATGCCGGCTTCATTGAGCCTTCGGTCGAGAGCCTGCGCCGGTGCGAACTGGTGTTTTTCGCCACTCCGAACGGCGTTGCCATGACCATGGCCGCCGAACTCCTGGCCTCTGGGGCGCGCATCATCGATCTCGCGGCTGATTTCCGACTCAAGGACCGGGTGGCATGGGAGCAGATTTATGCCATGACGCACGCGGCCCCCCAACTGCTGACTGAGGCGGTTTATGGGTTGCCTGAACTCAATCGCAAAGCTATCAAGGGAGCGCGCCTGGTGGCGAATCCCGGCTGCTATCCAACCGCTGTCGCCCTTGGATTCCTGCCGCTGTTGGCAGAGGGTCTGGTAGATCCTTCAAGTCTGATCGCGGATGCGAAGTCCGGCGTCAGTGGCGCCGGCAGGCAGGCCAAGGAAGCCAATTTGTTCGCGGATGTGGCCGAGGATTTTCGCGCCTATTCGGTACCCGGTCATCGCCATCGGCCCGAGATCATGCAAACCCTCTCGCAGGTGGGCGGGCCTGTGGAACTGGTATTTGCGCCGCACCTGGTGCCGATGATCCGGGGGATACATGCAACCCTGTATGCCCGTTTGCGCAAGAAAGGACGCGATTTGCAGGCTTTATATGAAAATTACTACCGGAACGAACCGTTTGTGGATGTGATGCCCTCCGGCAGTCATCCGGCCACCGGCAGCGTCCGGGGAGCCAATACTTGTCGTCTGGCGGTTCATGTGCCACAGTCCGGTGAGACGGTTGTGGTGCTGGCGGTCGAGGATAATCTGATTAAAGGCGCCGCCGGCCAGGCCGTGCAGAATATGAATATCATGTACGGCCTGGATGAAACCATGGGACTGGAGCAGGCCGCTGTCTGGCCTTAGCCTTGCTACGGAGGTTTATCGACCAATGTGGAAGAAAGCCAATCGCAAACAGTATCTGGTCAGGGAACACGACCCCCGGCGGTCTTTGCTGGTCAAGCTCTGCTTGATACTGGCGCTGGTTGCTGCCTGCTGGATGGTATTCGATTATGGCCGCAAACGCGGAGGCTTTGATCGGACGCAGGCGAAGCGGGACATTGAAGCTTTGGTGGAGCAGGTGGGTATTTTAAATGCGCGTATCGATGAACTGATGTCGGAAAACGCGCATCTCGCGAGCAGCAGCGAGATCGATGCCACGGCAAGCAAGCAAGTAAGCGAGAAGTTAAGCGAACTGAACGATGAAATGCTGGAGCTGAAAGAGGAACTGGTGTTTTACCGAAGTCTGATGTCCCCGACAGAGATGGAGCCCGGGCTGCAGATCCTCGGTATCCAGATGATCAAAGACGGCAGCAGCAACGCCTATAATTACAAAATCGTCCTGACGCAACGCCATAACGGCAATCAGCTTGCGACGGGAAATGTGAATGTTCAGGTTAGTGGACTTCAATCCGGCAGGACGGCGCAACTCGATCTAGCCGAGCTTGCGTCCACCAGCGACGATGCAACGATGTCTTTCCACTTCAAGAATTTTCAGAGTCTTGAGGGGAAACTGGTATTGCCGGATGATTTCCAACCGAAGGATGTGCTGGTGAACGTCAATCCGACAACTCACGGCATCAAGCAGATTGAACGCAGTTACGAGTGGAATGCAATAGTAAGTGGAGGTTGACCGATGTGGGGCAGTAATTCCAATAAACTCAAGACCGCCAAGGTTGAAACGATTATCGGACAGAATACCGAGATCAAAGGCCATATCACGTTTCGCGGCGGCCTGCATATTGATGGCAAGATCAAGGGGAATGTTACGGCGGAAGACAGTTCCGATTCAATATTGATCCTGAGCCAGGAAGGCGTTATCGAGGGCGAAGTGCGTGTTCCCAACGTGCTTTTGAACGGCGAAGTGATCGGCGATGTGCATGCCTATGATCGTGTTGAACTGGCCAATCATGCCAAGGTCCAAGGAAACATATTTTACAATTTACTGGAAATGGAAATGGGGGCTTCCATAAACGGCAATCTGGTGCATAAGGCCAAACAGGAAAAGCGGTTATTGGAATATCACGACAAGCAAGCCAGGGAATCCGCGGATACCGGCAAAAAACATACTTGATAAAAGTCCCTGCGAGACCTATAAATCTTTGACAAATTCGATGTGAGTAAAGCAATGACCGTTCAAACAGCCAGCCCCGAAGCCTTCGACGACAACCTGCCGCCGCCCCTGGAGTTCAGTGAAAACGCAGCCCGCAAGGTTAAAAGCCTGATCGAAGAGGAGAAAAACCCCAATCTCAAGTTGCGAGTTTTCATCACAGGCGGAGGCTGTTCAGGATTTCAGTATGGCTTTACCTTCGATGAAAATGTCAATGAGGGCGACACCAAGGTCGAGAAAGGCGGTGTAACGCTGTTGGTCGATCCGATGAGCATTCAATATCTGACGGGTGCCGAGATCGATTACTCGGAGGGCCTTGAGGGCGCTCAGTTCGTAATTCGCAATCCGAATGCGACTACAACCTGCGGTTGCGGTTCATCTTTTTCCGTATAAGGCTCCTTGCAACTCCCAAGCGCCGTCATTGCGATGGCGCTTTTTGTTCTTCAGTCTGCTTATTCGATTGATTCGCGGCGGCGGATCGACTGTGCCATTGTTGATCACCGCTTTTGATCGCCTTCCAGACGCGCGCCCGCTCGCGCTGCACTTCGTCCGGCAACAAGACCAGGTCAACCAGTTTTGCCATGACTTCTTTCGGCGGATAGATGCCGGGATTGCCGGAGATACCGGCATCCAGTAAAGCCATGGCTCCCAGATTGGGCGTTGCATAGCCTACGTAATTGCTGATCGCGGCCGCCACCTCCGGTTGCAGCAAATGATTTATCAGACGATGCGCATTGCCGGGATGCGCGGCGTCCTTGGGTATGGCCATGACATCAATCCAGCGGACGGCTCCTTCTTTCGGGATTACGTATTCGATTTCCACGCCGTTTCCGGCTTCAACGGCCCGGTCTCGTGCCTGAAATATATCGCCTGAAAAGCCGAGCGCGAGACACAGGTTGCCATTGGCGAGATCATCGATATATTCGCTCGAATTAAACGTGCGGATGTTGGCGCTGATGGCTGTAAAGGTCTGGTATACCACTTCATCCTCGTCCGCGCTGTATCCATTCGGATCGCGTTGCCGGTATATCAGCGCCGCGCCGAATCCTTCCTGTTTGTCGTCCAGAACGCTGATACCGCAATCCGCGAGCTTGCTGCTGACGGATGGATCGAACAGCAATGACCAGGAATCCAGCGCCGCGTTCTCGCCCAGAACTTCCCGTACCTTCTTGATATTAATGCCCAGACCTGTTGTGCCCCACAGATAAGGCACTACATGTTGATTGCCTGGGTCCACGTCGCCCAGGCCGTATAGGATTGCAGGATCAATGTTTGGGAGCGCCGGCAGTTTGCTTTTATCAAGGGCAGCATAACGTACCGCGGCGATGTGGCGTTGCGCAAAAGGCCGGGCCGATGGAAAAATCAGATCATACCCCGTGCTTCCCGTCAGCAATTTTGCCTCGACGATCTCATTGGAATCGTATTCGTCGTAGACAACTTTGACGCCCGTGCTTTCCTCGAATTGCTTTATGCTTTCTTTCGCTATGTAATCCGACCAGTTGTAGACATATACAACAGGCTCCTCCGTGGCATCCTGTTGGCCGCAAGAAATCAGAAAAAAGATGGGTAGAAGAAAAAACAGATGCCGTTTCATTGTGACTCCCTAATTATCCTTCTGCCGGACGACATATGAATGTTGGGATTGATGCCGTATGAAGTCAATGACTTTAAGGCCGTCCGTTCCCTGCATGCCTGTGGAAATCGGTTTAAGCGTGATAAACACCGCCCAGAATTACAGCCTTGTTGGCGCCGGTTACGCCCGGCAGATTTCCAGGTTTACCCGCCAGGGTCTGGCTGGCCAGCCAGGCAAAGGCGGTTGCTTCCACGAAGTCGGGATCCAGTCCCGCTTCCGCTGTGGATCCGAGCCGGCATGGTGCCAGCAATTCCGCCAGCAGTTTCATCAGAAAATCGTTATGCACGCCGCCCCCGCATACCAGCACGCGTTCGGCCTCTGGTGAAAAACGTTGTATTGCCATCGCGATGCTGTGCGCCGTCAAGTGCGTCAGCGTGTTCAGTACATCCAGCGGGTCTATATGCGAGGTGGGCAGAAAATCCTCCAGCCATTCAGAATTGAAGTACTCGCGGCCGGTACTCTTGGGCGGAGCCAACAGAAAGTAGGGGTCGCCAAGCATGTGTGCCAACATCGACTTGTCCGGCCTGCCGTTGACAGCAAGCGCCCCTCCCCGATCGCAGCTTTGCCCGAAATGCCGCTGTGTCCACATGTCCAGCAGGATATTACCCGGACCTGTGTCGAAGCCGCTGACTCCCGTTGCTGATAAAAGCGTGATATTGGCGATGCCGCCGATGTTCAGTACGACGCGGTATTCGGTGGGGGAGCTCAGCGCGCAGGCGTGAAACGCGGGCACCAGAGGTGCTCCCTGGCCGCCAGCCGCGATATCACGGCGCCTGAAATCAGCGACTGTCGTGATTCCCGTCAGTTCTGCGATTCTGTTGGGATCTCCGATCTGCAAGGTATAGGGCAATGGCCGGGAAATGTCGCTTTGGTTCTGCGACGGCGGACGATGACGTATAGTCTGGCCGTGACAGCCGATTGCCGCGATATCGCGTGCCGAAAGCGCGTTCTTCTGGAGCAGGTTCTGCGCGGTCTCGGCATAGAGCCGGGCAAGCATGGCGTCGGTATGTCCCAGCGAATCCACATCGATCGATGCGGCATTGCACAGCGCGAGCAACTGCTCGCGCAAGCCTGCCGGGAAAGACCGGTAGACGGTATCGATGAGACGCCAATCCTTTCCGTTGAAATCCACCAGGGCCGCATCGATTCCGTCCAGGCTGGTTCCTGACATCAGGCCGATATAGAGCGAGCTTTGTTTCATCAGTCAGACCGTTTGAGAGCACATACTGCGCCTGGCAGGCCGCTCTGACATTTTGAGACAGGTTTCGGTGATTTGCCAGAGGAAATACGCGGCATTCGATGCCGCGGAAAGAGGAGAGTCTATTGGTTCGGGGGTTCGTTAAGTGCCAGGTAGTGACGGTCGATCGTGTCGAGCTGTGCCAGCAACGGAGTTGCGTAGGAAGTGAATTCCGACATCAACTCAGGCGGTATCGGGTCGACGCTTGCATGTTTTACGGTCAATGGATTGCGGTGTACTCCATCCACCCGGAATTCGTAATGCAGATGCGGCCCGGTGGCCAGCCCGGATTGGCCGACATAACCGATAATGTCGTTTTGTTTTACCTTGCGGCCGACTTGCGTATTAGGATCGAAGCGCGACATATGTGCGTACACGGTGCTGTAGCGTTGGCCGTGTTGCAGAATCACTGTGTTGCCATAGCCGCCTTTGACGCCGCGAAAAACCACCTTGCCGTCGCCCGTGGCACGAATCGGAGTGCCCACTTTGGCGGCATAATCCACGCCCTTGTGGGCTCGGATCTTGTTCAGAATGGGATGCTTGCGGCTGGAACTGAAATAGGACGAGATACGGGTGAATTTGATGGGGTTTCGTATGAACGCTTTTCTGAAGCTAGCCCCTTCCGGAGTGAAATAACCGGTTTCGCCGTTGTGGTCGGTGTAGCGAATGGCGCGATAGGATTTGCCTTGGCTGATGAATTCGGCGACAAGGATGGGATATTTCTGGTTTTTATCCTGAATCCTTTCGCCCTCGCGATAATATTCTTCATAAACCACCGTGAAGCGATCGCCTTTATGCACGTCCTTTGTGAAATCAATATCCCAGCTGAATATATCGACGAGCTCGTCGAACAACTGTGACGAAAGGCCGACTTTCTGCGCTGCATGATAAAGTGAATATTCGATCACGCCAGTGGCGTGCCTGGTGCGGACTTCGAGCGGATGATTGATGGTTTCAGCGACAAAAACCGGATTGCCCTGCGCATCTTCGCCGTTGCGTTTGATGACAAGTTGTTTGGTCCATGCGCCCTGACTTGATTCTGCCCAAGACAACTTCAGCAAGCGAAAATCATATTTCAACCCCAGCAGTTTGCCATCGGGCGCCAGCTGCATCTCCACTGTTTCGCCGGGATACAGGGTGTTCAGTGCTTCAACTTCATTGCCGAGACTCATAACGGCATGCACATCGCTTGCTGCGACCCCGGCTTTCGAACAGATGGCTGCCAGATTCTGTCCCGACTTGACGCTGAAGCTTTGCCAGCCGGTGGTCGGGTGCACGGGTTGTGCAGCGGTTTCCGTCGGAGGAGGCAGGCTAAGCCCGATAGTCAGCATCTCTTCATCAGGTGTTTCAAGCTCCAAAGGATGCAGGCTAACGTCATGAGCAAATCCGGCCTGCAAAGGTTCGCCGGTTTTTTTCTGAATGGAGGCTTCGGAGCTTTCGGTTTTAACGAGGGATATAAGAACGGCCAATACAGTGCTGACTATGAAAATCAGGACTCCATGCAGATGCCAGTGTTGTTTCTGATCATGTCTGGCGCGCGTAGAACCCGTGACATTTTTATAGTCATGTATCATAAAGAAAATGTAATTGGCTGAAATGTAAAAAAATGTGATTCTACAATAGCCGTAAATTATGATATCGTCAAACCCCGTATACCGCTGGCATATCCGGCGGTCGGAATCCACGTCAAACGGTATTGGAGAGAGTCAACATGAAGGCCTCGCAGCCAGCGAGTTCCATAACCGCGATGCTGCATGCACTTAAGCGCGGCGTAGAAGAAATACTGCTCGAAGCCGAGTTGGTAGACAAGCTGTCCCGAAAAAAGGTCCTTCGGATCAAGGCTGGATTTGATCCCACGGCTCCAGACCTGCACCTCGGGCATACCGTATTGATTAATAAACTGCGCCATTTTCAGGATCATGGCCATGAAATCCTGTTTTTAATCGGGGATTTTACAGGCATGATCGGTGATCCCACGGGTAAGAGTAATACGCGCCCTCCCTTGAGCAGGGAAGCAGTGTTGGCGAACGCTGAAACCTATCAACAGCAGATATTCAAGATACTCGATCCCGAGAAAACCAAAATCGTATTCAATTCAACCTGGATGCAAAAAATGGGTGCTTCAGGCCTGATTCAACTTGCGTCACGTCACACCGTTGCGCGCATGCTGGAGCGTGATGATTTTGATAAGCGCTATACCGCGGGCCAGCCGATCGCGATCCATGAATTCTTATACCCGCTGATCCAGGGATATGATTCTGTCGTGCTGGAGGCCGACGTGGAGCTCGGCGGTACGGACCAGAAATTCAATTTATTGATGGGCCGGGAACTGCAGAAACAGTATGGGCAGGAGCCGCAGGTGGTTATGACTATGCCGATTCTGGAAGGTCTGGACGGTGTGCAAAAGATGTCGAAATCGCTGAATAATTATATTGGCATCAATGAGGCTCCCAACGATATGTTCGGGAAACTGATGTCGATATCGGATACGCTGATGTGGCGCTATTTCGAGTTGCTCAGCTTCAGATCCGGCGGCGAGATAGAGGGTTTAAAACGCCAGGTGGCAGCTGGAGTAAATCCCCGGGACATAAAATTCGAGTTGTCGAGGGAGATTGTCGCCCGCTTTCATGGGCATGCGGCGGGGGATCTGGCGCAAAAGGATTTTATCGCGCGTTTTCAGCGCGGCGAGATACCAGAGAAAATCGAAGAAAAGGCATTAAAGATTTCCGGTGACTCTATTTCCGTGGCTAATCTTCTGAAAGACGCGGGACTTGTAGAAAGCACTTCTGAAGCGATGCGCATGATCAAGCAGGGCGCCGTTAAAATCGACGGCGAAAAAATAGAAGACCAGAAGCTTGTAATCAAGCGGGGCCTGGAGCATGTCTACCAGGTCGGCAAAAGGCGTTTCGCAAAAATACGTTTACTGTAAGCTGGGAGAGCGCCTCTCACCGCATGATTTCTTTACTCATTAAAAATTAGCTGCGCCGACTGTGAACTATTCTCCGCATATCCTGCTCTAGGTGATTGGCCTGATTACAACCGTTGTTGTAGAAGGCCATACGCAAGTCAGGTGCTCATGCGTATTTGGCATATCTTTAGCGCATCCGAATGAATTTGCTTAACGTTCTCTTAACAACTTTATGCCGCTGTTGTGGTAATCTGGCCTCGAATCCTGTGAGGGGATATCCAAAGTGTTATCCAGTATCATTAATTACGGCGGGCTGATGGTCCGCAGGATGATATTGGCCGCGCTGCATATGTTGGGAAGCGTGGTCGGACATCTGTTGTATGTTTCGCGTAACCGCCGCTATTACAATACCCTTGCCAATCTCAACCTGTGTTTTTCTTCTTTAAGTGCCAGCGAAATCAAAAGGCTGGCCAGACAGAGCCTGCGCGAAACGGGGAAGCTGCTGTTTGAGGTCTTGTTTTTCTGGATTTTCCCAAGCGGGTTTTATCGGCGCTCCATATGCAGAGTCATAGGTGAGGAGCACTTGTTGCGGGCACGCGCGGAAGGCCGGGGCGTGATTCTGGTGAGCCCCCATTTGGGTAATTGGGAAGTGTTCAATGCCTATGCCGGCAGTTACGGGGCATACGTTTCCTACAAACCCTTGAGTTGCGGCTGGATGAATCGATGGATTCGTCACTGTCGGCAACTTAATGGTTCCAAGTTGTTTTCCATAGGGAATGATGGACTCAAAGTCCTGTGCGAGAGTTTGGGCAGAGGCGGAATCGCGGTGGTGTTCCCGGACCAGGTCCCTGAGGGCGGCGGCCGTGTTATCGCGCCATTTTTTAAAGCTCCCGCATGGACCGGTACGCTGGTGCCGCGTTTGGCATCCAAAAAAGGCGCGCGGGTAATCTGTGGTTTTGCGCGACGCCTGCCTCATGCGCAAGGCTTTGAAATCTATTTGCAGCCCGCACCTGAAGAAATTTACGGACCAGATCCCATCGCGGCAGCCGAGGCGCTCAATCGAGGCATGGAGGAATGTATACGCCTCAGTCCGCCGCAGTACACCTGGGAATACAAACGCTTTAAAGGCGGCATTTATAAAGGGCTGTATTGCAAAACAGGAATATCGGCCTAGGTTATACCCCATAACGTCATCGCTCATCTCCACGCGTTCCGCGGGTCCCATGTTAGACTAAGCCACTTCGAAGGTGTCGTTTTCAGATGGTCATGCGCAAATTCGGTCCGATCCCGCTATATCTGATTTCCTTGTTGATGGCCTCCTGCTCGACCGTCTCGCCCAAGTCTGGAACTATTGATAAGGGCGTGGTTAGGCAACCAGCCCCCGCTGATACAGTAACCTTGGTCGCCGTAGGGGATATGATGTTCGGCGGCAGCTCCGAGAGCATCATGGAGCAGCAGGGTTACGATTATCCTTTTGCAACCACTCGCCATATTCTGACTGCAGCGGATCTGACGATCGGTAATCTGGAAACACCGCTGACCGCACAGGGCGCCCCCATGACTGAGAAGCAATTTCTGTTTCGTAATCCACCGGAAAAGGTGGGCCCCGCCTTGCGACGGGCCGGTTTCGATATCGTAAGTCTCGCCAATAACCACATGCTGGATTACGGGACGCAAGGTTTGCAGGATACCATCCAGGCCTTGCAGAGTTATGGAATCCGCCCACACGGGGCCGGCATGAACCTGGCTGCGGCGCGCCAGCCTGTGATATTCGAACTTCCACAGGGCTTAAAGGCGGGATTCCTCTCTTATTCTTGTACTTTCCCGGAAGAATTTTGGGCTACTGAGGACAAAGCCGGCACAGCCTTTTGCCATGAGAAGAATGTGCGCGCAGATGTCGCCCGCCTGACCGAACAAGCGGTGGATATCATCGTCGTGTCCTTCCATTGGGGCGCTGAACGCATGAAGGAACTCAGGCCTTACCAACCTTTGTTGGCACATGCGGCGATTGATGCGGGCGCTGATCTGGTCATCGGGCACCATCCACATATATTGCAGGGCATAGAGCAGTACCGGGATGGGCTGATTTTATACAGTCTTGGGAATTTTACTTTCGGTTCCCGTACACAGCATGCACGTACCAGTGTTGTTGCAAGCATTGCTTTCAACGGGGGGAAATTCAGCAGGCTCGAAATGACGCCAATCAATGTCAATAATTTTGAAGTGGATTTCCAGCCACGCCCGTTACTGCATGAAAGCGCCGAGGCGGTGTACGACGAACTCGCGGAATTGTCGCCTCTGACCCGGCTCGACTTTCGGAACGGATTGATCGTGTTTGAACCCATATCGTCCGTTCAGACCGAAACACCTGTTTCTCATTGATACCATGAAGCTCTTTATCTTTGTCCCCCTGGCAGTTTCCAGGCATCATGCCTTAATTATATGTGCATTGAAGCTTCCATCCCGCAATGGCAACGCCATCGTGACCGGCGGTGCGGGGAGTATGCGTGTGAACAAAACGCGGGGGTTTTAATCTTTTTAAGGCGCCTCCACTACATGTCAGCTGCCCGGCGGTTGGGTTAGGGGGAAACAATATTCAATGCCCTGAAATACCTATTGGATGAGAACTCGGCAGCTGCCGATGAGTCACAAAATTGTCGTTTTCGGCTAAAAACGATTTGCAAAGAAAGCAGTTGACCGTGACGAACAGTTCCGTATAATGCGCCCTCCTTACGGGTCATTGGCGGTTACGGAACAGGGTCCACGGATCAACGCTTCCGGGAAGGAAACCCCTCCAATAGACACGGATCGAAGTCATTAATGAGACGTTAATAAGAGCCCCCGGCTGTTGCCGCAGGCAGGCTTTGGGGATATACTCCCGCGTCTTATTTAAGGCCGCGTACATCGCGGTCTTTTGCTCTTTAACAGTATGAACTTGATAACTTGTGTGGGTGCTTGCATCAGGCCCTTGGCCTTTTAATTAAGGTCAGGGGTGAATTCCTAACTGATGAAGTACCCAAGCATTACGAATCTATTCCGATGCGTAATAGTTTGGGCTTTATCAAACGATTTAAAGTTTTTAGTTTAAGTGGAGAGTTTGATACTGGCTCAGATTGAACGCTGGCGGCATGCCTAACACATGCAAGTCGAACGGCAGCGCGGGTGGCAACACCTGGCGGCGAGTGGCGGACGGGTGAGTAACGCGTGGGAATCTGCCCTGTAGTGGGGGACAACCTGGGGAAACCCAGGCTAATACCGCATACGCTCTACGGAGGAAAACGGGGGATCTTCGGACCTCGTGCTATAGGATGAGCCCACGTTAGATTAGCTAGTTGGTAGGGTAATGGCCTACCAAGGCGACGATCTATAGCTGGTCTGAGAGGACGACCAGCCACACTGGGACTGAGACACGGCCCAGACTCCTACGGGAGGCAGCAGTGGGGAATATTGGACAATGGGGGAAACCCTGATCCAGCGATGCCGCGTGTGTGAAGAAGGCCTGCGGGTTGTAAAGCACTTTCAGTGGGGACGATGGGCAGAACGGCTAATACCCGTTTTGTTTGACTTAACCCAAAGAAGAAGCACCGGCTAATTCCGTGCCAGCAGCCGCGGTAATACGGAAGGTGCGAGCGTTAATCGGAATTACTGGGCGTAAAGCGCACGTAGGTGGTTTTATAAGTCGGATGTGAAAGCCCCGGGCTTAACCTGGGAATTGCATCCGAGACTGTCTGACTTGAGTATGCTAGAGGGAAGTGGAATTCCAGGTGTAGCGGTGAAATGCGTAGATATCTGGAGGAACACCAATGGCGAAGGCAACTTCCTGGGGCAATACTGACACTGATGTGCGAAAGCGTGGGGAGCAAACAGGATTAGATACCCTGGTAGTCCACGCCGTAAACGATGAGAACTAGTCGTCGGGAGGGTCAGCCATCCGGTGACGTAGCTAACGCGTTAAGTTCTCCGCCTGGGGAGTACGGCCGCAAGGTTGAAACTCAAAGTAATTGACGGGGGCCCGCACAAGCGGTGGAGCATGTGGTTTAATTCGATGCAACGCGAAGAACCTTACCTGGCCTTGACATCCTCGGAACTTGGCAGAGATGCCTTGGTGCCTTCGGGAACCGAGAGACAGGTGCTGCATGGCTGTCGTCAGCTCGTGTCGTGAGATGTTGGGTTAAGTCCCGCAACGAGCGCAACCCTTGTCCTTAGTTGCCAGCACGTAATGGTGGGAACTCTAAGGAGACTGCCGGTGACAAACCGGAGGAAGGTGGGGATGACGTCAAGTCATCATGGCCTTTATGGCCAGGGCTACACACGTGCTACAATGGTCGGTACAGAGGGTCGCTAAACCGCGAGGTGGAGCTAATCCCAGAAAGCCGATCCCAGTCCGGATTGGAGTCTGCAACCCGACTCCATGAAGTCGGAATCGCTAGTAATCGCGAATCAGCCATGTCGCGGTGAATACGTTCCCGGGCCTTGTACACACCGCCCGTCACACCATGGGAGTTGGTTGCACCAGAAGTAGATAGTCTAACCGCAAGGAGGACGTTTACCACGGTGTGGTCAATGACTGGGGTGAAGTCGTAACAAGGTAGCCGTAGGGGAACCTGCGGCTGGATCACCTCCTTTAAAGAGTAAACGGAATCATCTGTTGCGAGCACCCACACAAGTTATCAAGTCAGCTAGGAACTGGAACCAGAGACTGGAGACTGGAATTTCAAGCATCCGGTCTTGATGTTGCAGTTTTTGGTTTGATTGCAGGGCGTATCGAGGCGCAGTCCGATTTCCAGTATCTGGTTTATATCTGGGAGCGGGTCTGTAGCTCAGTTGGTTAGAGCACACGCTTGATAAGCGTGGGGTCGGTGGTTCAAGTCCACCCAGACCCACCATTCTGGATACTAGAAACCGGGTCGTCGCGAAAGGTCGGGCGTTTTGTTCGAGCTTGTTGGCCGGTTCTAGATGTCAGAAGGGGCCATAGCTCAGCTGGGAGAGCGCCTGCCTTGCACGCAGGAGGTCGGGAGTTCGATCCTCCCTGGCTCCACCATACTGAAAACTTGAAACCCGAGTTGATAAGTAATCATCAATTCCGGTTTCAAGTTTTACATCCGGGACAATGTTTTCCGGATGGCTCTTTAACAATTCGGGATATATTAAAGTTAGGCGCGAAACAAAACCGCGTTCCGATTTCGGAACAACTTTTCTTGGCGCAGGAATTTTTGTGTCGAGAGGGTTCTCTCCGGTTTTGTTTCAGGAATCGTTCATCAAACGCGAACGATTCCGGGTATGTTGCATTCGAGAAATCAGCAAAGTAGTAAACATGTAATCCTTGTTCAAAAGGGTATGGCGCAAGCCAGACTTCTTGGGGTTATATGGTCAAGTGAACAAGCGCATACGGTGAATGCCTAGGCGGTAGAAGGCGATGAAGGACGTACAAGTCTGCGATAAGCCTCGGGGAGCTGACAAAAGAGCTTTGATCCGGGGATGTCCGAATGGGGAAACCCACTTGCCATAAGGCAGGTATCTTTAACTGAATCCATAGGTTAAAGAAGCAAACCCAGGGAACTGAAACATCTCATGTACCTGGAGGAAAAGAAATCAACCGAGATTCCCTTAGTAGTGGCGAGCGAACGGGGACTAGCCCTTAAGCTTTGAAAGCGTTAGATGAACAGTCTGGAAAGTCTGGCCATAGAAGGTGATAGCCCTGTAAACGAAAATTCTTTCAAAGTGAAATCGAGTAGAACGGGACACGTGTAATCCTGTTTGAACATGGGGGGACCATCCTCCAAGGCTAAATACTCTCTACCGACCGATAGTGAACCAGTACCGTGAGGGAAAGGCGAAAAGAACCCCGGTGAGGGGAGTGAAATAGAACCTGAAACCGTGTGCGTACAAGCAGTGGGAGCGTCCTTCGGGGCGTGACTGCGTACCTTTTGTATAATGGGTCAGCGAGTTATTTTTAGTGGCAAGGTTAACCGTT